>CAYRGX010000003.1:0-91577 GCA_964423905.1 uncultured Leptospirales bacterium | reverse complement strand
CCAGAAGGACACCGAGTCGTTCCCGGGAATATACTACGGCGTGTCCCCGCACAAGCCGATCGCGGACCAGTGCATCGATCTCTTCAACGGTATCGGGGGATACCTGAAACAGAGCTCATCGAAACGCTTCGAGGTATATCCCTTTCTCGGCATCAACACCATGAATTACTCAACGGACAGCGCCGGAGAACACGTCGGGCTGAAGGAACTGCTCGACAAGCACTTCGGCGGGTTTGGCCCGGCCGACGGCGCTGACAGGCGCGCGATGCTCCGGGAGAAGATGGGGACCTTCGACGGCGACATCGAGCACCTTTCGGGTCACGCGTTCGCGGGGGTGAAGGTGTACCCGCCCCTGGGGTTCGATCCCTGGCCGGAGGAGCCCGCCGAAAGGGAAAAGGTGTCGTATCTCTACGGTTACTGCGAGTCCCGCCGCATCCCCGTCACCACGCACTGCGGCGGCCGGGGGTTCCGCACCATCCGCCACAAGGACCCTGACGGGCTGGCGGATCCTGCCAGGTGGCGCGGAGTTCTTAGGGAATTCCCGAAGCTCGTGCTGAACCTCGCGCACTTCGGCGGGAAGCTGAAAACGGTGTTCATCCACGACTGGATGAAGGAGATAGCTCGACTCGCGGCCGATTACCAGGGCGTGTATACGGATATCGCGTGCCTCTGTTTTAACGACGGAGATTACAGGGACCTGGAAAAGATCCTGAAGAAGCTTGCCGGGGGAAAGCCGGATGTGTCGCGAAAAATACTCTTCGGTTCCGATTTCATGATAAACCTGCTCTGGACCGATTCATACCGCTCCTACATCAGGAACTTCATGGACACCGGCTTCATCAGGGATCGCAAGGACGCGTTCTGCAGCGAGAATCCGGGACGCTTCCTGTGGGGATGAGATAATACCAGCATGACAGCAGGGAGAATGTAGCCATGAAAATTCCCTCCACGACGAAGGTGCTCGTCATCGGCGCCGGACCCGCGGGCAGCACCGCCGCGATCAGGCTCGCGGAGCGCGGGTATGAAGACGTGCTCATGCTCGATGCGTGCCGGTTCCCGCGCCAGAAGCCCTGCGCCGGAGGCCTCTCGCCCGAGGCGTTCGCCTTCCTGAAACGCTCCGGGCTTTCCGGCGTCGTGGAGGCCATCCGACCCGCGGCCGACATGCACACCGTGGTCCTCACCGGCCCGAACGGCCGCCGCTACGATTTCACGAGCACGGTCAAGGCCCGCGTGATCAACAGGACCGTTTTCGACGACAGTCTCCGCACGGAATCGGAGCGCCGCGGGGCGCGCTTCGTCCCGCGCTTCGCGGTCCGCGACCTCTTGACCGATGCCGCGGGCGCCGTGACCGGCGCGACCGACGGCACCGCCGCGATTTCCGCGGACGCGGTCATCGTGGCGACCGGCGGACACAACCGCGGTTTCATGGAAAAATACAGTCCCGACCGGAGGCCGCTGCGCCCCATGGTGTCGCGGATCGGCTGGTGGGAGGGGTTCGATATCCCCGCCGGATACATGGAGATGGTGTTCGACCGCGGGCTTTCGCCGCACTATGGCTGGGTCTTCCCGGAAAGCGACGGCCGCGTGAATATCGGGATATGCTGCCGCGGGGACAGGCTCGGTGGAAGCACCGTCGAAAAGGCGTTCGATTCGTTCCTCGAGAAGTATTATGCCGACAGGCTGGCAAAGGCGAAGCGCGCCGGAAGCGTGTACAATTACCCGATCAACGTGTCATCAAGGGTCGGCAGGCTTTCGGCCCCCGGGGTCCTCTTCTGCGGCGAGGCGGGCAGGCTCTGCAACCCGGCGACCGCGGAAGGCATATCGTATGCCATGGAAAGCGGATACCTCGCCGCTGAAACGCTGGCGGACGCCTTCGACGCGGGAGTATCACCGCGCGACCGGGCGCTGAAGGAATACGACAGGCGCTGCAAAAAGGCCTTCGGGTTCCGCCTCATGCGCGCGAAGCTGCTCACGGGGATGGCGTATCCACCCGTATTCAACGCCATGCTGTCCATCGCGACGGGGAGAAGGGTCAGCAGGATTCTCGACCGCATGATGAACAAGTGATATCCCGGCCGTGCAGCGGGATATCGATTATCCGCTAACCCGCATCCGCTTCAAGTGACCTGATGGCACACACAACGGCCGGCACCGACAGCACAAGCTGAATGGCGAATGATACGGGCAGGACGCAGGCATGCGCTGGCATCACCGCAAGGCCGAAACCCTCGAGCGCGATGGCGATACCCGGAAAAAAAATGAAAATGCACTGCATGAGGACGCTCGACCGTATCGACCGTCTCAACCGGGTGAACATCATGATTCCCGACAGGAACCCGATCAAGCCGAGCAGCAGCACCATTACCATTATGTTCAAGGGCAGCGTGTGGGTGAAGTCCACGTACACCTTCGCGGCTTCGCATCCGGTGAAAAGACCGAAGAACAGCGATGCGATGATCGAAAGCGCCGCTCCGGCCGCGAGACTGCGCGAACCCCGTTTTTCCCGGGGACCTGTCATCGGGTCGTAATCCTTCATTGGCGAAATGTCCTTTACTCTATCCCTGAGGGGCGATACGATCACGTGCAAAAGTGACCGTATCACTTGCCGGGATATCCCACCGTTTGTGAAAGGATGATCATGCGGTTCGATTTCAACCCCATGGCCTTTGCCAGGTCCTTTTTGTCCACGTATCCGCGAATGACCGTAGCGAGCCCCTCGGAGGCGCAGAAGAGGTACACGTTCTGGCCGATGAATCCCGTGTCCGCGGCGGCGTAGAGGACCTTGTCCTCACGGCCCATTCCCGCGGCCTTCGACATGTCCGCGACGTAAACCAGGTTCAGCGGCGCGTTCTTCACGAAGCCCTGGCTGCCGGTAAGTAAGCGGAGGTCCTTCGCGACAACGAGCTCAAGAGTATGCTTTTTCGCGTTATAGAGGTACAATCCCTCCTGGAGGGCGGCATAGATTTCGATTTCCTGGTTGTTCATGGCGGTGGGGGCCGTTCGCTTGCCGGAATCCGCCCGGTTGACCCCCGCCGCGGCCCAGAGCAGGTTGGACAGCACCTGGTCGGGCAGCTTTTTCGGGGAGAACGAGCGTGACGATTGGCGCCTGGAAAGTGCGGCCATCAGGGGCATGCCCCCGGTCCTGTTCGGGGCGGAAAGCTTGATTTCCTTTCTGACCTCGGCGGAAAACGTCGGGACGGCAAGCGAGCATACGAGACAGGCCGCCGCAGCGATCGTTGCGAATTTTTTCATGGTTGTCACTCTTTTGATCCTATTATATGTCAGGATGTATTTTAGTGGAATTCTTTCCACCTCCCCGGGAATAATCAAGCATGTTTTAAAGGGTAAAGCAATTATGGCACCACGGTGAGTTCATGCGCAGTTTCGGCTTTTTTTATAAAAAAATGATTGCATGGCTTTTCGCGGTTTCGTACATTAGAAACAAGGAAGCGGGGTGCATCTAATGAAGACAACTAAAGCGCTGATCGCTATAAGTGTGTTGATACTGTTTTTTTCGTGTTTCGACGACAGCGGTCAGAACGACGCCAAGCTCATTCTCGAAAGCCTGACATCCGACGAGAACGCCCAGCTCCACGTTGCCGTATACCAGAGCGAAATCACAAGCAAGACACTGAAGTCGACAGGCGTGTACACGCCGGCCCAGATCGTCACGGTCAAGGTGAACCCGGGCGTGCAGCTCGTATTCCTGCTCGCGCTCACCAACGAGGACGGCCTGATCACCTCCATAGGGGTCGTGGGACCAGTTGACGTGTACTTCAACCACTACCCGATCCAGGCGGACCTGTCCGATATTTCCTTCGGGCTCACGCACGAATATCTGCCTGCGCCCTACCTGACATGGAGCTACATCAGCGGCGCCTACAAGTACGAGCTCATGTCATCCGGGGTCAGCGGCGGCCCCTACTCCACCGTGTACACGACCTTCTTTAACGCGTACTACACGAACCTCGACGACCAGTATTACGTGGTCCGCGCGTATTTCGACGCGTTCGACCTCTACTCGGTCAACAGCAGCGAGATCCAACACAAGCTGGTGTACTGAGCTCGATTGATTTTACTGCCCCCGGTGCCCGCTCCCTCCGCTCGCCGAGTGTCCCCGAAGGGGACGTATCGAGGCGAGAGGGCCGGTACCCGATGCCTCGACGTCGCTCGACGCAGGGCGAAGAGGGCCTATCTCCCCCAGTACTGGAACGCGGCCCAGTAATAGGGAGACGAAAGATCCAGCTTCCCGAACGGCACGCGCTCGCCGTCTTCGTCGAACGTCCTGTCGGGCGCGAACTCGCCCGTGCGCCACGAGCCGGTGCGGAGCATTTCGCGCACCTGCCCGATCGCCCCGCGCGGAGACTTTCCCGCCGCGAGCAGGCGGTGATAATGCGTCATGAACACCCGCGTGCCTATGTCCGACACCTCCCAGAGGCTGACCACCACGCCGTTCGCTCCCGCCACCATCCACGAGCGGGTCAGGCCCACGATCCCCTCTGTGGCGGTCACCCTTCCCGCCCCTGTCTCGCACGCGGAGAGCACCACCAGGTCCGCCCGAACGGTGAGGCCCACGATCTCGGCCGCGAGCACGCTGCCGTCCTCGTTCGGAAAGGCGGGAAAGTACGAGGCCATGGCCCTCCTGTCTGCCGCCGACAGCGCGCCCGGTTGCGAGAGCACGATGCGGCTCGTCTCCGGGAACTCTGCCTCGGCCTTGCCGTGTACGGCGAAGTGAAGCACCCGGGCGTCGGAGAGGCGGATCCCCCTTCCCCCAACGGTCTTGCCTCCCGCGATACCGCGGTCGAGCGATTTGAGCGCCGGCTCCGAGGCCCACTCCTTCATAAAGAGCGCCGCTTCGCGGTCCTTCGCGTTCCCGTAGTACAGTTCGACGGCACGCTTGACCTCCTCTTCCGCGCCGGGAAGATCGGCGAATCCGGATTCGCGGAACCCCCTCGTCATGATGTTCTCGAGCGCCTTTCCCCGCGCGGAGGGATCGATAGACGCGATTTCCTTATTCTCGCCGGCGGACGCCTTCTCGTAGCGGGCGCCGCCGAACGCGACGAAGGGTATGCGCCTGAGCTTCGAGTAATCGCGCCCGCGAAGCATGGCCAGCACCCCGAGCGACGGCGCGAAGCATATGTCGTACGACGAGGACAGCGGCCTCCCGCCCGCGGCAAGGCTTTCCCACGGGAGAAGTCCCGTCGCGCCGTCCGGCACTATCACGATCCTCGATCCCGGGGCGATTCCCGCAAGCGGCTTTTCCACGATCGACGAGAGCCCCCCGGAAAGCTCCCCGATTTTTTTCCCGGCGACGGCCAGCCCGCGGGTGGACCCGTTATCGATGAGATACCTGCGATAGGCATCGACCTTAGCGGTGAGGTCGGCGGGTTTTATGTCGAGGGGGATATACCTGATGGCGTTCGCGGTGACGGTCCACACACCGCACCTGTCGCCGGAAACGATATACACCAGCGCCGTTTCGCCGGGGAGCAGCGCCGAGCGCGACGCTGATATATCCCCGCCGGCGTTTTTCAGGACGCGGTACTTTTCGTAGCGACGGGCGAGCTCCGCCTCGTATTTCTCCAGGGCGCGTTCCGATTTCGACGCCTCGTCGTAGGCGGCCGCCTTCTGGTCATCCGTAGACTTCGATTCGTAAACGGCTTTCAGGGTAACGCCAGCCTGTACCTGGCGATCGAAGAGCTCCCTCCAGCGCGCCATGTCCTTTTCTTCTATGCCCGCAGCGGCAAGGGCCTGGTGGCCGCTGAGCGCGTCGAGAAAACTTCGACCGCGGAACTGTTCGAACTGCTCCAGCGCATACCCGGCGTCATGGGCGGCCATCTCGATGACCGCCACCTTGATCGTCTCTGCCGCCCTTTCCTGGAAATGAATACGCACAGATTCGCTACCCGCGGTGGACCTGGCCGACAGGGCCGCTGTAAGCGCCTCCACGAGCGCCTTCTTCGCCTTTGGAATTTCCCCGAGCGCGAGGAATGTCCTTGCGAGCAATGTGTCGCAGGTGAACATGGACGATTTTATATCGATCCTGCGGTATATTCCCGAGGCCTTTTCCAGCAGGTCCGCGGCCTTCCGATACTCGGATGAAAGAAAGGCGCACTGCCCCAGGTCATTCAGGGCATTTGCCTCTCCCATGATGTCCCCGGCCTTCCGGTACAGGGGAATCGTTTTTCTGAAAAATTCCGAGGCTTTTGTAATATCGCTTTTCCGGCGCAGGGCGATTTCGCCGAGACGTTTCAGGCTGTTGGCCTCGCCTCCGGGCGTATCGGTCTTCCGGTAAAGGTCGGACGACTCCAGATAAAGTTCCACTGCCCTGTCGTATTCCTCCGTCATCATGGCGATGTTCCCGAGGCCCCACTTGCAGTTGGCCACACCGACGATGTTTCCCGCGCGCCGGTACATCCCTTCGGACTCCTCGTAAAGCTTTTTCGCGCTCGTGTAGTCATTGGAATAGAATTCGACGTCTCCAAGCATCTTGAGGCATGCCGCCTCGGAAGCGGCGTTGCCGGATTTCCGATACTGTTCAATGGCCTCCTCGTACAACTCCCTGGCCTTTCGCAAATTCGAGGTGTAGAAACTGATGTCGGCCATATTGTGGATGCACGCGGTCACCCCCATCTGCAACCCCTGCGCGCGGTACAGGGACAGGGCTTTTTCATAGTAATGTATTGCCCCCTTGTAGTCAAAGGTGTTATAGGAATAGTCCCCGAGCTTTTTGACGCAATTGGCCTCGCCGTGGGCGGATCCCTCCCTGCGGTAGAGGGAGAGAGCCTGCTTTACGTAATCCGCTGCCTTTGCATAGTTGCGGTCTGCTTCGAAAATTTCACCCATTTTGTACATATAGTTGGCTTCGCCGAGAATCGAACCGATACGGCGGTACAGGACGACCGCCTGATCGTAATGTTTCACCGCTGTCGCCCGGTCCCTGGAATAGAAGGCGATGTCACCGAGCCTGACATGCCCGGTTGCCTCACCCATGACGTCTCCCGATTTCCGATAGAGTGCTATCGATTTTTCGGTGAGATCCCTTGCCCTGGCGTAATCGGTGCCGTAGAAGGCCATCTCTCCCAGGAACCCGATGCAGCTGGCTTCGCCGCGCGCGTTTCCCGCGCTGCGGTACAGCGACAGCGCGTCTTCGAAAGCCCTGTTCGCACCGACCCTGTCTCCCCTGTAGTAAAAAAGCACATAGCCGCGGTTGAATCCCGACAGTGCCTCTGCGTTTTTATCACCCGCAAGTGAAGCGATCTCACCCGCGCGTTCCATAACGAGCAGGCCCTCGTCCACCCTGCCCTGGCCGGCGATCGCCAGCCCCCCGTTCAGGACCGTACTCAGCCATTCGTCGTTCACCCGTGCCCTGTTTTTCTCGAATATCCTCTTTCGCAGCGCCGGATCCTTTTCTTTCACGAACTCATCGAGAAATGCCCTGTCGCCATCGTTAAAGCCGGCACCGGACGTCTCTCCCGGAGCGGCGATAACTATCGCCGCGAGCGCGAGGATGGTACATGTTTTTATGGATATATTTCGCCGCATGGGGGTTCTCCCGGGAATTAATGATATCGCTACTGTAGGAGGTGTTAAGGCATTATTTCAAACTATTTTTTTGAGAGAATGGCGGTTTTCGGGGCCATCTTCTTTCGAATTATCCCTGAAAGCGCCGCTCCCGCCAGCGCGAGGAACGCGGCCGCCGCTGCGCCGCCCACGATGCGGTCCGCGGTCGTGTCGGCATTTTCCAGGAAAAGGTCGGTGAAGCGGTACCCGAAAAAACCGCCGGACGCCGTGCCGATAATCGCGCACAATACCCTTCCGGCCTTCACAAGCCTGGAGGCCGCCGCGGCGCCGGCGGCGATGCCGGTTATAATCCCCGCGGGGAGGAGCGTCTTGAAAAAAACGACAATGTACATAAGCACGTAGAGGGGTGACATGACCAGTACCGCGAGCCCGGCCAGCGGTCCCTCCCTTGATATGGTCACCGCGGAGATAGCAGTGGCGAAGCACAATATGGCGAGGACAACACCGCTGGCCGCGCCGGCGACCATCGTTTTCCATGATTGCCCGACTGCGGGGTTCATCGCGTTACGTCCGCGGCCTTGCAGAGTATGCATGTCACTTGATGTATCACAACGTCACGAGGATGGCACATGATCGAATGCGTGTCAAGAAGTATCAGCGATCCACGCGGGCGCCGCCGCCCGCGGCGAGTTTCTCCACCTCCTCGAGCGAGGCCATGGAACAGTCGCCGGGCGTGGTCATTGCCAGGGCGCCGTGCGCGACGCCCAGGTTGACGCATTCCGCGGGGGGCCTGCCTGCGAGGAACCCGTATATCATCCCCGAGGCGAATCCGTCGCCCCCGCCCACCCTGTCGAGCACCTCAAGTTCACGCATGGGGCGGGCCTCGTGGAATTCGCCGTCGCACCAGAGGAGCGCGCACCAGTCGTTGCGCGAGGCCGAGCGCACCGAACGCAGGGTGACCGCCGCGACCTTCACGTTCGGGTAGCGCTCCACGAGCGTGCGTATCATGCCGCGGTAATCGGCGCCTCCCGGAGACAGGAACTCCCCGTCGAGGCCGCCGACGTCGAGCCCGAGCGCGGCGGTGAAGTCCTCCTCGTTGCCGAAGATGATGTCGACTTCCGGCGCGATGGCGCGGTTCACGCTTACCGCTCGTTCACTGCCCCCGCGGGATTTCCAGAGCGACGCGCGGTAGTTCAGGTCGTAGCTCACCACGGTGCCGTTCGCGCGCGCGGCCCGTACCGCCTCGGCGATGACGCCGGGAGTGGTATCGGAAAGCGCGGCGTATATCCCCCCCGTGTGAAACCAGCGCACGCCGTCGGCGGCGAAGATGCTTTGCCAGTCGATGTCCCCGGGCGCGATGAGCGACGCTGCGGAACCGGCCCGATCGGACACGCCGAGCGCGCCCCGCGCGCCGAAACCCCGTTCCGTGAAATTGAGCCCCACGCGCGCGCCGCGGCCGACGCCGTCGTAGTCGAACCATTTCGTGTGTGAGAGGTCCACCCCCCCCCTGCATGATCAGGTCTTCCAGGAGGCGGCCGATCTCGTTTCGCACCATCCCGGTGACGACCGCGGTCCTGAGGCCGAAGCATTTCCTGAGGCCGCGGGCCACGTTGTACTCGCCGCCGCCCTCCCACACGCGGAAGATTCGCGCGGTCCTGATGCGTCCCTCGCCGGGGTCGAGCCTGAGCATGACCTCGCCCAGGGAGACTTCGTCGTAGCGGCATTCGGACGCGTTCCTGATGTCAAGCGCTCCCATCGGTGCCTCCTTCATTGAACCCGAAATACTCCCTCGCGTTCGCGGCGCAGACGCGTCGCACGAGCGCGCCCGCGAGCTTCATGTCGCCGGGGATGCGGCCGCGGTCCATGCCGCGTCCTAGCATGTTGCAGAGAATCCTCCTGAAATACTCGTGGCGGCAGAACGAGAGGGGGCTCCTCGAATCGGTGGTCATGCCGATGAACGTCCCGAGCAGGCCCGAGGCCGCGACGGTCTCGATCTGCCGCTCGATGCCCTCGAGGCAGTCGAGGAACCACCAGGCGCTCCCGAGCTGGATCTTCCCCGGGACGGGCCCTTCCTGGAAGCAGCCCGCGATCGTGGCGACGCTCCAGTAATCCGAGGGGTTTGCGGGATATACCACGGTGCGCGCGAGCGTCCCGGTTTTCGCGAGCGCGTCGAAAAACGCGGATAGCCCCCGCGCGCCGAGAGAGCCTCCGATGGCGTCAAAGCCGCTGTCCGGCCCGAGCCGGGCGTACATGGCGCCGTTCACGTTCCGCTCGATTCCCGCGTGGATCTGCTGGGCCCATCCCCGGCGGTGGTTCATCCCCGCGAGAAGGAGCAGGAGCTCCCGGCGCCACAGACGCGCCTGGTCGGCGGACGGGGCCGTGCCGGTCCTTGCCTTCGAAAAAATATTTCCGAGGGATCGGCCGGCAGGGCCGTCGAATTCAGGCATGGCAGCCAGGCCGTGGTCCGCGATTTTGCAACCCGCACAGCCGAAACGCACGCTCGACATTTCAAGGCCATCCATGAAATCGTCGAACGTGCGGATTTCCCGCGAGACGGCGCGCTCCAGCCTGTCGAGCCACGCGTTGAATTCCACGGGATTGTCCACCGCCAGGGCCCTGTCAGGCCTCCACGCGGGGAGCATCCTGAAGGAACAGTGCTCGCGGCCTATCGCGAGGTGGTGTTCGAGCGAATCAGCAGGATCGTCCGTGGTGCAGACGATATCAACGTTCTTTTTCCTTAATAGGTCCCTCATGCCGAAACCGCCCGAGGCAAGCCGCTCGTTACACTCATCGTAGATTGAATCGGCGCTTTCCGCGTCGAGCGGCCTCGTTATTCCGAAAAATCGCGCGAGCTCGAGGGCCGCCCAGTGATGCAGCGGGTTGCCCACCGCCCGGGGCAGTACCGCGGCCCACGCCCTGAATTTCTCGCGTGGCGGCGCGCCCCCCGTAATGAGTTCCTCGTCGACGCCGGCGGCCCTCATGAGGCGCCACTTGTAATGGTCGCCCGCGAGCCAGAGCTCCGTGATGTCCCGGTACCGGACGTTGCTCCCGATCTCGGCGGGATCCATGTGGCAGTGGTAGTCGATCACCGGCTCGGTCGCGGCATACTCGTGGTAGAGGCGCGAGGCGCGCACGCCTTCGAGCAGGAAGTCGTCGTGTATGAAGGGCTTCACCGGTCCTCCCGTTTTTTGTTCCGGCGCATAAAAAATGCTTGCAAGTATTTGCATTATTTGCAAGGAAAAAACTATAATTTATTCGAAAAATGTTCGGCATGTGCCACGAGCGTGGATGGTTCCAATGACGATCCCTTTCAACATCGATCTCGGCGGCAGGGTGGCGGTCGTCACGGGCGCCGGGGGCGTTCTCTGCGGGGCCATGGCCCGCGCCCTCGGTGAATGTAACGCACGTGTGGCGCTTCTGGATATTGACGACGCGAAGGCCGCCGCCGTCGCGGACGACATCACCCGGGCCGGCGGTACCGCCATGGCGCTCGCCTGCGACGTGCTTTCCGCGGAAAGCCTGGCGCGTGCCCGCGACGCGATCGCCGGAAAATGGGGGACGTGCTCCATCCTGGTGAACGGAGCAGGCGGGAACCATCCGCGCGGCACCACCGCGGGCGAGTTCTTCTCTCCCGCGGATCTTCGGAACGACGGCGGGTCGGTATCCTTCTTCGATCTCGATCCCGCGGGGTTCAGGTTCGTGTTCGACCTGAACGTGCTCGGGACGCTCGTCCCCACCCAGATCTTCGGCAGGGACATGGCCGCCGCGGGGACAGGATGCGTCGTGAACATATCCTCGATGAACGCGTTCACGCCACTCACGAAAATCCCGGCCTACAGCGCGGCCAAGGCTGCGGTGAGCAACCTCACGCAATGGCTCGCCGTTCACTTTTCCACCGCGGGCGTGCGCGTGAACGCGATCGCGCCCGGTTTCTTCCTCACCGAGCAGAACAGGTCGCTCATGACGGAGGGCGACGGATCGCTCACGCCACGGGCGGAAAAAATACTCGGGCGCACGCCCATGCGGCGCTTCGGCACCCCGGCAGATCTGATCGGCACGCTGCTCTGGCTCGTGGACGACGCGTCGTCCGGGTTCGTAAGCGGAGCCGTCATCCCCGTGGACGGGGGGTTCTCGGCCTACTCCGGGGTATGACCGTGACCGCCCCGCATGACAGGCTGCGCATGACCTTCAGGTGGTTCGGGGACGCCGACCCGGTGCCCCTTTCGCACATCAGGCAGATCCCCGCGGTCACGGGCATCGTGTCCGCGCTCTACGACGTGCCGGTGGGCGACGTATGGCCCGCGGTAAAGCTGAAAGAACTAAGGCGGAAGGTCGAGGACTGCGGCCTCGCCCTCTCGGTGATCGAAAGCGTCCCGGTGCACGAGGACATCAAGCTGGGCCGGCCCGGTTGCGGGGATCTCCTCGCGGCGTACCGCAAATCGATCGAGAACATGGGAGCGGCGGGCATATCCATACTCTGTTACAACTTCATGCCCGTGTTCGACTGGACGCGCACCGGCCTCGCCTCGGTAAACCCCGACGGTTCCACGAGCCTGGTGTATGACCATGACGAGGCACTGCGCATGGACCCGGCGCACGGGACCGGAGACCTGCCCGGCTGGGCGACAGGTTACGACCCCGAGGAAAGGATCGCATACCTCGAGGCGTACCGTTCGACCGACGGCGGGGCCCTGTTCGGGAACCTGGTGCGCTTTCTTAAAAGCGTGGTCCCCGCGGCCGAGGCCTCCGGCGTGCGCATGGGCATCCATCCGGACGATCCCCCCTGGCCCCTGTTCGGCCTGCCCCGCGTCGTGAAAGACGAGCTCGACATCGACCGCCTTCTCGACGCGGTGGACAGCCCCGCGAACGGCGTAACCTTCTGCACGGGATCGCTCGCGCCCGGCGGGGGCTTCGACCTGGTCCGGGCACTGGAAAGGTACTCGCGCGCGGGTCGCGTCCCGTTCGTGCACATGCGGAACATCGCCCGCACGGGCGCGCGCTCGTTCAGGGAAACGTCGCACCCTTCCGCCGCGGGAGACATCGACATGCACGCCGTGATGAAGGCGCTCGTCGATACCGGGTTCGACGGCGCGGTGCGTCCCGATCACGGCAGGATGATATGGGGGGAGCGAGGGCGTCCCGGCTACGGCCTTTACGACCGCGCCCTGGGGGCCATGTATCTCGCGGGACTGCACGAGGCCATTGTCAAAGAAAGGGAATCGGGGGGGGATATGACCGCCGCCATACCGTCATCGAAAAGACCGTCGAACATCGAGGAACTCGCGCGCATATGCGGCGTGTCCATCAGCACCGTGTCGCGCGCGCTCAACAACGAGCCGGGCATATCGGCCGAAACACGACGGACCGTGATGCGGGAGGCGAAGAAGCACGGTTTCGAGCTCAGGGCGCGGAAGCGCCCGCTTGCGCGCTCCGTGCTGGGACTCGCGGTGGTGGTCCCCGAGGAGAGCGAGCTGTCCGTGAACCCGTTCCTCAACGTGACGGAACTCCTGGCCGCGATCAACGAGGCGTTCTCGGAAGAGAAGAAGCGCGTGGAGATCGTTACGCCCGAGGGCTTCGCGGCCCTTCTCCACGGCCGGTCCGGCGCGCCCGACGGGGTGCTGGTGGCATACCGGGACATGCCCGACGCGTTGCGCCGGCGACTGGCCGCCCTGGAGGTGCCCTGCGTCTTCCTGAGCCGCTCGTCCCCGGGGGACAACCACGTGTCGTGCAACGGGTACAAGGGAATGGTGCGCCTCGGAGAAATGCTCGTCGCGGGCGGCCGAGGGAGGATCGGGTACCTGGGGAGCGCGGGAAACCCCAACAACAGGGACCGACTCAGGGGGTACCTGACCGCGATGACCGAGGCCGGCCGCGGGCCCTCCGAATGCCCCCAGAAAATCCTTCCGACCATGCACGACATCGACCGAGACACTGCACGCTTCTTCATTGACGCCGGCTGCGACGGGGTCATGTGCTTCAACGACTACATGGCCATCGAGCTCATCAAAAGGCTCGCGGACGCCGGCGTCGCGGTGCCGTCGGGCATGGCGGTGACTGGATTCGACGACTCGCCCCTCTCGAGGATCTTCAGCCCGACCATAACCACGGTGGGGCAGCCTGCGTACGAAATGACCTTTCTCGCGTCCCGCTGGCTCAGGGACAATATCCTGAACCGGGCCCGCCGCGAGCTTCGCATTGAAGTCGACGGGCACGTCATAGTCCGTGAAAGCTCGGGGCCCCTGGCCGTAGAACTATCCGACTGACAATTCAGCACACGCGACACGGAGGACCCCATGACATCAACCGACAGAACGGCACCCGTCGAACGCCCGGTAAGGGCTGTAAACGCGATCGCCTACGGCATAGGCGACCTCTATGGAGGCGGCTCCTTTTTCCTGGTGGGGAGCCTCGCCATGTTCTACCTCGTGGCGGTGGTGGGGCTGAGTCCCCTCTGGGCCGGGTTCGTGCCCGGTCTCGGGAAGGTCTGGGACGCCGTCTCCGACCCCGTAATGGGATATATCAGCGACCGCATCAAGACCCGTTTCGGGCGCCGGCGCGTCTTTTTTCTCGTCGGGATCGTCCCCGTCGCGCTGACCTTCATCCTGCTCTGGGTGCCGGTGCGCGCGTGGTTCCCGGGAGCGTTCGAATCGCAGGCGGCCGCGTTCGCATATTACTTCACCGCCTACCTTCTCTTCTACACGGTCCTCACCATGGTGATGATCCCCTACTCCGCCCTTTCCGCCGAGATGAGCACCGACTTCAGGTCGAGGAACAGGCTCACGAGCACGCGAATGTTCTTCTCCCTTCTCTCGTCGACCATGGCCGGGGCGGTTTCCCAACCGCTCGTCAACAGCTTCGAGGACGTCGCCACGGGTTTCCTGGTCATGGGGATCGCGTTCGGTACCTTTTACGCGCTGCCCTGGATATTCGTGTTCATGGGAACGTGGGAGCTCCCCGCGATCCACCACGAGGGCGAGGGCGCCACGTCGATATTCGGCAATTTCGCGAGCATTCTGAAAAACAAATCCTTCCGCATCCACCTTGTGATGTACGTGTGCGCGTACGCCGCGATGGACATCATACTGGGATGGATGCTCTTTTACGTCACTGACTGCATCCGCCGGCCCGAGCTCTTCGCCGTGCTCCTCCCGGTGCTCGTGGTCAGCGAGGTCGCGTGCGTCCCGGTATACACGGCGATCTCCAACAGGTTCGGCCACTCCAGGGCCTTCGTCACCGGCATCTGCATCTGGGGGGCGGGCATGGCCTTCCTCGCGATCCACGGCCCGGGAACGAGCGCGGCGCTTCTCGTGGCGAACGTTATCGTCATCGGCGCAGGCCTCTCCGCGGGAGTGATTATCCCCTACAACATATTGCCGTTCGTAACCGACGTCGACGAGATGATCACTCGCAGGAAGCGTGCCGGGACCTATTCCGGCGCCATGACCCTGGTGCGCAAGCTCATCCAGGGTGCGCTCGTGTTTCCGCTCCTCGGCGTGCTCCTCACGGCGATCGGGTACCGTACGCCGAACCAGCCCCATATACTCGTCGGAAGGCTTAACGCCCAGATACTGCAGTCCGCCCGCGCCATGGAGGGCACTATCCCGCACGCCGAAGCGGTCGAAAAATCGAGGAAGATCGCCGCGGCCGCGGCCAGGATGCGCGGCGTGGCCCCGCAGGTCGCCGCGGTTGAAGTGCGCGCCGCCGCGGGGTCGGAAGGCGCCGCCATCGAACGGCGGGCGCGCGAATTCCTGGCTGGATACGGGCCCCGCGACGCCGCGGCCTTCTCTTCAGAGGTCGTGCGGCGCTCACGCTCGGTCGAAAAAGCCATCAGGATAAAGCAGGATACGGGCACCGTCGGGAAGCTCCGCGTCCTCTTCATCGCCGCGCCCATCGCCCTTCTCTGCGTCAGCGCCCTTGCCGGAACAAGGTTCAGGATCAACGGCAGGACGCACCGGATACTCATGGCCGAGATAGAGAGGCTGAAAAACGGCGGCTCGATGGACTCGGCGGACGGCGAGACGGTGAAGGTCTGCGAGGAACTTACCGGCATCGAGTACCGCAGGCTCTACGGCCGGGACGTTCGTAAATGACGGTGGCGTCATGCTGACGGGCATGCTCGATTTCGCGCTGCGAAAGGCCTTCCACCTCAGGTGGCGGTACCTCTGCCGTAAAAAACTTGCGCTCAACGACAGGAACCGCGGCGCTAACAGAAAGGCGCGCCGTTTCGATGCCGCGGGCACTGCAGTCTTCGAGGGGAGAGAGGGAAACACCCTGCGGTTTTCCGCAGCCGATGGCGCGGCTATCGGCGTCTCCGTGCTCGGAGAGCGTCTCTTCCGCGTGACGTTCCATCCCCGGGGCGCACCATGGCCCGACCGCACCTGGCTCGTGGCCGGGAGGGACGGCGACGTACCGCGGGAGGGGCGCGACCGCGACGATTACTCGCCGTTCGACATACCGCCGTTCACGCACCAGGCAACCGGCCAAACGGTGACCGTTCGCACCGGGGGCCTGGTCGTGGAGGCCTCGCTCGATCCCTTTCGCATAACCTGGAAGGACCCCGCCGGAAAGGAGATCGCCCGGGACGCCCCGGAAGGGGCGCACTCCATCGACCGGGCGGGCGGCGCCGTGCGGCACGTCATGACGATCGGGCCGGCGGACCATTATTACGGTTTCGGCGAGCGGCCAGGCCCGCTGGACAGGAGGGGCCGGTCCATGTTCATGATGGACGTGGACGTCATGGGATACGACGCCCGCAGGCAGGACCCCATGTACAAGCATTTCCCGTTTTACATCACGCTCGACGGCTCGAGCGGCGCGTGCCACGGCATATTTTACGACAATCTTTCGTTCACCGAGTTCGACATGGGCCTCGGTGATCCGGCGCGTCGCGTTTACACAGCGGACGACGGCGATATCGACTGCTATTTCATGTTCGGCCCAACGATGGGGGAAGTCGTTCGCCACTTGGTCAGACTCACCGGCCCGATGGTCCTGCCGCCGCGCTGGTCGCTGGGCTACCTCGGCTCGACCATGACCTACACCGAGAAGGAAAACGCGCAGGAGGAGCTCGGCAGGTTCGTCGACCTCTGCGGCGAGCACCGCATCCCGTGCGATCTCTTTCACCTTTCATCGGGGTACACCACGGGCGACGACGGGAAGCGATACGTATTCAACTGGAACACTTCGCGGATCCCCGATCCCCGCGCCATGGTGGGGCGCTTCCGCCGCGGGGGGATACGACTGACCGGCAACATCAAGCCGTGCCTGCTCACCACCCACCCCCGCTACGACGAGGTCGCGGCCATGCGCGGATTCGTCGAGGAGGCTGAAAGGGACGCTCCCCACGTGACCCCGTTCTGGGGCGGCGCGGGGTCCTATCTGGATTTCACCAACCCGGGCACCTACGACTGGTGGAAGACAAGCGTGGCCGGGCACGTGCTCGCATACGGAATCGACTCGACATGGAACGACAACAACGAGTACGAGATATGGAACGGCGCGTGCCGCTGCAGGGGCTTCGGCAGGGAGACCGAAATCGCACACCTGCGCCCGGTGATGACGCTCCTCATGAACAAGGCCTCGTACGAGGCGCAGCGGGAGGCCGCGCCCGGGAAGCGCCCCTACCTCATCAGCCGGTCGGGCTGTCCCGGGCTCCAGCGGTACGCGCAGACCTGGACCGGTGACAACTACACCTCGTGGGAATCGCTGAAGTACAACGTGCCCATGGGGCTGGGTCTCAGCCTTTCCGGGATGTTCAACGTCGGTCACGACGTGGGCGGATTCTTCGGCTTCAGGCCCGGGCCAGAGCTCTTCGTGCGGTGGGTGGAAAACGGCATCTTCCACCCGCGCTTCACCATCCACTCATGGCACGTCGATAAAAGCGTGAACGAGCCGTGGATGTACCCGGACATGCTTCCGCTGGTGCGCGGGGCGATCGAGTTCCGCTATCGGCTGATACCGTTTCTCTACTCGCTCGTGTTCGCCGCGGCGGCCGGGTCCAGCCCGGTCATAAGGCCCATGGCGTGGTCCTTCCCCGGAGACGCGCGCAGCCGCACCGAGTCCTTCGACTTCATGCTGGGGGACCACCTTCTCGTGGCATCGGTTTTCGAGAACGGGGCGCGCACCCGCAGGGTGTATCTCCCCGGAGACGTCGAATGGGTGGATTTCCACCGGGGCGAGTATCACCGGGGCGGTGCCGAGGCGAGCGTGCCCGCGCCCCTGGAGTACAACCCCCTGCTGGTGCGCGCGGGAGGGATCATTCCCACCGGGAACGCGGTCCGTCCCGGCGAGGCGGGCAGCGAATACCGCGAGATACGGTGCTTCCCCCACCGCGGAAGGGGCAGGGGATCCTTTACGTTGATCGAGGACGACGGGGAAAGCATGGATTACAAGAGGGGGATATACACCGAGGTGCTCCTGGACGTGTCATCGGACGAGACCACGATCACGGTATCGGCGGTGCCGAAGGGGGCGTACGGACTTCCCTACCGCGAGATGGATTTTCTCTTCCCGAGGGGCGAAACGCGCGACATCCAAAGCGCGTCGAAGATCGTGCGGCGATGGGACGACGGGCGGGGGCCCGCGGTGCGCATCGCGCTGTAGCCGGGCCCGCGTCCCGGGTCACTTCCCGGCGGCGGTCGAATTCATCCCCGCGAGCTCGACGATATCCTTCACCTCGATTACGTTCCTGCCGTACCCGTACAGCGCCGCGTTGATCATGGCCCGGCCTACCTGCCCGAGCGTGGTCACGAACCCCGGGGCTATCGCGCGCGCGAACGGCAGCAAGGGCGCGATTATCCTGTAGGCCCGCAGCGTGTGCTTCATCCCCTTCGTCGGTATCATCATCGCGGGGCGGAACGCGAACGCGCGCGCGAACGGCAGTTTCATGAGAGCGTTCTCGGTCTCGCCCTTAACGCGGGCCCACATGACCCTGCCCTTCTCCGAACTGTCGGTTCCCGCGCCCGAAATGTAGCAGAAGGTCATGGACGGGTTCAGGCGCGCGAGCATCCCCGCGGCGTGCATGGTCAGCGTGTACGACACGTCGCGGTAGTCCTTTTCGCTCATGCCCACGGACGACACTCCCAGGCAGAAGAAGCACGCATCGTAGCCGCCGAGACGTGACTCGACAGGCGCAAGATCGTGAAAATCGCGGTGGATAATCTCCTCGAGCTTCGGGTGCGTCCATCCGCAGGGACGCCTCCCGACCACCAGGACCTTCTCCACGAGGTCATGCACGAGGCACTCGTGGAGAACGCCCTCTCCCAGCATGCCCGAGGCTCCGGTGACGATCACCCTCAGCCTTCTGGCTCGTTCCTCTCCCATGGGCATATCCCTCCTTCATCGTCGACAGTACCCATCGCGCCGGCACGTACCATCGGTTATTGCCGTAACGT
This sequence comes from uncultured Leptospirales bacterium, assembly GCA_964423905.1. Lineage (GTDB taxonomy): Bacteria > Spirochaetota > UBA4802 > UBA4802 > UBA5550 > CAYRGX01. Next base: position 72,660 of record CAYRGX010000003.1, on the reverse strand, counting down.
CATGATGGGCGCGATCGTCACCGCGCTCATCGGCCGGCCCACCAATGCGAGTATCTCCCGCTATCGTCAATACCTGCCCGCTCGCCGGGCCTCGGCAGCAGGAGGCGTATGCCGCGTCCACGCGCCAGCGGGATGATGCGTTCCACCGGGTCGGTCCACGAGTGGAGCGCCAGGGGGAACGTCCCCCAATGGATCGGGAGGAGTACTCCCGCCCTCAGATCCATGGAGGCCGTGAGCGCGTTCTCCGGGCCCTGGTGGATATCGCTCCAGTTGGCATGGTACGCGCCGATCTCGAGCATCGCCGCATCGAAGGGGCCGTATCTTTCGCCAATGGTTTTATACGCGGGCTGGTATCCCCCGTCCCCGCCGAAGTACACGCGGTGGAAAGGCCCGATAACGATCCACGAGGCCCAGAGGGTCCTGTTCCTGAGCATGCCACGTCCCGAGAAATGCTGGGCGGGCGCGGCCACAAGCCTGTGCCCGCCTCCGAGATCGGCGGCATCCCACCAGTTGAACTCGCGTATCGACGACGGCGGTATGCCCCAGCGCTTCAGGTGCGATCCCACGCCGAGCGGAACGTAAAAGTGGACGCCCTTCGCCGCGAGCTTTTTCACCGCGGCCTTGTCCAGGTGATCGTAATGGTCGTGCGATATGATAATACCGTCGATAACCGGCAGGTCTTCGATGGCGAGCGGGACCGGGAAAAAGCGGCGAGGCCCCACCACGGGGGATGGGGAGCAGCGCATGCTCCACACCGGGTCGGTGAGGTAGCGCCTGCCGTCGATTTCGATCAGAACCGTCGAGTGGCCGAGCCACGTGAACTTCAGCTCCCGCGTGTCTGGGACCGCCGCCCTGTCCGGGACCAGGCGGGGAAAGGCGAGCATCTTCGGGGGGCGGCGCTCCTCCTTGCCCGTGATCCAGAGCCACAGGGTGTTCGCCATCCGCCCGGTGCCGGCCCTTTTCCCGGGCAGCTGGTTCACGAACCTCCCGCGCACGCGGACCGCGCCTTCCCCGGGAGCGGGGGGATTCGCCGCGTCCCGGGCAAGCGAATCCGCGCACCCCGTCAGGAGGACGATAATCAAGAAGAAAGCAAGGGCCGGCGGCCACGAAACGCGCGCGCGGGAGAATGGTCCGGGGAGCAATTCTATCACTTTCAAGGGCATGTTCTTCGTCCGTTAGTTAGAAATATATGCAATCGGGCCCCCATGGTCAAGACCGGCCGTGCGGAAATTTCTTATTGCATTTCAGGCGTTGCGTGTCATGCTCTGCACAAGCCATCAACGCGCGTACAGGGATATAACCATGGACCCCTCATTGATCATATACCCCACGATTTTCCTGAGCTTCCTCATGTCCATCGGCCTGCTCATCCGCCCGCTTCGATTCAGGAACGTGGTGCTGGCGATCTTCATCGCGGAGCTCGGGTACCTGACGTTCTTCATCAACCTTCTCCAGACGGGGCTTATCTACGACTACCCGGCCTTCTTCCTGCTCCTGGTGCCGGTCGAGATCAGCATCGGCCCGCTCCTGTACCTCTATGTGCTCAGCTTCATCAAAAGCAAGCAGACGTTCCGCTACCCCGACATCGTGCACTTCATCCCGATGATGATCGCGACCGTCATCGTGCTCCCCTACGCCTTCGCGCCCCATGAGTCCAAGGTCGAACTGGTAAGACTACTTCTCCACCAGGAGAACATCAAGTTCATACAGATACTGGTGTCGGCTGTGGCGGCGGTCGCGGTGCCCGTATTTTACATATCGCTGTCCATATGGCACATATGGTTCAGGAAGCCGATCGAAAACCTGGCGACGCAGCCCCTGGTCCTGCTGATCACGCTTCTCATCATCTGGCTTTTCCTGGGGATCGTGGGAGTGGCCGGCGCGCTTACGTTCTCGCCGGGTCTGCTGCTGCTCGACAATGTCATCATCAGCCTGATCATCATCAGCTTCTACCTCGTCACGAACAGGTACCCGTACCTGATGCAGTTCGGCACTATCCCGGCGAGGAAAAAAAAATACGCGAAATCGTACCTCGACAACATCGACAGGAAGAACATCAACGCCCAGCTCAGGATCATCATGGAAGAGGAGAAACTTTTCTGCGACGAGGACCTGTCCCTGGGGCGCCTGAGCGACGCGCTCGGTCTGTCGAAAAACCAGCTGTCCCAGTTCCTGAACACCTACCACGAGAAGAACTTCAACAACTTCGTCAACGGATACAGGGTGAAAGAGGCTAAAAAAATACTCTCGGAGGAACCCGGGCGCCAGATCATATCCATCGCGCTCGCCGTGGGCTTCAACTCGTACTCGGCGTTCCACTCGACGTTCAAAAAAGAGACCGGCATGACGCCGGCTGAGTATAGAAGGAAGAATGAGGCGGGGTTTCCGTGAGGGCCCGCGCGGGGCCCCCGCGGATTGTCCGGGCTAACAGTTGATTTCCCTGATGGCCCTGTAATTGTAGTAATTCCAGAACATGTTGACCGACGCGTTCACCATGCTGCGCGTGTTCACGAGCGTCTTCACGCCTCGGGCGACGGACCTGCCCATGGTGGACGTCGAGTCGTAGACCTTCCTCCATCCGCTGACCAGCTCATCCACGGTCATGTTCCTGGGCCTTATGACCGCCTCGTAGGCGTTGTACCTGACCCAGTCGTTCGGGTAATCCGTGTAGAGCAGCCGCCCTTCCCGTTCCACCTGGTCGTAGAGCCGCGTTCCCGGGAACGGGGTCATGATTGTGAACTGGCACCCGTCGATCCCGGTCTCGTGGACGAACTCGATGGTCTTTTCGAAGATGTCCCTCGTGTCGGCGTCGCAGCCGAGAATGAACCCCCCGATCACGCCTATCCCGTGGTCGTGGATCTTCTTTATGGTGTTCTCTTATAGACTGGGGTTGGGAAAATTTCTTGAGGGATTCCGCCTCGATCGACTCGAACCCGATGTAGAAGGTGTTGGCCCCGGCCTCGGCGGCCGCGCGCAGGAGGTCGTCATGCTCGGCGATGGTGATGCAGACCTGCGAGCCCCACGATTTTTTCATGCCCTTGAGCCCGCTGAAAAGCCTGCGCGCGTGATCTATGCCGTCGTTGCCCAGCCCCACGATGCTGTCGTCGGCGATGAAAAGCCTTTTATCCTTCATTCCGCCGATTTCCTCGATCACACCGTCGATGTCCCTGAAACGGTAGGTGCTGCCGTTGAACCTCGTAACGGAGCAGAAACTGCAGTTGCACGGACAGCCGCGCGAGGTCTGGACCGAGTGAATCATGTACTTCTTTGAAAAGAGCGAACGGTCCACGCGTGGAATACCCGCCAGGGAGGGATAGGCTTTCGCATGGTAGACCTTTTTCATCTCGCCCCGTTCGAAATCCACGAGCATGCGCGGCCATAGCTCGTCCCCCTCCCCGATAGCGACCGAATCGGCGTAGCGCGAGGCCTCGTCGGTCCTCACCGAGGCGTGAATCCCCCCCATGACCGTGGGTACGCCCCTCTTTCTGAACTCCCCGAGAATCCGGTACGCCCTGGGCGCCTGCACCGTGGTCGCGGTTACCGCGACCAGGTCGGCCTTCATGTCGAAATCGACCGTGTCGACGTTTTCGTCAACGATGACCTTCTCATAGGTGTCCGGCGTCCTGCTTGCGAGTATGCCCAGGCCCATGGGGGGCAGCGCGAGCATCTTCATTTTACCGAACACGGTATTGCCGATTGACGGATTGATGAATACGATTTTCTTCATGCGAAATTCCCCTGTGAAATGCGGTATTGATGTCCCTGACCCGGGACGGTCGAGCATAGCACGCGGGGGCGCGAAAATCTTGCTGGAATATATTCCTGCAACGGGCCGTGAATGCGGAATGATATCCACACACCTGCAGGAATGCATTTCAGGAACCGTATTATGATTCCATAGATTGTGTGATGCGGAGCTGAGAATTCAGATTGAGAAATCGACGGGGCCGTCCGACCCGTTGGCGGAGCGCGCATGTTTGCCGGCGAGATCCCCGAGCGTGACGCCGGCGAGGTAGGTCCTGAGCAGGGAACCCATTTCGCTCCAGAGCTCACGCGTGACGCATTCCGTGGCGCGACCGCATATTCCGGGGTTCCCGACGCAATCGACAAGACCGAGGTCGCCCTCGAGCGACTCCACGATCTCGAGCACGGTGATCGCGGACGGGTCCCTGCCGAGCACGTATCCCCCGTGGGCGCCGCGATAGGCGGTGACCAGTCCCTTCGACTTCAGGGGTATGATGATCTGGCTCAGATATTTTTCGGATATGTCCTCGGAATGGGCGATGTCCTTCAGGTACACGGGGCCTTTCTTTTCGCTCACCGCGAGGGCGAGCATGAGCCTGACTCCGTACCTGGAACGCGTGGAGAGCCTCATGCGCCCTTCACCTGCGCGTCCGCTCCCTCGAACAGGGCGCCCGAGAGATAGCGCTCTCCCGAATCGGGAATGATCACCACGATGGTCTTCCCCCGGTTTTCCCCGAGCGCGGCGATCCCAAGCGCGGCTGCCATGGCCGCCCCCCCGGATATCCCGGACGTTATCCCCTCTTCCCGGTGCAGGCGCCGCGCGGTCTCCATGGCCTCGTCGCTGCCGACGGTCGCTATCCCGTCCACGACGTCCAGGTCGAGCACCTCGGGCTTGAATCCCGCGCCGATGCCCTGAATTTTGTGCGGTCCCGGTTTCGGGGATTCGCCTTTTCGCATGGCGGTAAGCACCGGCGATTCGAGAGGCTCGACCGCAATGGTCCGTACGGAGGCCTTTTTCTGCTTGAGGAAGCGACCGGTGCCCGTGATGGTGCCGCCCGTTCCGACCCCGGCGACGAGGATATCCACCCCGCCGTCGGTGTCGCTCCATATTTCGGGTCCCGTGGTCCGGAAATGAATCTCGGGATTCGCGGGGTTCTTGAACTGCTGGGGCATGAAGTATTTTTTCGGGTCCGCGGCGATTATCTCCTCGGCCTTCGCGATCGCGCCGGGCATGCCCTTCGCGCCTTCGGTGAGGACCAGGCCGGCCCCGAAGGCGGCGAGCATGCGCCGCCGCTCTATCGACATGGTCTCCGGCATGGTCAGCACCAGCGGATACTGCCGCGCCGCGCACACGAACGCCAGCGCGATCCCCGTGTTGCCGCTCGTTGGCTCGATCACGGTCACGTCCCGTTTTCCGGGCACGAGCATACCGTCGCGTTCCGCGGCGTGGATCATGGCCGCGCCGATGCGGCATTTCACGGAACTGGCGGGATTCCTCCCCTCTATCTTGGCAAGGACCGTTGCGGGAAGCCCTGCAGCGAGCCTGTTGATGCGTACCAGCGGTGTATTGCCGATACTCAGAGTGTTGTCGTCATATACGCGGGCCATGGATATATCCCCCTCTCATGGAATTTTGCCCTGTGTATCTGGCAGGATACACTAGCCGCACTATCATGTTAGTAGTAATTAACAAAAATCATTCGTCCACGTCAAGGGAATATCCAATATTTTTTTGAATGCATCGGCGAAGTGTCGAACGGTTCTGGAATGGGATCCAATTCCCCGGGTCAGGTACTTTGCCCGGCCTTTCCATGCAGGGTATCGTGAAAAGATCAAGCATATCGGCGTAAAAGCCGCCATGGGGAGCCACGAGGACTTCTTTTCAAAAATGAAAAATCCGGCACGATTATTACAGGATACACCCTGGACTCAATAAAATTTCCATCCGAGCAGTCAACCGCATTTCGCGGCACGCAGCTTCAGGCGTCACAATGACAATAGACGACGTCACGATCATGACATCGGCAACGACAATATTCACTATCCCGCAAGCGATCACCGCCTGTTCCAACGATATCCGCGTTGATTCATTTCTTCTTGATGTCTTTCTTTCTTTCCGTCCGTTACGACAGGAATGCCGTTATTCATCATTCACGATCGTTAATCGGTGTAATTAATTCAAGTTAAGCGAGATAGAATGCATGTCCGATCTTGCACAAATCATCTACTACAACCGGGATATTGAATAATCATAGTGTTGCAGGTTTACCATGAATATACTTTTAAATTGAAATATTAATAAAAAGTTAATTGAAATAAAAGCAATATTCACACATATATAGTATATTGTTTTTATTGATGGTGACAATATCAGAGCTATCATCATCTACAATTCAGAGGAGGTACTTTATGGAATCGTGGCTGCCATGGATAATCCAGTTGATATGCGGTGCTGCCGGTGGAGTCGGGGCCGGTCAGGTTCTGAAGAACCAATCCCTCGGAACGGTCGGCAATGCAATTAGCGGTATCGTCGGAGGAGGCCTCGGCGGAGTGATCCTGCACGCGCTGGGTGTCGGCGCGGGCGGTATGGACGCTGCCGGTATCGCGACGAATGTCGCAGGAGGAGGCGTGGGCGGCGCCATCGTGATGATCATCGTCGGAATAATCAAGAAAGCAATCGGCAAATAGATCCCCCGATACGGCCCGGCGCCTGGGTCCATCGCAAACCACGCCGGGCCGCATTACCTGTGACTGACCATAATATACAAGATACCTTATTACCTGCCCGTCATTATCCAATAATAATCCAATACAATGTTTCCAGAAATTTTCAGAATGACTTGACATTTTAAATAACATATGTTACATTACATGTGTTATTTAAAATGCATCGGACCACAATGCCGCCAAAAGCAATTTTTAAAAAGGAAGACCTCATAGAGTCCTCCCTGAGAATCATCAAGGAAAAAGGCTCCCAGCAGCTCAGCGCCAGGGAAGTCGCAAAAGAGCTGAATTCCTCCACAAGACCCGTGTACGAACATTTTCAATCGATGAACGAGCTCAAAAAAGCCGTTCTTGAAAAAACCATTGAGCTGCTCTACGACTACGTGACGCGGCCCTATACGCAAAATGCATTTTTAAACATCGGCGTGGGTTACGTCCTGTACGCAAGGGATCACAGGGAATACTTCAGGGCCATCTTCCTCGAGAGCGACGACTCGAGCGGCATCATTGACGGACTGCTGAAGAAACTGGACGAAGAAATGGTAAAGGTACCGGACCTCAAGATTCTTTCATACCGCGAAAGGCAGTCCCTGTTGAGAAGCTGCTGGATATACACGCATGGTTTCGCCGCGATGGTTTTTTCCGGCTATATTAAAAACGACCATGATAAAAACATCATCAGGATGCTTGCCGATGCGGGCAGGGTGTTTATTGAAGACTCCATACGCAACCATGGGAAAAAAAGCTCCGATTCAACGGGGCAACACAACTGACGGAGGGGCATATGGCCGATTATGATGCGATAGTCATTGGAGCGGGCAACGGGGGGCTCGCGGCCGCGGCGACCCTTGCCAAGGCGGGCGTGAAGGTCCTCGTCCTGGAACGGCACAATATTCCCGGTGGATGCGCCACCAGTTTCTGCCGCGGAAGGTTCGAGTTTGAAGTTGCGCTGCACCAGCTCAGCGGCATGGGCACGGAAAGCAACCCCGGGCCCCTTCGGTTCACCATGTCGAGTCTCGGCGTCCTGGACAGGGTGGAGTTCGTCGAAATGAACGACCTCTACCGCATTCAGATACCCGGCAGGCTCGACATCAGCCTGAAGACCGACAGAAACCAGGTCGTCGATGAACTCTCCCGGCAGTTCCCGCAGGAAAAGGACGCGATTACCCGGTTCTTCGACATGCTGTTCTCCTATTTCCAGGAGGTCGTTCGGGCTTTTTTCCTGAAGGATCCCGACGCGACACCGGAAAAGTATCCCCTGATCTACCGGTACACGATGCGCAGTACGCAGGACGTGATGAACGAGTTCTTCAAGTCTCCCCTGCTGCAATCCGTCATCACGATATACTGGTCCTACCTGGGACTCCCGCCCAGCAAGTTGATGTTCATGGATTTCGCCATAACGCTCATTTCCTACCTCGAATACAAGTCGTATCACGTCAAGGGCGGCTCGCAGTCAATATCGAACGCCCTGGCCGATATCATCATGAGCCACGGCCAGGAAATCCGGTTCAATTGCGGCGTGAAACAGATCACGGTCAGCAGCGGCAGGGCAACGGGCGTCATAACTGAAACTGGAGAGGAAATCACCTCGAAGTGCGTCATATCCAACGCGTCGAAGATAACGACGTATATAGACCTCATCGACAGGGAAAGCCTTCCGGATAATTTTTTCAGCCAGCTGCGCAGCAGCGCGATCGGGGTTTCAGCGTTGTCGCTCTATATGGGGCTTGACTGTCCTCCCTCGGAGGTCGGCATCACCCAGCCGACCAATTTCATATCCCTTACCGATGACTACGAGCAGGCTTATGAATGCGCGAAAACGATCGATGTCACCCGGGATTCGGGGCTTCTCACCTGCTATAATTTCGTGGACCCGTCGTTTTCCCCCGAGGGAACGACCATCGCGACCTATGTCACCCTGAAATACGGGGACCCCTGGATGAGGATCAAGCCCGAAGAGTACCACGACATCAAGTTCGCGTGCGGACGGGCCATGCTCGACAACCTGGAGCGGGTGTATCCCGGCGTCAGGGAGCGAATCGAGGAATTCGAGATCGCGACGCCACTCACCCATTTACGCTACCTCGGGCACCCCAACGGCTCCGTGTACGGCTTCGACCAGCACCCGTGGGAATCGTCGTTCTTCACCCAGCAGAAGGCCCCGATCGACGGACTTTACATTGCCGGAGCGTGGGCGGGCATGGGCGGGTTCCAGCCGACGTACCAGAGCGGCGAAAAGGTCGCCCGGCTGGCCCTGAAAAACATGTAACGACCATCGCAGAAAACTCACAATTCGAAAGGAGGATGATATGCCCCTCGATTTACATAAAATGCAGAATTACGATCGACTTCTGGAACAGATGAATGAGTTCCGGGAAAAGGCTGGCGACTACAGGCCCATGAAGGGCACGATGAAACAGGTCATGGACAGGCTGCATCCTAAAAGGCTTCGAATGAAAGTAGCCGAAGTCATCAAGGAAACGCGAAGCGCGAATACCCTGCGCCTTGTCTCCGCAGGAAGCGAGCTCCCGCCGTTTCTCGCTGGCCAGTACATAACTGTCTATGTCGAGGTCGATGGCATCATGACCGCCCGCGCCTATTCACTGTCTTCCGCGCCGGCGAATCACGGGCATTACGATATCACCGTGCGGAGGGTCGAAGGCGGTCTCGTTTCCAATTACCTGCTGGACCGGGTCAGCGCCGGCGACGTTCTTGAAACGTCTTCCCCCACCGGGAACTTCTACCATAACCCCATCATACACGAATCGTCGGTCGTGTTACTCGCGGGCGGAAGCGGAATCACCCCGTTTATGGGCATGATCAGACAGGAACAGCTGAAACCGTCGGGCAAAACCATGTATCTGCTCTACGGTAACAATTCCGCGGAAGATATCATTTTTCACGACGAGTTGAACACGATCGCCGGGAACAATCCATGGCTGCGATACGTTCCGGTAATTGAAAAACCCGCAGCGGGATATTCCGGAAAAACCGGATACCTCTCCGCGAATCTCATCAAGGAAGTCGTCGGGGACACGGCGCACAGGACCTTCTTCCTGTGCGGACCGCCAGCCATGTACGATTTCTGTTTGCCCGAGCTGAACGCGCTTGGCATACCCCGAAGAAAAATCCGAAGGGAGATGTTCGGGACGATGCCCGATATCACGCGTCACCCCGACTGGCCGTCCGGGGTAAAGGCGACCGCCGAGTTCTCAGTGCAGATCAAAAACGGCACGACAATTAAAACAAGGGCCGGCGATTCCCTCCTGTCCGCGCTGGAAAGGAACGGGTTGAAGATACCCAGCCTCTGCAGGTCCGGCGAATGCAGTTATTGCAGAATCAAGCTCCTTTCCGGAAAAGTGTTCCAGCCGAAGGAATCAATGGTCCGCTATTCGGATCAAAGGTTCGGATACATCCATTCATGCATGTCGTATCCCATCTCCGATCTTGAAATAGCGATATAACGACAGAATGTACAGACCGCTCACCTCGATACAAGCCCCGGGTACGGGGCTCACTCGGTGAGCGTTCCTTCTCCGATCTTCTCGGGGTGCAGGGGGATATACCTGCAATGGAACCACTATTAACATTGCAAGTAATGCGGGAGGGACGTCCGCAACGGGCACAGGAGACAGGATGTCTCCGCCCGCTCAACGACAGGATGGTCGTATTTGAGCGGGTGCCCGGGTCGGATGTCCCGACCGCTCGCCTCGATACGCCCTTCGGGCTACTCGGCGAGCGTTCCTTCTCCAATCTTCTCGGGGTGCAGGGGCGAAGCCCCTCGCTCTCTCACGTCCCAGCGATCATTGTCGTAGTCTCCCGGGGTGCAGGGGCGAAGCCCCTGCAAAAATAATAAAAAACTTGACGTATATCCCCATATTCATTAAATTGAATATTAGAACAATATATTCGATTTTTCGATTTTTATGAAAAAGACGACTAAACGCGACCTCAAGCTGGAAGTTATCTATAAAACGGCACTCAAGGTCTTTGCCGAATACGGCTATAAAAAATCCACGATCGGGGACATCGCCGGCGAACTCGATACCGCGAAAAGCTCCCTGTATTTCTACGTCGAGGACAAACGCGACCTCTACAACAAGGCGGTCGCCTACGGACTGACGTTCTGGCAGAACCGCGTGCGCGAGGCCGTATCAGCGGAGAAGGACCCGTCACGCCAGTTCTCCATCATGGCGCACAAGGCCCTGGAATACCTCGGGGAGGACAGGCATCTCCGCATGGTGCTCATGCGCGATCCCGACCTCTTTCCCCTTCACCCGTCGAACGACCCCTATTCCGCGATCAACCGCGAGTCGCAGGTCATGCTGAAAGACATACTGAAAAGGGGCATGGACAAAGGCACCTTCCGAACGCTGGACCTGGACAACACCAGCGCGCTCATCTTCTCTTTTTACGTGCTTATCGTAAGGCAGATATACATGGATCCCGAAGAAAGCATGTCCGGGTCCATGTTTGAAACGGGCATTGACCTCATTCTCGAGGGACTGCTGGCCCGATAAAACGGAACCGAGGCGGCCACCCTTTGCGGGCCCGCATATCACATAGAAGGAGGAATGTCATGTCCGAGAAGTTTGTCTATCTCAGCAGCGAGTGGGCGGCAGAGGCCCTGAGGCGCCTTCAATCGGAGCTCACGCCCGACAAGATGAACAAAGTCAGCACGTCCATGACCAATATTTACAAAAATTGCCCTGACGGGAAAGACCGGTTCTTCTTCGTGAAGGCCGAGAACGGCGTCGTAACCGCGGCCGAAACAGGCGAGGGTACGCCCCCCAAGGGGGAGTTCACCATCACCGGCGATTACGAAATCTTTGCACGCATCTCCCGCGCCGAAATCGGCTCCCAGCGCGCCCTCATGACCGGCAAGCTCAAGGTCAGGGGGAACATGGCCAAGGCGCTCAAGCTGGCCGCGGTCGCCGACAGGCTCAACAAGGTCATCGCGACCATACCCGCGGAATACTGACGGAACAGGAGGAACACGATGACACGCAAACTCGACCCCAAGGATCCCTACTACATCGACAACCCGGGCCGCGTGAAGGCCATACAGAAAGAGATGCACGCGAAGGGCATCGACGTGTACCTGGGCTCCAGGATAAGAACCCTGAGCTGGGTGACAGACGCGTTCTGCCCCTGGCGGAGCTACATTGTCATCCCCGCTGAGGGGCTTCCCACGATCTTCACATTCATCATCGACGCGATACGGCTCGCGGACGAGACATGGCTCGACGAGGACCACGTGAGGGCCTATGCGCCGATGGGGGGAATGGACCAGATATCGGCCGTCTCTGACTTCATCAAGGACGATCTCGGCGTGAAAAAGGGACGGATAGGCTACGAGGACGGCATGTCCACCTACACTGCCGAGGGGCACCTCAGCCACTACGAGTACACCCAGCTCGCCGGCGCCCTTGAGGGCTTCGAGATGGTGAACTCCCACGAGATCATCGACACCCTTTCGATCATCAAGGACAAGGGAACCATCAACCGGTTCAGGGAAGCCTCCCGCATCGTTGACGAGGGACACCGCGCCGCGCGCGAGGCGCTCTCCAACGGCGGCCACAAGGGCATGACCGAAGCGGTCATTGCCGGCATCGCCGCCCTGGCCATGCGCCGCGCGGGCAGCGTCTCGGAATGGAACTTCGCCGGCCTGAATGAGATATCCAGCGGCTACCGCACCGGGCTCGGGGCCTGCACCCCTCCCACCAACCGGGAGATAAGGGCGGGAGAGCCGCTGATGCTCGACTTCCACGCCATGTTCCAGCTTGCGCTGGGGGACCATTCGCACAACTACCTGATCGCGCCGGCAACGCCGCGCCAGCGCTGGCACGCGGACAATTTCGTCGCCCTCATTCAGCTGGTCCTTGACAACTACAAGGCCGGCGCGACACCGGCGGGGCTCGCCCAGCTCATGATGGACTGGGCCGAAACCAGGGGATGCGCTGACTTCGTGGTGCCGGGGTGCGAGCATGGCATCGGGCTCTTCGGCGACGAGTGGCGCATCGGCGCGAAAAACGACGGCCCCGTGCCCTACTGGACCGATCCGGACCACGTGTACGCAGAAGGCGAGATGGTCATCTGCGCCATGCAGTACGCGAGCCCGTCCGAGGGGATCGGTTTCCGTTACGAGAACCCGATTCTCATCAACAAGAACGATTGCGAATATATGTCGAAATATCCCCTCGCGATCGAGGAACTTGCATGAACGACCTGGAACGCGAAAAAAAGAAGGGGTTGAGCCTGCCCTATCTGGCCGGGGTGATCTTCGCGCGCCTCCGCATGCGGAGGCGCCACCAGACTCCCGGCTTCGGCCTGGCGGCGCAACTTTTCTCGGTCATGGCGAAGCATGTGATCGCGTCGCTCGGGCCCGCCGAGGGTGAGAAGCTCATAAGGGCCGCGGTGGAGGAATTCGGCAGGGAACGCGGCAGGCGAATCGCCGGAAAGGTCACGGCGGCGGGCAAACCGCTCTCACTGCGCAACTGGATCATCTACACCGACATTGCCCCGGAGAATTTCCCCGTGAAGACCTCATTCCCCGATGGTGACCTGGTGGCGCAGGTCGGGGATTGCTCCTTCATGTCGTCGGCCCGGAAATGGGGTCTCGGGGAGTACGCGAAGCTCTACTGCAAATACGCTGACCACGCGATCCTTGGAGGATACAACCCGGACGTGACGCTGAAGCTGGACGACCGGCACTCCACGGGCAGGGATTACTGCACTTTCAGGTATGTCATGAAAAAGGGCGGCGGGGATTCCTGATAGGGGAAGATCCGGATTTTTTTAGTGTAAAGTGTTTGATTTTAATGGGCCGCGGCGCGATATGTCCAGTGCGGGCATGAGCCCGCGGCCGCTTCGGCCATACTATGGGACGGTCCGTACCGCAATGGCAAAAAAAAGAAAAACGTCTCCCGCGAAAAGAAACCAGGCGGCCGCATCGCGGACGCCCCGGATTAGCCCGGACGAGATAAAAAAGCGCTACAGGCTGAAAAAGATTTTACAGAACGTGTTCCTGCTGATCGTGTTTGCTGCGGCCTTCTTCGCCTTCTGGATCATAAACAACCCGGAAGCGATCGGGAATCCTGGCCTCGTGAGGGTCCTGAAAATATCCACCGCGGTCGTGTCGCTGACGGCCCTGCTTCTGTTTTACCTCAACTGGACGTGTCCTGCGTGCAAGAAGAACCTTGGCAGGCTCAGGAACCCGCAGAAATGCCCCCACTGCGGGGCGATCTTCCGCTGACGCTGGCGCGTAACCCCGCGCGGCCGCTCAGTTGCATCGCGGAGCATGTTCCCTTTCCCGTTACAGAATGATCTCCATGCCCTCGTAACCCAGGTCGACCTCCAGGCCCTTCACCCTCCTGTTGTTCATCTCCATGTAGGTCCTGGCGTTCGAAAGGACGCCATCGAGCTTATCGTCGTCGTAATCGGGTTCGTGATGAAAGAGGACCAGCCGCTTCACGTTGAACATGGCCGCGATATCGATGGCGATGGCCGCGGAAGAATGGCCGAACTCGAACTTGTCGATCGACTCTTCGAAGGTATACTGCGTGTCGAATATCACCACGTCTGCGTTCTCGAAAAGGGAGCGATACCCGGATATCGAATCGATCTCATTGATGTTGAATTCGCAATCGCTCGTGTACACGAGCACGCCCGTCTCGTCCTCTATGCGATAGGCGAACGAACCGCCGGGGTGCGGCATGACGCGGGTGAAGACCCTGGTGCCGTTGAGATCGAGCTCCTGCCCCGACTCAAGGTGAAAGAACACCTTATCGGCCTGGAGGTAGTCGAAGGTGACGGGAAAATGGGTGAAGGTCTGCTGGTAGTCAAGCCGCAGTTTCAGGTCGGGAACGGGCGAATAGATATTGAACCTGTTTCCCTTGATATAGAACGGGAGAAAGAAGGGAATGCCCTGGATATGGTCCCAATGCGTGTGAGAGAGAAATATATACGCGTTACCGCGCCCCCTGCCGAAATCATCCTTCATGAGGCTCTTGCCAAGGTTCTTCATTCCGCTGCCGCAATCGAGGATCATGATGTCGCCCGAGGACGAAACAACCTCGATGGTGGTGGTGTTGCCGCCGTATGTGCTACGATATGAAAAAGGAAGGGACGATACGAAGGAGGTGATTGCCTCCGGAGAAGAAATGTCGCCTGGCTTCGCGAGCGCGAGGGCCTGCTTGATTTTACGCTCGATCACATGCCCCGAGACCGGCGTGGGTATCGAGCCGCGTACGCCCCAAAGCTTTATCTTCATACTGGTTCTTCGCGGATATCGTTATTCGAAATAATCGGAACAGAACGTTCTACTCTACCGCATCGTGATTGTCAGCGCAATACCTTTTTTCGGACCGCAGGGAAAAAACCCGAAATCGGATCTCCGCCGTGCCGGGAAAAGCCGGTGGGACGGATTAATGTATGGACAACACCGGCATCGGATATAAACTTTGTTCATGGATATCTGGTCCGTAGCTGTCATCGCAACTGCACTCGCGATGGACGCCTTTTCGGTGTGCATCACCGCGGGCATGATAATCAGAAAGCCGGGTCCCCGCCACTATTTCAGGCTTGCGTTCCACTTCGGACTTTTCCAGTTCATGATGCCGATTATTGGCTATTACGCGGGATATTACCTCGAGCGATGGATCAAGCGCTACGACCACTGGATCGCGCTCGCGCTACTGGGGTTTATCGGCGTCAAGATGATATACGAGTCCCTGCAACACCATGACGATGAAGCGGACCGCGACCCCTCTCGCGGCTGGACGCTCGTGCTGCTCGCGGTCGCGACGAGCATCGACGCGCTCGCGGTGGGTTTCAGCATCGGCGTATTGAACGGCCCGATCCTGATCCCGAGCGTCATCATCGGCATCGTGTGCGCTCTCTTTTCAGCCGCTGGAATCGCCCTCGGGAACCGGGTCGGCTCCCTCTTCGGCAGGAGGGCCGAGGCCGTGGGGGGCGTGCTCCTTATTGCCATCGGGATAAAAATTCTGGTTGAACACCTGTCGGGTAAATGATGTTTTTTATGTCGGATGTAAAAAAATACTTGTCATATTATTTCGCATTTTTATAAGGATATTTCATAAAGACTATGGTACCTAAAAAGCTGTTCCTGACCAAGGGAGTGGGCATCGACAAGAACCGTCTTTCGTCTTTCGAGCTCGCACTCAGAAACGGTGGCATTGAGAAATGCAACCTCGTTTACGTTTCAAGTATCCTTCCACCGATGTGTAAATTTATTTCGAAGGCCGAGGGCCTCAAGTGCCTCAAACCCGGTGGCATCACCTTCGTGGTTATGGCGCGAAACGAGACGAACGAGCCGAACCGACTCATTGCCGCGTCAGTGGGCATAGCGGTACCAAAGGACAAAGACAACTACGGTTATCTCTCCGAGCACCACTCCTGCGGCGAGACGGCCAAGGTAGCGGGAGACTACGCCGAGGATCTGGCCGCCACCATGCTCGCATCCACCATGGGCATCCCCTTCGACCCGGACCAGGCATGGGACGACCGCAAGATGGTGTACCGCTCGAGCGGGCACATTTTCAAGACAAGCCATATCTGCCAGTCGGCCGAGGGGAACAAGTCGGGACTCTGGACCACCGTGCTCTCCGCAGCCGTCTTCATAATGTAACTGCCTCCCTTCTCGTCAAACGATACATCTCCTGCGAACCGAAGTTCTTCGGGAGTTCAATCGTTCCCACGTAATTGAAATCGTATTCCGCCGGGTCCTCCACCGCGAGGAGCGCGGCGAACTGTTCGCTGGCGTACACGCACCCCGGCTGTGTCACGGGCTCCATCCGGGCGGCCCTGTTGATGTGCGATCCGTAGGCATTGGGCAATCCCGAAATTGGGTCGGTGCCGATGAACACGGGCCCGGCGTGGAGTG
Organism: uncultured Leptospirales bacterium; assembly: GCA_964423905.1. Taxonomy (GTDB): domain Bacteria; phylum Spirochaetota; class UBA4802; order UBA4802; family UBA5550; genus CAYRGX01. Next base: position 56,285 of record CAYRGX010000003.1, on the reverse strand, counting down.
CGATGCGTATGCTCATTCCCACGGGCAGGTTGTGGGCGTCCCACTCGGTCCCGTGGATCACGTCGCTCAGCGCGAACGCGAAGCGCGCGAGGTCTCCCGGAAGGTCGTAAACCGCGAAGATGGCGTCGCCCCATGTGTTCAATACTTCCGGCTTCCTCTCGAGGCCCCGTATGCCGTCCGATACCGACTGAAGCAGTCGGTACATAAAATAGGGAGTGTGCTCCTCGTGGAGCTTGCTGAACCCGACGATGTCGGCAAACAGAATGCACCTGGGTTCCCGCGCGATGCCGAACGGGACCGAGCCAGCTGCGGGTATATCCCCCTTGGCATCCCCCGAGGCTCCACCGCCCTTTCGCTCAGAGAGGAGACTGTCAGTGTCGATGTGGACCGTGCGATCCCGCCACGGCCACTGTTCGAATATGTCCCTGGTCCCGCCCTCCTTCACCGTCCTGTCGCGCGACGACAGCACCGCCACGAACCAGGGCTCGGCTCGCATGACCGCCGCGTGCAGGGCGCACAGGCCCATGATGATCCTCCCGCAGAGGTTGAAAAGACCGTCGTCCCCGAAGAAGCCCTCTTCCGTGACGTACTTGACCGGCACCTCGCGCATGACCCTGTCGAAGCGCTCCAGCCAGACCGGCCCTGCGAAGGAGACGCTCGTGTGGAGAAAGTCATCGCGCGCGAAGGGCAGGAGCACGGTGATCTCGGCGCCGCGCGCCCGCATGGCCTCGATGAAGATGATGTCCGCGCCGCACGCCGCGGAACAGTACCCGATCCCCGCCCCGATCCTTTCTAGGGCCAGGTCGAGCTCGCGCCGGACCGCCTCTTCTATTTCGGCGGGGAACCTCGGAATGGCCCTGCCCGGCCTGTCGAGCATGTGACCCGAGAACGCGACCACCGCCGGCGGACGGAACGCAGCGAGAACGTCCGCGGGAACGGTGATCGCTTTCGACAGGAGAAGCATCTGGCGGTAGGTGCTGTTCCTGTCGCCGACCCCCCCGTCCGGCGCGGACGCGGCCGAATGGTAGTGCCGCGCGCTCCCCGCGGGGTCCCCCGCGATAAGGTGCGCTTCGCCGAGCGTCGCGCGGGCCCAGTAATCGTCGCCGCGCACCGCTTCGATTACGCGCCGCGCGAGGCACGCCGCGCCCGCCGCGTCCCCGGAAAGGAGCGTCATCGCGGCCGCGTTGACGCCGGTATAGTAATCGCCGTTCCTTTCGAAGCACGCGGCGTAGAGTTCCCTGGAGCGCGCGGCCGCTTCCGGGCCCGCGCCCGACTGCCACAGGTCCTTGTACACCCGGCCGAGGATGCCGGACGTTTCGGGATCGTCGTGCCCGGCGGAGTACGCGGCCTCCACGACCGCGCGGGCCTTCTCCACGGCACCCAGTCGCGCGAGCGCCAGGCCGTGAAGCTGAACAAGCCGGACGTCCGACGGGTCAGCGGCGCGCGCCGCGGCCGCGCGGTCGCAGGCCTCGAATATCCTGCCGCGCTTGAGGTCCCGTTCGATGAGCGCGGCCGCCGAAAGCCCTTCGCCAGCACTGCCGTTTCCACAGTCGCGGGTCATATCCCCCTCCCCCTGCGTTCGCGTTGAACGCCGTTTCCAGTTGTACGCATGCTCACATGAAGGCAGGGATCCGCCGCGTTGTAAAGCCATTTATCGTCGCCTCCGTGAGCAGATTTTCTTGACAGGGACCGCCGGACCTGCTACGGTTTGGGCTCCTATCAACCATGCAGCGACGTAAGGGGATATACATGAAACGATCGATAATCGCACTCATGCTCGCAGTCTCCGGCCTTCTTCCCGGGCTTTCTGCCAGCGCGCCGGAAAACACACAAAAGCTCGAAACGCTCCGGGTGCCCGCGTGCACCTTCAATGGTTGCACCCTCGCGGCCGTCACGCCGGCGAAAATATCCGCCATCGCGGACAGGATCAAGTCCGGGGAAAATTGTTCCATCGCGTCCGATCGCCCCTGCATTCTGGCCATGCATACCGCCGGTTCCACCGCGTTCAGGAGGATGATCGCCGGCGAGAAATTCAATATTTACAACCCGGCGCTCGCCCGATGCCTGATTCTTTCGGACCGCCTCCCCGCGGAAATCACCATATACATTGGTAAAGAATCGTACACGGTGCCGCTCGCATCCGCGACCACCGCCGCAGGAGACGACCTGCCGGGGGCCTACACCGGGGCGCTCTTCGCGCACATGTCGTCCGCTTCGTTCGTCCCGGCCAACGGCGAGCTCTACTACCGCCTGTCCGTGCTCAGGAACCGCCACGGAAAGGGAAAGGACATCCAGGTGGAACAACGCTGGCGAAGAAGGTCCCGGTCCGAGATGGTCGAGCTCTTCGAGCTCACCAGCGGCACCCTTGCCATGGAGCAGAGCCTGCAGCTCAACGCGGGACGTGACGTCACGACGGGAAAGACGGCAGAGGCGCAGACCGTTCCGGTGAAGAGCCTCGAGGCCCCCAAGCTCAAAACGCACGACTTCGCCGCACTCATGAAGAACAGGAAGGCCGCGGTGCCAGTCGCGGCGCGCATGGTTCCACATGACGCGCTCTTCCTCAGGTTCGACTCGATCGCCGCCGCGCTCCGCGCGGACGACCTCTCGAACGCGCTCAGGAACCACGTGCCCCTTTTCACGCGCCACGTCGCGCCGCCCGACGACTTGATGGTGAAGGTGCTCACGCACCTCGCCTTGAAAAAGCCGAACCCGATCACGCGCAAATTCTACGGCCTTGCCATCGGGGAACTCAGCGTGATACTGGAGGATCCATACGTGATCGAGGGCGCCGACATGGCCTTCCTGATCGAGGTGAAGAGCGACTCCCTCTTCGACCGGCAGATCAGGTCGTACAGGGACGATTTCAGGAACAGGTTCCCCGGCACGGTCGAGTCGTCCTCGACATACGGGGGGATATCCATCACGCGTTTCGCGAGCCCCGGCGGCGAAGTTCGCGCCCATGCGTTCAGGCACGGTAAATTCGCCGTGATCGCCACTTCCATGCCCTTTGCCCGGCGGATCATCGACGCCATCCAGGGAAGGGAACGCTCCGCCGCGGACAACCCCGATTACCGTTACCTCCTCGCGCTCCACGGCAGCGGCGGCGACGCCTTTGTCTACGTGGGGGACGATTTCGTGGCAAGGATCGTTTCCGCGCCCTTCAAGATCGCCGAGCTCAGGCGGGTCAACTGCGAGGCGAACATGAACCTCATGCGATGGGCGGTTAACTACCGCCTCATCGAAAAGGGCTCGGCCGCGCCGCCCGACGGGCTGGTGAAGGAGGGATACTTGTCCCGCATGCCGGCGTGCCCCTGCGGCGGCGAGTACTCAATGGAGGGTGGCACGCCCCGCTGTTCGAAACACGGCAGGCTTGGGCAGCTCCTGCCGCTGTCCGCGAACGAGGTGGTGAACGCCTCTGAAAGCGAAGCCGGGCAATACCGCAGGTTCGTGGAGAACTATCATCGCTACTGGAGGACCTACATCGACCCCATAGGGATCACCGCCAGAATCGGCAACAACGTTTCCCTGCACACGGTCATCCTGCCGCTCGTGGAAAATCGTGAATACGACCTGGCAAACGCCGTCGCCGGCGGAAGTCCCGTGAGGCTCCAGGCGCTCTCCATGGCGCCGGGCAATACCGTGTTCCATCTCGCCGCGAAGCTCCGGCTCTTCGATGGCTACCGGGCTGACCTCTCGCACGTGGACAACCCGACCGTAAAAAGGGAAATGGCGCATGTCCGTGAAAACCTGAAGCGAGACTATCCCGATTTCAAGGGTGATTTCCTCGGATGGATCGGGAACGAGTTCGATATTTTCTTCACGGACTTCGGCAGGAAGGAAGACGCGAACGCGATCGATCCCCGGAGGTTCGACATCGAGCGGGAGGGGATCCGAACCATCATGGGGCGCCTTTCCGTGAGTGATCACGCGCTGGCCGGCGAGCTTTTCCGCAAGGTGCTCCCGCGACTCTTGAAGGAAGGCGCGCTTTCCGAGGATGCGAAACTCGGCGGGCCCCTGTTCACGTTCAGAGTAAGCCGCTTCCCGGCATGCCTGCTCCTCAGGAAGGACGGCCTGTGGGCGTCGGGATCAGTCGATGCGCTCCGGGAAAAAGTCGCGCAGTCCGGCGGGATGTTCAAAAAGAGCATGCGATCCAGGTTCGGTCTCGGAGATACGAAAGGCAATTTCGAAGCGGGGATATATCCCTCAAACATGAAAAACTCCCGGCCTCTGGTGGCGCGCATGATCCACATGCTGTATGCCGAACGCTGCGAGGGAGAAATGCGCAGGTACGACGCCGCCGTGCTGCTCACGGACCCCGTATCACTGTTCCGCGGAACCGCGATAGACGCACGCCGCCTGTTCCCGGGAACCGACCCTCCCACCTGTCCGCTTGGAGGAACCTATCGATACGAAAATGGAGCTATCACGTGCAGCATTCACCAGGCCGGCTGGAGTTCGTCCCAATTTAAACTGATGACATCCTCCACGCCGCTCGAAACTGTCGCTTTTAAGGTCAAACATTTTTTTACGCGGCTGGGCTTCACCCCCGAGGGAATCGACACGGAGGTCATATTCAAGAATCCGGCCGACTGACAGGACGTCAGAAGTGCCCGCGGAGACATGGATGTCAAGAGCGGGCCGACCGGCAGGAGGCCGGAAGTGCCCGCGGAGACATGGATGTTACAGCGCCGCCCACGGACGTCGGGAGCGGGCCGACTGACAGGACGTCAGAAGTGCCCGCGCAGACACGGACGTCGGGAGCGGGCCGACTGACGCACGTGGAAAGGAACCGGCCGCGCTCCCGGGGCGCGTCAGAAAATCTCTTGACTCCGAAAATTTACATTTTATTATATTCATCGGGGCCGGGGCTCGCGTCCCCGGCCCACAAAGATTCTATTTTCAAGGGGACGCAGTATGAAAAATAATCTGATCGCATCACTGACGGCGCTCGCGCTCGCTTCGTCCGTTACACTCATGGCGGCACCGGCCAAGGACAAAGCCGTTGCGGATGCCAAGTGTCTCAAGGGCAACTGCTATAATGGCAAGGGAAAATATCAGTTCAAGGATGGAAGCACCTACGAGGGCGAATTTAAAAACGGGCAGCGCAACGGCAAGGGCACCAGAAAAATGGCCAACGGCGACGTCTATTCCGGCGAGTACAGGGACGACAAGATCAACGGCAAAGGGACCATGACATTCGCCGCGGGCGATAAATACGAAGGTGAATGGACCAACGGCAAATGGAATGGAAAGGGAATCCTCACCACGGCCAAAAAGGAGATACTCAACGGATCCTTCAAGGATGGCGTGTTCATAAAGGGGAAAATAACCTATTCCGATAAAAAGGTCTATAACGGCGAAATAAAGGACAACAAGGCCAACGGCAAGGGCACCATGAAAACCGCCGCGGGCCATGTGTACACGGGGGACTTCAAGGACGGTAAGTACCACGGCAACGGCAAGTACACCTGCAAGGACTACGTATACGAGGGGCAATGGTCTGAAAATAAAATAACCGGAAAGGGTAAAATCAAGTATTCAGACAAGTCCACGTATGAGGGTACTTTTCTGAACGACAAGAAGAACGGAACGGGCACGCTCGTTCTCCCCAACGGGAACAAGTACACCGGCCAGTTCAAGGACGACAAGATGAACGGCAAAGGCGTCTACATCACGGCCAAGGGAGAAAAATACGAGGGGGATTTCCAGAATGGCGTCAAGAGCGGAAGGGGTACCTACACCTTCAAGGACGGAAGGAAGTGGGAAGGTCCCATGTCCAACGACACCATCAATGGCAAGGGAACATTCTATCTGAACGACGGGAAAAAGCAGACAGGCGAATGGCGCGGGGGAAAGCCGAACGGTAAAATCGAAGTGTTCGACGCGAAGGGAAAGCTCATCCAGTCCCAGATATGGAAAAACGGTAAGCTCGAGTCTGAACTCGATGTAAAAAAATAAGAGAATACTATTTCGATGCAAAACGCCGCGTCGCACGCGGCGTTTTGCATTATTGGCCCTAATAATGCTTGATATTATGGCGGAATATTTCGATCATACCATTAGCGGGGCCCGACAGGGGCGATTCTCCGCTCCGGCACGACGCCATGATGACCAGGGAAGAATTGGACAAAAAATTCCAGACCGAGGTCCTGACCGCCATCAGGAACAAAAGCGACCTCGTGTTCGTATGCTACTCGGCGATCGAGGACACCGAGAAGAAGATCAAGTTCGCCCTTGCGAAAATACTCGAGCGTCACCAGAAGGAGGACCTTTTCACCCCGGTCTTCTCGTGCATCAAGGAGCTCATCGCGAACGCGACCAAGGCGAACGCGAAGCTCATTCTCATAGAAGAGGGAAAGATAAAAAACCCGCACGATCCCGTTGAAGTGGTAAAGCAGATCCGCTCCATCCTGAACGAATCAGCCCTGCTCGAGTACGGTATCAAAGCCAAGGAAAAGCGCCTGAGCACGCGGACCTACCTGAAGGTCGTGAACAAGAACCTGATCATAGAGGTGATCAACAACATTCCCTTGACGGAAAAGGAGCTCAGGAGGATCAACGAAAAGATCGAGCGGTCCTCGAAATACGACAACATCGCCGAGTTTTACCTCGAGAACCCGGACCCGGAGGCCGAGGGGATGGGCCTGGGGCTTTCAATGATCGTGGTTCTGCTGAAAAACGTCAATATATCGCACAAAAACTTTCTGGTCACGACTGACCGCATCCACAAGACCTACGCCAAAATCCTGGTACCGCTGGGATGACGGCGGGTCACACGCCGCGGTAAAATTCGCGCCCCCCGCTTGTTTCGCACCGTACGAGCCCGCGCGCCAAGAGCGCCGCGATGATCCTCCTCGCCTCCCCGACCGGGATGTTAAGGCCCCTGGAGAGGTCGTCCGCGGTGCACGGTCTCCTCGAAACGAGGGCCAGGACCTCGCCTTCCCCGACTCCTCCCGGGACGCCCGAGTCCAGCCCCGAGAGAGGCTCGCCGACAACCATGACAGGCAGCGGCGCGAACGACTTCGCGATTTCCGACAGGACATCCGCTCCTGCGGGAATCGCCCAGTCTTCGGCGGGAGGGCGGTACAGCGTATTGAGCTCGATCGCGTCCGGCGAGATGCGTTCGCACGCCTTTTTCAGGAGAGCGAGCTCGTCCGGCGAATCGTTCACCCCCGGCAAAATGAATATCTCGATGACAAGGCGGCCGTGGTATTCGCGCCTGAACGCGGCGATACCGTCCACGACACGCGAGGGGGATATACCCGCTGCCGGCCGGAGCATTTTCGCGAACACGGCCGGGCTCACGGCATCGAGCGATGGCACCACGATGTGCGCGGGCAGGAGCGCCCTCCGGACTTCGGGCAGGTGAAGCATGGTCCCGTTGGTGAGGACCGCGATGCGATATCCCGGGTGGCGTTCCCCCAGGTGATCGATTACTTTACCTATCCCGGAATGGAGGGTGGGTTCGCCCGCCCCCGAGAAGGTGATGTAATCGAGGGCGGGCGCCGTTGCGAGGTAACGGTCGAGCTCGTCGATGACCTCGTCAATCGGAACGTATTCCCCGGGATCGCTGGTCAGCCGCGTGGTGCGACCGCATTCGCAGTAGACACAATCAAGGCTGCATGTCTTCGCCCTGACGAGATCGACGCCCAGGGAAAGACCAAGGCGCCTCGAATTGACCGGCCCGAAAAGATAGTTCACGCGCCCCGGTCAGCGGCGAATGAGCCCCATCTCAAGGTCAAGCAGGATGAAGCGATCGCGCTTTTTCCCCACCATATAGATGTTGCCGACCCTATCCATCAAGGACTGTGCTTCCTTGAGTCCGAACGCCCCCAGCATCGCGAAAATGCTCGAAAGGCTTTCCCTGCTCATGTAGACGTACAGGAACGTGTCGTCCGTGATCTTCTTCAATACGGGCGAATCCGTGTTTCTTCCTATCTCGCCGGCCTTCATCGCGGACGCGATGAGCGCGGGAGTGGTGCCCATGAATATCCCCTTCTTGCTGGCGAGAACGTACTGTTTCTTATACGAGTTGTTCATGAACCAGAATGCGTCCACCCCGGCAATTTTTTCCTCGCCGAACATGCCCTGCTCCGTAAGCTTCGACTTCATGTGGGCCTTCACCTTCTTCCAGACGTAGACCGCGTCGCCTTTGTTTTTCGTGGGGAAGTAGCTGGCGAACTCGGTACTCTGGAGGCTTTCGATTTTTCCAATGAAGCCGTTCATCATGCCCGTGAAGCGCGGAATGATGTCACCGGCGAGGTCAATCCCGTTCTTCTCGAGGAGCTCCCGTTTTATCTTCGAATACTCCTTGCAGAAGGTGCCCTCCTTCTTGCACAGATCCTCGAGCTTGGAGAGATCGGCGCAGAGGAACGAATACGCGGTCACGTCCCGCACGTTGAGCGCCCTCGGGCCCTCCCCCGTCTTCAGCATCGAAAGAACGAGCTGCGCGTCGCGGTCGGTCCCGATGCGTGCGCCCAGGGATGCGCCCAGTTTCGAAGGCTGGATGCTCGCGCCAAAGCACGCGAAATCGACCGTGTTGAACACCGACTGTCCGTCGCTCGCGACGGGCGTTTTGCCGGAAAAGATCTCCTTGAGCATATCCTTGCCCAGGAAAACCCTTATGTCCTGGAACGAGTTGAAGCTCTTCTGGTATTCCTGGTAGAAGGGATCGTGCACCAGCGCGTTCCTGTCGGATGCCCTGGTCGAAATTATATCCTTTAGCAGATCTTCCGTCGACGCGAGAACAAACGTCCCGTCGATGACGGTCGTGAACATATCCTTCTTGATCTGGTACACGGTGTACTCGCCGATCTTGCTGATGACGGGCGCCGACTCGGCTCCCTCCCCCTCTTTCGCCGACTTCTTGATGATCTCGACGAACTTCAGCGGGAAGGTCTTCTCGTTTACCACCGGTATCGTGATGGCCATCCTTTCGCCCGTGTCCCCCTTCTTCTTGTACATCGCGAAGGCGAGCGTCCGGTTCACGTCGATCCCTGAATTCCTCAATGAATCGGCGTTCAGCAGGTCGAGCCCGGTCTTGTTCTTGAACTCGTCCCTGCTCTGAAGGATTTTACCCCTGAGCTCCGGAGTCAGGTAGGTGTTCATGAAGCTGTTGACGGAATCGATCAGCCCCTTTATGCGCGAGGTCTTGGCGAACATCTGCACTGAAGAGGGGAGGAACGACTCCACCACGTCCGGCCTGGCCTGATCCTGCGCCGAGGCGACCGAGATTAACAGGCCAAGCATGATACATGTGAAAAGTTTCTTCATTTTATTCTCCATTATATTCCCGACAGCGCCTGAAGCTTAAAACCTGTATGCAGCGCCGAAGGTTATGCCATAAAAGTGGTCGGCCCTTCCGCCGGCCCAGCCTCTGTCGTGGCTGAAATCGAGTTTGGAGGGGCTGTCGTCAAGAGCCGCGTAAAAGGTGCCCACCCATCGGAATCCGACGTTCAGGCTGATGCGGGCCTTCTGTATGAAATAAGCCAGCCATACGTTCGTATCGAAACCGAACCCGAGGAGCGTGGCCTTGTAGTTATAGGGAAACACGTAAGGCCAGAACAGCGGGAAGAGGTTCCTTTTTTCGAGATCGTGCACCGCCGCGCACACGAGGAACGACGCGTTAAGCCCGAACGAAAAGTCCTTTATCTCGTATTTGAAGCCAAGGCCAAGCGAGGGCCCCAGCGTCCACAGGGAAAATTCGTCCTTGCCGAAGTTGACCCAGTTGTTCCTGTCCCAGAACATGAAACGCGTGCCTTCAGCATCCGCGTAGTTGAACCGCACCCCGATGAGAAGCAGGAGGTACTTGTTCAGATCCTTGTTGATGCCGAGATCGACATCATACCGCCTGGCTTTGGAGTCACCTTTCGTGAAGTAGGTGTTGAACAGCCTGTTGTTGAACCAGTATTCCCAGAAATTGGCATCGAGATTGAAGCTCGTGAAAGTGAACTGGTTCCGCGTGACACCGATGAGTGGTTGAAGCTTGAGTCCCCATCCCCCCGATATCTTGTCGACCTGGAGCGTGGGTCCGAGCATGAACGAACCGTCGTGGTCGTAGTCCATTTCGAACGCGGGGAACTTGTCCGCCTTTCCGCTCTGCAGGTGCGCGAATACCGGGCTCCACCAATCGTACATGAATCCGGCGCCGAGCTGCACTTCTGCCGCATGTGCGCCTGTCGTGACCGCACATGCGAGCAAGACCGCGATTAATCCTTTTTTCATCAGCAATCCTCCTCAATCAAACGCTTTGTCTTTATACGGGGCGCATAACCCCGCGTATGATTGTCCGCCGAACGGCATCAAGCCAGCAAATGACCGGGCTCTAATCCCGGAATAACGGCCCTATTGACACTATGAATCTATAGTAAAAAACGGGTCACATGTCCACAAAAAATTTTAGAAAATGGAAAGGTATATACTCTCTTCGGCGGCGAAGACGTAAATGGTGGTCCCGGTACGGCCCCGCCATCCCTTCCAGGATAATCGGCGGCGCCGGATACAACATGCGTGATACGCGCCCGAATGTTCTTTTTATATATTGACATACCCGTGCATCCGAAATATACTTTAATCTGTTGAGAGCCGGCCGTCCGGTTCGAGACGTTCGTAAACATAACAGGATACAGCCGGTTCAATCAGCGGGATACCATGGATTTCTTTCATATGCAGACCATCATGATGGGATTTGCCGTGAGCAACGTTCTGATCACGCTCATCATGTTCTGGTTCTGGCGGGAAAACCGCCGGCGATTCAGGGGGATATCCTTCTGGCTCATCGACTTCATGATGCAGAGTACGGGCATTATCCTCATCCTTCTCAGGGGAATCGCGCCGTCATGGCTTTCCATTGTCTTCGCGAACCTGCTGCTGACCGGCGGCATCGTGGTATTCTACGAAGGCCTGTGCCGCTTCATGGGAATCAAGTCGAGGCAGTGGTACAATTTTATCGTGCTCGTGGTATTTGCGGTGCTGTTCACCTACTACGGGCTGATCGTCCGTGATCTCAATGCGCGCCAGGCCATCCTCGTGTTCACACTGATCGTCCTCAGCGGGCAGTGCGCGCGGCTCCTGTTCAGGCAGACGGACGTGCGCCAGCGGAGCATTTACCGGTTCACGGGAACAATGCTGTCATTGTACTGCCTGCTCCTGTCCGTGCGACTCGGAAAGGCTTTTGTCATGCCGGGAGCCACCGAGTTCCTCGAGCACAATCCCTTTGACTCGATGATCATGATCGCCAGCCAGATGGTGGGAATCGGGTTGACCTTCGCGTGCATACTGATCGTCAACGGGCGCCTGTTCCAGGACATAAGCGACCTGGCCTCGGACCGTGAAAAAATCGTGAAGGAGGCGCGAATCCTCGCCCGCTGCGATACCCTGACAGGCATATACAACCGGCTCAAGATGGAGGAGGTCCTTAACAACGAGGTAGCGAGGGCGCAGCGCTACGAGAGGAAGCTTTCGATAATCATCGTCGATATCGACCACTTCAAGGATGTCAACGACACCTACGGGCACCTCGAGGGCGACCGGGTTCTCCAGGGGATCGCCTGGACGATGGCGTCGGAGATACGCGCCTCGGACTTCCTCGGCCGATGGGGCGGCGAGGAGTTCCTTATAATCAGTCCCGAAATCGACGGTAAAGGCGCGCACCGCCTCGCGGAGAAGCTGAGGAAGGCCGTCGAGAAAAAGGAGCTGCCCGAGGTTGGGCACAGAACCGCGAGTTTCGGCATTGCCACGCTTCACAAGGGCGATTCCGAGGACGACCTCCTGATAAGGGCCGACAGGGCGCTGTACAGCGCGAAGCGCGACGGCAGGAATCGCGTCGCTATCGCCCGCTGATCGAAAGCCTTCCCGGAGGAGAGGATATTTCCCTTCCGGCGCACGCTTCGGCAAAAAATATGTTTGAAAATGTCCGCGAGATATCCTCATGTGTCCCTCATCAGAGGAACGATATGGCCGATTTCGAAATCAAAAAGAGCTACGAAGAGATAAACGCGAAAATACGGGAGGGACGCGCCGTGGTCGTCACCGCGGACGAAATGCCCGCGGTGGTCGAGAAGGAAGGCGTGAGGGAAGCCTTCAAAAAAGTCGACGTGGTGACCACGGGCACTTTCGGAGTCATGTGCTCGTCCGGGGCCTTCATAAACTTCGGGCACACGAAGCCGAGGATCAAGGCATCGAAGGTATGGCTCAACGATGTCGAGGCATACGGGGGTATCGCCGCCGTGGACTGCTACCTCGGCGCGACGCAGGTCAGGGAAAACGACCCGCTGAACATGGTCCGCCCGGGGCATTTCAAGTACGGGGGCGGCCACGTGATCGAAGACCTCGTCGCCGGCAGGAACGTGCGCCTGAGCGCGACCGCCTACGGGACCGACTGTTATCCCCGCAAGAAATACGAAGCCGACGTAACCATAAAGGACCTGCGCAACGCCCTTCTTTTCAATCCACGCAACGCCTACCAGAACTACAACTGCGCGGTGAACAGGGGCGAAAAGACGATCTACACGTACATGGGCATACTCAAGCCGGAGATGGCCAACGCCACGTACTCGAGCGCCGGGCAGCTGTCCCCCCTGTTCAACGATCCCTACTACTGGACAATCGGGACCGGAACCAGGATATTTCTCTGCGGCGCGGAGGGTGCGGTCGTCTGGCACGGCACGCAGCACTCGCCGCAGTGCCGGCGCGAAAACGGCATCCCGAGCGAGGGAGCCGGCACCATCGCCGTCATGGGCGACATGAAATCGATGGATCCACGATTTATCCGCGGGGTGTCGCTCACGGGGTACGGCTGTTCCATCATGATCGGGATCGGCATCCCGATCCCGATACTCAACGAGGAGCTCGCGTACTTCACGGGGCGTGCGGACCGCGACATATTCTGCCAGGTGGTCGATTACGGCATCGACTACCCGGAGGATGGCGGCCACTCACTGGGCCAGGTGAGCTACGCCGAGCTCAAGACGGGTTCCATAGAGCTGAACGGCCGGAAAATCGAGACGACACCCATGTCGAGCTACCCGATGGCGAGGAGGATCGCGGCCGCGCTCAAGGACTGGATCGCCGCGGGCTTCCAGCTCGGGGTGCCGCAGATCCCCCTTCCCACCGTGCCTCCCGCGGGGCTGCCGCTGTGAAATATGCCGAGCGAACCTACCGCGATTTCGCGGGCGCTGACAGGTGGACGAGCTTCAGGGTGAAGATCGAAACCACCGACCTGTATATCCGCGCGTCCTGCGACCTCTCCGTGCCGGCGGAGGCGAAGGTGCGCGAGCTTCGGAACGATCTCAGAAAGCATATCGAAAGGCACGACAGGTTCATGTCGTCGCTCAATCCGCTCCCCGAACCCACCGGTGCGCCGCCCGTCGCGTCGCTGATGTACCGCGCGGCCAGGGCCGCGGGGGTGGGACCAATGGCCGCCGTCGCCGGCGCGATGGCCGAGCTCGTCGGCAGGCATATCCTCCCCCAGTCGGAAGAGGTCGTTGTAGAGAACGGGGGGGATATATGGCTCGCGGTCATAAACCCCGTATCGATATCGGTCATATCCGAAAACATCTATTTCAGGAGCGGCATCGCGCTCGTCGTCAGGCCGGAATGCACTCCATGCGGCGTGTGCACCTCTTCCGCGACGACGGGCCCATCGCTGAGCTTCGGCCGCGCAGACGCCATGACGGTAATCGCGCGCGACGCCGCGCTGGCAGACGCCCTGGCGACCGCCTCGTGCAACATGGTCCGCGTTGAAGCGGACCTGGCCCCTGCGGTCGATTTCGCCATTGACAACGGCGCGCTGGGCGCCCTGGGAATCTACAAGGACACGATGGCTGCGCGGGGCGCGATCGAGCTGCTCGATCCCCGACTCGCAGTCAATGGAGCATGCGCATGAATTCGAAAAACGTTCTACTCATATTCAATAAAAGCATCATGTACAAGCCGATCATCTACAGGCTCGCGCGCGATTTCGATATCCTCTTCAACGTGCTCGAGGCCAAAATATTCCCCAAGCTCGAGGGGAGGCTCATCCTCCAGCTCAAGGGGCCCGCGGATAAAATAGAGGAAAGCATGCAGTACCTGCGCGACGAGGGCGTGCAGCTCGAGGTGCTCGTCGATCGCATCACGCGCGACGAGCAGAAATGCGTGCACTGCGGGGCCTGCACCTCTGTCTGCAGGGTGGACGCGCTGGAAATCGACCGCGAAACGATGGAGGTACGGTTTCATCCCGACCTCTGCGTCGCGTGCGGGCTGTGCAAGCTCGCATGCCCCGTGAAGGCGATGACGGGCGCGGGAATAGACATAGAATAGTTTTTATTTTTGCAGGGGCTCCGCCCCTGCACCCCGATAAGATCGTGGGAAGTGCCGTTTACAGTATTCCCAGCTTCTTCCCGATTTTTTTGAAAACGTCGAAGGTGAAGTCCAGGTCGTCGCGGGTGTGGGTCGCCATGACGCCGAGCCTGATGCGCGATTCCGCGGGCGGCACCGCGGGATGCACGATGGGCGAGGCGAAAACGCCCTCGTCGAAGATGGCCTTGTTGAAGAGCATGGTTTTTTCGACATCGCGGATAATGAGGGGGACCACCGCGGTCCGCGACGTGCCCGTGTCGAACCCTATGGACTGGACTCCCTTTATGAAGTAGTCTATATTGTCCCAGAGTTTCTTCCGCCACTCGGGCTCCTCTTCGAGGAGTTCGAACGCCTTGAGCACGCCGGCCGCGGTCATGGGCGGGAGCGCCGCGGAAAATATATACGCCGAGGCGTTGTGGCGCAAGTGGTCCACAAAATCCCTCGGGCCCGCGAGAAAGCCGCCGACCGCCCCCGCGAACTTCGAGAACGTGCCGGCCACGAGGTCGGCGCCGTCGAATATGTCAAAATGATCGGGAAGGCCGTGACCGTGCGGGCCGAGCACGCCCAGGCTGTGGGCCTCGTCGATGAGCAGGAACGCGCCGTGCTTCTCCTTCACCTCTTTCAGGCGGGACAGGTCGGCCCAATCGCCGTCCATGCTGTAGACCGAGTCCACCACGACGAGCATCCTCCCGTATTTCTTGCCGGCGCGTTTCAGCAGGTCGTCGAGATCGTCGTAATCGTTGTGCAGCCACATGCGCTTCTCGCACCCTGAAAGGGTCGCGCCGTCGACGATGCTCCTGTGCACCAGGCTGTCGAGGACCGCAGCGTCCCCCTTGCCCACCGAGGCCTGTATCGATCCGAGGAGGGCCTGGTAGCCGCTCGCGAAAAGGACCGAGGCCTCGGTCCTGTACACCCGGGCGATCGTTTCCATCAGGCGGTAGTGCACGTCCGTGGTCCCGCACGCCATGGGCGAACCGCCGATACCGAGTCCGTATTTCTTGAGCGCCGACGCGGAAGCCTCAAGCACCTTCGGGTGCGTCGAGAAGCCCAGGTAATTGTTCGATATGAAATTGACGCGCTCCCTGCCCTGAACCGTGATGCGGTTTTCGCAGGCGGAGCTCACCTCGAGGCTGTAGGTATAGATGTTTTCCTTGCGCAGCAGGTCCACGAGCGCGGCCTGCTGGCTCATCGATTCGCTGAAGATGCGGCTGGTCATGCGGTCCTCCGGGGAACTCAGGCGAGCTTGCGGGCGAGGTACTCGATCACCGCACCGACGGTCTGCAGCTCCGCGATTTCCTCGAGCTCGGGATCGAAATCGAATATCTCTGTAATGCGGGAAATCGCCTCCATGCTTTTCAGACTGTCGAAGCCGAGGTCCTCCCTGAAGCTGTCCGTCTCCTTAATCTCCGTGGCCTTTTTCCCCGCCAGCTTCGCGATAACCGCCAGGAATTCTTTGCGGATTTCTTCTTTCGAAATGGAACTCATTGCGGTGTCCTCCCCTTTCTGAGCTTTTTGACCATGAGATTTATCTGGCTCTGTGCGAACGTCTTGATCAGGAGGAGTGTGTTCCTGCTCCTGCTGGGGACCAGCTCCTCCTGCAGGTATATCTTCTTGCAGAGGATCCGCTGGATCTTGCCGCTCGTCGTCTTCGGGATGGTCCCCTTGGGGACCAGTCGTATGTCGTCGGGGCTTATCCCGAGCTTCTGCACGAGCTCGGAGGATATCGCCTTTACGATAGCGTCGTGCTCGCCCTTGTTCTTTACCGTGGTTTCGCACACGAGGATGAGGTCCTCGGTGCCTGTGTGCTCGTTGTGGATGGCGAACGCAGCCACGCATCCCAGGCGTATGCCCTTGACGGAGGAGGCGATCCGTTCCACGTCATAGGGGTAGATATTCTTGCCCCGCTTGATTATCATTTCCTTCTTTCGGCCCGATATGAAGAGCATGCCGTCGAGTATAAAACCGAGGTCCCCCGTGTAGAGCCAGCCGTCCTTGATCGTGTCCCCGGTGGCCTTCTCGTTCTTGTAATAACCGGACGTCAGGCTGGGGCTTTTGACAAGGATCTCGCCGATCTGGCGTTCCTTGATCGTCTTCCCGCTCTCGTCGACAATGCGGACCTCCTGCCCCACCAGCGGGACACCGACCGACACAAGGTCTATGAATTCCCTGGTATCGGTGCTGGTGCTGTCGACCGCCATATGGTCGTCCTCGATCAGCTGGCGGTTGAATCGGTGCACCACCGTGGTCCGTTCGAGCAGTGGGAACGTGGCGGCAAGGCTGTTCTCGGCCATGCCGTACACCGGAAGGAATATATCGTCACGCAGGCCCGCGGGCTTGAATTTGTCGACGAACTTGGTCAGGGTGATCCTGTCAATGGGCTCGGCTCCGTTCAGGGCGAGCCGCCAGGAACTCATGTCGAGCTTCTGCACGACGCCGTCGGGAATGCGCGTCACGCAGTAATGATATCCGAAGTTTGGGGCCACCCCCATGGTGACCCTGAACCTGGAGATGTTTTCCATCCACCAGTGGGGACGGAACAGAAAGGCCTCGGGCTGCATGAGGATGATGAGCAGGTTCCAGTAGAGACAGGTCAGGAAACCGCCGATGAGGCCCATGTCGTGGTACATGGGAAGCCAGCTTATACCGACGTCGCTGTCGGTCATCCGTGAAGCGACCCCGATCCCGTGAATGTTGTGGATAAGGTTCCGGTGCGACAGCATCACGCCCTTGGGTTTGCCCGTGGTGCCGGAGGTATACTGGATGAGCGCGAAGTCTTCCGCGGACAGCGCGGGAAAGGACACGCGGTCGGCTTCGGGTACCGGCGAACCGAAGATTTCGTCGGTGAGGATGAATCCGTTAACCAGGTCCCGGATGCTCATGAGGCTGCCCGCGATCAGCTTGATCTTGTCGTAGGTGACGAAAAACCTCGCCTCGCAGTCGTGTATGATATGGGACAGGTTGTCCAGGTATTTCTCGATCTGGCTGGTGCCCGCCGGCTGGCTCACCGGCACCGGGACTCCGCCCGCGATGAGTATGCCAAAATAGACATAGGCGAACTCCCTCCCGGTCGGCAGCATGACCACAACCTTGTCGTTCTTGTTGAGCCCCCTGGACATCAGGTACCAGGCGACCTCCTCCGCGTGCTCCACGACCTCTGGAGCGGAACAGTAATCCGGCTGGTTTTTCATGTCCATGTAAACCAGGAAATCCGGTTTTAAGGCCACGCGTGTCCTGAGCGCATCAACCAGTGTCTGGTATTTTACAGAATATTTCTCGTGATTTTTACTGTGAGCGATGGGTCCCGCTTTAATTTTTTCTTTCGGCATATCCTTCCTGTCTGCAAGGTAAAGATTTCCGCCGGTATTGCGCGGCGGATTCAGTATCTCTGTTCATGCAGCGCCCCGGCTGGCAATGACCGGTCGGTTGCGTCATTTTGATGGCGCATCCCACGGCAGCAGGCCGGTTCGTCCATGGCCTTCGACGCTCTCCAGCGTTACCCGGCCCCCTTCAATAAAATTGCAATACCATAGAGAAAGTAATTTTTTCCTGTCAAGATGATAAAGATTTTTTTCATGTATATTTATTTTAAATTGTCAATATATCGATATATTTTTACCGAATAACGGGCTTTTTTCATCATAGTATATCCGGTAAAACATCGTTCATTTGATTTTTTTTGTCACACAGATGATCGAAAGGGCATATCCCACATTGAAAATATAGTATCACCAGGTTGAAAAGGCACGGGAATAAGCCGCATTGCGCAAGTGACAGGCCCGGAAACGCGAAGGGCCCGCCAGAAGCGGGCCCCTTTTCATGCCGGTTATAAGCGCACGGGCGGCTATTTAAAATCGTTAACCCTGATAGACTTTCGTTCGTCCTGCTCCACCATGTTCGTGATGTGCTTGTATTCGTCGCTTTCCGATCCGTACTGCAGTCGCACCGATTTCAACAGGCTCTTGTTTTTCTTGGTCCGATACTGCATGATCTCGTCCTCGTTGCCGTAACGGTACTTATGCATCACGTTTTCCATGTACGAGTAGCAGCTCGAGAGGTACCGGTGCGCCCACATGAGATCGACCTTCTGCTTGTCGTTCCTGTCCTTCTCCTCGGCGGGAACGGCCGTACCGCCGGCTGTCTTGTCTTCGATATCCTTGAAATCCTTCTCAGCAATGGCGACGTAACGCTCGAGAATGGGAATGCACGGCTTGAAGTTCTGCAGATCGTACTGCGTCGAAACGTATACCTTGAAAAGGAGCTTCTGGGTTTCGGTGAATTTCCTGTCGTTGCGGACCTTCTCCGACAGCACCTGGTCCAGGTGGTCGATGGCCCTTGTGAAATAGGTGGTGGCCTTCATTTTAGCCTCGGCCTTGATCGCGGCCACCTGGCGCCGTTCGCCGTTCATTCGGTCGATTTCCTCCCAGGGATAGCGGTCCTTGTGCTTGTTCTTCGTCTTGTTCGTGATGAGGAGCTCGCGGACCTTCTTGTCGGCGTCCTCGAGTATGTCTATACCGATAGAATACTCGTTGAAGGCCTGGGACAGGATCGCGTTGGAGTTCTCCTCGCTCAGGTTTTTGAGGTCGTCAATGGCCTTGACATACGGCTTGAAGTCGGTGATTCTCCATCCATCGACGTCCTTGATGTCGAGTTTTGAGCTGTCGACGCCGTTGCTTGAGCTCAGCGAATAATGAATGCCAAATGCCAGAAGGAAGCACGCGGCGAGACTTCCGATTGTGGTATAACGTGATTTCATAGGAAAACCCCTGTTGATCAAAGTACTTACCTTATAAATGATATCGACCCGGGGTCAAGGAATATTAAGCAATTTTCCGCCCGGGTGGGGGCATACCTGTCGCTACAGGTCGACAATCGACTCAATTTCGATCCTGCCCGACAGGGCGGCCTCAAGCCTTTCCCTGTCGGCCGGGTCGAAACGTACGCAGATGCCGCAGTCGGAGCTGATGCTTTTCGGCACCGGTATGAGTTTGAAGGATATGCCCCCATCCTTGAGGATACGTTCGGCCGCGAGGACGCGGCTCACCGAATGGAAGAGGGCCGCCAGGTAGGGAGGTCCACCGGTCACGGCCGGATGATCCTCCCCGCGACGTTGAGCGTGCCCAGGATATCGTACATGTTGGACACGGTTCCCGCGGCGATCTTCCCTGTGAGACCGTAATAATTAATACAGGTGCCGCAGACGAGCATCCGCACGCCCTTCGATTCGAGCGCCTTCAGGTCGGCGACCGTATCGGCTCCCTCCGCAGTGAGTTTCACGCCGCCGTTATAGAAGATCATCGTATGCGGTGGGACGTCCAGTTCCGTCGCGGTGTGGATGAACGCCTTCATCAGAAGCAGGCCCAGCTCGGAGCTTCCCCCTCCCATCTCGTCGGACGTAAACAGGAATACCGTGGGGCCCGCAGCTCTCCCGCTTTCGTCCGCGCATGATGTCCCGGGATCCACGACCGGCGCCCCGGGAGCCTTGCGCAGCGAAATCCTGAATATCCCCCCCGCTTCTTCAGCTACATCAACCGAGCATGACGAACTCTGCGCCAGCCGCGTGATGTTTTCAACGGCTGTTCGATTGTCCACCGTAACTGTCACCTCGTCGTTCAATTCGAGGGCTTTTTTTGTGAGAATCACGGGCTGCGGGCAGGCAAGCCCAATTGCGTTTACTATTTGCGACATCGGGTCCTCCTTGTGTTTATGGCATTTCAAACATAATCCCGTCTCTCAGGACAAGGCTTTTTTGAAGGCTTCACGCAATACGGAAAGCTTTTCCGTCGCTGTTTCTATCCCTGTTCCGGGCATCAAGCCTACGCCGCAGAAATATGTATCATTCACCGGAAAAATCATCATGGTCATATTCGATGCCTCGACCACCAGTTTCTGCGGTTCGCCGCCCTGCAAATTCTTCAGGGAAGTACCCAGCGTCTTCATAATCGCCGTACATTGCTGTGGAAAGTAATTTGCCTGATCGGAAGGATCTGAGTCTTCATTAATAGCTGATACGCCTTTCTGGTAATTAACCAGACCATGGCAGATAAATCCGTCAACTCCATCCAATTGCTCTATGGCTTTTTTCATGTCTTCCGTTAATTTCACGTTATTCCTCCTTATTTTTCTTTAACAAGTATATCAATTGCACGTATTACTTCATGTACTTCATCTACCGTCGTGTACATGCTTAAACTGCAACGCACGGTTCCATGCGGAAACGTGCCGATGGTCCTGTGAGCCGCGGGGGCGCACTGGAGTCCCGGACGCGACATGATGCCCCATCTCTCGTCGAGCGCGAACGCGATGTCGGAAGGAGACCTATTCCGAATATTGAACGAGACGACCGCCGTCCTCCCGGCCGGGTCGTCGCTCCCGTACAAGACGACTCCCGGAATTTCACGCATTCCGTCGATGAAGAGGCCGGTGAGGGAGCGTTCATGCTCCATGATTCGCGCGACCCCGGTCTTGAGCACCCGGCGAACTCCCGCGGCCAGTCCCGACAGGCCGATCGCGTTTTGCGTGCCCGATTCGTAGCGGTCGGGCATGAAATCCGGCTGGTCCTCAAACTCGGAACGACTGCCCGTCCCTCCCCGCATCAGCGGCCGTACACGCGCCTCGAGGCCTTTTCGCAGGTATAATCCGCCCGTACCCTGGGGCCCCATCAGCGATTTATGCCCGGTGAAACAGAGAATATCCGCATCCATCGCCACGACATCGATCGGTACGGATCCCGCGGTCTGGGCCGCATCCAGGCAGAAGATGGCACCGGCGCCGTGTGCCACGCCCGCGATCTCTTCGACGGGGAGCATGGTGCCGGTGACGTTCGACGCGTGGGTGACGACGATCATGGCCGTATTCTTTTTCACGAGGGCGCGGACCTCGCCTGGGTCGAGCGAACCGTCCCCGGCGCAGGGCGCCACCGAAAGCTCCACGCCCGAGCGCTCCAGGTGTCTCAGCGGACGCATAACCGAATTGTGCTCCATGGACGACACGATCACGTGGTCACCGGGTCGGAGCGCACCGCAAAGGGCGATGTTCAGCGCTTCGGTGGCATTTTTGGTGAAGGCGATCGTAAGCGGACCCGGTGCGCCGAGCAGCTCGGCCACGGCCTCCCGTGCCTCGTGCACCGCGCGCCCCGCCTCGACGGAAAGACTGTGACCGGAGCGCCCGGGGCTGGCCCCGACGTTCATGCAGTAGGCGGTCATGGCCTCCATCATCTCGGGTGGTTTCGGCCACGAGGTGGCCGCGTTGTCAAGGTAGACGGTTTTCATATTACTCCAGGCGCAGTGCTCCGCTATTGATGGCATCGGCAGTATCGAGTATTTTCACGATATCATCATTCTGCCGTGTTATGCAGCCCACGATCATCCCCCCGAACATCGGCAGCTGTGACATGTCGGATATGAGTTCTGCGTGAGTCCCGAATTCCACCCTGATCTGTGGAAATTTTTCATTTATGAGCGACTTGTATTTGTTTTTGAAGGGACAGATATTGTTCACGCATGAGGAGAAATGGATCGCCTCGGCGCCCGCTCGAGTCAGACTGCGGACCCGGCGGAAAATCTTGTCATGCGCCATAAGGGTGGGACAACCGGAACAGCTTAATATGCCCACGACCTCAACGCCCCCGGTTTCCCTGTACTGTTCAAAAAAACCGCTGTTTTCCTTTGCCGCTTTCAGGCAACAGGACGCGCAACAGTTCAGATCGCCGTCGAAATTCGAGCAATTAATGATGCCAACTTTCGTGGGTGTGTTTCTTGTCGATGCTTCATTTTTATTCATTGATTTTCTCCATCCAATTTCATTATACAATAATATTTTTTTCTGTCACGCGAATTATCACCGATGGGCAAGCAGTCCTCCCGATGTTTTCTCAGTTGCGACACGTCTCGAGTAGCGCGTCAATCCTGGTCCTAATCTGGCCCACGTCGCTCATCGAGTAATCCGTCACGATCTTCAGGAAGGACAGGCCGTGCTTCTTCTGGACGTTCGTGCCGACCTTGTACGACTCGATATTATAGGAATGGCATGCGTGAAGGATGACATCTACCACGGCGTCAGGCCTGAAGCGCTCGATGGTCTGGTCCATCTGGTCCAACCGTCTGTCGTTGGGCGTCATGCAGGAACAGGGGATTTTCATATATCGGGCGGCCATGGCCCTGACGGGATCACCGGTATTTTCCTCAATTTTTTCTCCGTAGGTTTTCATCCCGGAACAGGCATCGAGGGCGACGACTACCCCTCCCGCTTCTTCGATGATCGATAGGACTTTCGCGGAATCGCCAGCGATGGGGCATCCGCTTACCATTACACGAGGCGCATCGTCTTTTCCGTAAGCATACCCGGCCTGCTTTCTTTTTTCGAGTCGGGCAATGATGTCCTCCAAAAGCGGTTCCATCTCCGCCCCAGTCGCGCCCTGTGCAAGAAAAAGAATATCGTATAACTCCTTCCAGCCAATGACCGCCGGCTGGAGGGCGGAGTAATCAAATATCCGATTCATCAGCATAGATTTTTTATTCGAATCCCTGATGGCGGCTTCGATTATTTCATCATCGGTTTCGACGTTAAAGGTTTTTTCAAGGAATTGCCGCAGTTTCCCTATCATCACGGTCCAGTTGCCAACTGCTTCAGGTTCATCCGGAAGCTGCGGCAGATCCATGACGAACATCGGCTTTTTGCCCCGTATGAGCTCGAACATCTTTTTCTTGCCGTCGCAGGTGGTCTCTCCGATGACCGCATCGGAAATGCCGAAAAATGGGCACGTATCATTAATAATAAAGCCATAGCTAGATTTTATCAGCGGGCAAAGATTTGACGGCAGCACCGCTTCGGCGGCTTCGATTGTGGCGTTTGAAAACGCACACAGGGTCGCGGGAACCAGATCCAACGCGCGGATCAATTCGATTGGCGCATACCCGCAATAAATACCAGCTATCTTTTTCCCCTTTTCACGCTTCGATTGCAGATAGGCGAGCAAGCGCTTCGTAGGCGGTTCGCCGGAAAATTCGTCCTTTATTAATGGTTCCATTGTCATAGCCATTGTGTCACCCCACAGTTACAAAATTTTTGAATGAGATCGTGGGTGGAGTTGAACCCCCTGGAAAATTCAAAAGTTCCCAACGGGTTTGCAGCCCGCGAGGATCGGCCCCAGGGAAGGCGCGCATCCCTGCGCCCCCGGTGCACTGCCGCGTCCGTGCGGGGCGCCGGTCCACTACACCGATCATTGATTACGCATTGCTCAAAGCCGCTCCTATCGCGCCCACGAGCTGCGGATCGGACGGGACATACAGGGTCCTGCCCAGCTCGCCCTCCAGGAGTGCTTTCATGCACGCGTTTTTTGCGACTCCCCCGGCAAAGAAGACCGCACCCGGCGGGGCGATTCTCTTCAGCAGAGCGACGGAACGGCTCACGATGGCCCGGTGGATCCCCAGCGCCACCTCGTTGCGCGCGGCCCCCTGCGTTGTCAGGGAAATGACCTCCGACTCCGCGAAGACAGTGCACATGCTGTTGATCTTCACCGCCTTCTCAGCCGAAAGCGCCGCCGCCGAGAACTCCTCCAGGGTGAACCCGAGGGCGGTAGCCATGACCTCGAGGAAGCGGCCCGTGCCGGCGGCGCACTTGTCGTTCATCTCGAACTTGCACATGGTGCCTTCTTCATCGAGGGAGATTGCCTTGGTGTCCTGCCCGCCGATGTCGAGTATGGACCGGCAATCGGACGAGAAAAACCGCGATCCCACGGCGAAGGCTTTTATCTCGCTGATCACCGGGCATTCGAGATGCCCCTGGATGAGATAGCGGCCGTAGCCGGTGGCGGTGACGGCGTCGAACTCGGCGTCTCTCATGAGAGAACGTGCCGTCTCCAGTGGGTCGTGGGAGGTGACCGACATGCGGGAAAGGACAAGCTTGCCGTGCTCGAGCACGGCAAGCTTGACGGTACGCGAACCTATATCCAGACCCGCGAACCTCATTTTTTATTCAGCCTCTCGATGAAGGCCTCGATCCTGGTCTTGAGCTGACCCGCGTCCTCCTGGCTGTAATCAGTCTCGAGGCGCAGAGTGGGCATCCCTGATTTTTCAAGCTCTTTCTCCACCGGACCGCTCTCCATGATATAGGGCTGGCAGAACTGGAGGCTGTAGTGGACGATCCCCTTCGCATTCAGCTTTTTCTTCATTTCCTTGACGTAATCAACCCGCGACGGGTTCGGGGTGAAGACCGCGCAGTCGATCTGGAAATAGCGGTCAGTAAGCATGTCGATGAGATCATCGACGGTTTTTCCTTTTGTGTCCGTCATCCAGCGAGCGCCGCGCTCGCCCACGCAGGACTCCTCGCCCACGATGACGGCATTGCTCGTTTCGATGATCCACGGGAGCTTCCAGTTGGGCACCGCCATGGGGCACCCGGATACCACGAGGCGCGTGGTTCCCTTGGGAAAAACGCCGGTACCCTTCTTGACGCGTTCCTCAAGCTCGTCGCAAAGCTTGTTGACCGACTCGGTGAAGCGTAGCGGATCGTCATAGAAAAACACCTGGTTGACGAGCAGGGCGTCGAGGCCCGAGATGGGCGCCGGGTCGGCCGACCGGAGCTCGGTGAGCCTTTTCACCGCCTTTCGCTTCGCGTTGACGATATCGATGGCCTTTTTTAGCGATTCGGCCGTGATCTTCTTGCCGCTCACTTTCTCGAGCTTTGCCGCGAACTTCCGGTACTCCTCCTTCAGCACGGCCCGGCCGCTTTCGCTTTTCATTTGCGGGAGATCCATGACATAGAGATCCTTCACGAGCGGTTTCAGTATCTCGTAAGATTTTTTCTTTCCGTCGCAGGTGTTCTCACCCACGACCACGTCGCTGGCCTCGAGGTAGGGGCACACCTTACCCAGCTTGAAGCCGAAGGCGGACTTGATGAGCGAGCAGGTGTTTCGCGGCAGCACCTCTTCAGCGCCCTCGAAATTGAACTCCGCGCCGGCACAAAGGCCCACGGAAACGCCGTCCACGGCGAGGATGAGCTATTCGGGAACGAACACGCAATACGAGCCGATGACCTTCCGCCCCTGGGCTTTCGCGTCCATGAGCTCCTTGATGCGCAGACCGTGCACCTCGCTCATGACGAAGTCGAAATACTTCATGCCCTCGGGGCGGTCCTTCTGCGAGAGGAAAATATCCTGGTAAGCGCCGCCAAGAACCGACAGCAGCGCGTCATGACCTTTGAGATCAAGTCCAAGGTCTGTCCACATTTGAGTGTAATCTGACATTGAGAAACCTCCTGTGAGTATATTGTCCCGGCCGCGCGATACGGGCCGGGACCCCAGGAGGAGGACGGGATCAGGGCGCGGATGGCGTGGCCGATGAAGACGAGAGGGACCGCACGGGCCCCCGTTGCTCCGCTCAGACCAACGGCACGAAAAGATGCAATGTCTTGATGTATGACATGCCCGATCTTTCCATTTTCAACCCGAGGGCGTTGAGGCCCCGGGTGGGATTTGGTATGTTGATTGAATTCACGGTAAAGCAACGATTGTACATCATGGCAATTTGTCAAGCAGTTATGAAGGTGCCTTTTCAGCCACGCCGTCCCAATAATGTTTGACAATTTCCTACTCGGGCACCAGAGTGCGGAAACCATGACACATGATAAGAAAAAGTTCTGCACCTTCTGCGACCACACTGGGATCGTCATCCAGCCGCATTTCGAGGAGCTCGGCGAGAATCCCCTCATACCGTGCCCCAGGTGCGTGCTCAAGAACTGCAAATGCGGGGGAGACCCTCCCTATTATTACTTCGACCGTAAAGCCGGGCGCGTCGAGGACTGCTCATGCAGGGAAACCCGGGTGAAGATCGAGCGATCGATGAACATCTACGCGAGGTCCGGCATCAACAAGAAGTACCGCTGGAAGTTCCTCAGCCACTACGAGTCAGTGAATAAAACCGCGTCGGAGGCCAAGAGCTTCGCGTACGACATCGTGCGCAACTATCCCGACGTGAACAAGGGCGTCTACCTCTGGGGCAACCCCGGCACGGGCAAGACACTCCTCGCGTCAATCATTCTCACCGAGATCATCGTGCGCCACGCGGTGGAGAGCCGCTTCGTGAGCATATCGCGCGATCTCTTCAAGAACCTGATGTCCACCTTCGTCGCGGGATCCGAAAAGTACGGCGATTCCTCCCGCATCGAGAAGGAGCTTGCTTCCGTTGACGTGCTCGCCGTCGACGATTTCGGCGTTCAGAAGGAAACGCCCTGGAAAGAGGAGACACTCTACGACCTGGTGGACGCCCGCTACGAGGCGCAGCGATTCACCATCTTCACGTCGAACTCCAATCCCTACCAGTCCCTGAGCGCGCTCTCGCAGGGGCGGGTCCTCTCGAGGATCAAGGAGATGTGCCGCATCATCGAGATTTCGGGGGAAGACTACAGGAACAAACTCTGAATGGCGCGCGTGTATATCGGCCTCGGATCGAACCTTGGGGACCGGCGCGCGAACCTGGAGGCGGCGCTATCCGCACTCGGGTCGCGCGGCATCGGTATCATCGCCGCGAGCGGGATCGCGGAGACCGATCCTGTTGATTTTCTAAGGCAGCCGAAATTCCTGAACCGGGTGGTGCTGGTCGATACAAGGCTCGATCCCCTGGCGCTTCTTTCCGCGCTGAAGGACATCGAGCGCGCGCTCGGCAGGACGCCGGGACATCCCAAGGGACCGCGTATTATCGATCTGGATATTCTGGTATATGAAGGAATCGTGATGGATTCAGAGATGCTGACACTGCCGCACCCCTCGATCGGGCGGCGGGATTTCGTACTCGCGCACCTGGTGGAACTGGATCCCTGTCTGACATGCCCGCGCACCGGCAGGCTCTACGCGGACATCCTCGCCACGCTCCGCGAACCGGCCTGCGGCTGAAACCCGTTCAGGAACCGGCTCACTGCCGGCAGTGGCCCCTCCTGGCCTCCTTCTCCCTGTACATCATTTCATCGGCGATCCTGACTATTTCCTCGCCACTCATGTCGTTATGGATATCGTAAAGCGCCATGCCCATGCTCATCGAGAGTTTGAAACCGCTTGTCGCCCGGTTGTATTGAATTATTTTCGACTGGAGCCTCATTGCGACTTCTTCATGGAGATCGCTGCCGACATTTATCATCAGTACGGCGAACTCGTCCCCGCCCCAGCGGGCGATCACATCGGTGGACCGGTAGGTGTTTTCGAGAATGCGCGCGGCATCCATGAGCGCACGGTCCCCCTCGGTGTGACCCCATTTGTCGTTGATATCCTTCATGCCGTCGAGATCGATGAAGCACACCGCCATGGCCCGCTCGGTCCTTCTCGCGATTTCCTTCTGCTGCCGGAAGAGGACGTTGAATCCGCGTCTGTTGTATAGACCGGTGAGGTCGTCCATCATGGACATCTCGCAGAGGTGCTTCTCCCTTTCCCTGCGCCTGCGGACCTCGTCCTCGAGCTTGCTGCAGTTGTCCACGAGTTTTTGCTCGATTTCGTGTCTCTGCCTGACCAGGTCAACCGCGATGCCGACTTCCTTGTTCCTGAACGGCTTGAGGATGTACCCGTAGGGGCTCCTTGATCTGACGCGTGCGAGCGTGCCCTCGTCATTGTGAGCGGTGAGAAAAATGACGGGAACGCTTAGCTTGTTCTGTATGATGTCCGCGGCCTCGATACCATCCATGTCGCCCGAGAGCATGATGTCCATGATGACCACGTCAGGTTTTTTTTCGTTTATCACCCTGATCGAGTCCTCGCCACGATTGACCACATCCATGACGGAGTGGCCGTGCAATTCCAGGGCCATGCGGATATCTTCCGCTATGAGGGCCTCGTCTTCAACGATGACGACGTTAGACTTGTCCATGATCCTCCCCCTTATGGAAACCGCCGGGACGCAAAATATATTCCGCCCCCCCGGGCGAATAAAGGTCATAAAACCGCACGGCGGAAAAATCCCACCCCGATTTTTCCGCCAAGAAAACGCTACTAATCATTTGACCGATATGTCAAGAAAATATTATGACTCATTTTGCGAACGCCACCGGGATCTCGTCCCAGTGGGTGGTGTAGCGCGGCGAAAGGAACTCGCGCCGCATGGACCAGGGGCGCGTGACCCCCTGCGCGGCGAAATAGACCGCGCCGCTCCCCATGACCCGGTTGATCCCGTCCACGGTCTCCATGAGGCGGCGCGCGCGGCCCGTGTCGCGCGGCGGGTCGAACAACCCGAGCTGGATGTCGCCTAGGGGGACGATGCCCATGTACATCACGCCCGCCTTCTTGTAGCGGTATCCCGGGCGGTAGATGCCCTCGAGAACTCGCCGCGCCACGGACAGGAGCCAGGGCGTGTGCGCCGTGGGCACGGTGAGGCGGCAGGAGGCGGCCGGATGGTACTGGGGCTCGTCCCTGAACCTGTTGGTCGAGAGGAATACCATGAGCTCGGAGGCGACGCTCCCCTGCCGCCTGAGCTTCTCTGCGCCGCGCGCCGCGTACGAGGCCACGGCCTCGGAGAGCCCGGCGAGGTCCTCCACGGGCCTGCCGAAGGAGCGCGAGCACACGATGCCCTTCTTCGGGGGCGGCAACTCGTCCAGCGACAGGCAGGGCACTCCCCGCAGTTCCATGACCGTGCGGAGGCCCGTGATTGTCATGTGCCGCTTCACCCAGCGTTCCGGCGCGTCCCTGAGGCGGCGCGCGGTCGTGATGCCGTGCGCGGCCAGGAGCCCGCGGTAGGCGGGCCCCACGCCCCAGACGTCCTCCACCGGGGCCCTTTCCAGTATGTCGTCCGCCCCCCCCGGGATCTCGAAGACGCCCCCGCACGCGGGGTCGCGCTTGCCCATGCGGCTGGCGAGCTTGGCCAGGGTCTTGGTGGGCCCCGCGCCCACGGTGACCGGGACCCCCGTCCACTGCTGCACCTTCGCGCGCACCTCGCGCGCGAGGGCGGGTATATCCCCCCCTCCCCCGACGCGCAGGAACGCCTCGTCGATGGAGTACACCTCCATGGCGGGCGCGAAGCGCGACAGGGAGTCCATCACGCGGCGGGATATGTCGCCGTAGAGCGTGTAATTGGAAGAGAACACCGCGACGCGGTGGGCACGCGCCATCTCGCGCACCTTGAAGAACGGCGCGCCGAAAGGCAGGCCGAGGTCCTTCGCCTCGCGTGAGAGCGCCACCACGTTGCCGTCGTTGTTGGAGAGCACCACCACGGGCCTCCCCCTGAGGTCGGGACGGAACACCCGCTCGCAGGAGACGTAAAAGCTGTTGCAATCGACCAGGAAATACACGGCACGGCCCCCTACAGGGTACGGACCACGTGGAGCGCCACGCCCCACACCTCGAAGTCCATGCCCTCCTTCACCTCGATGGGGGCGTAGGCGGGGTTCTCGGACTCCAGGAGGACCCGGCCCCCTTCCCGGAACAGCCGCTTCACGGTGAGCTCTCCGTTGAGGGCCGCGATGACGATGCTGCCGTGGCGGGCGGTCTCGGTTCGGTCCACCACCAGGATGTCCCCGGAATGGATGCCGGCCCCGGTCATGGAGTCGCCGGACACGCGCACGAAAAAGGTCGCGGAGGGATGACGCACCAGGAGATCGTTGAGATCCAGGCTGCGGTCGAGGTAATCGTCCGCGGGGGACGGGAAGCCCGCGGGCACGCGGGCGGAAAAAAACGGCAGGCCGGCCCCGGGCGAGAGGCAGGGCACGCCCCGCAGCGCGATGAGTGACACGTCGGACGCGACGGGTTTCATGAGGCTCCTCCGTACTGTGACATGGGGACGCATGTCTCGATACGCCCTTCGGGCTACTCGACAAGCGTGGTGTCGCTTCCCGGGCGATGCACGAGCCTTGCGAGTGGTTGTACCCGTGGTGGCTCGTCGAACCATCGAGGGAAGCGGCCGTGTGCGCCGGCCCCTGGAACAAAGGTAGCGCGGGGGGCTGGATATGTCAACAAATGTTTAGTGTAAAAATAAAAATATAATGCGGGCTATTCGTCGAGGAGCCTGCCGATCTCGGCCTCGACGTCGATGTTTTGCCCGAGACGGCGGAACAGATCCATCATGGTTTTCGTGTCCACAAAGTCCATGAAATTCAGCAGGCCGTAGGGCATTTTCGGGCCGAGACGCTTTTCCCTTGCCGCGGTCATATCCACCCCGAGAAACGAGAGCACCCGGCCCAGGGCTGCCTCGAACGCGTTCGGCGTTATCCCCCTGAAGTAGCGGATGAACTCCGGCATGCTCGGGTACGGGAACGGGCACGCGGCGTGGTATGCCTCCAGGTTGTCGATGAGCCGCCCGAGCTCGCGGTAGCGCCCCTGCCCGAGTATCTCGTACATCTGCGCGAGCGGCGTCAGCCTGTAGAATATTCCCCAGAGGACCGCGAGCGCCCCGTCGTCGGCGCTGAAGGGCTCGAAGAGGAAGGAGTCCCGCGGCTGCCGCTCGGTCCTGAAGTTGTCGGTGAGCCTCCGGATGATGTCCTCACGGTCGCCGCTTTCGCCGGCCGCCGGGGGCCTGCGCCCGGCGAGGGACGGTGCGCGCTCGCTCCAGCGCTTTTCGAAGAGGCGTTTCGCGAACTCGTGGAGCTCCACGTCGTCCCGGTTGAGCTCGTAGAAGCGCTCGCGCATTCCCGCGGGCGCCCCTTCGCGGTCCCCCGCGGTCGACCTGTTCATGTGCGTGTAATCGGCGCTCCCGAACCCGAACGTGTCGGCGAGCATCAGCATGCTCCGGTCGAAATCCTCGGTAAGGCCGAAGAACTCGTAATCGGACTCGAGGTTCTCCTTCGCGGCCGGGAGGTTCCCGTCACCCAGGGTGAGCGTCATGAAGTTGTGCCACGACCCGGCGAAGAAGTCGTCCATGGTCATGGGGGGAAAGAAACTCACCCCCTGGGAAAAGCGGTACGCCGACACAAAGCGCGACCAGGGCTCCCTGAGCAGGGTGAGCTTTCTGAGCCTCTTGCCGGGGAAAAGCCGGTGCACGGCCGATGCGAAGTGGGTATACACGAACAGCCTTCGCGAGCGGTCGTATCCGCCCGCCGCGAGCTTCTTGCGGAACTCGTCGATCTTTCCCGCGAAGACAAGCAGGGCCTGGTCATCGGGGCGAATCTGCCCCTCAAGATAGAGCGCGAAGGAGACGCCGCCGCACTTCTCTATGTGGTTAAAAACGAATATCTCCTGATCACCACCATCCATTTCTCAGTCGTTCACTTCCTTGCACTCTATGTTATCGATATTCGGCGCCTCCTTGCGGAATACCTTCATGACCTGATCCTTCGTGATGGTGCACTCGTACTTGAGGGTGACGGTGTCCACGCAGTCGGGCGGCGCCCCCTTGGACACATCGACCATGATGACGATGTTGCCGTTTTTCACGACGGCCTTGCCCGCGGGCGTGGCCGACATGCATGTGCCGCCCCCCATGAGGTCCACTTCCATGCTGTTGGCCTGCTTGTTCATGGCACCCACCCCGAAGCTGCCGCTCTGGAACGGTATCGCCCTGTACGCGTCGATGAGATCGGGCTCTTTTTTGCACCCCGTGGTGATTAAAAAAACAGCGGCCATTAACAGTGTGACGGATAGAACCATGCGCATCTTGATCACCCCCTGGAAGTAGTGCCGTATGAACGGCATCGATGTGTGTTCTCGATGACATCGTTATACGAATAGATTGAAAAAAAGCAAGCGGAATATCCTGCGGCAGGATCGGGAAATAATTGGCTACCCGGTGTTTTTTGATTGTAATAATCGATCGATGGAAGCTCGTATATTCCATCCGGGCCGCGCGGTTGAATCGACAGACCGGTTCCGGCACGTCGAGAAAAAGCGCCAAAACGGTTTGGCGGTATAGTGGGATTATGAAACAAAAAAGCACCCGATTCGACATCGCTCCCCGTGTCGCGGCAGCAGGCATTCAAAAAGTCGCAACCCCGCCCGTGCTCCTCTGTATAGCGGTGTTTCTTCTTACCGCCTGTCCCGGCAGCGGCAACACGCCCCGCCAGATGTTCGAGGCTGTGGTCCTCCGCCCCGTTCCCGCGGGTATCACCCTCCTCGAAGGCACCGGTGATACCATGGGGGGATACAACCTCTTTTTGCGTTTCAGGGCCGATTCATCCGCCATGACAAATGTTCTGTCCAGGTACCATTATAAAAAAACGGACTGCCGTACAATCCGCTTTCCCATGAGCCTGCCTCCCGGCTATGATCGTTTTACGGGCGGATGGAAACCCACACAGATCGATAACCCCGCGTGCTACGAGGCCGAAGGGGCAGCCAGCGAGTGGTCACAAAGCGGCCATCATAAATTGCTCATCGATTCCATTGAAGGCACCGTCTATTTTCACGGCATCGGCATCTGAACCGTTACCGCCGCGATACTCCTTTGACCGCGCCCGGCGGTCCATCACGACCGCAGGCGCAAAGGGCGACAACCGTGTAGCCGTGGCCCGCAATACTTGCTTGACGTGCCGGCACTGATCCGATTGTATTCATTGTGGCCGGACACGGTGATGCCTTTGCGTTTCACGCGTCCGCCGGGCTGCGTCAATGGTCTTCGATTTCATTACGACATTAAAGAATATCGGCATATCGGACCAGACCGATGCCGATGAAGCCAGGTATATCCGCTTCACTAATGTGCTTACCGTGATATGCGGCCTGGCGATCGTCGCGTACGCGCCCTACCTTTACGTATTTCTTCCCGGATCGGCGGCCCTCCTGTCCGTGGTGACCGCGCAATCGTTTTTATACGCTGCGGCGCTGGTGTTCAGTTATTACAGGCGCCACTTCCTTTCGAGAAACGTGCTCTGTTTCAACGCGCTCATCTGCACCGCGATCGAAAGCGTACTGACGAATTTTTACTGCGACATACATTTCTTTTTCCTGATCGGCGTCATATTCGCATTCTTCGTATTCCCCGAGGAGGAGAGAAAATACAGTTATTTCATCTCGATATGCTTCGCATCGGCGTATATCGCCATCGAAGCGTACCTGGCGCTTGCCGCGACACCCGGCCTGCCGTCCGCATATGTGATGAACACGCGTCACGTGATAAGATCGGCACTCCTTTTGCTGATATTCGTTTTCGCATTCTATGCCTACAGGACCATCCGCGGGTACCAGAACACGCTGGCCAGGGAAAACGAGCAAATGGAAACCGAGATAAGCCTCGCGCGCAACATCCAGCAACAGCTTATCCCGATGGAGAGCCCGCTCGAATGCATCCACTCGCTCTACAGGCCCATGCACATGGTGGGCGGGGACTTCTACGATTTCATCACCTTCGGGGGCGGGAATAAAATTGGGATTTTCCTGAGCGATGTGTCCGGGCACGGCGTCCCTGCGGCCTTTGTCACGAGCATGATCAAGACCGCGATATTGCAATCGGGGGGCGCGCGGGAGGATCCCGCCGGCCTGCTTTCATACCTCAACGGCATCATCATCCAGCAAAGCGGCGGTAACTTTGTGACGGCATTCTACGGGATATACGATACCGATGCGCGTTCAATCCGATTTTCAAACGCGGGCCACAATCCCCCGTTCATCATCGATTCCCTCGGCATACGGGAATTGTCCGGTGCGAAGAGCCTGCCCCTGGCGGTTTTCAACGAAAAAACCCTGGAAGGGCTCGGCAAAAAATACACGAACAGCGACACGGCCCTCGAGCCGGGCAGCAAGGTGCTCTTTTACACTGACGGCCTCACCGAGGCCCGTTCGAAGATCGATGTCGGGTCGTTCTTCGAACGCGAAGGAATGATTCGATCGTTCAACGACAACCGGAACTTGTCGAGCGGGGAATTCATCGCCAATGTGTACCGGGACCTTGTCAGTTACCACGGCGGAGAAAATTTTGATGATGATATATGCATGATATGCCTGGATGTGGTCCAGGGAATACGACATGCCGGCATGTCACATGATAGATGAAACGCCTTCGTGAACGACGGGGACGGTGAGTGTGCCTGCCCTTAAGAATATCAACATGCAAGGAGATGAAAGATGAAAAACCGAAAGGGCCTTATTATCACAGCAATCGTGTTCATCACGCTAGCGGCCGCCTATGCGCTGACGCCCGGTTACGTAAAGAATGCGTTCCGCAACATGAGGGTAACCATCGACGACTACCGCTTTTTCGAAAACAGGACCGTCAGCGCCGGCGAGCCCCAATCGTGGGAACTGGATCCGGACTACAATAAGAAGGATATCCCCCCGAAATACGCCGCCATGATGAAGGACCTGAAGACCGCCGCATTCATCGTGGTCCGCAACAACCGCATCCTCACCGAAAAATACTGGGACGGCTACTCCGATCAATCCGTCACGAACTCCTTTTCCGCGGCGAAAACCATCGTGGGTCTTCTCGTGGGCATCGCGCTCGACGAGGGTAAAATCAAGAGCCTGGACCAGCCCGTGGGCGATTTCATCCCGGAGTTCAAAACCGGAAAAAAGAAAGCCATCACCGTGAAAGACGTGCTGACCATGAGCTCGGGGATCGACTGGAACGAAAGCTACATCAACCCCTTTGCCATCACGGCGAAAGCCTATTTCGGCGACGACCTTGATTCGCTGACGAAGGGAATCGGCGTCGCGGTCCCTGCAGGGAAACGCTTCGAATACCTGAGCGGGAACACGCAGATCCTGGGGATGGTAGTGGAAAGGGCGACCGGGATGAAGCTTTCACAATATACTTCGGAGAAACTGTGGAAGCCCCTGGGAGCGGGAAAAGACGCTCTCTGGAGCCTCGATCACAGGGACGGGACCGAAAAGGCCTTCTGCTGCTTCTACGCCTGCGCAAGGGACTATGCCCGCATCGGCCAGCTGATCCTGAACGGCGGGACCTGGAACGGTAAACGGCTTATATCCAGAGAATACATCGATGCGGCCATATCCCCCGCATCATGGCTGAAGGACGACAAGGGAAACAGCGTCGACTTTTACGGTTACCAGATATGGATCATGCATCATCGCGGAATGACCATCCCCATGATACGCGGCATCAAGGGCCAGTATGTCATCATGATCCCCGAGAAAAAAACCGTCGTGGTCCGTGTCGGGAGCAAACGTATCGAGAAAAAAATCAGGCAAATGCCCGCGGACTCCTACGAGTACGTGGACGCGGCTCTCGCGATGATCGAGTGACGCGCATCCTGTCGTTCCCCGGAGCGAATGTCGTTTTATATTTGACATTGCCCATGGCAAGCCCAGTATTACAATATCGAATTCCATCAAGGGGATAGACAATGGCCGACATTATTGCAGCACAGAAACGCTACCTCGAAGCGAGGCTCAAAGAATGCGCGAGCGCGCCGGAGTTGAACCGGCACCAGATCGTCGAATACAAGAAATACCTCCAGATGCTCGCTTCCTCGGGGGACGCAGCGGAATATGCCGATAAAATCGCCATTTCCGGGGACATGTTTTCGATCGGTCAGGCCGAGCAGCTTGACCGCTATACGAACCTCATCGAGGTAAAACGCCGCTTCGGTGACGAGATCGGCGCGAAGGGACTCGAAGCGTGCCTCGACGCGGCAAAGAGCGCGACAAGCCACGCGGACTTATATGATAAAATGCAGGCAGCCACGAAGGAAGCGAGTGAGGCCGCCGGCAGGGCGCACCAGGCCCTCAACCGTGTTGAGAATTTCATCGGGGTCCTCATCGCCGCGCACGTACGTTGCAAAAAGGACAGGGCTGACGCCAACAATGCGGTGAAAAGGGCCTGGGCGGATCTCAAGGCGGCGGACCCCGCCATCACCTGGGAAAAGCTCACATCATACCGGCCATACCGATCGATCATCATCTTCGATGACGCGCGGATGGCGCAGCTCAAGAAATACTTCGAGGAGGCCTGTGCCTGATGGACGCTTCGCTGAAACAAATACTCTCGAGCTTCGAACTGGGGCTCACCAGTTATAAAGAAAAGCTGGGCGAATCGAACGAGAAAGTGAAAAAAGCGCTCGCCCTGTATGGCAGGCTGAACGACCTGGCCGAACAGGCAAAGGACATGATGGATTTTTACGCGAAACCTGACGGTCAGAACGCCATGAACGAGCTCTCAGGTCTCATGCAGGAACTCGCGAAGGAAAAGCCGGTACAGGGCGTACGCACCGTGCCCGCGTCCTCACAGGTCGCGGCCGGGTACCATATGGCATATGACAGCATGCAGACGAAAGACCCCGCCACGGAAAAGGTGTACCGGCGCGTGTTCGAACTCGAAAAAACGCAGGGAACAGCGCCAGAATTCCTGGCCTCAATGGCCGAGGAGGGACTTTTCCTCGCCATGTCGACCGCCCCGATCCTGGCCCAACAGCCTGCGCTCCTGGAAAATGCAGATATCAACTCACTGCCGGTGATGGTCAATTTCCATGAAAGGACCACAATGAACACGAAGGCGGCCAGATCGACCGCAGAACTGGAATACCACGCAAACCTTGAGGCCGAGATATCGATCTACCAGAACCTGTGGGACACGGGATTTCTCAACGCCACTGAACTGCTCCTGGGCAATGCCATCTCGTCCTGGTTGATGTCGCCTACCGAGGAACACCGTGAAGAGGTAGAAAACAGCTACCGATTCGTGGCAGAATTTTTCGGGGTCGACTACGACGGTTTGATGGCAGTGCCGCGGATAAAAGACTATATAGTAAAAATTGTCTTCAAATCCGTGAAAAAAGACATGGCGGCAAAGGGAGTTGATACACCGGACTTACTGATACAGGGGTTTAAAAGCGCGCTGGAAGCCTGCATTCAGGGAAAAGAACCGGTCAAGATAGGCCCCGCAAGCAACAGTAACCTGCAACTCTGGGGCACATCGACTCCGATGACTGATCTGGAACAGGCCTATAGAACAACTATCTACAAATAAGACCTCGTGGATCGGATAATCAGTCGCTGATGCTATACTGCGGCTGATTATCTGGATTGTTCTTCATGGCTGCCCGACGGACCTGATGATACCGTGCATGAACGGCGAGTACAGGCGCTGTTGCTTCTCACTTCTTTATTTTTTTCATGGACATGCTGCCCAGCCCGTCCATGTAAGAAGCGAACCGACCGTATCCATTCTCCCTGATATAATGGACGCACAGGCTCCTGTCGGTTCCCGAAATGAATCCTATGATCCTGGCTATGATATTATTGTAGGTTTTGCACTCCTTCGGGTCGCTGAACGACGCGCATTCTGCACAGCTTTTATAGCTGTTTTCGATACAGCATTTTCGGATACCGCACCATGATGCCCTGTCGTTTTGCATGCAGCCCGGGCATTTGCCCTTCTTGTACCTTTTGCATTCCTCGCAGTAGAGCCCGCAATATGCGATATTGTCGCTTTTCGCTCCGATGGTTCCAAAGGCAGTTTTCGGCATAATCTCACCTCTTCGGAATAACTATACTTTTGTTTAGCTCTTTGTCAAGCATAAATTTCCGCCATCGGAAACGCGGTCATGATCGCGATGAAGAAAAATCATTTTACACGCCCGTGACCGTGGAGTTATGTATCCCCATACTAAATCAGCGGGATATACAATGAACAGAATCGAGAAGCAGCTGGCCTTCATCATCGAAATTGACAAACTCAAAAGCGTTTTTCGAAGAAACTACGTGAGCGACGGATCGCGAAAGGAAAACGATGCCGAGCACTCGTGGTATTTCGCGTTGAGCGCCATGATCCTCGCTGAGCACGCGAACGAGTCGATCGACATCAACAGGGTCATGAGGATGGGACTCATCCACGACATCGTCGAGATCGACGCCGGCGACACATTCATCTACGATGACGGTGCCAGGCTCGACCAGGAAGCGCGTGAGCGAATGGCCGCCGAACGGCTTTTCGGGATGCTCCCCGACGACCAGAGGGACGAGTTCCGGGCCCTGTGGGATGAATTCGAGGCGCACGTTACGGCGGAGTCCAGGTTCGCCAGGGCCATCGACCGTGTGTCCGCAGTGATCCTCAACCATGCGACAGGCGGCAAGGCATGGAGGGAACACGGCGTGACATACCATAAGGTGTACGACGTGAACAGAAAGATCGCGGATGGCTCTACCTCTATCTGGCATTTTATTGAAGGGATCATCAACGATGCCGCGAACAGGGGGATATTGCCGCGGTAAAGGGACGTACCGACCGCTCCCCTCGATGGCTCGACTGCGCTCGCCACGGCGCTGCCCTTGGCGAGCATAGATTCTGCCCGCAATCTCCCGGGGTGCAGGGGGATATGCCTACCGCAGATTCATTGCCGACATGACAACTAATGCGGGAGGGACATCCGCAACGGGCACAGGAGATAGGATGTCTCCGCCCTCGCAATGACATGATGTCGTATTTGCGAGGGTGCCCGGGCCGGATGTCACGACCGCTCCCCTCGATGGTTCGACTGCGCTCGCCACGGCGCCGCCCCCGGCGGGCATAGATTCCTCCCGCAATCTCCTGGGGTGCAGGGGGATATGCCTACCGCAGATTCATTACCGACATGACAACTAATGCGGGAGGGACATCCGCAACGGGCACAGGAGACAGGATGGCTCCGCCCGCCCGATAACAGGATGTTGTATCCGGGCGGGTGCCCGGGCCGGATGTCACGACCGCTTCCCTCGATGGCTCGACTACGCTGGCCACGGTGTTGCCCTCGGGGAGCATCCCCGGCGGGCATAGATTCCTCCCGCAATCTCCCGGGGTGCAGGGGCGAAGCCCCTGCAAAACAAAAAATTTCTTGCAAGAACCGTCCGGGCGTGCCAGTTTCAATCCCGACCGGGATTCACTGTGCTACGGAAGGTATATCCCACACCGATCCCGAAAAAAACCACGAGGACTGCCATCATGATAAAATTTACCATGCGCGTTTCACTATCGCTTGCTCTCGCGTGCATCTGCGCGGCTGCGGCGTTCATCATCACGGGTTGCAAGAAGAAGGACGAAATCAAGTTCATGGCCGAGGTAACCGCGCAGCCCTATCTCGCGCTGCGCGAGAGCCCCTCCTCAAATGGCAGAAAGATAGGCGAGCTCCCCTACCGCTCGCAGGTGGAACTCCTGAGGGAAGCGGGTCCAGAAGAGACCATAAAGGGGATAAAAGGCACCTGGCTGAAAGTGAAATCCGCCGGCGGCAAAACCGGATGGGCATTCAACGCCTACCTCTCCATCGTGTCGAAAAAGGACCGGAAGAATGCGCCAGATTCACCCGACGGGTACAGGGCTCCCGACAGGTACGACGAACAGACCAGGGCCATAGAGACGCTCATCGTCAATCCCCTTGGCCTGTACAACCCGAAAGAGAAGAAAAACCGCGTGAACGACATCACCGCGAGATATGGCCCTCCTGAAAAAACCGAGGACGTCGCAGACCAGCGCATACATGAAGTGGGTGAATGCACTTCCCACAGAATTCACTACACCAACCTCGACATCAATCTCTTTTGCGGAGAGTACGTGTTCGACGCGACGCTCACCGGGCCGGGGCGCGAGCTCAACGGAGGCGTGAAAGTGGGCATGACGCGCGAGCAGGTAGAGAAAAAATTCGGCCCCCCCGACTACGAAAAGGGCGGCATGATGTGCTACCACCTCAATTCATTTTTCGCGAGGGACCAGTTCTCGGCCGTGAAGTTTTACCTGAAGAACGGTATCGTCGAGAAGGTCGAGACATACAACCATCCCAATTGACCCGGTCGGTCACATCCTGTGCCGGTACGCGCGCCGCATGTTCGCGTCGAAAAAACCCGACGCGATGCGGCGCCCGAGCAGCCGGTGCATGACGAACAGGATGAAGCGGTTGCTCGCGCTGATTATCCTCACCTGCTTCCTGCCGAGATACGTCAGTGCCTGGTCCGCGACGAACTGGAGGTCGGCCTCCTTCGGCCTGAGGAGCCCATAGCGAGGGTCCGTGGACAGGTATCCGGGGGTCTTCGTGGTGCCGGCGGCGCAGACGAGCACGTCTATGCCGAGCGGCCCGAGTTCGTGGTACAGGGCCTCCCCCAGCGTCGTGTCGTACGCCTTTGTCGCCGCGTATGTCGCGACGAGCGATTCCCCCTGGAAACCGGCGATGGACGACATTATGATTATCCCCCCCGATCCCCTCGCCATGAAACGCTGCGCGAAGTAGCGCGAGAGCAGCGCGGGCCCCGCCGCGTTCACGCTCACCTGGTAGGACAGATCCTCGAGCGGGGTTTTCATGAAGGGACGGACCGGCCCCTCGGCCGCGTTGTACACGAGGAGGCCGATGTCGCGCTTATTCGTGGCGCGGTCGATCGCAGCGACCAGCCCGTCATGCCCGAGATCGAGATGGATTTCGTCGGTCTCGGCGCCGAACCGGTCCCTGATTTGCGCGGCGAACGCGGCGAGCTCCTTCCTTTTTTTATCGACGAGACAAAGATTGAATCCCCATTCCGCGAGCCTGAGGGCAAAACCGGAACCGATTCCCTCCGCGCACCCGCACACGATGGCCCAGGGTCCGTACTTCTTTCCGTATGTTTCTTTGTTCATGGCGCTGTAACCTCATTATGTATATCCGGACATTCCGGCACGAAAGGCTCATCAATGCAAGCAATTGTTAGACGGCACGGGTATGGTATATTTCCCTTCGATGCGATGAATTGCGGGTGGATTTTCGTACCCGGAATGCGGTCCATCGCGGGAACCGATGGCGCGTTTAAATCGGCCGCACCAGATCCGGGGCGTCGTTCTTAGGCGAGTTCACCAGGGTTGACACCGGGTAGCATTCCATGATCTCGGGCGGGCACGGGGCAAGGAGCCCCCTCGCCTCGTCCGCAGGAACTTCGGGATCGAGCCAGCGCCCGGCAGTGTCCGGTGAAAGGATCACCGGCATCCTGTCGTGGACCGGGGCCACGATCCGGTTGGCAGACGTGGTGATGATGGTGCACGATTCGATCACCCGTCCCTCCGACTCCCAGCGCTCGCGAAGCCCGGCGAACGCCATGGGATCGCCGTTATCAAGCCTGAAGTACAGCGGGATCTTCGCGGTCGCGGACCTGTTCCATTCGTAGAAACCGCTCGCCATGACCAGGCAGCGTCCCGCGCGAAGGGCGCGGCGGAACGACGGCTTTTCGTGCACGGTCTCCGCGCGCGCGTTGATCATGCGGTAGCCGATCTTCGGGTCCTTCGCCCAGGAAGGGACCAGCCCCCAGGTGAGGCCGCGCAGCGCGCGCCTGCCGCCCTCGGCAACGATCGCAGGCACCTCCGCGCCGGGGGCGATGTTGTATCTCTCCGCAGACCGGTATATCACGTCCTCCACCAGGTAGAGTTTAATGATGTCGCGAATCGGCTGGTAAAACGCGAACCTTCCGCACATGTGACCTGCCTCCCCTCCCGGTGTTTTGCGGGCCGGGACCGGTACTACTATAGCCCGTTTTTCCCGTCTGTCAAGTATGAATGCGACTGCCCGTCGGCAGGGGGAATATTCGCTTAGCCGGCCGATCACCTCATAATTATCACAGGATATAATCTCCGTAGTCCGCGCCCCCATCAAGGCGACATAATCCGTGGAGCGCGGAGACCCTTCGCCGCCCGTATTCTTCCTTGACAGACACGGGCGCGGTACGTATCGTAGCCCGTCGGGGCGGCGCAGCGACACGGGCCATCATGCGCGGCTCGACGGACCTGACGTTATCTGCAACGAAGAGAGGATGCCATGACACAATCTACGGAACGGCCGACGGTAAAAAGACCACTGGACACCCACGGGGCGCGCTACGGGATGTTCTACCTGAAAAAGGCGCTCCGCGGCATGACGCGCAGGCACCGGCTCCGCTTCGAGCCGATCCCTTCGCACGAGGACCTCTTTCATTACAGCGAGGAAGACCGCCGGATGTGGCGCGAGATGTTCCAGGTCGGCGATGATAAGCTCTACATCCCCTACACCTGTTACGACGCGTCGCGCGCGGTACATCTTCTGCGCTTTCTCGACATCATGCACGTGAACCTTCTTTCTCTGCTGCACCTGAAATCATCGATGGTCTTTCACAAGAGGGCCTTCATGTCGACCGGTACCGAGGAGTTTAAAATAGTGTACGAACCCGAGGACCTCTCATACGTGAACAGAAACCGCGCGGCCCTCTTCGGCAAGACATTCATCTACGACTCGACGGGCGACCTGGTAACGGAAATCCTCGACTACTTCCTTATACAAAATATCCGCCCCGCTGATCTGGAGCATGTGAAAAAGCGCCCCCCGGTACGGCAGGACGAGATCGCCGAAATCGCGGAGATATCGAAACGCGAACCCGTGCTCGCGGGATTGAAGCACCGCTCCGAGGAGCTGGTATTCCCGGAAGACCTTGGATACCGGTATTCACGCCTGTCCGGCGACCGGAACCCGATCCACCTTTCGCGCCTTTTCGCACGCATGGCGGGGTACCGCCGCACCTTCGCCCAGGGGCTCTGCAGCGCGAACATGATCATGAAGACTATCGTGCTCGCCGAGAAACGCGAGCTCGCCCGGTTCTCCGTGGCGTTCAGGCGTCCGGTGTTCTTCCGCGATACCGTCACGCTCCGCTGGGCGAATGGTGCTTTCGAGGTCACGGACGAGAAGGGAAAGCTGCTCATTTACGGTAATTACCAGCTGAAGCAGGGATAGCACATGGCGCACCGGGGGTCTTTTCACGGGCCCCCGCCATATCCACCCCATTTTTCGTTAAATATTATTTGACGGGAAGTCCAAAAGCGCGACTATGACATCATAGAAATGCTTATATTCACGGAGAAGTACAATGAAAAATCCCTTTTCCGAAACCACCCTGGAACTTTTCCAGGCCGACGACAACACCCGCCTCCTTTCACACTGCTGGCTGCCGGCGAAAAAACCGAAAGCCATTCTCCTCGGGATTCACGGCGCCATGATTCACGGGGGCGACTGGGTCACTCCTGCGCTCTTTTTCAAGAACAAGGATATCGCCACGTACGCCCTGGATCTCAGGTGGCACGGGACCTTTCCCCAGTACAATCCCGGCACCGAGGTGATCTTCCACATGGACAAGTTCCAGGATCACGTGAACGATATCTTCAAATACTGGAAATGGATACGCGCGAAGCACTCCGGGGTACCCATGTTCGTAATATGCCACTCGTTCGGCGGTCTGATCGGCCTCACCTTCGGCCTCACGAAGGCGCACGATACGGACATCTCGGGCTTCATCGTATCGTCGCCCTGGCTCGTGAACAAGGTGAAGGTGAATCCCGTTCTCGAGATGCTCGCTGACGTCCTTTCGGTGATCAAGCCCAGGCACTCGATTGAGCTCGAATCCATACTGGACAAGCTCACGCACGATAAAAAGATACTGGCCCGCCACCGCGCGGACGAAGCGGCGGGCCTTCGCAGCTCCAGGGTCACGACGCGATGCGCGGCGGAAAGCAAGAAAGCCCAGCGCTGGGTGCTGAACAACCTGAGCAGGTGGAACACCTACCCGGTTTACGCCGTGATCGCGGGCGAGGATCATCTTGCCGACTGCGAGTCGAGCGTCGAGGCGTTGCGAACGGTCAGACCCGGTCTCATGACCCTGACGGTGCACCAGAAAAACTACCACGAGAATTTCAACGAGGTGAACAGGGAGGATATCTTCAAGGATATCTTCAAGTGGATGAAGAGCTCCGGCGGACTGCACTGATCGGCGGAACTAACTGGAAAAAAAAACGACCGGCGCCAGAAGCGCCGGTCGTTTTTTTTATTCATGAATAAATTTTATTCAAGAAACGGGCCTCGGAGGACGATATATCAATCAGTGAAAGTATGGCCCGGGGAGGAACACAATGAAAATTGGAACTGATAATTTCGCCATGACCGCTGACAGCATCAACCGGATGAACGAGATGCTGAAAACCATAAACGATGCCCATCTGTCCCTCCAGAACAAGATGATGAAAGCCGACGTGACCGCAAAAGTGGAGGGTCTGGGGGAAAATATCGATGTAGAAGCCTGAACTGCGAATGCTGTAAATATAATGGGCTGTCCCTGCGGACAGCCCTTTTTTTTTCTATTTCACCTGGATGTCAATTTTTCTGGGCTTAACCTGCTCGTGTTTTTCGAGTTTGAGGGTGAGAACCCCGTTCTCGAGGATTGCCCCGATTTTCTGGCGGTCTATATCGGAGCCTACCTTGAACTTCCTGTAATAGTTATACAAATTGTATTCCCCGTAAATCAGCTTCTTGTCGCCCGCCGGGTTCTCCTTCACGGTTCCCCGGATTTCGAGTTCGTCGTCAGCAATGACTACATCGAGGTTCTCCCTGGTCACGCCGGGCATCTCAATCTTCAGGGTATATTCACCCGGCGTTTCGAATATATCCGCCGCGGGAACGAGCATTCTTTCGTCGCGAGCCCTATCAGTGCTGGTTTTTTCTGTTATGGTTTGCATGACTGCACCTCCTTAATGGATCTCGATTTTCCTGGGCATTGATTCCGAGCTCTTTTTCATAGCGATGGCAAGGATACCCTCCTTCAGCTCGGCCTTGACGCTACCGCCGTCTACCTGGTATGGGAGTTTCACCGACTTCTTGAATCTGCCGAAATTCCGCTCCTTGCGGATATATGGCTGGTCTGCGTAATCGGATTTTTTCTCCCCCTCGATGA
This sequence comes from uncultured Leptospirales bacterium, assembly GCA_964423905.1. Taxonomy (GTDB): domain Bacteria; phylum Spirochaetota; class UBA4802; order UBA4802; family UBA5550; genus CAYRGX01. Next base: position 11,419 of record CAYRGX010000003.1, on the reverse strand, counting down.
TAAGACTCGCATCGACCAGGTTGATGCTCACCTCTTCCGCCTTCATACCCGGCAGGAGCGCATGGATAACGATTTCGTCACCGCCCTCATGCATCCTGATATAGGGGTACTCCCTTCCCCTGGAACGAGATGGAATGTCCCTGAAAAAATCGTCCACGAGGTTTCTCAATTCGAATACATCGTCGAAAACATTGTATGTTAACATGATTTGCCTCCCCTGTTCATTTGATATCGATGGATATTTTCTTCGGTTCCTCCGGCTTTACCCTGGGGACCGTGACGGTTAGAAGACCGTCCCTGTATCGGGCCTCGATCTTGCCTGGATCGATTCCCGCAGGCAGCGATATGCTGCGCGAAAACGAACCATAGCAACGTTCGCATACGATCGACCGCTTTTCCGAACTCTTGTTTTCCTTCTCTTCCTTTTTCTCACCTTTGATCGTTAAAACCGAGTCATGTACCGTAACCGAAAGGTCCTTCTCGCTTACTCCCGGCATTTCGGCTTTCACGTAAATGGCTTTGACATCTTCCTCGACGTCCACAGCCGGGGCCCATTCGCTTTCCCATAAGTTTCCGGTTTCTGTATTGAAAAAATCATCGAATACATTTGTGAGGCGACGCCTGAAGTGATCGATGTCGCTTCCGATCGAATCGCCTTTTCGAGCCAGACTAAGCTTCATGGCTTACCTCCTTGTTTGTTGTTAGCACTCATCATAGTTGAGTGCTAACAACAATATACAAAATCAATATCTGTTCGTCAAGTGCCTGTCAAAAAAATTCGATTTCAATTATTGTTTTCTGGCGCCTTTTTTCGCGAGAAAGTCAGCACGCTCATTCCATCGGTCGCCGCTGTGACCCTTCACCCATACCCAGTGAATGGTAATCTCACATTCCTTCATGAATCTGGCGTATTCCTTCGTATCGGCTTTATTGGCCTTCCACGAGCCCGTGGCCCAGCTGGCCACGCCCTCGTAATCGTAGTGAAAGGAGGCTTCGGTGATTCTTTGATCAGCGCACCATGCCACCGCGCGGTACACGGCCTCGATCTCTCCTCCCACTTGCCTCATCCCTGTGAGCCTGCGGCCTGTCACTCTACCGCAGTCCTCGTGCACGGCCTTCCCGTCCACAACAGCAACCAGGCCCCAGCCGATGGAGCCGTCAATCCACGAGCCGTCCACGTAGATCGAAACCGCGCCGGCTGTAGAGGTTCGCTCCTCCCCGCCTTCCAGCAGGGACTGCACCTCGCGGGCCGTTGCCGGGTCCGTGATCTCGCCGGTCTTCACCGTGAAGCGCCTGTTCTTCGGGCTGTAGTAGAGGACGATATTCCCCTTGCCCACGCCTTCCTTCTGGACGGCGATCTTCAGCATGTAATCCCTGATCGATCCCGCAATCATCGCGGCCTCGTATCCGGCGCCCCCGAGCGTCCGAACGATGTCACGGGTTTTATCCCTCAGTTCCTCTTCGCATTTATATGGCATTGTACCAGCCCGTATGGGGATATACGCCCCGGCCGTCCGATGCGCGGCGCGTATATCATGACCATTCCCTTTCCCTTCCCCGTCAATAACATTACGCATCGGCGATCAGATCGTCACCCTGAAACCGCCGTACATCGCGCACGGGGCCGCGCGGTATCCCCTCACCTCGTCGTATTTTTTGTTCAGGGCGTTTTCCACCGTGAAGTATATCTGGAGCTGGTCGATCACCTGCCACGACACCGCCCCGTCAAGCCGGTAATACGGGTTCATCGAGTGGTAGTACGGGAACATGAAGTAGTCTCTTCGCTTCCCGACATAGGTGAACGTGACGCGGATATTCCCCTTTTTCAGGAAGGCGTAGTTTAGGATCGCGCCGGCCTGATGGCGCGGCCTGCGGATCATGTCGCCTCTGATAAAGATGGCCCTGCTTTCGGGGCGGGTGTGGGTGTAATACCCCGATATGGCAAGATCATCCACGGGCTTGACGCTCAACACCGCCTCCGCCCCCCGTATCATGCCGTCACCGTTCCAGTACCTGCCGTTCCTGTCGACCGTCGTGTCGTACGTGATCATGTTTTTATAATCGATACTGAAGTAATTCGCCTCGAGCACTATGCGGCCATCGAGAATGGGTTGTTCTATGCCGGCGTCATAGGTCAAGGTCCTCTCGGGTTCGAGATACCCGTAGGTATAGTTCGTGTTGCGGTCAAAAGAGTTGTATATCTGATAGAGCGACGGGGTTTTATACCCGGTTCCGACGGATGCCTTGAATCGCGTCTCGGTCACGGGAACGATGAACGATCCCGAAGCGGTATAGTCGATGCTGTAACCGTAATGGGCCGGCTTCGTGTAACGAACGCCGGCAACAATGAATATTCGCTTCAACAGCTTCAAATGGTTCTGCGCGTACGCGGCCCAGGTGTCGTCCGACCTGTCAATGGGAAACGAGCTCGTCGGATCCATGGAAAAGCCCCCCCACTGGCTCCAGCTCCACCAGTACGGCAGCGTCGAGGCCGTCCGCTGTTCGTATGATGCGCCGAAGGTGATCTCGTCGACATCCCCGATGCGAAAGACGTTCTTCCATTCGCCTCCCATCAGCGAGCCGTCGAAATGCATGTTCGTATAGGTAAGGGACTCGTATTTATAATACTCGTAGTCGTACTTGTGCGGCGTGTACTTGTCGCGCTGGGCCTGATTCATATACGAAAACGTAAGGTATGAACTCCACCACTTGAACACCGGTATCTCGTAGTTCACTGCCAGGGCCAGGTTCCGATCGCGGTACAAATGCCCCTTCGCCTCCTCGAACGCGCTGTTTGCGATGTTGATGTCAGCCCCGGTATAGCGGATCGAGAAGGAGAGCCAGCTGTCGCGCACAGTCTTCACGCCGGCCCGCGCCGAGGCCGAGGTGTTCTCGTAGGCTCCGCCGCCGTGTTTTATGTACGATTTGCTGAACCCATGCCAGGTGGAGGTGCGCCGCGCGCCCTTCGAATCCATGCGGGAAACGCCGAACGAATAGTATGCCTTTTCGGTCCCACCGCTCGAGGAAACCGACTCGTTGAAAGTATAGAACGATCCGCCCTGCGCGCGCACGTCTATCGACGGGTTTCCTTCCCCTTTTTTGGTGATGATGTTCACGACGCCACCGATCGCGTCCGAACCGTAAAGCGTGCTCTGCGCGCCCCGGATTATCTCAATTCGCTCGATGTTTTCCGTGGTGAGGTGCGCGAAATCGAAACCGTGACCGGCCGATGCGGGGTTGTTCACCCTCACACCGTCGATCAGCACCGCCACGTGGTTCGATGCCGCCCCCCGCATGTAGAGATCCGCGATACCTCCCCTGAAGGAGCTCTGCATCAGGCTCGCACCGGGGACGCTCTTCAGGATGTCGACTATCTGCGTCTTTTTGCTTCTTTCGATGTCCTCTTCCGTGATCACCGTGACAGAGGCCCCGGTCTCCTTCCTGTTGATCCCGGTTTTCGTCGCGGAGATCACGATATCGGCATCGCGGTAGCGAAGCGGTTTTCTTCGTTTTTGCTTCTTGTCCGCATCGACCTTTTCCAGATCGCGTTTTTCCGCCGATTCCTTGTCGTCTTTCGCGTCACGGTCCTTTTCTTCCGTCGCGACGTCACGATCGCGATCGTCCGGCGCCGCGGCGCCGTATGACGCGATATTTTTCACGCACGCGCACGCGAGCATAAGCGCGGCGATAACGAGGGAAATACTTTTCATGGGGATACCTCCCGGGCATATTTTATCCTGCCGGGAGACGATTCCGCGCGGGGTCTCGGCATCCACAAAAAAGCACGCCTCGAAATGGCGTGCCGTGTGCCTTTCCCCGCACCATATACTGAACGTGCGGACAACTGCATCCCGGTCCTCGAGGATTCAACAGTTAATGGAAGCTCTGGCTTGTCCGCCCTCGGGCGGATTCACAGTTGCGGGACAGCGCGGGATTTGCACCCGACTTCCTCCACGTATGTCACTCAGGACACTCGAATGGCGGCTGCATCCTGTCAATCCTTTTTTAGTCATCAGTGGGATATACTTCTTGACAGTTCCCCGTCAACAACCCGGAGAATCGGAACATGAAGGTATTATTCGCTTTTATCATGACGGCGGCGCTCGCGCTCTTCGCCCTGTCCTGCGCCGCGCCCGCGGGCGGCCGGTCCAGCAACGTGCCGCCGAAACGGATCGTGTCCCTTTCGCCCTCCCTGACCGCGGAGATCATCGACCTCGGAGCGCGAGACGCGATCGTGGGAATCACCACCTTCCAGCCCCCTGTCGGCAGGAAGGTCGCCGTCGTGGGAAGCCTCATCAATCCCTCCATCGAGAAAATCGTCGCGCTCAGGCCCGACCTGGTCGTGCTCTCCGAAGAGGACGGCGCCGTGCAGAACGTGCCCATGCTCAACAGGCTCGACGTGCCCACGCGCGTGTTCGCGCGAAACGATGCGTATCCCGCCATCCGCGACAATTACCTGCTGCTCGCGCGCGTGGTCGGCCGTGAACGCGAGGCGATGCTCAGGCTCGGGGAGTACCGAGCCCGCCTGGATTCCATCACCCACCGCGACGGCGCGAGCGGCATCGCGTTCTTCGTCTCATACAGCCCGCTCGTGACGGTCTCGGGCCGGTCCTTCATGGGCGCGGTGATCCGGGACGCGGGAGGACGCAACGTGTACGAGGACATATCCACCCCCTTCCCCCTTGTATCGATGGAAAGCCTCGTGGCGAGAAACCCCGACATGATCGTGATCATGAGGGACGGGAGCGAAAACGATTTCATGCGCGCGCTCGCGCGCTATGGCGCGATGAAGGCCGTCGCGGCAAAGCGCGTATACACGGTCGACCCGGACGACGTATCGCATTACACGCCCGCGTGTTACGTGCGGGCTGCGGGGATCATCGCCGACTTGATCGAAAGGTCCGCAGGCGAAGCCAGATGAGTACCGTTATGCGCTACTTTATCCTCGCCGCACTGACGCTGGCGGGCGTGCTGGCAGCCTTCCTGTTCGGATCGCATACGGTAGGGCCCGCCGAGATCGCCGGCCTTTTCCGCGGCGGCCCGGACACGGTCACCGCGGATATCCTCTTGAAGATTCGGATGCCCCGTATCGCAATGGCGCTGCTCCTCGGGGGCTCGCTCGCGGTGAGCGGCACGGTGTTCCAGGCGCTCCTCCGCAACCCCCTGGCCGATCCCTACATCATCGGCGTATCGGGGGGCGCCGCGCTCGGGGCCACCTTCGCGATCATGCTTTCCCTCCCCCAGCTGTTCGTCATGCTCGCGGCGTTCGCGGGGAGTCTCGCCGCGGTCACCGCGGTGTACGTGATCTCGAGGCGCATCCTCTACGGGACGACGTCGCTCATCCTGGCCGGCGTCGCCATGGGATTCATCCTGTCGTCCGCGGTGCTGCTGGCGTTCGCGCTCGCGCGGTCCACCCAGGTCCACCGCGCGGTGATGTGGCTCATGGGGGACCTGTCAATCGCGCGCTACGAATGGCTCGTCCCGGCGGGGATCGTCGCGCTCGCCGTCATCGCGGTGATCATGCTCCACCACAGGCACCTGGACGTGATTTCCTTCGGGCACCGCTTTTCGCGGAACCTCGGGGTCACCCCGGGCAATCTCCGCGCGCTCTTCTGGGCCGCGTCCCTTCTCTCGGCGCTCATGGTTTCTCTCGCGGGAGTGATCGGGTTTGTGGGACTCATCGTCCCCCACGTAGCGCGCTCCGTGTTCGGCGCCCGGCACCTGCGGCTCATCCCCGCCGCGGCGCTCGGAGGCGGCCTTTTCCTCCTGCTTTCCGACACGGTGGCCCGGAGCGTCGCGTCGCCGTTCGAAATCCCGGTTGGCGTCATGACCGGACTCTTCGGGGGAATATTTTTCCTGGTATTCATGACCAGAAGGGACGCGAAGAAACAATGATGCTGTTCGAATGCGAGTCGGTCACCGCCGGATACGGCGCGCGTCCGGTCCTTCACGGGGTAAGCCTGGGTATCGGGTCCGGAGAATTCGTGGCGATCATCGGCCCCAACGGGGCCGGGAAGAGCACGCTGATACAGACCCTCGCGGGAAACATCCGACCCATGGGGGGATCGGTCAGGTTCAGGGGGACGCAGCTCCACCGTTACAACCAGCGCCTCCTCTCGCGGGAGTTCTCGGTCATCCACGAGTTCGCCGAGGAGCCTGCTCCGTTCACCGCGGCGGAGTTCATCGAGATGGGACGCTTCCCCTTCAGGGGGCTTTTCGAGTATGAACGGGACGGGGACCGCGGGCTGGTCGAGTGGGCCCTCGATATTACCGGCGTGACGGCGCTCCGCGACCGGCCCATCAACGAGCTCTCGAGCGGGGAGAAACAGCTCGTCAACATCGCGCGCTCGCTGGTGCAGAACAGCTCGCTCATACTGATGGACGAAGCGGTCTCGCACCTGGATATCCACCACACAATCCGCATCATGGACATTCTCCACCGCCTGAACGGGGACGGTTCAACCGTGATCATGGTCATCCATGACATCAACTACGCGTCCGACTACGCCACCCGCATCATCGGCATGAAGGACGGGCGCATCGCCTTCCAGGGAACCCCCTTCGATGTCATGACCTACGGCAACCTCGAGGGCCTGTTCGACACTCCATGCATCGTCATCACGAATCCCACGAGCGGGAGGCCGTTCGTGTACCCCGTGCCCGGATACATCCGCGAGGGAAAGCAATAAACTGGCGCGTTTCCTTGGCTTCCGTCCTTCAGGCTGGATAGAAATTAGCCAGAATATCGACAAGCCATCATTCTCGCCGCCGGGGCATGGTACTATCGTCGGACACAATTCAGAGTAAGTCATGTCCGCTGCCCGGGGATGCCGATAACCCGCCACAATACATCTCCGAAAAAAATGATTGTCCATTTTACCGCCTCCTGTGTATCTTTATTCGTAACATGGTACATTCTCCGGATACATACCGGCCTACAGGGGAGGTCAAATATGAAGGTCGTCATTATCGGTGGAGTCGCGGTCGGAGCGACCGCCGCGGCGAGGCTCAGAAGGCTCGACGAAAAGGCGGAGATCGTTCTCCTCGAGAGGGGGCCCTTCGTTTCTTTTGCGAACTGCGGCCTTCCATACCACGTGGGGGGCGAGATATCCCGGAGGGACGCGCTCATCCTCCAGACCCCGGACTCGCTGAAGGACCGCTATGACATCGACGCGCGCATCAGGCATGAGGCCTTATCCATCGATCGCGCCGAGAAGACCGTCGAGGTGCGCGACCTCTCGTCAGGGAAAACCTATACCGAGACATACGACAGGCTGATTCTCGGCGTGGGCGCGCGCCCGTTCATTCCGCCCATTCCCGGCATCGACTCGCCGCTCGTGTTTACCGTCTGGACCATACCCGACGTCGATCGCATTAAGACGCGCCTTGCGGCGGGCGCGCGCGGGAGGGCGATCGTCGCGGGCTCGGGATTCGTCGGTCTCGAGATGGTCGAGAACCTGGCCCGCCTCGGCTTCGAGGTCGTGCTCGTGGAGAAGGTGCCGCGACTGTTCCCTCCGGCAGACCCCGATATCGCGGCGGTGCTCCACTCGACGCTGCTGCGCAACGGCGTGATCGTGAAGACCGGGACAGGCGTGGCCTCCTTCTCGGAAAAGGATGGCGGGATATCCGCCGTCCTGGAAACGGGCGACGTCGTTGACGCGAGCCTCGCGGTATGGGCCGCGGGCACGGTCCCCAACACCGAGTTTCTCAAGCCGTCGGGAATCGAAATGAACGAGCGCGGGTTCATCAAGGTCGACGCCCACCTGCACACCTCGGACGAGAGCATCTATGCCGGCGGCGACAGCGTAACCACGCTTGACCGCTCGCTCGGCGTATATCGGCCGATCCCCCTCGCCGCTCCCGCCAATAAGCAGGGGCGCGTGATCGCCGACAACATCGTAAAAGGGGACACCAGGGAATACCCCGGGAGCTTCGGCTCGTACGTGCTCCGCGTGATGGGACTCACGATCGCCGGGACCGGTGCGACGTCCGAAGCCCTGGCGCGCGCGGGGACCGCCCACCGGTGCACGATAATCCACCCGGCGAGCCACGCGACCTATTTCCCGGGAGCATCGAGCCTGACCCTCAAAATGGTGTACGGCGTCGATGGAAAAATCCTCGGGGCACAGGCCGCCGGAGCCGAGGCAGCCGACAAGGCGATCGACTCCATATCCATGGCGATGCAGGGCGGCCTTACCGTGTACGACCTCGTTGATTTCGACCACGTGTACGCCCCTCCCTATTCATCCGCGAAAAGCCCGGTAAACATGGCGGGTTTCGTGGCGGAAAACGACCTCGAAGGGATCGCCCGCTTCGCGGAATGGAAAGACCTGAAGCGCGTCATGGAGGACGGTGCTTTTTTGCTCGACGTGCGCACGCCGCGCGAGCATGCCGCGGGCGCGGTGGCCGGCGCGACCAACATTCCCGTTGACGACCTGCGCGCGCGCCTGGGCGAGTTGCCGCGAGGGAAACGGATAGTCCTTTACTGCCAGAGCGGCCTCAGGAATTATGTGGCTTCGCGCATCCTTGCGGGGAACGGCTTTGACGACGTTGTGAACATGGCGGGCGGTTACACGATGTACGCGTACCAGAAGGCCGCGTACGGGGAGCGTTTCCCGTAGGAATCCGCGATTGCGCCCGGAATGTTAAACCGGGCGCGCCGCATGTCATTTCACGGCGTGGTTGAGCAGCTCGTACGCGTCTTCCGAATCAAGGCTGACCCCTTTGTCCACGGAAAACTTTTTATATGACAGAAGGCTTTCCTCGTCTCTCTTGAAGAAATACAGCTTTTCGACTGTACCGGGTTTGACGCCCCTCTCTGCTGAGGCGCTTTTATAGGTGCAGAGGAGCATATCCCCCTTGATCACGAAGGTCCCTTCGGCCTTCCCCGACTTGATGCCCGGTCCGGGCGACTCGTAGGGATACATGAAATCGACACGAAATTTCCCCCCATGCGTGAACGACCAGTTAATGACCGTGTCGCCGGTCTCCGTGTTGGTTATCCATTTCCCGCGGTAGAGTTCGGCCGTCTCGAAGATGAATGAACCGAACATGAAACCGGTCTTGCCTCCAGCGGTTCTTACCTTCACCCATCGGGAGGTGTTTTTTCCCACTTTTTCCTTTACCGTGGTCCATTCCAGTACCGTGAGCGATTCTTTTTCCTTGACCGTCGCGACAACGGCGGCCTTGACCGAGGGTTTTTCGCGTATGTTTACCACGCCTCCGATGATCACTCCGGTCCTGTCGCCCGCGGGAGCGCCGGCGGCCAGCGTGAACATTGATACGACTGCCAGAACAGCGGATACATATCTCATACGTTGCTCCTTTTACACAATGTTCCAGAAAACACGGGGAATGTAATTGATCTGTCGTCCATTATGTTACGGTATTCTCCGGGGTTCGTAAGAGACGCATTGCTCATACGCTTACACGACTCATCCGTGCATGCTTTTGCGTTCACCCGACCCGCCCCTTTTCTTCGTCTAAACCGATACGCATCGTCAGTACAGGCTGCACAGTGCCGTATCTGCGTGGGTACTATCCCAAAAAATTATAACTGAACGCGATTATTCCGCGGATGCTTCCGGTCCGCTCAGAACGAAAAAACCTTCAACCGGCTCCGAAACTCCTTTCAGAGTGAGCTTTCCGGCCGACTCAAGGGCGTACCCGTCGCCAAGGAGACTTGCCGTGTATTCGGAAACAAGCACGGCCCCCGGGCGACTCACGGCCTCGAGACGCGAGGCGACGTTCACCGCCGGGCCGACAATCGTATAATCGGAGCGCACGTCACTTCCGAAATTACCCACGACTACCTCCCCGGTGTTGATACCGACGCGCATCAGGAGATTGAGGCCCGGTTCGACCGTGGGAATTTCCGCGAGGAGCCTCAATCCGAGGTTAACGCATCTTTGTGCCTGTTCGGTCCGGTCCATGGGAAGGGGCGCCCCGAAAAAAACCATGATGCAGTCCCCGATGAATTTGTCGATTGTCGCGTTGTACTCTTCGGCGACCGTGGAACAGCGCGAAAGGGCGCGGTTCAGGAGCGTTCCGACCGCCTCGGCACCCATCCGCTCGGAAAGGGGCGTGAATCCCACTATATCGGCAAACATGACCGTGACGACCGTGCGCTCGGGAGGCGAATCGAGGGACAGTTCCCCCATTTCGGCCTTTTTCACCATTTCCATAGGGAGATATCGGCGCAGCACTGAATAGGTGATATATCGATGCAGTTTCAGCGACTGGTTCATTCCGAAATTTATGACGACAAATACGATGATGACCTCCACTATTACTCCCTCGATCACGGAGATACCCACCGCGGGGTTCGAATAGAACCCATGAACGAGCCTGTGTGACAAACCCGGCGCGACAGGGATTACCCCCCCCAGTTCAAGCGAGGCGGTCACGAGAAAGAGCAGCCCGCCCACGGCAGCCGCGAAGAACGACGAATAATAATCGAAAAAAACCCTGTACACGGTTATCACGATGATTACATTCAGGACCGAGTTCGATAACAGGGTACCGCTGCCGTAGAGTACGATATGATTCGTTCCGAGCTCAATGAATATGGAGATATAGAGTGCGATTCTCACAAGCGTCGGGGGGAGCCAGGCGGTGACCAGGTTTACCAACAGGTAGACGACAAACAGCGCGATCCAGATTGCCAGCAGGAATTCAAACGTTTCTTTATCGCGGGCGATAGCAAGCGACGTTCTGATAGAAAAAAGCGTAACCAGGAAGAGGGGCAATACTATGAATAGGCGCAACCGGCTCGCGCGAATATGACGCGGTATATCCGCCTGCCCCGCACCGATGGGTGTAAATAATTCGGCCAGAATCTCTTTTGTTTTCTTCCTGTTTATTAAATCCATGTTCAATCAACGACCACTGTAATCATAGAAGGCATGCGCGCCCATGTAGCCTTATAAATCCGGTTTCATCATTTTTCTGCATGTGATACCCCGTGTAAGGCGATAGCACAGGTATGTCCGCATATCAACCTGAAATTATCAACACGTCAAGAAAATATTAATGTATTGAAGCCCCAATCCGTTCCGGAGAAGCATACGATGTTAGGGATTTGCACGATTTTTATGGAGGCTTATCAGCGGATACAGTGCAAAAAAATACGGATATATCATCGCATATGCTCGACATCGTTTAACCGTGAGAGCATTTTGTCGATTGTGTGCAATAAAATCCGAACCAGAACAATCAGTCATTGCCCGGGTTCAAGGCGAAGCGTAAAAGGATATATCACCCGCGTGGTATATCCCCTCAAATAACGAACGAGACGTACTGCAATCCATTTCCTTTGAGACCACGCTTCGTCAGCCAGCACGCGGTCGAATATCCAAATAATTCTTATGGACACTTCTAAAAACTCAACATCGTAATCTCTCTCATTCATAGAGAGATC
>CAYRGX010000002.1:182561-244026 GCA_964423905.1 uncultured Leptospirales bacterium | reverse complement strand
TATTTCATGGTTGACTCCTCCATATGAGGCGACAACTATGTTGACACTAGGGGATGTGTTCCGGAATCCCGACGCCATCGTCCTGGATTTCGACTCTCACGCGGCCGTCCCTTGACGTGCCTGATACGGTTATCATGCCCTCGTCCCTCCCGGAGAACGCATACTTCATTGCATTTGTCACGAGTTCGTTCACGATGATCCCGAGCGGAGACAGTTTTTTTACATCGAGTACCGTGTCGTCGACCCGTTTCAACGCACTGACCGAAGACTTGTTCGGGAACAATGACACGATTTCATCCACGAGGTCAGGAATGTATTCGCTCAGGGGCATCTCCCTTAGCCTGTTCGAGTCGTAGAGCTTGTTGTAGAGCACGCCCATGCTCCGAAGTCGGTTACTCGCGTCGTTCAGGGCCATGACGGCCGAGGGATCGTCGACGGCGTCCGCCTGAAGGGCGAGGAGGCTCATCATGGTGTTCATGTTGTTTTTGATACGGTGGTGTACTTCCTTGAGAAGGACCTCCTTCTCTTCGAGGAGCTTCCGGATTTTATCCGCGGCAAGCCTTCGTTCGGATATATCGTGCGCCACCACGGTCGAACCCACGATCCTGCCGTCCTCACGGATAAACTGGTTGTTGAGCTCGATCCATCTTTTATTTCCATTCTTTTCGTCGATGCAGTATTCAACGCTCTCGGGCACGGGCTTGCCGGCCATCAAATCGGCGACGCGGTTTATGAAAGATTGCCGGCTTTCTCCCGACAGGATATCGAGCGGGCTCATCGAGAGAAGTTCGGCTTCGGAAAAACCGGTATACTCGCAGATAAGGGAGTTAACCTTGGAGAAGCGGTGGGTGACAAAGTCCACCTCCCAGATTCCGGCAGGGGCATGTGTGAAGAGCTGGCGGTATCTGGCCTCGCTGTCCCGGAGCGCCTTTTCGACCCGCTTGCGCCCGGTGATGTCGCTGTTGGTCAGTATCAGCCCGGCAAAATGGCCGGAATCGTCATAGCGCGGATGGGCCGAGGTACGGAGCCAGAGGTAGTTTCCCTGTTTGTGACGATACCGGCATTCCACCTCGAAATCGTTTCCGTTCTCGATCGACTGTTGCTGCGCCATCTGCACCTCTGCGAGGTCGTCCGGATGAACGCCCTCCATGGTAGACATGCCGATGAGCTCCTCCGGATCCTCGCCGAAGATTCTCCGGTGCGAGGGACTGACATACAGGATCGTCCCGTTTTTATCGACCTCGATCACCACGTCGCTCATGTTTTCCGTGATACGACGGTATTTTTCCTCGCTCTCCCGAAGAGCGGCGTTATTGCAAAGGCAGAGCAGCGCGTTGCTGATATCCGACGTCAGCGCCGAGATCGAGGCGATCGTGACGTTAGGAATGGAGTCGAGCCCGCGCGAGTACGCTGCGATTACGGCGAGCACCCGATCAGGGACGTGTATGGGGATATACACCGCCGAACGGATGCCCGCGGCGTCGAGGTGACGGCTCGACGATCTCCGGGTATCGGCAACGTCCCGCGTGACGATGCCGCCTTTCGCGGCCGACTGGATATCCTCGAGATGATCGGCGTTCCGGGACAGGTATGCCGCATGCTCGCTGGATAACCCTCTCCAGACAGCCAGCGTGGCGTGATCACCGTCAGGATCGCAATTGAAGATCGCGTCGCAATCGATGCCCCTGTACCGCAGCATGGCTTCCATGACGTGGTCAAATCCTTGTTCACGGGTTGTCGCCGAGTTGATCGTACGGCAGGCATCGAGGCGTATGCGAAGGTTTTTCTGCAATTCGTAAAGCTCAATGGATGTCTCGATGATCGACTGCTGTGCGGCCATGCCTGAGCCCTTTTCAATATATCCGTAACGTGTGATATTCCCTGATCTTGAAATATGATTATGTTCGGGTCCGGAACCCAGGAACACGATCGGCACATCCACTGTGGAGAGAATCCGTTCGATCATCATGGCCAGGCCGGTTTCATCCTCAATGTCGATATCCACGATGACGAGGCGAATATCCTTTTCCCCGGTTGCGAGCCGTACAGCCTCGTCTCTCGAAAACGCGATTATGACCTTGTAGCCGAATCCGCAAATCGCATTCTTCAGCATCCCGGCATCATCCGGATTTTTTTCAATGACGAGCACCGTCACGTTTTCTTCTTTCTGGCAGGAAATCATGCTATAAACCATTGATGAACAGGGAATGAGACTTTATGGACACGGCGGTGTACATGACAAGAATAAAACTCGTTCAGTTATAAAATTCGATCGAATTCCGATCTCGCTGCCCGAAAAGAATTGAATTGCATTTCACCTGTGTGAAAAATGGAATTCAGGAAAAGATTGGTTCATTGCAGCACGGATGCGGTATATCACACCGGGTTTTGCCGTGATATTATACGAAGAGAGGCATGGAATGGTTAAAACAGCGATACTCTTATTGACGGGAATAAATATCCTTTTCAATGCCGGCGGGCATTATTCAAGCACCTACACCGATTTTTCAAGGAACTGCACTGCTGAAAAATCGGCAGGTGCCGGAAGTGACCCGTTGATCAGCTGCCCCGGACCGGGGGGCTACCGGGTCACAATCTATTGTTCGGCATGCTTCGAATATGTCCGGGTCGAGTCGCGTGATTCCAGGGAATCATTCGTGTTTCCGGAACAACCAGTAGGGGCGTCTAGCAGAAGAAACCTGGAATGGAGATATTTCAGGGGAAAACCCGTTGGCTGCATATTCCGCGTGGATGTCATGGTTGATGATTCGAAGGGGAACTGTGCGAAAAGAAAGACGGGCAGGCAGGCTCTGGTAGTGCGGGGCCTCGGAACGTATCGCGGGCTGACCGCCACGATCCCCTCCGACAGGACCGCAAACGATCGGGCCAGGCTTGCGGTTAAAAGGTTCGTGGAAAAGAAATGAAGTCATACCCGGGCGACGGTGGAAGTCGCCCGGGCCAGGGTAACGTCAGGTTCTCTGACGTATTTCAGCCCTCAGGGCTTTTTTATCAAGTTTGCCGACGCTGGTCAGTGGTAACTCTTTCCGGATTTCTATCACTTTCGGCACCTCGTACGGGGCGAGATGATTTTTCGCGAAGGCAATGATTTCGTTTTTGATTGATTCCTCGTTTCCTTCAAGGTTCACTCCTTCGGCCGGGGTCATGAACGCGACCACCATTTCGGAGCCGGGTTTATCGGTATCGGGTATGCCAATTATGGCGATTTCCTGTATCGACGGATGGACCGTCAATATTTCCTCGATCTTCTTTGAGAAAACCTTGAAGCCGCTTACATTGACCAGATCCTTGGTTCGATCCACGATTTTCAGGTAACCCTCGTCGTCCTGCACGACGACGTCCCCGGTATGCATGTACCCGTCGGAATCGATCACGTTGGCGGTTTCTCCGGGCTGCTTGTAATATCCCTTCATTACGAACGCGCCCTTTACGCAGAGTTCACCTGCCTCGCCGCGGGCGACTTCCTTCCCCGAGCCGGGATCGACGATCTTTATCTCGGTATTCGTCAGCGGCAGCCCGATGCATCCGAGCTTCTTTTTGCCGCGGGTCGGGTTCATCGCGGTCAGGGGGGAAGTCTCGGTCATGCCGTAGGCCTCAAGAAGCTTTCCCCGGCCGATAATGCTCTCGAGATCTTTCTGCGAGCTTTCCGGAAACGAGGCGGCGGCGGAAATGCACGTTTCAAGCTGAGAGTGGTCCAGTTTCCTGAATTTCGGGTTCACCATGAGTATGTGGTACAGCGACGGCACATTGGCGGTGATATACGGATGGTACTTCTTCATCTCGGCGCAGATGTGGTCCGTGTCCCTCGGGTTTGGTATCATTATTTGCGTCATGCCTAGGAAGAGGAAGCAGGAGCTGGTGAAAAGTCCCGCTATATGGAAAAGCGGGAACGCCGACATTGCGATTCCCTTTCCCATTTCTATGTGAAGCCAGTTCGACACGATGAAAATATCGGCGAGCGCGTTCCGGTGAGTCAGCATGGCGCCCTTGGGGGCTCCGGTCGTACCTCCGGTATACTGGAGATAGGCGAGGTCGTCGGGCGTGATATTGACTTCCGGCGCCGTCGCCGGGAAGGTCGATGTCTTTATGATGTCGTAAAACGAATATACCGTTTTACCCTGTAGCGGAGTCACCCTGCCTTTGGGGATCTTGCCGAGAAGCGTCCCCAGGAAATTCTTCACGGGCGGCAGAAACCCTCCGATGCGCGCAGCGACAACGACCCTGAGCTCCGGTAGATCGGCATGAATTTTAGTAAGGTGCTTTTCGAAGATGGCATCGAGCGTCACGAAGCATTTCGCATCCGAATCGACGAGCTGAAACCGTATTTCATCCGGCGACATAAGCGGGGATACGCCAGAGACGACGCAGCCGGCTTTTACGGTACCCACATAGGCGATAATGTATTCGGGGATATTTGCCATGTCGATCGCGACCACGTCCCCTTTTTTAAATCCCTGCGCAAGAAGCATGTTTGAGAAGCGGTTGGCGTACCTGTCGAGCTCGGCGAACGTGATGGTGACCCCCATGAATGTCATCGCGGGCTTGTCCGGATAGGCGCCAAAGCTCTTTCTAAAGCCTTCAACCAGCGTCGATTCCCAGAGGGCCGGGTCCAGGTCGTCGATTCCGCTGTCGTAGGATTTTTTCCAGAAACGTCCTTCAATCGAATCCATAATCCCCCCTTTGTGATTACATTTATACGCCGGAAGACCCGGCATGGACATAATTAGTTTGACAGATTGATCAAGCGTCCAATTAAGTTGACCTTGCGTGCGAAGTGCCGTTTCCGCATCCGTCATGGAAAGGCGGTTGGTACGACGGCCCGTGCAAAAAAGTTTTCGGGAAATTTTCGCTACCATAAAGATTTAAAACAGTTTTGTCAACCATATATCATTCATTGTTCCTGGAGAAGTGAAAGTTGTTATGCGAAACAAGAGTAATAACGAGATTGTCGATCGTCGCAGGGTCCAGTTGAAGGAGGCTGCGTACCGCCTTATCAGCCGCAAGGGATATGGCGCGGTGTCCATACGCGACATCGCGAAAGAAGCGAACATGTCGACGGGGCTCGTACACTATTACTTCAAGAACAAGGAAGATCTTCTTCTCAATATACTGTCGATGATGAACCAGAAACTGAAAAGCAGGACAATGAGAGTCCTGACGAAAGCAGAAAGTCCCGTGGAAAAGTTGAGATTGTTCATTGATCTCGCGTTCAGCCAGATCAATGACGAGAAGGAATATTACCATGTGGTCATAGATTTCTGGTCAATGGCTGGGCGAAACGAGCGGATGCGAAAAGCCAATGCAAAACTTTTCGAAAGCTATATCGACGTATGCTCGCTGATATTGCGCGAGGGCGTCGAAAGAGGTGACTTCAGGGATCTCGACATCGATTACATGGCAACGCTCATCCTGTCTCTAATACAGGGTGTCATCATACGTTATGTCATCGATAAAAGAGCGTTCGATTACGATGAGTATTCTTCGAAGGTTGTCGAGCAGATAATCGGCATTGTCGTGAAATGAAAATATGAGCCGGGTTGGCGCCCGGTGCGATAGAAATTTTACAAGGCGGGAATATTCTTCTTGTAATATTTTACGCGGGCATTACTATTGGACAGTCGTCCAATTTAATGGACGGACCCCCGTGTGTATAAACAAGGACGAGGCGTAAACATCATGGATATCATAGATAGCAAAATCGATACCGGCTCGGACGAGTACAAGAAGAATTATGAATCGATGGCGCTGTTCGTCGAGGACCTGAAAAAAGAGCTCAAGGTCGCCCGCGAGGAGCGCTCCCAGAAAGCCATGGACCGCTTGAGGGAGCAGGGCAAGCTGTCGGTTCCCCAGAGGCTGGAGCTGCTCCTCGACAGAAACACGCCGTTCCTGGAAATCGCTCCGCTTGCAGCAAAGGGCATCTATGACGGCAAGGTCCACGCCGCGGGAAACATTTCCGGCATCGGCATAGTCGAGGGAAAGGAGGTAATGATCAACGCCAACGATCCCACGATCAAGGGCGGGACCATCTATCCCCTCGGCGTAAAAAAGCTTCTCCGGTGCCAGACAATATCTATGGAAAACCGGCTTCCCACCATCTATCTCGTCGATTCAGGCGGCGCGTTCCTTCCGCTGCAGTCGGAAATTTTCCCTGACAGCGACGACGGGGGGAGGGGCTTTTACAACCAGGCGATAATGTCGAAGATGGGCATCCCGCAGATCACCGCGGTCATGGGCCTGTGCACCGCCGGGGGCGCGTATATCCCCGCCATGTCCGACGAGGTCGTGCATGTCAAGGGCACCGGCGCCATCTTCCTTGGCGGCCCGCCACTGGTGAAAGCGGCAACGGGCGAGGACGTAACGGCGGAGGACCTCGGCGGAGCGGACGTGCACTGCATCGAATCCGGCGTCTCCGATTACTATGCCGACGATGACGCGCATGCCATTTCCATGCTCCGTAAAATCGTGAAAAACCTGCCGAGAAACGAAAAACAGAGGCTGAGCACCCTCGACCCGAGGCCGCCGCTGTACGATCCGAAGGAAATCTACGGCATCGTCAGCCGCGACCTCAAGGTCCCCTATGACGTGAGGGAGGTCATCGCGCGCATCGTCGACGGCAGCGAGTTCCTCGAGTTCAAGGAACTGTACGGACCCACGCTCGTGTGCGGCTGGGCGTATATCCACGGTTATCCTGTGGGCATTCTCGCAAACAACGGAATACTGTTCTCGGAAAGCTCGCTCAAGGGCACGCAGTTCATCCAGATATGCGACAAGAGGAAAATCCCCCTCATATTCCTGCAGAACATCAGCGGCTTCATTATCGGGCGCGAGTACGAGCGCGGCGGCATCACCAAGAACGGCCACAAGCT
This sequence comes from uncultured Leptospirales bacterium, assembly GCA_964423905.1. GTDB lineage: Bacteria > Spirochaetota > UBA4802 > UBA4802 > UBA5550 > CAYRGX01. The sequence continues at coordinate 237,142 of CAYRGX010000002.1, read as the reverse complement.
CGTGAACGCCGTATCGACTGCAACCGTGCCCAAGTTCACCGTCATGATGGGGGCCTCGTTCGGGGCCGGTAATTACGGCATGTGCGGCAGGGGATATTCGCCGCGCTTCCTGTGGTCATGGCCCAATGCCGAGATCGGCGTCATGGGCGGCGAACAGGCCGCCGACGTGCTCATCACCGTGAAAAACGACCAGCTCGCCCGGGAGGGAAAACCGCCCATGACAGAGGAAGAGGTCATGGCGATCAAGCAGCCGATCGTGGCCGCGGCGCGCAAGGAGGGCAACGCCTATTACAGCACGGCAAACATCTGGGACGACGGCGTCGTTGACCCGGCCGCGACACGGGACGTACTCGGTCTGGGCATATCGGCATCGCTGAACGCGCCGATCCCGGACGATATTTTCGGATACGGCATATTCAGGATGTGATCATCTTTCCAGTCGGAGAAGCGTCATGACATTCAAACGAATCCTCATTGCCAACAGGGGCGAGATCGCGGTGCGGGTCATCAATACCTGCAGGGAGATGGGGATAGAGACCATCGCGGTCCATTCCGATGTCGATACCCGCGCGGTGCACGCGCTGAAGGCGGACCGCAGGGTCCCTCTCGGCGCACCCGAACCGTCGGAGAGCTATCTCAATATTGACAAAATAATCGCTGCCGCGAGGGAAACCGGCGCTGAAGCGATCCACCCGGGATACGGGTTCCTGTCAGAAAACCCGGTGTTCGCGAAGAGGTGCGAGGACGAGGGGATAGTTTTCATCGGACCTCCCTCTAAAGTAATACGTGACCTGGGCGACAAGATCACCGCGAGAAAGATCATGGTCGGCGGAGGCGTGCCGGTTGTCCCGGGGATCACCCGCGACGAACCTAACCCGGACATTCTCATGAAGGAGGCGGACGCCATCGGCTATCCCGTGCTCATCAAGGCGTCGGCCGGCGGCGGAGGCAAGGGCATCCGCATAGTAAACAACCCGGAGCAGATGAAGGAGGCGGCCGTCGCCGCGTCTAACGAGGCCGCCGCCGCGTTCGGAAACGGGACCATTTACCTGGAGAAGTTTTTACCGAAGGCGCGGCACGTCGAATTCCAGATACTCGCCGATTCCCACGGCAACGCCATTCACGTGCTCGAACGCGAGTGCTCCATACAGCGCAGGCACCAGAAAATCATCGAGGAATCACCTTCGCCTATCATGACCCCCTCCCTCAGGGAGGCAATGGGCAAGGCGGCGGTCGCCGCGGCAAGGGCCTCGGGATACGTGAACGCCGGTACGGTTGAGTTCCTTGTGGACGACAGTAACAATTTTTATTTTCTCGAGGTGAACACCCGTCTCCAGGTTGAGCATCCGGTTACCGAGATGATCACGGGGATAGACCTGGTACGGCAGCAGATCAACATAGCTGCCGGCGGCAGGTTGCCCTTCACTCAGAAAGACATCGCGGGCAGGGGGCACGCCATCGAGTGCCGTATCTACGCGGAGGATCCAGAGAACGGGTTTTTTCCGTCACCGGGGAAAATCGCGTTCATGCAGGAACCGTCCGGATCCGGCGTGCGAAACGATTGCGGCATCTATTCCGGGTTCGAGGTTCCCTACGAGTACGACCCGATTCTCTCGAAACTCATCGTGTGCGCTGAAACGCGTGACGCGGCGATAACGCGGATGATCAGGGCCCTCCGGGAGTACGTCATCCTTGGCGTTAAAACGCCGATACCGTTCCTCATCGATATCATTCAATCTGAAGCATACAGGAAGGGCGCCACCTATACCGACTTCATCCCGGCCAATTTCGCCGACTGGAAACCGGGAACCGCGGGTGACGATGCTGCCCTGATCGCGTTCGTGGTCAACGAGCTCGTCAGGAAGCCCGGGAGCCAGCCGTCGGCCGATACGGGCGCGCGGGAGATAACGCCGTGGCAGACGCTGGGCAACTGGCGAATGTGACAGGGAGGACCCGATGGAGTACAAGCTGCAGATACATGACAACGTTTCGCTCGTCAGGGCGAACACTTCCGAAGGTGATGGCATCGAGGTATCCATTGGCGAGGCCAGTTACCGCGTGGCATGCACGCAGGTATCGCCCCATCACCTTGCCCTGACAATCAACGGTGCCGCGGTTAATGCGTTCGTAAACGATGCGGGCGGCGTCACCTCGGTCATCATCGAAGGGATCGTGCATTCGGTTCAGGACGTGGGCGCGGCCCCGTCGCAGGGAAGGAAGAAAAGAAGCCAGAAGGATATTCCCCTCGAGATCACTCCGCCCATGCCTTCGGTGGTCGTGAGGATACTCGTGAACGAGGGGGATACGGTCACGAAGGGGCAGGGGATCATCGTCGTGTCCGCCATGAAGCTGGAGACGACGCTCTACGCCCCGTTCGACGGCACGGTGAAATCCATAAACGTTTCGGTCGGGGAGAAGGTCATGCCCGGTCGCATTCTGGTTGATATCGAAAAGGGCCAGGAACAGGCATGACCGATTCACGGACCGGTATCATCACGGCATTACCAGGAGCGAACCATGAGCGACGAGCACGTAATATGTACGGTAACTGACGGTGTCTGCAGCCTGACCATAAACCGCGAGGCGAGAAAGAACTCGCTCAGCCCGGACGCGATAGCGTCACTTCACGCGGGTCTCGACCGGGCCCGGGAGGATGCCGGGGTACGGGCGGTACTGATAACCGGCGCCGGTGACAGCGCGTTCTGCACGGGCGCCGAACTCGGCGACGGAATGTCCGAAAACAGCCGGGCAGTGTTTCACAGCTACGCAGACCTGCTGAAAAAAATCTACCTCTTCCCGAAACCGACAATCGCACGGGTAAAGGGATATTGCCTCGCCGGGGGCATGGGGCTGATGCTCGGGTGCGACATCGTGATCGCCAGCGATGATTCCAAATTCGGCACGCCCGAAGTGAACGTGGGCTTGTGGCCGATGATGATAGGCGCCCTCATATTCCGGAATGTTTTAAGGAAGAAGGCCATGGAGATGATCCTCCTCGGGGACCGGATGAGCGCGGTCGATGCGCTGGCCATGGGTCTCATCACGAAAGTTGTCCCCGCTCAGTCGCTGGACGAAGAGGTGAATACGGTCATGAAGAAGCTCGTCGCGAAGAGTCCCGTCGGCGTTAAAATCGGCAAGGATGCGTTCAACGGCATGGCAAACATGCCTTTCGAGGAAGCGCTCGATTTTCTTTCAGGAAAACTCGCGGAAATTGCGGGAACGGAGGACGCCCGCGAGGGAATCACGGCGTTCCTTGAAAAACGTCCCCCTGTATTCAAGGGAAAATGAACAAGCGGGAGAGTGTAACGTCATGGGCAGCAACGACAGGGTAATCATAGCAAATTGCAGCGGATTTTTCGGCGATCGTTTTTCCGCGGCCGAAGAGATGGTCAAGGGAGGCCCGATAGATTTTCTGACGGGCGACTATCTGGCCGAGCTTACGATGGCAATACTTTTCAGGCTGAAGAGCAAGGATCCGAACGGCGGGTACGTCTCGACGTTTTTAAAGCAGATGGAGAAGGTCATGGGCGAATGCCTCGACCGAAAGATAAAGATCGTTTCGAACGCGGGCGGATTGAACCCGAAGGGTCTTGCCGCTGAACTTTCCGCACTTGCCGAAAAGATAGGCGTTCACCCGCGCATTGCCTGCATCGAGGGCGATGATCTCATGCCCCGCCTGAAGGAGCTTCAGGACGCCGGGGAGCCGTTCACGCACATGGACAAGGGCATACCCCTCAAGGATTCGAACGCTTTTCCCATTTCGGCCAACGCCTATCTCGGGTGCGGCGGAATCGTGAAAGCGCTCGAGGAGGGGGCCGACATTGTCGTCGGCGGAAGAATCGCGGACGCCGCCATTGTCATGGGACCGGCGGCCTGGAAATTCAAATGGAAGAACACCGACTGGGACAGGCTGGCGGGTGCGGCGACAGCAGGTCATATCATCGAATGCGGGGCGCAGGCAACCGGCGGAAACTACTCGTTTTTCGAAGAGGTGCCTTCATTCCACAATGTCGGGTTTCCCATCGCCGAGATACATCCCGACGGATCGTTCGTCATCACCAAGCACCCGGGCACGGGAGGGCTGGTGTCCGTTGGCACGGTGACCGCACAGCTCATGTACGAGGTGCGCGGACCGGGCTATCTTACGCCTGACGTGATCGCGCGGTTCGACACCATCGCCATTACACAGGAAGCCAAGGACCGCGTCGCCGTCACCGGCGTCAGGGGCGAGCCGCCCACGACAACCACGAAGGTATGTATCAATAATTTCGCGGGATACAAAAATTCGATGTCGGTCGTGCTCACCGGCCTCGACATCGAGAAAAAAGCCAGGATCGTGGAGGACGAGCTCTTCGCGGGCCTCGGCGGTAAGGACAAGTTCCAGGTGGCTGATGTCCAGATTGTCCGTTCAGAAAAGGAAAATCCCTCTAACAATGACCTCGCATTCGCGTTCTTGAGGGTATCACTCATGGATTCGGACCAGAAAAAGGTCGGCAAGATGTTTTCTTCCAGGGTCGTCGAGCTCGCGCTGGCGAACATCCCCGGATTCACGCTCACGAGCCCCCCGTCGGATGCAGTTCCGGCAATAATGCACTGGCCCGCGCTCGTGTCGAACAAGCACCTCAGGCACATGGTGTATATTGACGGCAAAGAGTTCGTGGTGGAAGCCGCCATTCCGGAGCAGACTGATGCCCGGGGGCCCGTACCGTCACCCGCGGCAGGCCCTGGGCCGCAGGCCGGCGGCCCTGTTGTCCAGGTCCCCTTCGGACGATTGTTCGCCACCCGCTCCGGTGATAAGGGAGGAAACGCGAATCTCGGTGTCTGGGCAAAGACAAGGGATGCGTACGAATTCCTGAGGGGCTTCCTGACCGTGGAGATGCTGAAGTCGCTTTTCGAGGATATTCGTCCGTTTGAAATCGAAAGATATGAATTTCCCAACCTGCTCGCGGTGAATTTCTACATCAGGGGCATTCTCGGTGAGGGAGTCGCGGCCTCGCTGCGGAGCGATCCGCAGGCGAAGACGCTGGGAGAATACGTGCGCGCGAAGGTGATCGAGGCCCCGGCCGCGATCGTTGGTGCGAAATAACAAGCGAACTGGAGGCTCGTATGGAATTTGGATTTACCGAGGAACAACAGCTGTTTCGGGACACCGTGTACCGGTTCGCGAAAAACAACATCGTCCCTCTGTGCGAGGAGGCCGACCTGAAGTCGGTGTTTTCTTTCGAAATATGGAAGAAACTCGGTGGCATGGGCCTCCTGGGGCTCCCGATACCGGTGGAATACGGAGGGCAGGGGGCGGACGTGGTAACCTGCTGCCTCGCCTCTGAAGCGCTCGGCCACGCGGGGGTGGACCAGGGGCATCTCCTGTCACTGGGGGCGCATACCTACCTCTGCACAGACACAATATTCAAGCACGGCAACGAGTCCCAGAAAAAAACCTACGTTCCGAAACTCGCTGCGGGCGAGTGGACCGGCTGCATGGGACTCACGGAACCTTCGGCAGGATCGGACGCGGTATCGGTGCAGACCACCGCGGTGAAAAAGGGAGACAGGTGGATATTAAACGGATCGAAAACCTTCATCACGAATGCGCCGGTCGCGGACGTGTGCGTCGTGTACGCAACGATAGACAGGAACAAGAAGCACGAGGGAATCACCGCGTTCATCGTCGAAAAGGGTTTTAAGGGTTTTTCCACCGGAAACCCCTTTCACAAAATGGGCTGCCGCGCTTCGACGACATCGGAGGTATTCTTCGACGACTGCGAGGTGCCGGAGGAAAACCTTCTCGGTCCCGTGGGCGGAGGGTTCGCGATGACGCACCAGACGCTCGAATGGGACCGGAGCGCCCTGCTGGCACCCTACGTGGGGACCCTGATGAGGATGCTCGAGCTGTGCACCGAGTACTCGATATCGCGCAAGCAGTTCGACAAGCCGATCAAGGACTTCCAGGCGATCCAGCACAAGCTGGCCGACATGAAAATCATCACGGAGGTTGCGCGGCTCGCCATATACCGCGTCGCATCCCTGAAAGACGCAGGGCATGCCATCAACCACCTGCAGGCATCCATCGCCAAAGCATTCGCCGGGGACTGGGGCCTGAAGTGCGCCTCCGAGGCGGTGCAGATTTTCGGCGGCTACGGCTATATGCATGAATACCCTGTAGAATGGTTTTTCCGCGACGCTAAAATCGCGCAGATCGGCGGGGGCACCTCGGAGATACAGAGATTGATCATTTCGAGGTTCATCTGACCGATACTCGGTAATGTGCATGCGCCCCGGGGGAACGGGGACGATCGCAATCAACATTCTGGCAGGAGCGCAACTATATGAATTACGAATTGACAACCGAACAAATCAACATAAAAAGCAATTATGAAGCCTTCAGCAAAAAGGAGATCGGCCCGAATGCCCCGGTTCTCGACGGGGCGCCGGCGGATGAGGCGAAGGCATGCCTGAAAAAAAACCTTGCCGCACTTTCAAAATTCGGATATGCGGCCATGTTCTTCGAAAGCGAATTCGGCGGAACGAAAGAGGACCTCATCTCCCGGGCGCTGGCCGGAGAGGCGATAGCGAAAGAGTGCGCGTCGACTTTTTTATCAGCGCGCGCCAGCATTGAAAAGTTCGGACAACTCATACAATCATACGGAACGAACGAGCAGAAAAAGAAATATCTTCCGGATCTTGTCCGGGGTACGATCATCGGAGCGATGGCGGCGTACGAGTCGGACGCTGGGTCAGACATATACTCGATGGCCACCGCGGCGGCGCAGAAGGACGGTGCATGGGTTTTGAACGGCCGGAAATCCTTCGTCGCAAATGCATCTATCGCGGACGCATTTCTAGTCTTCGCCACGACCGGCGCGGTTGGCCAGCCCGATGCGGTAATAACGTGTTTCATCGTCGATACGAAAACGAAGGGAGTGAGCGTATCCGGCGAACATGACAAGATGGGCTGCCGCGGCCTGCCCGTGTGCGATGTCGAGTTCCGCGAATGCCTGGTGCCCGGCGATGCGGTCCTGGGCGCCCCCGGAAGGGGATCGGATGTTCTCCGGTACTCGATCGAGCTTGGCAAGGTCGGGGCCGCACTCGGCTCGCTTGGCATTTCAACCGCGTGTCTTGAAGCGGCGAGCGCCCATTCGAAAAACAGGAAATCCTACGGCAGGGTGATCAACCGGTACCAGGAGGTCGCGTTCAAGCTCTCGGACATGATCATCCTGTCCGACCTCTCGCGCCTCATGATCTACAAGGCCCTCTGGGCGATGGAAACGAAGGACCGCGAAACCGACGTGCTCGCCTCCTGCGCGAAGGTATTCGCAAGCGAGGCGGCCACGCAATCGGCGAATTTCGCGGTGCAGATTTTCGGCGGGCACGGTTACATGAAGTCGAGCCCTGTTGAAAGGCTGTACCGCGACGCCAAGCTCGGCGAGCTGATCGACGGGACCTCAGAAATTCAGAGGATATTCATCGCCAAGAAGCTTGTCGAGCAGTTCATGTAACGGCCGGTGCGCAAAAGCTGGCGCTCAGTCCTCGTACATCGAATCGATGGTGTTTTTGAATCTCTCGATGATGACGTTTCTCTTGAGCTTCAGCGTCGGCGTCGCCGTCCCGTTTTCGATGGAGAATTCGGGGACTATGGCGTAGCGCTTGATGCTTTCGAAGCTGGCGAGACCAGCGTTGACTTTTGCCATTTCCGCTTCGATCAGGCCCCTGACTGCCTGGTTGGCGCCAGGATCCTCGCCGAGGGAAAGTTGAAAGCCGCCTGCCGCGGCGAATTCCGTGATATTCTCCATGTCGAGCGTGATGAGCGCGGTGAGATGTTTTCGCCTGTCCCCTATGACGCATGCCTGGCTTATGTACTTCGACGACACTATCCTGTCTTCAATGGGGGCCGGTGCGATGTTTTTCCCGCCCGAAGTGATGATGATGTCCTTTTTACGTCCCGTGATGATCAGGTTGCCGGCGCTATCCAGGATACCGAGGTCCCCGGTCTTGAGCCATCCTCCCTTCACAAGCACGGCGGCCGTTTCCTTCGGCATTTTATAATAGCCACGCATCACGTTTCTGCCACGGTACAATATCTCCCCGTCGTCGGCGATCCTTTGTTCAATGCCCGGGGCGGGATGGCCGACGGTACCGAATTTCAGGTTGTCGAGCGTGGTGACATTGGTGAACGAGCAGTTTTCGGTCATGCCGTAACCTTCCAGTATGGGTATTCCAGCCGCATGGAAGAATCGCGCCACGGTCGGATTTAGAGGCGCGGCCCCGCTGACGCAGAAACGCACCCTGCCACCGAGTACCGCGCGAAGCCTGGCGAACACGAGCCTGGACATGATACCGTACTTCCATTCGATAAAAGCCGGGACAGGTTTGCCGCGTACAATGTAACCGCTTCGGGCATATCCTGTTTTCATGGCCATGTTGAAAACCATAAGGGCCAGGCCGCCTTTCGACTCGACGCCGGAGAGGACCCTCGTATATACCTTGTCGAAAACTCTCGGGACGCAGGGGAACCAGTGGGGCTTTACGATTTGAAAATCGGCGATAATTGTTTCCATACTGCGGTTGAAGGTCAGGGTGATATTGCTCGCGATCGTGGCATAAATATCGATCCTCGCAAAAATGTGCGCGAGCGGGAGGAAGAGAAACGTTTTATCGGTCTCTCGCACAGGCACGCAGTTTTTAACCGACTGGCTCGTGAAGATGATGTTGTCGTGGGTGATCATGGCGCCCTTGGGAATGCCGGTCGTTCCGGACGTATACACTATGGTCGCGAGGTCCGAAGGTCTGACGTTCCCGATGCATGCAACGAGCTTCCGGTCGGGGACGCCCGTTCCCATGCTGACGAAATTATCAAATGATATGATCCAGCCGGCCCTCGGCCCCACATACTCCCCCTGCATGAGTATCACTTTCTTCACGGAAGGTATTTTTTTCCTGATGGATAGTATCTTGCGAAGCTGCAATTCATTCTCGACGAAGAGGATTTTTGATCCGGAATGCTTGATTATGTACGCCGTCTCTTCGGGGGTATTCGAATGATAGAGGCCCACGGTGCAACCGCCTATGGACACGCTTGCGAAATCGCAGACGACCCATCTGTAGTTTGTAGTACTGAGAATACTGATCCGATCCCCTTTCCTGACGCCGAGTTTCATCAGGCTCCTGGAAACCGCGAGCGACTGTCGATAGAATTCCTCCCATGTCACGGCAGTCGTTTCACCGCCGTCCCCGAGAATCCACCGGTATGCGGTTTTTGACGGATCCTTATCGATCGTGGTCTTGACCATGTCGTGGAGGTTCTTGTAGTCGATGATTCCTTCCATAGATATATCCCCCGTTATTCAGTTAAGGATATGCCAGGAGTCCTTTCATGCATTCAAAAGATTTCGTGAAATGCATGAATTGTAGGGCATGCGATTTTACTTAGATCATGATATGTTCATTTCATATTTCAAGCACAATTTGATTATTGGTTCTGTGTATGATATAAGATGGGTGCTTCGTTCAAGAAAAAATGAATTAATGCGTTGCATTCAGGGTCAGGCGGGGAAATGCCGGAGGAGGCTCGCATGAAAATATTTGTGAAGCTATAACATAAATATATTGACTATACCTGTTCTTTATTGGAGTATGCAGGGATATGATATGCACTGCATCCATCTCTGTGTTCTTTGCCATTGTGTATCATGCTGGTCTTGAAAACTACAGGCATGAAACAAATATCCTTGCCGAATCCCGTACGGCTTCGCATTAAGCATTGTTAAGAGTGAGGTCATTCGTGAATACTGTCAAGAAACCATTGATGCGGCTGTCACTATCCCTCGAGGTGTTCGCGTACGCGCTGCCGGTCGTGATGCTTGCCTATTTCATAGTCATCGGCTGCAATTTTTTCGCGGAAATACATGTCGTCATCCCCGCCACGATTGCAGGCTCGATGATAACCCTTATAGGCGGCATCGCGATGAGAGCCTTCAGGCTCGGACGTTCATTCGCATCGCTGAACACATGTGAAACAATCGACGGCGATACCCTGAAGTCAATAAAGCTTTCATTTCTGCTCCATCCCAGGTACGAGGCATGGTCCATCTTTTTCCGGTATGTCATAGGGGTCGGGGCGGCGGTGCTCATCCTGGTGCCATTTGGGATGATGAACCCCCTACGATACCTGATCGTGGGACTCGGTATCATCATGATAATACCCGTGACCGCGGTCTTTTTCATGTTCCAGGCGGAGATAACCCTTTCGGATTATCTCAAGGACCCGCGTCTGGCGGCGGTAGCGCTCGATGAATCTTCATTCGAGCGACTCGGTCTTTTCCCTAAAATACTAATGGTGCTCGTGGCGATACTTCTGCCGCCGCTCGTCATATTAATCACCTTTCTGAGCATGATGCGCCAGGGGCTGTTGAAGCTCGATTATATGGCGCTCCACTTTACCTTTATTTCCATCATCATGCTCCTGACGTCCCTCGCGACGGCGTACCTTTTTGCGAAATCGACCCGCAGCACGGTCCGTGACATGGAAGGCGCGCTTGACAGCATCGCACGAGGCGACCTCCGATCAGAATTCATCCCCATGATCAGCACTGACGAAGTGGGCACGATGAGCGTCTTCATGAATACCCTCATCCTGAAGCTTTCGGCCGTCATATCGCTCATACAGAACATGTCCTTCGAGCTTATGAATTCAGCCGGGGAAATGGCACGGACCGCCGAGAGCTTCTCTGTACAGAGCTCCGACACCGCGGCGACCGTCGAGCAAATAATGTCCTCGCTGGAGGAGATATCAGCCAGCGGCGAGGCAATCTTCAGCACGATCGACTACCAGCACACGAGAACGCTGATGCTAATCGACAACATCAAGAAGCTCTACGGGATCGTGAACGAGGAGGGGACGGTGATGGAGCAGGCGATGGAGGCGAAAACGGGCCTCGATCGCAACATCGAAGACGTCAAGGGCAGGATCAACGAAACCATGGAGCTCATGAGCGCGGCCACAAGGGACGCGGGCAGGATGCTCGATTACACCGGGCTCATAAACGACATTTCCGACCGCACGAACCTCCTGAGCCTCAACGCGAGCATTGAGGCGGCCCGCGCCGGTGAGTACGGCAAGGGCTTCGCGGTGGTGGCGGACGAGATAGGAAAGCTCGCCGAGCAGGCGGGCGACAGCACCAAGAGCATATCCGACATCGTGAAAACGACGAACGACGGGATGGAAAAGTCGTACCAGGCGCTCGGCGACGCGATCGCCAAGATCGAGAGTATCTTCGACGGTCTCAGGGCGTTCGGCATGGTCGTGAACAGGATCGGCGAGCTGACCCGCCAGGACAAGGAGATCAACAACGTTCTCAAAGACGATGCCGAGCATTTCCTGAAACGGGCCGGGGAGATCATGAATGCCATGCAGGAACAGAAGACGGCAATCACGGAGATTGTGAAGTCGGTCACGCAAATCAGCGATATCACCCAGGCCAACTCGGCCAGCAGCCAGGAGCTGACCGCGGTCTCCGAGAGCATCGCTCAGAACTCGATGACGTTGAAGTCGGAGATCGATTTTTTCAAGCTCGGGTGATGATCCCGCCCGGAGCGCGGAAAGCGGTTGACTTTATTCAGCCGTAATCGTTATGGTGCGTCATCGATCCGTCGAGGATCGGCACGATGAGACGCGGGCGGGGCCCATATGAATCCTGAAAAGAATCCCCGGGCCGGGAGGCCCATCCATATCCTTCTCGTGAACCCGAGGAACCCGGAAAACTTCTGGACCATGCAGAGCACGGTGCGCGCGGTTGGCGCGAAATCACTCATGCCGAACTCGGCTCTCGCGACGCTCATGGCGCTGACACCCCCCGAAGTGCCTGTGAAGTACTCGTATTGCGACGAAAACCTCGGACCGGTGGATCGTTCTCTCCGGTGCGACCTCGCCGCGGTGACGGGTTACGCCCTTCACGCCGACAGGATCCGGGACATTTGCGCGGACTTCAGGGCACGCGGAATACCCGTGGCGCTCGGTGGCGTGTTCGCCACGCTCTATCCGGGCGAGGCGAAGATGATCGCCGACCATGTGTTCACGGGCGAGGCCGAATACAACTGGCCGAAGTTCCTCCGTGACTGGCACCGCGACGTTCCGGAGGCATTGTACGAACAACCGGAGCACGTTGACCTGAACGACAGCCCGCCGCCGGAGTGGTCGCATATCAGGAGCGGCGACTACCTCTATTTCACCGTACAGACAAGCAGGGGATGCCCCAACAACTGCGATTTCTGCGACGCAATACGAATCGTGGGGAGGCGCTACCGCACGAAGAGCATTCCACGCATAATGCAGGAAGTGCAGAACGCGTACGACGCGGGGGCGGAAACCGTGTTTTTTTCGGAGGATAATTTCTTCGTGAACAGGGCGTTCACGGTGGAACTCCTGAACGAGCTGATACGGTGGAACAGATCCGTCAGAGCCCCGCTGTCGTTCAGCTGCCAGGCAACGGTGAAGGTCGGTGAAGACGAGGAAATACTCCGGCTGATGGCCGACGCGAAATTCTCTGTGGTATTCCTCGGGGTGGAGACCGTCCGCCCGGAATGCCTGAAAGAGGTGAATAAAGGCCACCTCGCGAAAGTCGATCCGTACCGATCCGTCATGAACATCTCGGCGCATGGGATCCTCCCGTTCGTGGGGCTCATCGTCGGCTTCGATCATGACGACGGTGACACGTTCGCGGAGCTCGACCGGTACATTGAAGATACCGCCACGCCCTTCGCGTCAATAACGGTACTGTGCGCGCCGGAACACACGGTCCTGTACGAGCGGATGAAGAAGCAGGGCCGCATATCTGGCGACTTCGACGGCAAGTGGCACTTTTCGACGAACATCGTTCCAAGACAGCTGACCATGGTCGAGCTCCTGTCCGGGCACCGCGCGCTTTTCAGGGACATCTACACGGTCGATCGCTTCGAAAAACGGGCTCTTCGATGGCTGGAGAACATCCGATATTTTCCGGAGCATTACGGAAAGTCGAAGATGAGGTTCTCAAAGATGTTGAAATTCTTCAACATCATCATATATTACACGTTCCGCGAAAGAAGGCAGGTGAGGAGCTTTTTCTTCAGGTTCCTGAGGGAATCGTGGAAAATCAACCCGCGGCATTTCAAGAAGGCCATAACCATCATGTCGCAGTACTGCCATCATCATAATTTCGCAGAAAGCGCGTCCTGGCAGGGAATCGACGGCGCCGCGCGCTGATGCCGCTTACATTTTCTTGATCTTCCGCGACAGCTCCCTCGCGCGGGCGAGGTAGTCCTTTGCCCCGCCGGAGCGTATCTCGCCGCGCGTGCTTTCATCCGCTGCCGTATTTCGCGAAAACGCCTTTTTCATTAGTGATACCGCCTTTCCTGCAATAATCGCGGCCCGCTCCGCAATATGCTTCAACGGCAGCGCTTTGCCCTTGCGGACGGACCGGGCTTCGCGGCCTTCGTTTTTCGAGTGAATTTCCCGCCCGCCATCAACGGTCGACCCGGGATCGCGTTCATTCCCTGCGATGAGATCTTCGACGAATTGTTCGCTTAGCGTGACGTTCCTGGAGAGAACTTTATCCCAGTCAGGCTCGGGGAACTCGCCCGGTGGGGAGGCGACCATGGAGGATAGTGCCCGCGACAGTTCCGGGTCAAGCAGCTGACCGAGCACATCGGGTATTATTTTTTCAAGGGCGAAATCCGGAGAAACCGCCCCGTTCTCGATAAGGACAGGATAGCGGCGGGAGAGGTATGACACCCTGACGAGGTCGTCCTCGGTCTCCCATCGGTGGGAATCGACGATGCCCCTGCCGCGGGCCCACGACGCGGTGCCGTGATCGTTCGAGGAAAAATAAAGATGCGTGGCAAGCTCCCCGGTGATCGTGACCCTCAGGAGGCGCTCGACGTAGTCTTCCTTGAGATATGACGCGAATATCACCAGCACCGTGTCGCCGTTTTGTTCGATCGAATGAACGATCATTTTATGTGTAAAAGTTAGTTTCATCGTTTGATAATACCGTGTATTAATAATGAAACAAGCTTTTTTCATGTACAATTCGACCGGCCCGGTAAACTTATGAGGCTAAAAGTACTAAGCGGTGATATGATGGATATACCCGCTGTGTATGGAGGCAAAACTGTTAAAAAGCTTGATTTTTCCTCCAGCGATGCGATCGTGGCCTGAGGGGATGGAGTCCCCCGTACAATCGCCCGAAGGGCTGATGACTCCTGTCGACGTGACATGGCAGGAGTTGTCGATAAGATTATCCGCCATGAGGCGGATTTTTTATACCCGGAGGGAACCATGCTCGATATGTTCACCGTTGCCACGGTCTGGCTCGCACTTGCGGTGTTCTCAACCATTCTCGCCAACCGTCTGAAAATATCCATGGCGCTCATGGAAATATGCGTGGGGGCCCTAGCGGGATACATTGCCTCGCGTTTCTTCCAGCCCGATATCATGAAACCGAATTCAGAATGGATGAAGTTCATTGCAGGTTCCGGAGCGGTACTGCTCACGTTCCTGGCAGGTGCCGAGCTCGATCCTGTTGCAATGAAGGCCAAGGTACGGGAAGTCACGGTGGTGGGACTCATCGGGTTTTTCGCGCCATTCGCGGGATGCGCGGCACTTGCGTATTTCGTACTCGGGTGGGACCCGAGGGCGAGCCTGCTCGGCGGGATTGCGCTTTCGACCACATCCATGGCCGTGGTTTATGCGGTCATGCTCGAATACGGATTCAACAAGACGGATTACGGGAAAGGGATTCTCGGTGCGTGTTTTATCAACGACCTGGGAACGGTGATCGCGCTGGGACTCATATTCGCGCCGTTCTCATACCGGACCATCGTCATGATCGTGGGGTGTGTGGCCGCATTCTTTGTGCTTCCTCCTTTAACTGCGCGCCTCACGCGCATCTACGGTAACCGGACCGCGGCCATACGGACAAAGTGGGTCATATTCGTGCTGTTCGCCCTCGGTTCGCTTGCGCTCTGGGCCGGGAGCGAGGCGGTTTTACCTGCGTATATCGCCGGGATGGTGCTCGCGGGGAGCGTCGCGCGCGACGAGTTCTTCATTCGCCGGTTGCGGACACTTACCATCGGTTTTCTCACGCCGCTATACTTTCTTCGCGCGGGATTTCTCGTTTCAATTCCAGCGGTGATCGGCGCTCCGCTCGTATTGCTGGCGCTGCTCGGCGGGAAGGTTGTTTCAAAGATACTCGGGCTCTATC
Organism: uncultured Leptospirales bacterium; assembly: GCA_964423905.1. Taxonomy (GTDB): domain Bacteria; phylum Spirochaetota; class UBA4802; order UBA4802; family UBA5550; genus CAYRGX01. Next base: position 221,906 of record CAYRGX010000002.1, on the reverse strand, counting down.
CTGTGATAGGGATTTTCCGCGAGAGCAAAAAGGAGCGCTGGTATTATACGCTGCTCATGTCTACGGGGCTTACGTTCGGGTCGATCTCTGCGCTCTACGGCCTCACGCACGGTATAGTGAGCACCGACCAGTACTCGCTGCTGATAGCCGCGGTAATAGGCAGCGCGGTCATCCCCACGCTGATAGCGAACCTCGCATTCCTGCCCGATCACCTGCTCGAGGCGCCCATGGCGGACGAGGAAATACCGCAGCTGGACACGATGGCCGATGGCTCCAGCGATAACGGTGTTTCGCGATAAAGCAATAGTCGCCGGTTGCATTCCATGACTGGAAGAAGCCCGACGCCATGATTCAAGAGGATTTCCGGGATTGTTTCCGAGGGACCCTCGTCGTGATTCTTCAGAATCTGTTATTATGGGTTGACGGATCAAGCCTCCAGGCGGTTATCATGGTTTCCTTGTAAGGTCAAGGTGTCGCAATGACAACTAGGCATCCATGATGAGGTGAGAACCATGTCACACGAAATAACTGCAATGATAGTTCTGGCGATGATGATAGCTCTCAACGGTTTTTTCTCCCTGTCGGAGATGGCCGTCGTTTCTTCCCGCAGACAACGCCTCAAGGCCAAGGCGGATATGGGACATGCGTCGTATCGCGCCGTGCTTAATCTGTCGGACAATCCCACAGCGTTTCTATCCACCATCCAGATCGGGATAACCCTGATCGGCATCCTGGCTGGAGCCTACGGCGAGGAAACGATCGCGGGAAGCCTCAGGTACTCATTGTCCGGAAACCCGTGGTTCGCCGGATACGCTAATATTTTGAGTACAGGCATCGTCGTGGTTACCATTACTTTCGTGACCATACTGTTTGGGGAGCTGATTCCGAAGAGGTTTGCGCTCGGTCATCCTGAGAGAATCGCCTCACTGATTGTCTTTCCAATGAAATTTATTTCGCTGATTTTTCTGCCGCTAGTCCGCTTTATGACGGTGATAACCAATTTCATCATGGACATAATGCAGAAAAGAGACGGAGGAGGTAGCGAACCGCCGGTAACGGAAGAAGAAATAAAAGTGCTTATAAAGGAGGGAGAGTCTTTCGGCCTCTTCAAAAAGCAGCAGACCGAAATGGTTGAAGGAGTTATCGGTCTCCAGGAATATAAAATAACATCGATCATGCGACCCAGGCCGGAAATTGCCTGTCTGGAGCTGGGCAGGTCGTCGAAAAAAATGAAGGACGCGATAATCAAGAACAGCCACTATTCATACCTGCCTGTGTGTGAAAACGGGCTTGATCACATCGTCGGTGTCTTGAAAACCCGCGATGCCCTGAGTAAAATCATAAACGGGAAGTTCGTCTCCATTAAGCAATTGATCGAAAAACCGCTGTATGCACCAGAAAGTGTCAGCCCGCTCAAGCTGCTGGAGCTCTTCAAGTCGCACAAGACCCATATTGCCTTCGTTCTTGATGAATACGGCGGTGTTATGGGACTCGTGACCCTGCATGATGTCGTCGAGGAGATCGTCGGCGAAGTTCCCGAGGAATCGGACGGTGAAGACAGGAAAATTATCAGGCGGAAGGACGGGACGTTTCTCGTGGACGGCATGATATCGCTTGATGATTTTTCCGGGCATTTCCCCATCGAGGTGCCGGAGAATTGCATATATAACACGCTAGCAGGCTTCGTCATGGGACGACTGGGGCGGGTTCCCAGAACCGGGGATATTATCGAATCGGGTGATTACAGCTTCGAGATCGTCGATATGGACGGAAACAGGATCGACAAGATCCTTTTGAAAAAGATGAAATAGGCGGTGACGATCCGCCCGGAACATGTGCGTTTTGTCGCTCGAAACTATAGGGGGCCCTGTTGATGATATGGATTCAAATGAGTCGGAGAGCCCCTGCTATTTCGAGAGTATATCCCACCCCTTTTTTTCGAGCAGGCGATAGATCGCGAATCCGAGCCCCAGTCCGAGTGCCACGAGCGCCGCGCCGGACAGGGGGCTCCCCAGGATGATGCGTCCCGCGCCGAAGAGGAAGGAGTATATCATGGCCGTACCGAACATCCAGAGGGCAAGGTTGAAAAGCCCGTCCCTGCGGGGCGGAACATCCGTCGCCAGGCGGGCGATCGGGCCCCAGAGCGCCGCGTTGGGTCTCACGCGACGGTAGAACCCGAGAAGCGTCAGTTCGGGCTCGGGCCGCGTCGCGAAGGTGACCGCCAGCCATGCCGCGGTCGTGAGGCTCACCGTGATGAGGAGGAGATACGCGAACTCGCGCGGGTCGGACTCCTTCAGGCCGAACCCGAACTGTAGCACGAGCGACACCACGAGTGCCGCGCTCATGGCCGCGATTTCGCTCCACGCGTTGATGCGCCACCAGAACCAGCGAAGAATGAACACAAGGCCGGTCCCGGCGCCGATGGCCATGAGCACCTTCCACGCGTCGGCGATGGAATCCATGAAATAGGTGACGACGAGCGAGAGCGCCATGAGGAGCATGGTGACCAGCTGCGACGCCCGGACGTAGTGCGGCTCGTCCGAATCCTTTCGCAAAAAACGGCGGTACACGTCGTTCACCAGGTAGCTCGCGCCCCAGTTGAACTGCGTGCCGATCGTGGACATGTACGCCGCCGCGAACGCGGCGAGCATGAGCCCGCGCAGGTACGGCGGCAGGTCCGTCATGAACACCCGTATGTATCCCGATTCCGGGTCCTTCAGGAACTGCGGATCGCCCTGGAAGCGGACGACCGCGACGAGCGCCACGATGATCCAGGGCCAGGGCCTGAGCGCGTAGTGCGCGATGTTGAACCAGAGCGTGGCGAGAAGGGAATGCTTCTCGTCCTTCGCCGAGAATATGCGCTGCGCCACATACCCGCCGCCCCCGGGCTCGGCCCCGGGGTACCACGAAGCCCACCAGTTCACGGCGATGAAGGCGAAGAAGGTGATCAGCGGCATCCAGGCCGAACCCGCATCGGGCACGAATGAGAGAATGGAGCCCGACGGATCGCGGGTGGCGTCGATCTCGCGGAGCTTCGCCAGGAGCGCGTCCATGCCGCCGGTGGCGCCCACCGCGAACACCGCGAGCGCGATCATCATGCCCATTTTGAGGATGAACTGGAAAAAATCGGTCCAGAGCACGCCCCATAGCCCGGAAAGAGTGGATATGAGCGCGGTGATGAACATCATGGCCACCACGATGCCGAGCGCCCCGACCTTGTCCACTCCGAGAACGTTCATGAGGATTTTTACCATGGCGAGGTTGACCCAACCCATGATGATCAGGTTGACGGGCAGTCCCAGGTAGAGCGCCCGGAACACGCGCAGGAACGCGGCGGGCCTGCCCGAGTAGCGGATTTCGGCGAATTCGACATCGGTGAGCACGCCTGCGCGGCGCCAGAGCCGGGCGAAGAAGAAGACCGTGAGCATGCCGCTGAAGGCGAAGCTCCACCAGATCCAGTTGCCGGCGATGCCGTTCCTGGCGACGAGCCCGGTCACCACGAGCGGCGTGTCGGCCGCGAAGGTCGTGGCGACCATGGATGTCCCGGTGAGCCACCAGTTCGCCTTGCCGCCGGAAACGAAAAAGTCCTTCACGCTCCGCATTGCGCGCTTTCTGAGATAAAGGGCAATGCAGATGTTAAAGGCAAAGTAGAGGGCGATCACCGCCAAATCGACAATAGTCAGGCGCACGGGGCACCTCCCGTTATTTCACGAGGCAGTGGGCGATCTCGCCCACGTACATGCGGTGATAGTCCTTATCCGGGTAGTTGCTCTCGATAGCCGGGTCAAGGAAGTGAGCGGGATCGAGGTCCTGGAAATAGATTTTTTTGCAAACTAGCACCAGTCGCGCCTCGGAAAAATATACCGTGCCGGAAGGCCCGTTCACGGGGGAAAGACCATCCACATGCATCTTGTCGACGTCCCTGCCGGATTTGCTGCCGCAAAAATTCAGCGTTTTGCGGTGCTCCCCACCGAGAAATGAAATGGTGTAGAACCCGGATTTCTCGATGAAGCCGAAGGTATGTCGCGAGGGACGTATCACGATGTAGCTCACGTTTTTATTCCAGAGCACGCCGAGCCCTCCCCAGGACGCGGTCATCATGTTGTAGTTTTCGGGCGTGCCCGCGGTCACCAGCATCCAGTCCCTGCCGATGAGTCTGAAGACATTTTCATTCAGTGTTTCGGGATTTATTTCTTTGAAGCTGTCCATTAAGTACCTCTCGATAAGGTGATTTACGCGGGAAGGGCGGGAAATTTCAATTAAAAAAGGGGGTATTTGGATGATTTAATGACCGTGGTCGAGTATCTTCATTGAACTCATAGTGCGTCGCATTACTGCCACCGTCAAGAGGCCGATCCTGCGATGGCCTCATCGGTTCAGGTTTTACATGTCTCGGAGCGGGACAGTCGTTATGAACTTTTCTTGCTCGCCCAAGAAAAGTTCGCAAAAGAAGGGCTGCGGGGCTCAGCCCCTGCACCCCTGCGCCAGAACTCGTCTCGCTTACTTCGCAAGACTCGACTCATACATGCTGGCTTACAAGGAGTCCGCCCCGGGCGGACGGTTTGAGGGCTGTATTTGGGAAAACCTTTACTTGTGGTATACGCCTCATCAAGGCGAGATTACGTAAGAAACTAGTTTCAAGAGAAGTTACGGCAATTTATCTCCGTATCCCGGATGTGATGTATTGAATGATTGACTCCATCGCTCGCCGAGTGCGCCCCTTAACGGGGGCGTGTATCGAGGCGAGCGATTAAATATTCTTAATACTACATGTGAATAAGGATTTCTTAATCAGAAGCCTACGACTCATCTTCCTTCTCCTTCCAGAAGTTGAAGGAGTCGATTACGGACATGTTCAATCCGAAGAAGGGGAAGCCCACCAGGGGTGAAGGTGTTATTTTACACGCTTTAATGGAATTTCAATACCTTCTTGACTCGACCGGCTTAGAATTGTATTATTGTGTATGCATACAACACCGTTTTCGCCGGATGCACGTTCATTGAAACGATCAATAACCCTTGGAGGGCATTCATGAAAAACACACACACTCGATATATCCCCCTAAACATACTGACAATGCCGGTACTGACGCTGGTCCTGGTGTTCTACGCATCGATTCTCCGCGCCGGTGATGGCGAATGCAAATCAGGCAACTGCGAAAACGGAAAGGGCGTCATGCTGATGTCCGAGGGCCAGTACGAGGGGCAGTTCAAGAATGGCGTTCCCAACGGGCAGGGCGTTTACAGGTACCTCGACGGGGGAAAGTACGACGGGCAGTGGAAAAACGGGGAAAGGAACGGGCAGGGGATCCAGTACTGGGCCAATGGCGAGCGTTACACGGGAGAGTGGAAAAACGGGCACCAGCACGGGAAGGGCGTCATGACCTACCCTGACGGCGCGAAGTACGATGGCGAATGGAAAGACGACCAGAAGAACGGCCATGGCGTGCAGACATGGTCGGACGGTTCCCGCTACGAGGGCCAGTGGAAAAACGACGGGCGCCACGGCAAGGGTATCAACATATTCAGGGATAAGAGCCGCTACGAGGGCGAGTGGAAGGATAACGTGGAACACGGCAGGGGCATGTTCTACAACGACGAAGGCAATCTCGAGAGGAACGGCCTCTGGGAAGAAGGCGAATTCGTGAAGAAGCTTCCGAAGAAATAGGCGCAGTAATGCGCATACGCGGGATATGCCGTGAAATTGTACAACTGTATTTTTCTGAGCGTGCTGTGTCTCGCGGCCGGAATGGCACCGATCCCCCCGGCCATCGATACCAGGTGCGTGTCTGGTGACTGTAAAAACGGGAAGGGAGTTCTCGAGTATGAAACAGGCGCGCGTTACTCGGGCACTTTCAGAAAGAACTGCTTCGACGGAAACGGCACCTTTAATTACGCCGATGGAGGTACCTATACCGGCGAATTCAGGTCATGCATGCGGCATGGCAGGGGTACGCTGACGCTGCCCGACGGTTCCAGGTACGTCGGCGAGTGGCGCAACGACGAGCGGCACGGCTCGGGCGCCGAGTATTCACCCTCGGGATTGGCGATCCGCACCGGCAGGTGGGTTAAGGGACAGTACGCGGGGAAATGAGTTGACGATTCTAATCCTGCGTGCATTTTCTGCCCGTAGAAAACAAATGGCCCCGATGGGCCGGGAAACGTCATGAAGATCACTGAAAATATGTCTATTCTTGAAGCCATACGCATATCGAAGTACGCGGTAAAGGTCCTCGAGAAATACGGGCTTGACTGCGCGGGGTGCCGGGGCGCGGGCGAGGACACGGTCGCGCGCGTCGCGGAGAACAACGGGCTCGATGTGCGCGAGTTCGTCGCCGAGCTGAACAAGACACAGGAATGACATGACCGGGATCCGCGTGATCGCCGGCTCGCTCAAGGGGCGCGCCATCCGCCTTCCTGCACGCTGGCACGAACACTCTGAAGCCACTCCGCAGAAAGTCAAGGGAGCTCTCTTCTCTTCGCTCGGTGAGAACCTCGACGGGTCCTCTTTCCTCGATCTTTTCGCGGGCTCGGGCCAGATCGGCATCGAGGCCCTGAGCAGGGGCGCTCGGCCGGTGGTTATCAACGAATGCGACCGCGCAAAATATGCCGGCATATCCGCATTCATCACTGGCCTCCCGCCGGGCGATCGGCCGGTGCTGATGAACCTGTCCGCCACACGCGCGATACAGAAGCTTGCCGCTGAAGGATTCCGGTTTGACGTGGTATTCCTCGATCCGCCCTATGAAAAGAAAAAAGGCCCCATGACCGTGTACGCGCCCCTGTTAGGTGAGATCACGCAGCTCGGTCTGCTTGCGCCCGAAGGCACCGTCGTGGTGCAGCATTTCGCGGCGAACGAAATCGATTGCGCTGCGATCGGCCTCGTCCTTAGCGCCACTAAACATTACGGAACGAGCGCGCTTTCGTTCTACCGGGATTCCCGCGATTATTCTTGACACGGCGGGACCACGGGCGTCTATGAGCATTGAAATCCACGTGGAGGCCATATCATGGACAGCACCGCCGGCGGGAACACCGAGAAACCCAAAACCCCGACCAATTTCATTCGCGACATCATCGATGCCGACAACGCGTCAGGAAAGCACCAGGGACGCGTGGTGACCCGATTCCCGCCGGAACCCAACGGCTACCTGCATATCGGGCACGCGAAATCAATATGCCTGAATTTCGGCCTCGCGGCCGATTACCGGGGCCGTTGTCACCTTCGCTTCGACGACACCAACCCCGAGAAAGAGGACGTCGAGTACGTCGATTCCATACAGGAGGACGTGCACTGGCTCGGCTTCGACTGGGGCGAGCATCGCTACTACGCCTCGGATTACTACCGGAAACTCTACGAGTTCGCTATCACGCTCATAAAGGACGGCAAGGCGTACGTGTGCAGCCTGACCCCCGACGAAATCAGGCGCCACCGCGGCACCCTGACCGAGCCCGGCGAGGAGAGTCCCTATCGCACGAGGAGCGTCGAGAAGAACCTGGCGCTTTTCGAGAAGATGCGCAAGGGCGAGTTCGAGGAGGGAGATGCGGTGCTCCGCGCCAAAATTGACATGGCATCCGGAAACATCAACATGCGCGATCCCATAATATACAGGATCAAAAAGGCCGAACACCACCGCACCGGGAACGAGTGGGTAATCTATCCGATGTACGATTTCACGCATTGCATATCGGACTCGCTCGAGGGCATAACGCACTCGATCTGCACGCTCGAGTTCGAGAACAACCGGCCGCTCTACGACTGGTTCCTAGACCAGCTTCCCGTGCCGGGCCATCCGCAACAGATCGAGTTCGCGCGGTTGAACCTGTCATACACGGTCATGAGCAAGCGGAAACTCCTCGAGCTCGTAAAAACCGGGGTCGTGCGCGGGTGGGACGACCCCCGCATGCCGACCATCGCGGGGTTGAGGAGAAGGGGATATACGCCCGAATCGATACGGGACTTCTGCGACAGGATAGGCGTGGCAAAGGCTGACAGCCAGGTGGATTACTCGCTGCTGGAACACTGCCTGCGCGAGGATCTCAATAGGCGCGCACCGCGGGTCATGGCGGTGCTCGATCCGGTGAAGGTCGTCATCGAGAACTATCCCGGGGGACAGGTCGAGGAATTCGACGCGGTGAACAACCCCGAAGACGAGTCCGCCGGCAAGAGAAAAGTCCAGTTCACCCGCGAGCTCTATATTGAGCGCGACGACTTCCGCGAGGAGCCGCAGAAAAAATTCTTCCGAATGGCGCCCGGGCAAGAGGTGCGGCTGAAATTCGCCTACTACGTGACCTGCACCGGCGTAAAAAAGGACGCGGCCGGCAACGTTACCGAGCTGACCTGCACCTACGATCCCTCGACGAGGGGGGGCTGGTCCCAGGACGGGAGAAAGGTCAAGGGTACCATACACTGGGTATCGGCGGAGCGGTCCATCCCGGCCGAGATCAGGCTCTACGAGCATCTCTTCACGAAAGAAAGCCCGGACGACATCCCCGAGGGAATGGATTATCGCGATTTCATAAATAAAGACTCACTTAAAATAATAACGGCCCGAGTGGAGCAATCTCTGTCTTCGGCAAAACCCGGCGATCGTTTCCAGTTTGAACGGACCGGCTATTTCATCTGCGATGCCGACACGAAAGACGGTTCACTCGTATTCAACAGGACCGCGTCACTCAAGGACTCGTGGGCGAAGATAGAGAAGGCGGAGGGCGGTCGTTAAATATCCCCTTGCCTGAAGATGGCAAGGTCGATTTTCGAATCGGCGGCGCCCTCGGGCAGGGCGTCCTTCACCCGGTTTTCCGCGTACACAAGAATGGATCCCATCACGCTCGCGGCATAATCACCGTCGCGCATTTTCACCGCTGTGGCGAGTCTGCGGTACAGCGGGAATACCGTTTCGGCGGTGCCCTCGAGAGTGTAGAAAAAGCGCGTGTAGTGCCGGTAGATCGAGCGGAACGAGTGAAACAGGAGCGCGAGCACGATGCTGCCCGAATGACTGATCACGGCCCCGTGTATCTCGTAGTCGGCCTCGCTGAGACCGGAAATGTCTCCCGCGCAGCCGCACAGGCGGCCGACCGATCGCCCAAGCGCGTCCACGGCGTCGGCGGGCATCAGCATCGCCGATTTCCGGGCGGCCTGCATCTCGTTCACCCTGCGGAACTCCAGCAGCGAAAACAGAATCTCGGGCTCGACCGCGTCGGTCGTCTGCATGATCCTCGCAAGGAGGTCGATGGATGCCCCGGTCAAAAAGTCGTTCACGTACGTGCCGCTCTGCGGCCTGCGTACCAGCAGGCCCATGTGGCTCAGTCTGGCGAGCACGTCGCGTGTCGTGACCCTGCTCACGCCATATTTCTCGGAAATCTCACGCTCGGATGGAAACCGGCTGCCTATGGGATATATCCCCCTTAGAATGTCGGACTCCAGTTTCTCAAGCATTGTGTCGGAAAGATTAAGCATCGTTTTTTCCCTGAATATGCAACTGGTATTACAAATAGCATGAAATAGTCAACAAATAAATTTAATAGTATATAAATAAACAAAAATAATTGACATAATAGTAATTATTAAGTAAACTGGACTTACCAGTATGGCGATATTGTGCCCAAAAATGAATACGCATCCTTCATCCAAAAGCTTCGAAAAGGCCATTGTAAGCAATATACAGCGGTTTTCGCTTCACGACGGTCCAGGCATAAGGACTACGGTGTTCCTGAAGGGCTGCCCGCTGCGCTGCATCTGGTGCCAGAACCCGGAATGCCTGTCGGCGAGCCCGGAAATAGCGTTCAGGCGCAGCAGATGCATCGGTTGCCAGGCATGTAAGGAAACCTGCAGGCACGGGGCGATCGTTCCGGGCGCGGAACGCCGCGTCGATCATGCGCGGTGCAATGCCTGCGGCGAATGCGCGAAGGCATGCCCCACGGGCGCGCTCGATTGTATCGGAAAGGAATGGAGCGCGGAAGATCTGGCCGAAGAAGTCGCGCGCGATGACGATTTCTTCAGAGAGTCAGGCGGCGGGATAACCTTCTCCGGCGGTGAACCGCTCATGCACGCGGCGTTTATCGAAACGACAAGCACGCGGCTGCGCGAGCGGGGCATCAATATCGCGGTCGAAACATGCGGATTTTTCGCCCCGTCGCTGGCGGGCATGCTCGTGCGGATCGCCGAATGCATTTATTTTGATTTAAAGCACATGGACCCGGCACGACACCGGGATTTGACCGGGCAGGATAATTCGCGTATTCTCGAAAACTTTTCCGCGCTCGCCGCGATCCACGGCGGGCTCCAGCCGCGGATGCCGGTCATGCCGGGCCTGAACGACGGCGTGGAGAACATCAGGCGCACGGCCTCGTTCATTCTCGGGAAAGGGATACGGACCATACACTGCCTGCCGTACAACCCGCTGGGCAGGGACAAGCTGGAATGGATCAACACCTCGCAGAAACCCCCGGTAATCGAAGTGCCGGGGCCGGAAAAGATGGAAGAACTGAAAACCGTTTTTAAAAGGGAGGGAGTCGATGCAATCGTGTACAGCTGAAAATACGTATTACGAGGGCGATGGGAAAATATCCGGCAGAATAGCCGAGTTGAAAAAGACGGTGATGGAATCAAAGCCGGGTATATGCACGGAGCGGGCGCTTCTGTGGACGAGGTATTATCGAAAACGGCCCAATCGTAAAAAACCGGCGCCCATAGCCATGGCTGAAGCGCTTTCACTGGTCCTCGCGGAAAAGACCGTGACCATTTATCCGCGCGAGATCGTGGTAGGGAATTTTTCGTCGAAACGGGTGGGCGGTTCCGTTTTTCCCGAACTTCACGGCCTGCCGGTACTGCTCGACCTTTTCACCTTCACCCGCAGGGAGACCAACCCGCTCGAGATATCCGGCGAGGAAAAAAGAAAACTCGTCGGCATCATTCCGTTCTGGCTCTTCAGGTTCCTGGGCTTCAAGGCGTTTAGCTCGCCCTTTGCCAAAACGAGGTTTATCCTGGATCAGCTCGTCGCGCGATGGTATCTGATCAATGAATCGGGGGGGATATCGCACATCGCGCCCGATTACGAGACCCTGCTCGCGATCGGGACCGACGGGTACGCGCGAAAGGCCTCCGACCTGCAGGCGGCAACCAGGCCGGATTCGGACGAATGGAATTTCTACGAGGGAGTGAAGATAATCTGCGAGGGGCTCGCCCGATTCGGGGAACGCTACTCCGCGCGCGCGGAAACCATGGCCGCGGGCGAGAAAGATCCCGAAAGGAGACGCGAGCTGGAGGGCATCGCCTCGAGTTGCCGTCACGTTCCGCGGTACGGGGCCCGCGGCTTCCGCGAAGCGGTCCAATCGCTCTTCTTCGCGCAGATCGCCATGAACCTCGAGAGCCTCGACAACTCGGTGTGCCCGGGACGGATGGACGCGTATCTGTATCCGTATTACAGCGCCGACATCAAGGCGGGGATCCTGGATCGGGAAGCCGCGAAGGAGATTCTATCGTGTTTTTCGATCAAGATGTCGGAAATTATCCCGGTTTTTTCGAGACACCTCACGAATTTCCACGGCGGGATGTTCAACGGCCAGGTGGTGACAGTGGGGGGCACGGACGCCGCGGGAAACGATTCGACGAACGAACTGTCGTACATCTTCCTCGAGATAATGGACGAGCTCAGGATGAGGCAGCCCAATTACCACGCCAGGGTGCACCGCGGTTCGCCCGCGCCGTACCTCGCCTCAATCACTAAAATGCTCGCCGCGGGGAGCAATTCACCCGCGCTCTACGGTGACGAGGCGATCGTCGCGGCCATGGTGAAACACGGCTATGATCCGGCGCACGCCAGGGAGTATACCGGCGTGGGGTGCGTGGAACCCGTGTCCCAGGCCAGGAGCTTTTCCTCGACGGACGCGGCCATCTTCAACGTGCCGGCAGTGCTGGAGCTCGCGCTCAACGGCGGAAGGCGCTTCGGGAAGATATTCAGGTCCGGGGCGCGAACCATGTCTGTGAAAAAAATGTCGGGGATGGACGACCTGCTACGGGCTTTCGAGGCGCAGCTTCGCGTCGTAATGGCTCGTCTCATCCGCGACCTGCGCGCGGTTGAGACCGCCAATCGCCTGTATCATCCCACGCCGCTTTCAAGCATGCTGCTGAGGGGCTGCCTTGAGAGCGGCCGCTGCAGCACCGCGGGCGGCGCGATGTACAATTTTTCCGGTGTGCAGTGCGTGGGACCGGCCGATACCGGCGACGCACTGCGCGCGGTGGAGAAGGCCGTGTTCCAGGACCGCCACTATACGCTCGCCGGCCTCGTTGCGATGCTGAAGAACGACTTTCCAGACGAAAAAGACCGGGCCTACCTGGGCGGGATTACGAAATTCGGAAACGACGACGACGAGGCCGATCGGTGGACAAGGTACGTCGCAGGGACGTTCGAGAAGATACTGTCAACGCATGGGAAGAATACCAGGGGCGGAGATTACGTCATGGGGCTGTATTCGGTGACGGCTCATGAATATTTTGGAAGGATCACCGGGGCGCTGCCGCATGGACGGAGGAAGGGCGAGAGCTTTGCCTCGGGCATATCCCCCGAAAATGGTAAAGACCTCAGGGGACCGACGGCGCTGCTCAACTCGTTGAACCGGCTTGACACGACCGCGGTGGGTAACGGCTTGAACTTCAACCTGAAGTTCGACCCGCACACGCTTCGCGGACCGGAGGGGGCGGGCGCGCTACAGGCCCTCATAAAGACGTATTTCTCAAAGGGCGGGATGCAGGCCCAGATAAACGTGCTCGACCCGGCAGTGCTCATCAAGGCCAAGAACGATCCGACACTCTACCCGAACCTGCTGGTGAGGGTGTCGGGATACTCTGCGTATTTCAACGACCTTTCGCCGGCGATGAAGGACGAACTCATCAGGAGGAGCTCGCTCGCAGTGAACGGTTGAACCCGAGGTCGGCGCTCACCACAAGTGGTTCGACGGGCTCACCACGAGTTCAACCGATCGCTTCGCTCGTGTCCAATCGGGAAGCTCAATAACGCCGCGACAGCCAACCGAATAATACAGGCAACCATCCGGCGAGCGTACTATTGTCTATTCCTCGACGAATTTCCAGACTTCGAAGGCGTGGCCGCCGTTCGCAGCGGTCTGCTTCTTGATGGTTTCATTCAGGTCGATATACCAGGTGCCGCCTTCCTTTTTCATACAGAACTTGAGGGTGGAAAATTTTTTCTGATCGGCGTCGAAGTACAGCACCGTCATGATCGAGGCGGAACCGTCATTTTCGACGATGTCGAATTCGTTGTCGATTTTAAAGCTCTTCACCGCGTTGAAGAATGGCCATTGAGGAAGGGCGGTCGCGCCGGCTTGCTGGGACGGGAGAACGGCCTTGACGAAAACCGCGGGCTGTTTTTGAGACAACGCAGTGAGGGATTCCTTAAGCGCGGCGTTTGCCTCGGCCGGGGCCTTCTTGCCGCATCCGGTTGCAACCATGAAGGCCGCGATGGCTATCATGGCCGTAATTGTATATGTTTTCGAATTATTCATGGTGATATCTCCGTAGGATTTTATATCATCATTCAGAAGGAAGGCTTCGATTATGTCAAATGATTATTGAAAGCACTACTGATGCGCCGATGCATACATGCATCCGCCCGCTCCAATCGACTGTTACCCGTACATGGCCGGGGATGCTTCGCAGGAAAGCATGTTGCCGATCGTGATTGGCCCGTGACAGGGACCGGGCGTTTACCTGTCCTCCATCATTCCGCCACTTCCGCCCTGAGATCCTCGATCGCTGAAATGGCGCGAAGGTACGGCAGGGGCATGGCCGTTTTCAGGCTGTGGTAGGCGAGATTGACGTAGCGTCCGTGCGCCGGTCCTGTCGGGTTTGCCGCGTCCACGATATGCCATTTTCCGCCGTGATAGGCCTCGACCCACATGTGGAAGACGAACACGCGGTCATGCCCCATGAAGGACTTCATGGCGAGCATTCCGGTCGCGGCGCGGCAGTGCACTCCGAGGGACCGAAGGAGGGCTATCGCAAGCACGCTGTGCTCGGTACAGTCCCCGCTCCTGCCGTTGTAGACCGATCGCGCCGGGATCAGAGGGATACCGACCGACTTGTGGGTGATGTGCGCGTTCACGAACCTCGTCACGTCGAGGAGGGGGTCCTTCGTTCCCTTGAGCCTGGCCGCCGCACCCGCAATCTCGGGGCTTTTCAGGTTGAGAAACCGCGTGTCGGCAAGGTCCTCGGGGCCGGGGGCTGGCGATGCGCCCGCCTTTCCCGCGACCAGGCACACTACGGTGCCTTCCTTGCCGACCGTACGCGCTTCGAGTTTCTGGAAGGGCGTGTTTTGCAGGTGGAAATCGTCCTTTTTCGAGATGACACGGTATTTGACGCTCGGCGACGTCAGGATGGAATCGTTCCAGCCCGAGATGCCGACGCAGTAGGTCGTATCTGCACCCGCGGGCCAGGTTAAAAACGACGCGGCCAGGGAAAGCAGGATGGCGGCAGTTCTCTTACTCAAGCTCCAGCTCCATGCGGTTGTTCAGCATGATGATGACCGCCTTGATCATCACGCCTTTTTCGTCGATGTACATGTCTATGTTTTTCATGTTTTCTATGGCGAAGCCCACGTGTATGAGATCGCGTTCCTTGCCGGCCACGGTCATGCGCTCGCGGCCGAGCACCTTGACGATCATGAGCGTGGCCTGCTCGTAATCGATGGACGGCTCGTACACGTAAGCCTTGACCACAGAGTCGTTCTTGAATCCCAGCTTGATGAGCTCGCCCATGTGATAATTGCCCTCAAGGATGAAAGGCCTCCCTATCGTGTAGGTGGCGGTGGTTCCGTCGGTGGTGAGTTTTACCTGGTTGCCGTCGAACGCCGCTTTCATTGAGGTCTTTTCAACCTTCCCGTTGTTGTCCATCGTGCTCACCGATTCGAGGCTGACGGGCTTGAAGTCGACCGTTTCGACCACCGTCTGCTTAACGTGGTTTTTGATGGTGCCCGCGTTGACTTCCATATCGGTGACGGAGGTGTACTTCCCGTCCTTGAGCTCGGTGCTGCTGATGCAGCGCCCCATGGGCGTGCCGTTGACGACGAGGCGGTATTTCCAGGTGCCGGTGGGCACGCTTCTGGGGAATGCCGGCGCGCACGAAAAAGTTACGATGATCACGGCGAGTATGGGAATTATTGTTCGCATCATGGTTCCTATTTGGATTTCATGGTATAAACGCCGTCCCAATCGCGAGAGGGAGGCCTTTTGAGGAACTTCTCGCAGCGCTCGATGTACGCGACGCTCGGCCCGTCGTCGGGGACGGCCCTGACGGCATCGCGGAAGGCCTTGAGCGCCTGCTTCCATTCCTTCTGACGGAAATACTCGATGCCGCGGTTGTATTTGTCAAGCATATCGTTCATGTGGGTCGGTAGCGTTCCCTTCCTGCCGAGCAGCTCGTAGATGCGGATGGGCTCGGTCTTGCCGACGACGCGAATGACGTCCAGGTCGCGCGCCTCGACCGCGTCGGCCGAGAGGAGGTAGGTGGATTCGCTTATCATGGCGGAAGATCCGTAAAACTTGTTGGCCCCTTCGAGCCGCGACGCAAGGTTGACGGTGTCGCCCATCGCGGTATAGTTCATCCTGTTGTGCGACCCCATGTTGCCCACGACGGCCTCGCCCGTATTGATGCCGATGCGCATGCGGATCGCCTCCTGCCCCAGGGAGCGCCAGTGGTCCTGGAGCTCGCGGAGCCTGCGCTTCATTTCGATGGTGGCCATGCAGGCGCGGACCGCCTGGTCTGGAAGCTCGTGGGGCGCCCCGTAGAACGCCATGATGGCGTCCCCGATGTACTTGTCCACGGTACCGCTGTGGGAAAGTATGATATCCGTCATGGCTGAGAGGTACTCGTTCAGGAACGAGACGAGCTCCTTAGGAGACATTCTTTCGGAGAGGGACGTGAATCCCTGCACGTCCGAGAAAAAAACGGTGATGGTGCGGCTCTCGCCGCCGAGCCTCAGGGCCTCGGGATGCACGATGATGTTCTCGATGACGTCGGGCGAGAGGTACTGGGAGAACGCGCTTTTTATGAAACGGCGCTGTGACTCCTCGCCGATGAATTTCATCGAGGTGATTGCGACCGACGGCAGGAGCGCGGAAAGGCCAAGCGCAAACTGCTCCAGCCACAGATCGGCCCCTATGAAAAGCGCGATCACGACCGCGTTTACCGCGACGAACGATACGATGACCGCGATGATGGATTTCCGGGCGTCGAGCCTCTTCAGGGCGAACCCCAGCGACACCGCGATGGCCAGCATGAAGGGGACGGTCGCCGCGGTGCCGGGCCTTCGCATGAACCTCCCGGAGAGCACGGTGTTGATCGCGTTGTGATATATGCCGACGCGGGGATAGTCGTTCTGCACGGGAATCACGCCGATATCGTGCGCGGAAACGGCGGTCCAGCCCACTATCGCGTAGGTCCCCGCGAGCGACTGGAGCTTCGAGACGAGCTCCACCGCAAGGGCGTTCTTTTTGTCGCCGCCCTTCGCGAGATCGCGCGCGCACGCGGCGTAGGCGGCGGCAAGCGACTTCTTCAGACCGTCCGCTCGGACGGCTGAACCCGAGGGCGACGAGAGCTCCTCGCCGAGGGCGCGGTAGAGATCGCCCGCGCGTTTTCCCTCGGGTATGTTTCGCGCCGCCTCCCACTGGTCCATCGCGTCGAACGCGTCGCCGGAGAAATCGTCGTAGTCGAGCAGCGCATGGTAGGGGACGTTCCGGAAGGATTTCTGCCACTGGCCCGCCCAGTTGATGTACATCATTCCGCGGCCGTCGACGGGGATGCGTATATCCCCCTTCGCGCCGGTGCGGGGATTGACCGCGTTCCTGAGCGTTATGTGGGAGCCGGGTTCGACCTCCACCGACGCGGGGGTTACGCGGCACATGTCCATGAGCATGGTCAGCGCCAGGTTGTAGTATATCCTGCCCTTGTAAGACCGCACCAGGCGGATTTTCCTGATGGTGCCGTCCATGTCCGAGTCTCGATCGACGAAACCGAACGATCGGGCGGCCGACATCACCGGCGGGATGGGGTATATGAGCTCTTTCACCTTCATGTCCTCGAGCCCGCGGTAGCGCGCCTTGTCCCTCTCGTCGATGGCGCGTGACGCCTTTTCCAGGAAGCCGGGAAGGGCTTCCTGGAACTCGGGGCGATCCTGCTTCGCGAGCGCGTCGCGCGTGGGCGTGTCGGTGGTGAACACGTAGGGGACCGCCGCGTTGCCAGACGCGGCCAGGCTCTCGGAAAAAATGCGATCGTGATCGATGATGAGGTCGCTGAGTTCGGCGGCCCCGACTCCCTTTTTGGCCTGCAGGGCGGCGAGCGCCGCGGTGTTCACCTGGTAGGGGGACTCGTCGGGAAAGATGATGTCGAGCACGGTCTGCGAGGTGCGGAGCTCGCGGCACGCGTTCAGCCCGGCGGCGTAGATGTTCCTTGTCCACGGGTACTCGCCGATGGCGTTGATGCTGTCCTCGTTGATGTCGACGTAGGCGAGCCTATCCCACGCGGGTACGGGTTTTTTCAGCCTGAACCTGAGGTCGGCGAGCTTGAGCTCGAAAAGCTCGTGGATTCCGGTAAAGGCGAAAAGCGCCGCCACCGCGAACGCGACCAGGGCAATGGCCACGGTGGAATGAGGGCCCGTAAACAGGGCCCTGAGCGCGTCTGCTATTCGCTTCGTCATGGAAGCACCTCCCGTGCGTGTTGAGCGGTCAGCCGGTCAGAAACTGATGTTAAGCCCGCCCATGTAGAAATGGCGGTTTGATTCGATGGCGTAGAACGCGTCGCCCGGGAGGAACGCCGCGTAATTGAAAAAAACGCCGACGTCGGAAACGATGAGCCAGCGAAGGGAGACGTCGACGCCGTGCCCCGCGAACCGGTGGCGGCGTATCGCGTCGAACCCGTAATTGAGGGGGGCCGCGTTCCGGTGCTTCACGTACGCGCTGTATTTGGCGACGATGGTCATGCTCCTCACGTAGATGGGATCGGCCCATGAGAAGGGGGAAAAGGCGGCGCCGCCGCGAATGACGTGCAGGTTGTTCAGGATGGGCCTCAGTCCCAATCCGCCCGTGTACGTGCCGAAGTACAGGAATCCGTGGTCCTCGCCGTTGTTGTTGCCGGCGGGCGACCGCGCGTCCTTGCGATCGCGGTCGCCGGATCCCATCGCGTACTGCGCGATGATGACCGGGTGGCACGTGGCCCTGAAATAATAGCTAAGGCCGATGTTGGAAGCGTAGGCGCGTATATTGTTCCGGAAATAGGCGCCCGACAAGTAGCTTTTACCGGTCTGGTAGTCGAACTCGGCGTAATACGACAGCCTTTCCACGATGACGCCGTGCACGCCGATCCCGTAGTACTGGGAATCGTACTTTAAACGAAAATTCGGGTTGGTGACGCTGTATTTCAGGTTCTGGAAATCCATCTGCGAGAGGTACTGGACGTAGATATGCTGGTTGTACACGTCGAACGTGGCGGAACCGCCGGCAAAGAAGCGCTTCGCGCCTGTGGATATGTCGCGATCGCTGAGGCCGTACGGATTGTCCTGCTTGACGAGCCAGCCAGAGTAACAGGCGAATCCCTTTATCTGCACCAGGCCCAGCCTGAGGTTGACATCCATGCCGTCGCCCCTCCCGTTGAAGAGCAGGCCGGTGCCGAGAATGAAATATTTGCGCCCCGCCGAGATCTCGAACATGTTCTTCGGGGTGCCGGCGGTGATGAAGCCGAGGTCGAGGTCGACCAGGTTCGAAGAGCTGTCCGAAGAGCCGCGCTGGCGCAGCACGTCGGTGCGCATGTATTTGCCGCGCGCGTACACGTAGGCGTACGGCCAGAGGTACGTCTTGAGCCACACGCGGGTGGTGATGACCGAGGAGGTCATCTCGCTGCCGCCCTTTTTCTGGGAGATCACGGTTGGCGTTATCCAGAAACCGTACTGCGGCAGTTTTGTCGTGATGTCGGCCGCCGGCACGCCCGGTTTCATCGCGTCGTCTGCGGGAAAATCGGGATAATAGCTGTCATAGCCTGCGTCTGCCGCGTGCGCCGCCGCGTTGATTGCGAGAGCGGCGAACGCGGCGATCAGTATCGGGAGAATCGCCTTCATCTGCCCCCTCCCGTGCGCTCGTTAACAATGGCCATCACCTCGATGAGCTCCTCCCCGCTGACGGGGTCGAATTCGCTCGTGTTCTGGTCCATGATGCCCCCCGCGATGCAGGCGCGAAGCGCGTAGCGATCGATGGGCACCATCGCGTAAAAGAGCGAATCCTTCAGCTTCAAATGACGGGCCACCATTCCGGAGAGGAGGCCCCTCCGGAGGACCTTGCCGGCCGTGTAATCTTTTTTTGGCCTGAGTATTCCCTCGTTCTTGAGGAATTCGACGTTTTTCTTGAAATCGCCCACGGGCTTGCCGAGAATGTGCATGTACAGGGTGACCGCGTCTTCGACGGTCGCCTTTTTCCTGTCCTGAAGCTGGTTCAGGAAAGTGATCTGGTCGGCGGCCCCGAGGGCGGCGTGCGGCAGGAAGGCCATGGCGAACACCATCGCCGCGCAGAGCGCCGCCGCAATGAAAGCGCGTGCGTATTTCGCCGGTAACTCCGGGATTATGGCCATAACATCAACACGTTGACGGTCGCGGGACCGGAAGGGTTGCCGAAGACGCCGGGCCTGCCGGTATACAGGGACGGATCCATGTCGAAATCGAACAGGTAATATGAGGATCGCTCGAGGTCCGTCACCGCGCTGGGAATGGTGTTTGCGATCGATTCCTCGATTATGCCATACATCATGGGTTCCGGGTCCTGCTTGCCGGATTTCTGCCTGAAGAGGAGGTTGCCGGAAACGATTCGCGGCGCGCCGTTGACGTTGCTGGTGCCGACGGTTCCCGATATGACTTTCACGGTCATGCCCTTGTTCGGGCCGTACGATATGATCTCCTCGGTGCCGCGCACGCTGGACGTGGCCACGGGCGACGTTACCTTGAAAGAGGTATTGATGCCGGCCTTGCGGTCGATCTTCGCCTGCACGCTGCCCGACCTGAGACCGATGCGCGTGCGGGACGCGTTTTTCGTGAGTTCGCTCTGGTACACCTTCATGAGGGTGAGGGGTTTTATGGTGACGGTGTTCCCGTTGATTTTAATGACCGCCTCGGAACGCGCCCCGGTGCGAATCTTAACGCCGTCCTGAAGTCTTAAACCCGCCTGGAGGGGTTTTATCCACTGTGGCCCGACCCTATACGCGGTGTCCCCCCTGGCAGACACGACAACGATTTCCGCCATGAGGGCAGGGGTCGCGAACACGAAAGCCGCGAGCGCCGTTATGCGAAAAATTATTTTCATTATTTGTCTCACTCCGTCTATCTCTATGTGAGAGTTTAATGTAAATTACGAAACTTTCCAGACAAATGCAAATGTTTTTTTCATGGATGGAAAATATTGCGAGCGTTGACTTAAACGCCGACCCGCCCGGAAGGGTTTTAATTTAGCAATACTAAAGTTATGCGATATTAAAAACAAGTAAACCGTCCAGGCGTCCTGTAAAACAACGCAAAAATGAAAATAATAATGCAAATAGCACAATATTCACTTGAAATTTGTTGCAATGTTTGACACAAACCTGTCATTGCAGTATTATATAGAAAACACTGCGCGGCACCCACAATTCGAATTAGCTGGAACGATCGCCGTGTACGGTATCACGAGGGTTGACAATCATGAAAAAAATATTCTTGTTCATATGCCTTGCAGGCGCGACAATCGTGTTCTCCTGCTCGGACGCGCAGGACAATCTTTTTACGCCCGGTTCCGTGGCCAAAGACATGACCCTGGTGACGATCGCCATGGGCTCGCCGGAGGAGGTCGCGGCGAACCCGTCGGTAATCGACAGGGTGCTGAAGTTCTTCGGCAGCAGGGCAGAGGCGGCCTCGATGACGCCGCCAGCGTTTTTCGGATCCGCCACGCTCACGATCACGGGGCTCGATTTCGGCGTGGTCACGCATGAATTCGTGGGCACGCCGGTGCAGTCGGTTTCGGTGACCGTGCCCGCGGGGAATTACCGCTTTTTCGAGCTTATCGCGTACGCGAGTATTACAGATCGAACTGCGATCGCTTCATATCGTGGAACAATAATGCAAAATCTGGAGGGTGGAGCATCGGTGACCATACCTCTTGCAATGAATCTCTATGAGACGAAGATAGTGATACCGGATTATAACTATGGTTCAACAGGCAGAATAATACAGATCAATGACATGACTGGATTCGGTTGGGTTGAAAACAATACGTTTTCCGTGATAGATTATTATTATGATGTGGATTTCGATAATAAGGGCAGAATATACGTTGCAAATTATGCTCCTTCAGCGCCACCGTATATTTTCAGGTTAAACACTATATATGATACTTCAGTAACAAATTTTACAGTTTCGTCAAATCAATATACATGTATAGCAGTTGATAAAACAAGAAGCATTGTTTATTATGCAACCGCAGGAGCAATATTTAGTAATAATCTTGATGGGACAAATAATGTATCTATTGTAACAGGATATTCAAATATTACTGGACTTGCTGTCGATGAAGTAACTGGCAATCTTTATATTGCTTTTGGTTCAACCGTACGATGTATACATCCAAGCGCACCCGCAACCATAATTGCGTTTGCAACCATGGCTGGGACTTGTTTTGATGTAATCGTTAAAAATTCATATGTGTACGTTACCCAGAATGGTAGTCAAAACAATGTCATGCAATACAATATGAATTTGGGTTCTCCCATTGCCATTTTAACTAGTAAAATGGGTGGGGGTGATGTTTTCTATCGGCCAAAACGCTTTATTGCTATTCTAAATAAAAAGTTTTATGTTATTGATGATCATGTAAGTGACTCGAACTACGAACGCATCGTTGCCTTTGATGGAATGGATGGCTCCGGTTGGCAGACTTTTAAAGCAGAGCAGATTGGAAAAAGTCATATGAGTTTTTATATGTGTTGATTCATATTAAACTGCATTACCCTGGCAGTCAGAGCTAGACAAGATGATAAAAGCGCTTCCGAAAGGGGGCGCTTGCCTCGACTCCGCTCGGCAAGCGTTGCTTGGT
Organism: uncultured Leptospirales bacterium; assembly: GCA_964423905.1. Taxonomy (GTDB): domain Bacteria; phylum Spirochaetota; class UBA4802; order UBA4802; family UBA5550; genus CAYRGX01. Next base: position 199,790 of record CAYRGX010000002.1, on the reverse strand, counting down.
ACAGGCGTGTGCTATACTATCCGCTCGGCAAGCGTTGATTGGTAAAGGCGTGTGCCATTCTGTCCGCTCTGCAAGCGTAGTATGATAAAGCTAATGCCGGAGCCTCCGCACGGCAAGCGAAGGTTAGACGTATTAAGTAATCACCACACGACACAGGAAAAGTCGGCTGTATTTCCACGCTCCCCGAGCGGAGTCGAGGGGAGCGTGGAACGATTGAGAATCTATGCTCGCCGATCGGCTTGCATCGAGCGGAGTCGAGATGAGTCGAGGTGAGCGTTGTCACAATGAGTCTCATTCTTGCATTCAGATAATTCGTGTAGATCCGACAATTTCCCCTCGATCAGCGCCTTTTTCTTGGTGTGGCTCCAGTTCTGGATCTGCTTTTCGCGGGCGAACGCCTTGGAAATACGATGAAATTCTTCCCTGTATACGAGCCTGACCGGCAGGCGTTTCGCGGTGTACTTTGCGCCGAACCCTTCATTGTGCTGTATCATTCTTTTTTCGAGATTCCACGTACTGCCGGTGTAAAAGGTCCCGTCACAGCATTCCAGTATATACATAAATGGCATTGTTGTTATCCTGATATGGAATACATTTAATACGGATGAGACTGGAAAGCAGGTGATATTTTTATCAACTAACGCTCCCCTCGATACCTCGGCAAGCTCGGTACGAGTACGATCGCCGGTCATCGAGTGCCCCGGAGGGGCATATCGAGATGCCGGCGACCACTCGGGGAGCGTGGGTTCTGCAATTGTGATATTAGTAAACCCACGCTTGCCGAGTGCGCCCCGCATACGGGGCGTGTACTTGTGGTGAGCCTGTCGAACCATCGAGGCAAGCGTGCAGGGAACGAGAACCCATGCTCTACTGATGTTCACTTGTGCCGAGCCTGTCGAGGCACTTGTGGTGAGCTTGTCGAACCATCGAGACGAGCGTAAATAAGTAGGAGTCAATACTACGCTCCCCGAGCGGAGTCGAGGGGAGCCTGTCGAACCATCGAGACGAGCGTGTCCCCCAAATCCCTCTTGACTCGTCGCGCGGACGGGAATATGTTCGCATCCATGAGAATCCTCTACTACACGTCCGGTATTCCCGGCATCGGGCGCATCGTGCACGGCATCGCGCTCAAGAACGCGTTCGACCGCGCGCGGGAGAAGGTCGATTTCGCCATCGTGAGCTGCAACCCGCTCGGGAAGATCGCGGAACCCTTCGGCATATCCCACACCGAAATCCCGCTCGAGGAAGAAACCGCGTATGCCGGCGACGCGTGGCGCGAATCGGCGCTGTACCGCGCCATCGAGTCGCACGCGCCCGACGTCGTCGTGGTGGACAAGATGTGGTTCACCATGCGCCACTTCGCCGAGGAGCTCGTCTGCAAAAAAATCTTCATGACGCTCGCCGTGCGGGACGAATTCTTCACCTTTCCGGGAGCCGATCCGCCCGCCGTCTTCGACCCGTCGCCCTACGACAGGGTGGTGGCGATCGAGCCGTTCACGCCTCCCTTCGCCGCGGAAGAGCTGAACCCGCTCATCATCCGCAACAGGGACGAGATTCTGCCGCGTGAAAGGGCGCTCGCGGCGCTCGGCCTCGACGGCCGCAAGAAGATCTGTTTTGTGGGCATCAACGTCATGGAGGGAATGCTCGACGCGCTGAAGAAAAAGTACTCGTACCTCGACGGGCCTTACCGCATGCTGTACTCGTCCAACATGGCGGGAGGGGGGATATTTCCAATCGCGGACTACTACAACGCCATCGACCTGGTCGTGTCCACGGCCGGCTACAACCAGTTCTGGGAATCGGTCTACTTCGACAAGGAGGCCTTGTTCGAGAACGTTGAGCTCAGGTTCACGGACATGGCCGATCGCGTGGAGCGCCACGCGGACCATCGCTTCGACGTGAACGGCGCCGACCAGCTCGCAGGGATCATCATGGGGATGTGAGGGATATACGCCCGGAGTGCGGATCTCGACCGCATTGCCGGTACGGATTCAAAATCCGCTTTCACGGGCGGGAGCCCTTTCCCGCGGACGCGCGCAACCAATTCGGCTTCCGGAACCCGGACTACTACGAGGTCATGTTCCTGAACCGGGAAGTGCCGAAGTTCCTGGACTGCGAGGGGACCGCGCTCGAGGAGGTCGCGCGCCGCGAAAAGGAAACCTCCATACGGCCTCGTATCGCGCCTTGCGTCCGACATAAGCGGGAGGTTCTTGCGATAAAAGCCGTAGAAAACACTCGGACACGACGAATCCGGGGGAACATCAAATAAGTGAAATGGTAGCGGTAATGTACTATACTTTAGATATCGTTCTCTGTGACCCGCATGTATCAGCGGCGCACGCACGATAATCGTCCGGCAACAGCGTTCGATCATACGGCATACACAGTGGAGGCATCGCCATGCTGCTCTATACGCAAGTATCCGACAGGACTCGCAAATCGCCCACGAACCTGCTGATCGGCGCGTTTCTTCGCTTCGTCGCGGCAAACCTCAATCACAGGAAATCGCTCGGGCGCTACCTGAAATCATCGGACGGCTGGCTAAATTTCTCGGTGGGCATGCGCACCGAGAACCGTTCCGTGGAATGCGGCATCGCGTTCAGCGACGGCTCGGTGACCGTGTCGGGGAACGTCCCGCCCGATGCCGGGGCTACCGTCGTGTTCAAAAGCGACGCCGCCGCAAGAAAGCTCCTCACCGGCACCCCGACCGATATCATACACATGCTGCTCAGGAGCGAAATGCGCGTCGAGGGGAGCCTCGTCTACCTGAACCTGCTGTCGTTTTATCTCTCGCTCCTGTTCGGCGGGGTCCAGATCAGCGCGATGGCCGGCGAGAGGAAAAAGGACCGCAAACGCCTCCTCGCGGAATCGCCCGTCGCGAAAAAGGAACTGAGCGACGGCCTCGCGGCCAGGAAGGTCTCCAGACTGGGATGCGCTGAAAAACAACGGGGAGTCAAATATCTTGATGACCCGTACCTGCCGCAGTATTCACTCGAAGACTTCCCGCGACTGAAGGGCTTCCTCGATTACCACCTCACGGCACGGCCCGAGGTGTGCCCGGAGATGCCGCGACTCGTCACCGAGTGGCACAGGAAGCACGGGTATGAGACCGATACCGGGGGAAGGCCCTGGGCGCCCGTGCTGCGCAAGGCGCTCTCGTACCGGTACCTCATGGAAAACCGCACGCCCATCATCGGGGAGCAATCGCTCATCGCGGGCACCACGACGAGCAAGCGGGTGGGGTGCCCGGTCTATCCCGAGGGGAGCGGCACGCTCATCTGGAACGAGCTCGTCACCATACCGTACCGGACGCACAACCCGTTCGATATCTCGGATGAAACGAGGGATATATTGCATAACGACATATTCCCGTACTGGATGAAGCGCAACTTCAGGGAGTGGGTCAGGACGAAGTACGGGAACCCGCTGTGCCAGCAGATCGACGAGCGCTACGCCCTCTATTTCAACTGGAAGCAGGCGACAATATCCCACACCATTCCCGACTTTCCGAAAATGCTGAAGCTCGGCACGGGCGGGATCATTCGCGAGATAAGGAAAGAACTGCAAAAGAAATGCGATCGGGAAAAAAGGGACACGCTCAATGCGATGGTGATATGCCTCGAAGGGCTGGAGGCCTACGGGGGGAACCTCTCGATGCAGGCCGAGCGCGATGCCGCGGCGGAACGCGATCCGGCCCGCAGGGAGGAGCTCCTCAACCTGGCGAAAACCTGCGCGCGGGTGCCGCGCGGGCCTGCGCGGACGCTCGACGAGGCTGTGAATTCGATGTGGATCACCTGGGTGGGCTGCCACATGGAGAGCATGAACGCCGGCCTCTCGCTCGGGAGGCTCGACCGGTGGCTCCAGCCGTACTTCGAGGCCGACATGAAAAAGCTCAGGACGAAGCCGGCCCGGGACGAGTACGTGAAGCGCGCGATAGAGCTCATCGGCCACTTCTACATTCGCTGCACGGACCACTTTCCGCTCACACCCGACCTCGCCAACTGGTATTTCGGAGGGAGCTCCTCGGACCAGGCCATCACCCTTGGAGGGGTCACGCCGGACGGGAAGGACGCCGTGTGCGACATGACGTACATTTTTCTCAAAGTCACCGAGATGCTTTCAATCCGCGATCCCAACGTGAACGCCCGGTTCATGCCGGGGGTGAACAGCGACGCATACCTGAAGCGGCTCTGCGAGGTCAACCTCGTAACCGCGGCGACGCCGTCCATGCACAACGACGCCGCCATGGTGAAGTCCCTCTCTAGAATGAAATACGACATCAGGGACATACGCGACTGGTCCGCCACGGGCTGCGTCGAGCCGACGCTGTCATGCAAGCATATCGGCCACACCAACATGCAGATGATGAACATGGTCGCGGCGCTGGAGATGGCCATGAACAACGGGCGCCATCCCCTCACCGGATGGAAGCTCGGCCCGGACACGGGGGACCCCGCGAAGGGCGATTTCAGGACGTTCGACGATTTCTTCGATGCGTTCACGAAGCAGTTCCGGTTCCTCATCGACCGGTCCATCGAGTACAACCACATGCTTGGCGAGGCGCACCAGCAGCTCCGTCCCACGCCTTTACTCTCGGCGCTCATCGACGGTTGCGTGAGTAAGGGAAGGGACGCGACCAGGGGCGGGGCGAAGTACAACAGCTCCGGCACGGCGATCATCGGCCTGGCCGACGTGACGGATTCGTTCATGGCCATCAAGAAGCTCGTATTCGAGGAGGGGAAAATATCCTTCGCGGAATTGAAAGAGGCGGTGTCGGGCAACTTTGCGGACAGGCCCGATCTCATGGCCATGGTGAGAAAGAAGGTCCCGCTTTTCGGCTCGGGGAGCGAGGAGGCGGTCGCCATGGCGAACAGGATCGCGAAATGGGCCCACGACTATTACGGGAGCCTGCCGCACTACCGCGGCGGTAAGTACGCCACGGGCTTCTGGTCCATGTCGAACCACGTCGCCTTCGGCACCCTCACCGGGGCGCTCCCCTCGGGCAGGCCCGCCGGCAAGGCGTTCACGCCCGGGCTCACCCCGCAGCCCTTCGCCTCGAGGAGCCTGCTGGACAACATAAGGGACGTGGCAAAGCTCGACCCCGTGAACATGAACAACAATATCGCGTTCAACGTCAAGGTCGTGCCTTCGGCCTCGGATTCCCGCGAAAAGACCGTGGACGACATGTTCTCCTACGTAAAGACCTACTTCGAGCTCGGCGGGATGCAGATGCAGATGAACGTGGTGACGTCGGAGATGCTGCGCGACGCGATGGCGCACCCCGAAAACTACCGGAACCTCATCGTCAGGATTTCCGGCTACAACGCCTATTTCGTGACGCTGAACAAGGAAATGCAGATGGAGCTCATCGAGAGGGCGGAATACGGGATATGAATGATCCTCTCATCCTCGAGATACGTGGTAATTCCCTCGACGACGGCCCCGGCATTCGCACGGTGGTCTTCTTCAAGGGATGCCCGCTGTCGTGCGCGTGGTGCCACAACCCGGAGAGCAAGCGGGTACAGCCGGAAATATCGTACGATGCCGCCGAATGCGTCGGGTGCGATGCATGCATGCGGGCGTGCCCGGAAAACGCGCTATCGCGCAGGGACAAAGGGTTCGTCGATCGAGAAAAATGCACGCTCTGTTTCACCTGCGCCGAATCCTGCCCGTCAGGGGCGCTCGCGAGAGTGGGGCGGAATCTGTCAGTTACAGAGATCGTCGACGAGGTCTCGAAGGACCGTCCCTTTTTCGAGAACTCCGGCGGGGGAGTGACCCTCTCCGGCGGTGAGCCGACGTTCTTCATGGATTTCGCATCCGGTATCCTCTCGGAACTCAAGAAAAAGAAAATACGCACACTCGTCGAGACCTGCGGATTTTTCCGGTGGGAAGAATTCGCGAAAAATATGATACCGTACCTTGACGCCGTGTATTTCGATATAAAGCTCATCGACGACAGGGATCACAGGCGGTACTGCGGCGTGCCGAACGGCGGTATCCTTTCGAATTTCGAAAAGCTCTCCGCGCTCGCGGCCGGGGGGAAGACGACGTTGCTGCCCCGCACGCCCCTGGTGCCGGGAATCACCGACACGGACTTGAACCTCGCAGGCATAGCGGATTTCCTTAAAAAGCTCGGAATAGAAAAGGCGGTCCTGCTGCCGTATAACCCGATGTGGTTACAGAAAAGCGGTAAAATCGGCGCACTCAATCCCCTCGCCGGCAGGACCGAAACCGGAACATGGATGGACTCGGAGAAGATCGCGCATTGCAGGGCGATCTTCTCCGAACACGGGATCGATGCGGGTCCGGTACGGCAAGATCATTGCGCCGGGAACCGGTAAGGGCACAGGCGCCTCGTGCTACAGCTTGAAATTGGCTTTGCTGTACCATTTGAAAGCATAATCTTCGGTGATTAATTGCGGGAGCCTGTCGGCATCGGCCTGGCTCGAGAGGACCGTGCCGTCCGGAACGTAATGTCCGCTCCTGATGGTCACTTCCACGCGGACACGCTCGATGGTTTTTCAGTTGGCCGGGTCCTCTTCCAGAAGTGGCCTCATGTGATTTCAGCGGTGTTTGGAAGCACGAAAATTCGGAGCTTGACATGATGAATCATGCATGCTATAATAGTATATATGGCGAGTATAGAGAAATCCCGGGTATCCATATGAGAATGTCCCCCATTGTCCTGATCCTGATGGTCATTTGTGTAATTTTACCGTCGTTCGCGCATGCGACGCGTGGACCGGAAGACTACGGGATCATTATGGCGTTCGTTTTCATGGTGTATACCATGCCGGTCGGTATTCTTCTTTTAAGCCTTATCATTTTCATGTTCTCAAGGTTGAAAAGCAAGACAAGGCCGCGCAAGGGGCTGGGAAGGGCCCAGTTCATCATATCGATCGTCACTCTGCTGCTCTCGATCGTTCTCCCGCTTGCGATAATCCATCTTTCCGGATGGAAATACATAATGCTGGAGCTCATGATGGCCGTTTTCGTTCCCATAATCGCGCTCTCGGTGTTCCTGGCGTATCTGTCACTGCGGGTAAGAAAACGATCGTTCGAGAATGACGGGCCGTCCAGCCCGGGGAACCCTTCGGTTCTTCATTGACGTCCCGGTTTTCCGTGGAAAACCAGATGGACCAGGGAATATTCATACTATGAACAGTAATGCACGGAGGATTACACATGTTCTGGAGAGGAAGAAGGGAAAGCGACAATGTTGAAGACCGCAGGGGCGTTCCGACCAAAGGCATTGCCGTGGGCGGTCTGGGCACGCTCGTGCTCGCGGTCGCGATCTATTTACTCGGCGGTGATCCCACCGTGCTCCTCGACTCCACGCAGGGAGTAAGCTACGAAAAGACGTCAACCTACCGCGGCACTGACAAGGAGAACGAGCTCGCGAAGTTCGTATCGGTCGTCCTGGCTGACACCGAGGACGTCTGGGGCTCAATGTTCCGCGATAAGGGATCGCGCTACAGGATGCCGAAACTCGTGATTTTTTCGGGTGTCGTCGACTCGGCCTGCGGGAGGGCGGAAAAGTCTACAGGGCCCTTCTACTGTCCCGCCGACGAAAAGGTCTACATCGACCTGAGCTTCTACGACGAGCTACAGCACAGGTTCAGGGCTTCGGGCGATTTCGCGATGGCGTACGTGATCGCGCACGAGGTGGGGCATCATGTTCAGAAGCTCACGGGCACGAGCGAAAAGGTGATGTCGTTACGCTCCAGGATGGGCCGAAGGGAATTCAACAGATACCTGGTACGGCTCGAACTTCAGGCGGACTACTACGCCGGTGTCTGGGCGCATCACGCGGAAAAGATGAAATTGCTCGAGAAGGGCGACCTCGAGGAGGCGCTAAACGCGGCGAGCGCGGTGGGAGATGACCGGATACAGAAGAGCGCACAAGGCTACGTGGTGCCGGACAGCTTCACGCACGGAACGTCCGAGCAGAGAATGAAATGGTTTTACCGCGGGTTCAAGTCCGGGACAATCGCCGGTGGTAATACCTTCGCTGCGGACGAACCTTGAGCGGAACAGTTATCGCATTTCGCGGGGTCACCCTGATACGGCCGAACGATCTCCGGGGCCGAGCGTTCGCATCGCGATATCCACTTCGTTAAGGCTCGGACCGTCGTGCCATTCCATATAAGGATCGCGTTTCGTATCGAAGACCCTGGTGAGCTCGCCAATACCCATGGTCGTTGCTCTTTGCGATATCGCGGGAGAAATAACTGAAAATCGCACAAGAATATCCAATCATTATATTTGATATTTTTCAACACATTATTGCCTGTCACTGGATCCTGTGTGTCTGGCGATTCATTGCGATTTTTAATATTTCAAATTCAATATCTTGACATTTTGTCAAAGCCGTGTAGACATGATGCATCTCTTGACATCATCATTGAGGAAGCCTATGGCATTGGGTATCAATACCATTCTATTGCGTTACAATCCAAAATCCTATGACCTTCGTGGGAGAGTACGGGTTATCTGGTATTTCTTCCTTATAATACTTCCCATACTATTCGTTTTTATGGGAATAATGAACATTCTCATCCCCGGCGGTTTCTTCAAAGTCGTAAATTATATCCTCATAACGATAATACTATTATTGCTGGCGGGTATGGCGCTGGTGTACTTCGGACATTACAATATCGCCGTGACGATACTCGCGTTCGGCGTTCTCGCCAGCCTCATCGTAAACGCAAAGGGAAACGAAGCTTCCGGGTCCGCGCAGCGTTTTCTCGTCAGCGAGTTCTCGTTCGTCATGCCGATCATGTTCACTCTCCTGTTCTGCAGAAAGTGGGTTCTCGTGCTCATATCGGCGCTGGCCGAGGCCGCGGTCGTCTACTCCGTCATGACCTCGTCGCTTGTCGATCCCGCGGTGCGCATCGTTCTTGTCGCTTCAATGAGCATCACCATCATCATATGCTTCATCATCGCCATGATGATGACCAGCATCGGCGAGACATCCAAAAGGCTTCGCGAGGCGGATATAGAACATGAGCGAAAGGCCCACAGAGAGATAAACGAGAGCCTGATGCTGTCGATGCAGGACGTTTCCGCGAGGCTCGACGAATCATCGCGCGTGCTTTCGACGGACGCATCCCTCTTCGCCGAGAACATCCAGGGGCAGGCGGCATCCATCGAGGAGATCACCGCGACCATGGAACAGATATCGTCGGGATCCGAGCAGGTGAGCGACAGCGCCCAGCGCCAGTCGAAGCTCATGGAGGGGCTCATGAAACGGATGGACGACCTTGTCGGCCTCGCGAGGGACATGGAAACGCGCATCGGGGGCGCGCTTAAAAGGACCGAGGCCATCGCGGGAAGGGCCAGGGAGGGCGAGGGATATATCGGCCGCATGGACGCCAGCATGAGCGAGATCGGCATCACCTCGAAGGAGATGACGGGGATACTCGGCATTATCAACGATATATCCGACCGGATCAACCTGCTGTCCCTGAACGCGTCGATCGAGGCCGCACGGGCGGGTGATTACGGTCGTGGATTCGCGGTCGTCGCGGATGAAATCGCCAAACTCGCGGACCAGACCTCGTCGAGCGTAAAGGACATCGCGACCCTCATCGCGAAGAGCGAGAGCGAGGTAGACAAGGGGGCCGCGGCGGTAAAGGACACGGTGAACGTCATGCGCGAGATCCTCGCCGGCGTCGAGGAATCGAATACCGTGATCGCGACGGTGAACGCGGCCATGGAAACGTCAATCGAGTCGACCGGCGAGGCCCACGGCGCGGTCGTCACGGTGAACGAACGCGCGGAAGAAATCACGACCGCCTCGCTAGAGCAGAAAACCGCCGCCATCGAGGTGATGAACACCATCACCTCGATCAACCAGCTTTCGCAGACCAATGCCTCCAGGTCCGAGGACATCAACGGCCACGCAAAGGATATCGCTTCAATGGCGGAGGATCTGAAAGACAAAATCGCCACGTATCGTAAAGAGGAAACGCTGGAGCAGGATGATGTTTAGTATTGCCAGGGAATCCCACATTCGCATTGCCTTTTACCACTATCGAACGGTGCTGCTTCTTGCGATGCTCATCAGCCCGCTTGAACCGCTTGTCGCCACGAGGGGCCCGGATGATTACGGGTTAATCGCGGGCGCTGCGATGATGCTTTTTTTCCTGCCTTCATGCCTGGTACTGATAGCCTTTGTGATATTTTTTGCATCGAAGCTGGTTGCCCGCAGCATGTCAGGACAGGGAACCGGCAGGAGACTGTGCATAATATCCATTGTCATTGCGATAGCCGCGATCCTGCTTGCTGTTTTCCTCATACACCTTTCGGGGTGGAACCACAAAATGATCGAGACGATGACGATAATCTGTATCCCTGTTGTCGGATTAACTGTCATCATGCTGGTGCTGTATGTCCTGCTTCGCAACTATACCGATCGATAATCGTAACCTGGTATATTTATAGAGCATCCCTGCACTTAAACTGCCTCATTGCCGATAAGTTCTTTCATGACTGTAAGCGGCTGTAATTGTATTGACACTTTGGGTTCATCGAGAAATCCTGTGCGGTAATATAGTATTGCACCGACAAACATTTATCTGATCCTCCGGGCAAACCGTCGATGCCGTGGAAGGATCGGCCCGAATTCCTTTATGAAGAAAATTGGCTACATACTGCTGGTATTCATATTGTCATTCATGGCGGCCGCGTGCAACCACGGCTCGGACCAGTCGCAGCCGGTCGCGGTACAGGGAATGCTCGATCTCGCCGAATATAATATCGCATCAGGCCAGCCTGTGCCGATGTCAGGGGAGTGGGAGTTTTATTGGGATAAGCTCCTCACTCCGGATGATTTCAAGTCAGGCGCACCGGCTGGAATGCGGTTCGAAAAGGTCCCCGGCGTGTGGAACCGGTATCGGGTGAAAAACAAGACACTGCCCGGTTTCGGCTATGCAACGTACCGGATCAGGATTCGGTCCGGTTACACGGGTGATCTCGCCCTTTCCAGGATCACGCCCAACAGCGCGTACCGCATCTGGATCAACGGGAAACCTGCGCCCGGTGCGGGGAGGGTGGCCACCACGCCGGAATCGTCGTACGCACAGCAGGTTTCCGAAGTGACGCCTTTCAGGGCGAGGCCGCCGGAGAATGAGATCATCCTTCAGGTGTCCAATTTCTCGTACTGCTACGGCGGGCTGTGGGACAGGTTTTTCATCGGCGAGCGGTCAGCGGTGGAAAAGCGCATGCGCCATACTGTCGCATTCGACATGTTCATCTGCGGGGGCCTGCTCCTCATCGGGTGCTACCACCTGGTCCTTTTCTCCAGGAGAAGGCGCGACCGCGGCGCGCTCTATTTCGGTCTTTTCGCGCTCCTTGTTGCGGTCAGGGTGCTCCTGACCAACGAGATGTATCTTCTTCAGATTCTGCCCGGAATCCCGTTTGAGTTGCTGGTGAAGGCGAACTTTCTGACCTTCACGCTGGGCGTACCGTGTTTTCTTGTTTTTCTCATGTCCCATTACCGGGATTTTTTCATCCGGGGCGTTGCTTTCTTCATAGGTTGGGTGAGTGCGGTCTATACCTGCGCGGTGCTCGTTCTTCCCGCCGCGGTGTACAGTCTCGTCATTATTTACTTCGATATTTTCGTCATTTTCGCCTGCGCCTACTGCGCCATGATAATCGTTCGGGCGATGCTGAAAAGGGTGAGCGGTGCCGCGACCGACCTCGCGGGATTCGCGGTACTTTTTGGCGCCGTGATCCATGATGTGCTCGTCGCGATGGGCGTCTTCAATTCGGCGCAGATCGTCCCCCTGGGCCTTTTCATATTCATGTTCGCCCAATCGGCGGGAATGTCTGTGAGGTTTTCCAACGCGTTCAGCAGGGCGGAGGATATGACGGTGCGGCTCGAGGAAATGGTGAAGGATCGAACGACAGAGCTCCGCGCGGAAAGGGACCTCCTGCGGGACAGGAACGAGATCATAGAAAACGACATGCAGCTCGCACGCAAAATCCAGTTGCAGCTCATCCCGCAATCGAGCCCGTATCCTTTCATTCACGCATCTTATATCCCCATGGAATCAGTTGGGGGCGATTTATACGATTTCATCGAATTTCCCGAATCGTCCAGGGTGGGGATATTCGTGAGTGACGTTTCCGGGCACGGCGTTTCCGCGGCATTCATCACATCTATGGTAAAAACAATGATCCTCCAGTCCGGGCCCGTCAGGGACGATCCTGCCGCGCTCCTGACATACCTGAATCAAATGCTGCACGGAAAAACCGCGGAAAACTTCGTGACAGCATTTTACGGAATATACGATCCCGCGGCGCGTTCGCTCCTGTACTCGAATGCGGGCCACAACCCTCCATACCTGCTTGGCGATATGGGCACGGCAAGCATTGACGACGGAAAATCACTCGCGCTGGCGATCATCGACAACGCGCAGCTCAGGACCAGGGGCAGGGAATACCTGAACGCCAGTCGGACCTTCGAAAAGGGTGACAGGCTGATATTCTATACAGACGGGCTCATAGAGGAGCGGGGACGAGGCGAAGGGTACGAGAGTTTCGAAGATTTGATGATCGGAGAGATGTTTCCATCGATGAGGCAAACGACGTGCCGGAAAATCGTCGAGACCCTTTATTCTCGCCTCGTGGAATGGAGCGGTTCTGACCGCTTTGAAGACGACGTCTGCGTTATTTGCCTTGAGGTAAACTGATGTCGCTTAAAAGAGACAGTAGCGCTTGAAAAAGCGGAAATGATCCAGCGCCAGTAGAATAATTCTGTCATTGCTCAAGGAAAGGGCTTATAAAGGTAGAATTCATTCCACGCCGATAGAATCGCCCCAGAGATCTCCAACTGAAGGATGTCACCATAGAGCCGTACTGGTGAATATTCCCGAAAGCCCGCCACCACCCCGATGAGGAAGCAATGCTAACGGAACTCTACAGGTCGGTGATTATGTGACAGGTCCTGCCGCCCAATCGACGACGACGTTATTCGGTCCGGAGCCGAGCCTGGCATGAAGTTTCGAGCCCGGGTACAGCAGCGGCAAGGCAGTAGAAGGCACCGGATTGCCGACCTGCACCTGGTATGGAGTGTCTACTCCCTCATAGACCGTAAGCGTAAGGAGAAACATCTCAACGCCATCGGCGTTTTTCAGTTTCATCGGCTGGCTTCCGACAAAGACCACCTTGATCGGCTTGCCGTGTTCGAGAATGTAGGCCGCACTGTTCTCTCCCGTACTCCTGGGAACGGTAACTGTCGGCAGCTCGGATGCAAAATCGATGAATACCTTGCTGTGGTCATTGGGATCGACACGCACGGGAACCACGGCGCCCTTCGTGATTTTCGTAAGGACGATCTCAGGAATCCGCTGCACTGCGTTTGCCTGGAACGGTGCGACGTTGTCAATCATCACGTTCATTGAGAACGTGCACTTGCGCTGGACAAGATTGTTATTTGTCTTGAGCGTCATGCCCGAGATGGAGACGTTCGTGATTTCGCCTCTGCCAAGTACACCGTTGGCGATGACCTCGTCATCCACTGAACCTATCAGATTGCCGAAAAAACCCATTGGAGCCTCCCTGGTTCGAAATCTATTAATAATATACGATTCAAGATAATGATAAATTGTTGAATTAATGCACTGATATAGAACTGTATTAAGAATAGCCAATGTCGTATTGAATAGCAAGAAAAAATCACCATAGTATTCTGAATACCGGAAAACAATTCTCGAAAGCTTTATTGTGCATATTTTAATATATGTACATATATTAACAGATAAATCTGCGCATGAGACAGCTATTTGAGTTAATCATAATAAATGGCATCTACTGCATAATTCAATGTACATTTGCTTCATTAATGGCGATTTAGTGGAGCATAATATATCAAATTGATTATGTTATGATAATTTCATATTTTTAAACGCTCATTTTCGTATTCATTCTGTCGCTTTCTATTAAAAAATATCCAATCGACTGAGCAATATTAGATATCTCTTCAAATGATTAGAATAGAGTCTCCAAATAAATGTAATTTATCAGTATAAACCGTCCAGACGGTATATGAAAATAGGATTGGAGGATCATATATGAAAAAAATGCTGCTTTTCGGGTTGATGCTGATGCTTCCGATAGGGCTTTTCGCGAGCGGATCCAGCACCAAATGCGCAACAAAATATCCGCTGGTACTTGCTCACGGAATGGCGTTTTCCGACGGCGCACTCGGCATCGATTACTGGTGGGACATAGTGGACGATCTCGAGGACAACGGCGCGAAGGTGTATGTCGCGTCCGTTAACGCGATGGACAGCACGGCTTCCAAGGCCGCACAGTTTAAAACCCAGTACCTGCAATTCCTGGCCGTCGCCGGAGCCAGCAAGGGCAACATTATCGGCCATTCACATGGCGGCATCTATACCCGTTATGCAATAACGAACCTTGGTATTTCCGGCAAGGTGGCCTCCCTGACCACGGTATGCACGCCCCACAGGGGAAGCGCGGTCGCGGACGTGGTCATGGGGGTCGTCCCCGATTCGGGTAAATGGCTCGTCGGGGGAATCCTTGACATAGTGTACCGTTTTCTCATCGGTGACGACAATCCCAACAGCATCCAGAACGGATGGGACCTGGTCAGGAGCAATATGATAAACAATTTCAATCCCAATACCCCGAACGTGAGCGGGGTGTACTACCAGAGCTGGGCCACGAAGATATATACCATCACGGCTGACATGGTCCTCGAAGGGACCTGGCTGCTCCTGAACTTCTACGAAGGGGCGAACGACGGACTGGTATCGGTCAATTCAGCCAAGTGGGGCACCTTCCGCGGCACCTGGACCGGCGACTGGTACAACGCGGGCGGTGTATCGCACATCAACGCGGTGAACCATTTCTTCGGCGCGACTCCCTGCGCGGACGTGGAAAGCTGGTACGTCGACATCGTCGCCGACCTGAAATCGAAGGGCTATTGATAGAACGCGATATATGACGGGGAAAAAGGCCGCTCTGAACGAGCGGCCTTTTTTTATTGACTGGGTTGCAATCCCGATGGAAGCGGCACGTCAGACTTATTTTTTGAATCCCATGAAATTGATGGCCAGGCTGGCCTTGACCCCGATGAACATCGCGTCGGTGACGCCGTCCCCGACCTTGATCTTGTTCGAGCTGACGTCGTAGGATACGGTCGAGGTGGTCCCGAAATCGTACATGCTGAACATACCCGTAATGACATATCCCGCGTACTTGAAATTGCCGGCGACGCCGAGTTCCATGTCCATGCAGTAGGCCATATTCTTCCAGTGGTTCTGTCGCATCCCGATGTGGCCCGCCACGAGCATGTGCAGGTAGATCGGCTTATCGGGCGGCGTCGTGGTGATGAACTGTATGCCGAACATGTGGTAATCGCCGAAGTTGGGAAGGCGCGTCAGATTGTAGCTGATATATCCCTTCACGTTGCCGATGGCCTGCATCTTCTGCGCCATCTTGCTTATATCCCCGAAAAAATAGATGGCGATGATCCAGGCAACGAGGTCGCAGCGCACCGCGGCGCCGTAGACCGCGTACCGGTATTTGGGCCTGTACTTCGGATACATGCCGATATCCTTTATCGTCTTTTCGATGGCATAATACGAACCCAGGGAACTGGCGAGTGGTGTCGCTCCCAGGTAGTTCTGTAACGCCGCGGTGTATCGCGTGGCGTACATGCCGCTTACGTAATTGAACTTGTAGTTCCACAGGTACTGGCTCACCGCGACTCCCGTCCTGCTCGTTGCGTTGGCGAACGTTGCCATGGTGTAATACAGCATGAACGTG
Organism: uncultured Leptospirales bacterium; assembly: GCA_964423905.1. GTDB lineage: Bacteria > Spirochaetota > UBA4802 > UBA4802 > UBA5550 > CAYRGX01. The sequence continues at coordinate 183,989 of CAYRGX010000002.1, read as the reverse complement.
TCGTCCCACGCCGGGTTGTCGGTCACGGAAAAGAACATCCTGTTGTTCAGGTAATCGGTATTGCCCGTTTGAGGTTCTCCCACCGCCCACGTCACCCCCCGGTCGGTCCGGTACTGGACGTTGATAAAAAAGGGATCGATACCTGCCCACAGCGCTGCAGTAAGCATGTTGATAGGGCGGTATTTTACATTGTCCCAGTCGTTACCCCAATTGGCGTAATCATAACCGAGATATAGATTTACAAGTCCGCTCTTTCGGTTGGAAAGGTCGCCTGCCGCAGAGAGGGGCAGGGAATAGCATGTGAATATAAAAACGATAACGATAGGGGCGAAGTAACTTGTAATATTACATTTTCCAATCATCCTGATGATCCCGATATGGAATAGCGTAATATTTGAATACTATATACTATAATAATGTCAATGAAAAAATATTACAGTACGCCCGGGCTGTCTTTATTATAATAAAGTGATGGATATACCCTGGCTATTCATATACGGAGAAAAATGCTATCTACTAGTCACGGATATTAAATCGTGACAGTATTTCATGGAGGGAATGAGAGCTGTCCTTCATCGCCTGTGCTGATTTGGATACACCCGCAGACGATCCGGCGACTTTTTGAAGGGACTCGTTGATCTGCGATACGGCCCTGAGAATCTCCGCGCTGGTATGCTTCTGCTCGTCGTTGGCTTTGGCGATCTGCAGGGACATGCGGTTAGCTTCCTCGACGTCCGACATGACCACTTCGCTGCTCTTTATCTGCTCCTCGGACGAAACCGCGATGTCCTGGATGAGCCTGGCCGCCATTTCGATCTTCGCAATGATGTTCTTGATGGCCCCGGTAGTCTGGTTCACGAGTGCCGCACCCGCTGCGATGTTTGAACCGCTGGTCTTGATCAGCGTTTCGATCTCCTTGGTGCTCTGTGCCGTCGCATCGGCGAGTTTCGAAATTTCCTCGGCGACGACGGCGAAGCCCTTGCCGTGCTCGCCCGCGCGCGCTGATTCTATGGCGGCGTTGAGGGAGAGAAGGTTGATCTGGTCGGATATGTCGTTGATGATGGCGATGATCGCGCCGATCTGCCGCGAACTGTCCTCGAGCCTGGCGATGTTCTCCGTGGTGCGCTCGAGCATCTCACCCGTCTGCGTGGCCTCTTCAACCATCTTGACCGCCTCCTTGCTGAGGTCGATCGAATGCTGGCCCACGTTTCTCGTCGAGGCGGTGAGTTCCTCCATGGCGGCGCTCGTCTGCGACATTTTATCAGCCTGCATGTTCGAGGCTTCGGACACGCTGTCGATCGTTGCCGCGAGCTCCTCGTTCGCAGACGTGGTTTCCTCGAGGGACGCCGCCTGTATCTGCGATTCTTCGCGCAATATCTCGCTCGTCTTGAAAAGCGTCTCCGCATCCTGGCTCAACCCGGTTTCGGC
>CAYRGX010000002.1:113790-182551 GCA_964423905.1 uncultured Leptospirales bacterium | reverse complement strand
TCGCAGGATTCGCTGCAGGGTGACAATCATCTTGTTGACAGCCTCGATGAGCTCGTCGACCTCGCCGCGGATCGCGTTCCGGTATACCCTGCAGTTGTAGCAGTGCTTTTCTATCTTGTCATTCTCGGAAAGCGGAGCACCGTTTTCGTCGAGAATGGTCCCGGGAATGGCCCAGCACGAGAGGTTCCTCGAGGAGAAGGCCGGGCATTCTTCTTTTTTACAATCAAGAATTTTCGCGCACTTGACGTAATGCTTCTGCGGGATGAAAACGTTGAGATCGCCCTCGGTGACTTTCTCAGCTGTCTGAATGATACGGCGGAACGGTGTAGTGACACGCGACGATAGATAGCCGGCCACGATAAAAATGACTGCGGGAAGAACCACCAGCATGATGATCACGACGAAAAAGACGATATTCAGCGAATGGAGGATATCGTCGTACTCGGCCATGGCGACGATGTTCCAATCCCAGGGCTTGAAATAGGTCACGAATGCGTGTTTGGCCGAATAGGCGCCGTTTTTCCCGGGGATAACATATTCGATGTACTTTCCCCTGTTTCTGTTGATTATCTTATTTAGCCGTTCCCCTGTGGAACGATCTATTACCTGCGAAAGGGATTTTCCCCTCCAGAACGGGTGTTCGATGAGCTGTCCGGCTGAATTCATGATGTAGACATAGCCATGCTGGCTCATCCTGGTTTCTTTTATCATGTCGAAAATCGCGGTTTTGGGAGCGGGTATGCCGAGATAGAGTGCGCCCATGATTGTGCCATCTTTGCCGGTGAGGGGCTCGTAGTGCGTTATGCTCCACCTTCCCATGACGAGCGCCCTGCCGCGATAGCTTTTACCCGATGCGATGGTCCGCGTCACGAGGGAGTCGGCCGGCAGATACGAGAAATTGGCGCGCTCTCCATCTTTATTTCTGACATTGGTCGCGACGCGGATGAGCTTTCCATCATGGAGTTGGAATAGCGTTGAAGTCGCGCCCTTTATGCCGCTTCTCTGCGCAACGTCATCAGGTATGCCGTAGTTTCTAAGGAGGAAGGTGTTCCCCGAGGAGAGCCTGGGCAGGTCGATGCTCACTTTCTGGTCGGTTTCCTGGTTCGTCAGTTCTACCCTGTCGGTCGCGTCTGACAATTTTATATCGCGCAGGCTGCCTACCACGCCTTTCGCGGAACTCCATGCGCGTTCGATGTCTCGCGTCAGCACTGCATCAATTTCTTCGCTCTGTACGCGGCACATGCGCTCGATGTTCTGTGTCGTGTTTTTCATGGTCTGTTCGGAGGTGGAAAGGAGCGTCGAACGCGCGATTAGATAGAGGGCCAGTATGCATACGATTATCGGAATGATCGAGGTGAGGGCCATGTATTTCAGGAACGTGCCGCGCAGACCGTACAGGATGCTTCTTTTCATATGACCGCTCTCTTGTCCCCGACTCTCATTTCAGCCCTGCAGCTCATCCGTGGCATTCCTGGATGCCACTAAAAACCATTCAGGTTCGAGTTGTTATCATGTCAATAATATCATGCAATGTGATAGTTTTTTTTTCGCAACAGCAATGCTTTAGTGTCAATTGATGAATAATTACAATAAAATGATTGCACCATATCGCCATTGGAGCACACTTTACACATGAGTATAATGGGAAAATATAATTCATTGTACGCGACGCTATCCATCGATACAGAGGTGCTTGGTTATCCCGTGGTGAGGATCATCCCTGAAACGGTTCCGAGAAAGGAACTGCCTGGATTCCTCGCGCACCTTGCCCATAACGGTGTGAGACTTGCCGTGTGGATGCCTTGCGGGCCGAACGCTGCCCGTCATGCCGCCGAGTGGAGCTCGATGCTCCATGGACTCGCAGTCACTCCCGTTCGCGCCAACAGAATATACTCGCGCGATCTTGGAGCATTGAATCAGGTGAAAAGGCCTCAAGAGTGTTCAGTGGAACTGCTGAAAAAAAAACGCGCCACTGAAGAAATCTCCTCCCTGGCCCTCCAGGCCGGGATCGAATCCCGATATCATCACGATCACCGCATACCAGCGGGCGCGGTCGAGCAGATCTATCGCCGCTGGATCGCTCTTGCCTGTCTGCGGGACGGCCGGTCGAGGGTGTTCGCGGTACGCGATGGGGGTGCAATCACAGGAATGACCGCGTGCAGGCAGGACGACGGCAAAGGCGTGATCATGCTGCTCGCGGTTTCCGGACACATGAGGAGAAAAGGAGTGGCTTCGTGTCTCGTCGGGGAAGCCGGGGAATATTACCGCTCTCAAGGATGCACGCGCATCGAGGTGGCAACCCGCGAGGACAATACCGGGGCATGCGCTTTTTACGAGTCGTGCGGCTATACCATCGAACGCAGGGGCGAAATATACCACCTTTGGTTCGGAAGCGAACCGCCAAACGAAGCATCGAGGCGTGGCACTCCTCTCGGCCGCTGAGTGAAACCGCGCCTGATCCCGACCGTGTGCATCACCAATCCGGTATATTGTCGGCGCCGACCCACCGCACCAGCCGCGCGCAATCATACCGGCCCTCGTGCGGGAATCCGGGCGGAATGAGCCCCATGTTGCCCAACCGTGTGAGCCTGTCAACGCCCAGCAGCGCAAGACGGTCCTTAAGCTCGTCCATCCTTCTTCGCGACGAAAAACCGATGACCATGGTGAACGGATCCGCGAAACCGGCCGCGTCTTCGAGACTCTCGACACGGAGTACGTAAAGAGTGCGGGATAGCGGTGTTTCGATCGTCCTGCCGAAATCGTCCGTGAGGATGATGCTCCATTCATTGGTCCCCGGGTGGTATACGCCGTCCCCCCTGAACTCACTCATCATCCTGACATGGGTAATCGCCGCATTGTGATCGACCGAGACGAAACCCTTGGGATGGTCCAGACCCGCCCTGTCGAGTGCGGTCGCGAGCGCCTCGCAGAAACGAGCGGCATCCCCCTCGACGAAAGCGACCTGCGGCGAATGGCAAGCCAGCTGGTCGTGAAGAACGATGTCCCGTGCCGCCGCGCCGGCGGCCTCAGCGAGGGCCGCGGCGTCGTTGACGGTCTCGCGGTCGATGAATATCATGCTTCTTTTCGGCCCGTAATCGAGCACCGGGGTCCCGCTTCGGCCTTTTTCCCGTGCGGACCGGACCGCGTCAAAACCGCCCCAGACACACACCGCGTCGGCGACAGCGTACGCAGAGGCCTCCGCGGGCGAGCCGTGGGGCCAGTACAGCACCGAGGTCGCCTTCGTCACGGGGTGTTCCGGGTCAATCTCGAGGAAGGATTTCATCAGGAAGACAGGCGTTACCGGGTTTCCCGTCGCCATCTTGAGAATACCGCTGTTCTTGGTGAGCAGTCCCCTGAGTAGGGAAAGTATCTCGGATCCGGGTACGTTCCCGGCCAGGATGTGGAGCACCCTCCCGCGCGGAAACGCTCGGACACGCGAAGCGCCGATGAGTATCCATTCGTCAAGTGCCCTGACATCGCCGAGTTCTGCCTTGAGAGTGGGCAACGGGAACAGCGTCTCATGGAGCAGTGCGGGGATATACCCGAAATCGACCTCGAGCTCCCGGTCGTGGAACCCCGTCACCATGCGGGCGAGTTCGAACGCTTCTTTTCGGATAGGATGGTTTTCGTCGGCCCATATCGCGCGGACCCTTTCCAGGAACCCGAGTATATCCCCGAGGGATATGCCCGAGAGATCACGGAGGCCCGGGTCCAGCTTCGCAATGTGTGCCGGCGTGATTTCCGGCAGGAGTATTCTCACCGGTCCGTGGGACATGTGATAGTCGAGATGGATATCGCTTCCCGTGATTTCATGACCGTTTATGTAAAGCGGAAGACGGATTTCTTTCATGTGTAGGCTCCTTCAGTGGGCTGCGTGCCGAAGTTCCTCGATGTGCCTGCCGCACCCGCGCGATTCGGCTCCTTCGGCGCGGCGAACATGCGGATCAAGGCATGGTCCGATGCGCCCACAGCTGCATCGTTCATCATCGCCAACGACCATGCGGACTATATCGTCGGCAACGATAAACCCGGGGTACGAGTGGGTGCTCGGATCGAGGAAAGCCGGAACGCCCTCTTCGCCGAGCGGGAGCTCCCTCGAGATGTCGGCCGGGTCACGGACCGTAAGATGTATCCAGGGCGGCACGTGTTTCAGATTCTCGGAGCATTCGGATATCATGCCGTTCAGCTCCGCCATCGCGTACGCGTCCCTGATCTGCTCCTTTTTTACCCCGAATGCGCTCATCAGTTTGCGGTCATATTCTTCGCGTGTGACAATATCCCCCTTCAGCGTCTTGAACCCGCCACCCGAGGTGATCCGGCTTTCTTCGTTGAGGGTAGTGATGCGGTCACCGCTTTGAAGTATGTAATCGGCCAGCGCCATGATGAGGATGGGAGCGCCGCCAATCTGGACCGGCCTGAGCGTGACTGAATTCAGCTTTTTCACGGTATAGGCCGGGTCAAATGAAAGGTTTTTAAGAAAGAATTCATGGTCTTTCGCGAGCCCGCACCCGATGCGCGCCCAGTTCGAAAAGGCCAGGTCCCCGAGTTCATCCGGCGAAGGTCCCATCATCGCGATGTAGGCGCTTTCTCCCTGGACGTGCAGGATGGCCTTCGTGAGGGAAAGGGTAAACCGGTCCATGGTAATGCTGTCGCGGGGAACAATGCTCCTTGTACCGGTCGTCCCGCTGCTGTGGAGTACCTTCTCTATCTGTTCCTGAGGAACGCTGGTAAGAGTAAGACCCTCCTTGAAGGCCCTTGTGGTGACGAGCGGTATGCTCGCCAGGTCGCCGAATGAACGGATGCAAGCGGCATCGAAATTTTTTCTCTCGCAGAATTTTCTGTACATTGCACAGTTCTCGTAATGATGGGAAAAGGCCTGCCGCACTGCAGCGAGCTTACTTTCCCTGACTTCGGACGGATCCATCTGCCAGGGATCCGGGTGATTGAGCATCGCATCGACTTCCCAGTTCATTATACTGCCTCCTATAAACATATCGATAATTAAATCAGGACCATCCTGATGGACAGCCCCCTCCTGCACGCGGAAACGCGCAGCGTTCCCGTCGCCCGATGGCGCGATTGCCGTTCCGCATACAGCGGTTGCAGCGTCGTTCTCTTGGCCCGCTGCAATTTCCTGAGTCTGCAATTACCGGAGAATTATCAGGTGATCAATGAAAGGATGTTGTTGAATGAGAGGCCCATGGGCATCCTCCATTAAAAATTTATTTATATGTTTAATCACTGATGCTCACTATTGCAAGATGGCGTTAAAAAATCAATAGAAATTAGTAGCTGTAACGCTGTGGAATGTAGGTATAAAAGGATATTACCTGCTGAAATGATCGTGGCCGGAGCGCGGTATATCGACAATCCGTCCGCCGCGAAATGCCCTGAAACCGTATTCGGTTATTTCTCCAATGCGGGTTATACGTACATTGCGTAGGGAAGCCGGTGGCGCGGGGTGGTCTTTCGGTATGGTGAAGAGGAGTTCGTATTCCTCCCCGCTCGACAGCGCGTAGTCCACAGGGTCCGAACGATGAAGTTCGCAGAAACGGACCAGGTCGGGACAGAGGGGAAGGTCAACGGTACGAAGAAGGAAACCGGTCCCGCTGCTTTCACAGACATGAGTGATGTCTGATACGAGGCCGTCCGAGACGTCGATCATGGAGGAAGGGGAAAACCCGGCTGCGAGCTCTGCGGCGAGATCGGGGCGAGCGCGCGGCCTCAGGTGTTGCGACGCGAGCACGGGCCAGTCGGACCCTTGCCCGGCGGCGAGGGCTTCCATCCCCGCGCGCGATCGGCCGGGAAATCCCGTTACGTAAATCGCGTCTCCCGTTCTGGCGCCACCGCGCATTACCGGTCCTGCCTCCGGCGAACGTCCCGTAACGGTGATACTCACGATAACCGCGGGGGCCCTCGAGAGATCCCCGCCCGCGATTGCGGCTCCGCATTCGGACAGCGCGTCTATCATCCCGTCGTAGAGGGAGAGAACGTATTCCATGTCAGTCTCCGGCGGCAGGCCGAGGGCGACAAAGGCATGCATGGGGGTCCCGCCCATGGCCGCGATATCGGATATGTTCGCGGCCATGCACCGGTAGCCGGTGTCGGCCGGCGAGCAATACGAGCGGTCAAAATGGACTCCCTCGATGGAAATATCGGTGGATATCAGAAGGGGAAGGGGCCCGGGCTCGATCACGGCGCAATCGTCGCCGATGCCCTTGATGAGTCCCGCCGGCGACGGCGTCGAACGCTCCCGGATTTTATGTTCTATTGCCCCGAGCAGTTCCCATTCGCCGTCGATTTTCATTCAGGAGACGAACCTCTCGTAGCAGTGCTGGATGCGCTTCCGTATTCGTTCCTGCCCGATAAGGGGGAACGCCCTGTCGAGGTCCGGTCCCTTCACCCGGGAGGTCACCATGGCCCTGAGCGGAAAGAAGAACTTCTTACCCTTGATGCCGGTCTCGGCCGAAATGTGGGAGGTGAGGGGATGCAGCGAGTCGAGTTCTTCCGCGTGCGCGGCAAGGTAGCCGTGGGCGGCGCGGATTATCGCCTTTGATTCATCGCCTGCGAGGACACGGGAGGCCTCTTCATCAGGCTCGGGAAGATCGTCGAGGAAAATCCCTATCAGTCTGCCGATATCGGACAACACTTCGCAGTTGCCGCGCAGCAACATGATAATTTCCGTGAGTCGATCGGGCCCGATCGCGCCGACATCGTATCCGGCCTTTGTGATGTAGGGGGCGAAAAGCCCGTTCAATTCATTCTCGGGAAGCTGCCGGATATACTGGCCGTTCATCCAGCGAAGCTTCTGGAAATCGAAGATCGCGGCGCTCTTGCCGAGACCGTCGAGATCGATTTCCCTGATGATTTCTTCAATAGTAAGGATTTCCGCCCCTGATTCGGGCGCCCATCCCAGGAGCGCGAGATAGTTTACAAGTGAATCGGGCAGGTATCCCTCCTGCCGGTACAGGTCGACCGATGTGATGCCGTGCCTCTTGGACAGTTTCGCGCGATCCTGGCCCAGGACCAGCGGAAGGTGCGCGTATTCGGGCGCGGGCAGGCCCAGCGCCCTGCCGATGAGGAGCTGCTTCGGCGTGTTGGACAGGTGGTCCTCGCCGCGTATCACGTGGCTCACTTCCATCAGCGCGTCGTCGATCACCACGATGTAGTTGTATACCGGAACGCCGTCGGAGCGTACAATGATGAAATCACCGCCGACATTGTCGCTGTTGAATACGATACGTCCCTTGAGGTGGTCGTTGAGCTCGACCGCGGTTGCCGGCGGGACCCTGAAACGGACGGTGGGTTTTCTGCCTTCCGCGCGGTACGCGTGCAATTGCTCCGCGGAGATGGAGCGGCAGTGGCCGTTATACTCATACTGGGCCTGGCCGTCGGCGCCCTTTTTCATCGCCTCAAGCTCTTCCTTCGTGCAGTAGCAATGGTACGCGTCGCCCTGCGCGATGAGCTTTTCGGTATAACTGCGGTAGATGTCGAAGCGTTCGGACTGGCGATAGGGGCCGTGCGAGCCGCCCGCGTCCGGGCCCTCGTCCCACCTTACGCCGAGCCATTTCAGGTCGGACATGATGGACCGCTCCGATTCGATGGAGCTCCGTTCCATATCGGTGTCCTCGATGCGCAATACCAAAGTCGCGCCTGTTTTCCTCGCGACGAGGTAGTTGATGATTGCGGTCCGGGCATTGCCGATATGAAGGTACCCGGTAGGGCTCGGTGCGAATCTTAATCTCATTGGTTTCTCCGTGAACGGTTCAGGTCAGTAGTCGTACAGGTTCGGGGAGTGCTTTCCCGATATGATCACCTGCGTGTCCCTTTCGATGCGCCGCACAAGTTGCTGTATCTTTTCAGCAGTGTCTTCCCTGAAGAGGACCCTGTCGCATCGGGTGCACTTGTACGCCGGGATGTTGTCAATGATGAACGTGAAGTTTTCATGGCTCACCCGGTACGAACTCTTCCCTTCGACGAGCGCGCCGCCGCATTCGCATTGCATGTCATGTCTCTGACCAGCAGGTAAATTTGGCCCGCGATGGCGGCGCCCCGTTTTTCTGGTAGGATATGACCCCTCCTCGAATGGCAATTTGTCAAGTTATTATTTCTTGACAAATTGGCTTCGCCGGGCCAAGCACATGTTAGCCGGCGCCATACGGGCGGCAGGGGGAACATTATGGATACGAATATCGCGAGGGCGGCCGAGATCATTAAGGGATCGCGCTCCCTGATTGCCCTCACCGGGGCGGGTATATCCGTCGAAAGCGGAATACCCGATTTCAGGAGCGCGCACGGCCTCTGGGCGAAGTACGATCCCTTTGTCTACGCCTCGATAGAGATGTTCAGGGAGGACCCGTCGAGATCATGGAAAATGATCTTCGAGATGATCGACGTGACACAGAACGCGCTCCCCAATCCCGGGCACCGCGCCCTGGCGGATCTGGAGCGCATGGGCCTGCTCAAGGCAGTCATCACGCAGAATATCGACAACCTTCACCAGGAAGCCGGGAGCACCGATGTCATCGAGTACCATGGCAACGCGAGCAGGCTCGAATGCCTGCAGTGCGGCGGGGATTACGATCACCGTGACTTCCCCCTGGAAGGCAAGGTGCCGCCCCGTTGTCCCTCGTGTCACATGATACTCAAGCCCGCCGTCGTTTTTTTCGGAGAGATGATACCACGCGAGGCGCAGTCACGCTCGCAGTCGCTCGCGGAGCGCGCGGACGCGGTGATCGTGGTGGGCACCTCGGCGGTCGTGTACCCGGCTGCCGGCATCCCGCTCGTGGCCAAGCGCAACGGGGCCTCCATCATCGAGTTCAACGTGGAACCGACGGAGCTCACGCGGCATGTGACGGACGTGTTCGTGGAGGGGCCCTCGGGCAAGACGCTTCCGATACTGGTCGAGCTCTGCGCCGGTTAAGGGCGGAGGAACGGACATTGAAAAGAATAGAGCTCCTGCCGGAATTCGTAAAGAGGAAAATAGCGGCCGGCGAAGTCGTCGAGGGCCCGTTTTCCGTCATAAAGGAACTCGTGGAAAACTCACTCGATTCGGGCGCCACGCGCATCGAGGTCGCCGTGATCGAGTCCGGGCTGAAACGGATCGAGGTCACCGACAACGGGAGCGGCATTCCCGCAGCCGACATGCCGCTCGCCGTCGCCGAGCATGCCACAAGCAAAATATCAGCGATAGAAGACATCGAGAACGTGTCCACCTTCGGTTTCCGCGGCGAGGCCCTTTCGAGCATAGCTGCAGTATCGAAGTGCACCATACTTTCACGGCACGTGGAGGAACAGACCGGTGCGCGCCTCGAGTCGGGAGACGACGGCGTGAGCGTACGCGAATGGGCGGGCCCCGCAGGGACCTCCGTGATCGTCGAGAATCTCTTTTACAACGTGCCGGCCAGAAAAAAGTTCCTCAAGTCCGTCAGGACAGAAATGGCTTCCATACGGAACGCGTTCATCCGTCTCGCCGTGCCGCACCCGGACCGGTATTTTTCGCTCGAGTCTGATGACGGCCGGAAAATCATCCTTCCCCCCGTTACTGCGGTGCGTGAAAGACTCGTCCAGGTTTTCGGCCAGGCAGCCGCGGCACCCCTCGTCGAGGAATCGCTGCAGGACATAAGGATCAGGCTCAGCGGTTTCTTCTCGCCCCCCGATGCCATGCGATCCAGCCGTTCGATGCAATTGTTCTACGTCAACAGGCGTCCTGTCGAGCATCGATACCTCGGCGGACTCCTGTCCAGGGCCTATGAGACCGCGGCCCCGGGCGGGCGCCATCCTGCGGCTATACTGTTCATGGAAATCGATCCGGCACTGCTCGATGTGAACGTTCATCCTGCCAAGCGTGAAGTGCGCGTATTCGACCAGCGGCATATCGACGGGCTGATCGCCTCACTAGTCAGGAAGGCGCTTGACAGGGAGTTTAAAATACCTACCGGCCTCTTTCACGAACCCCGGATATATGAAGCGGGTGGAGGTTTGCAAGCCGTCGAAGTTGCCGGATATGCCACCGCTGGAACGAGCCAGCTTCCGTTCGCAGAGGGAACTGATGCAACGGTCGCCCGGGTATACGGTTCAGGCGGGATATCGGCGATATCGGGTGATGCGATAGTCAATGGACACCACGACGACTTCACAATACTCGGCGTGGCTTTCGGCGCCTATATCGTGTACGAGCGCAGCAATTCGCTGTACCTTATGGATTTTCATGCGGCGCATGAGCGTATCCTGTACGATACGCTCCTCGCATCCGATGCACCATGGGAGGGACAGGTGCTTGCGTTTCCCCTTCTCGTGGAGCTTTCCATTGAAGATCACGCCCTGGTCATGGAAAATATTTCTCACCTGACCCAATTTGGATTTGACATCGACGATTTTGGTGGTCATGTTATTAGCATAAGGGCCGTTCCCGCGCTCAGGAACGATCCCGACCCGGAAGGAATGCTCCGAGAGATCGTCGGCGAAATCAAGGAAGCACGCGGCGGCCTGTCCGTGCGCGAGAAGACCGCGGCATCAATCGCGTGCCACGGGGCCCACAGGGCGGGTGACCGACTTCTCGCGGGCGAGGCCGGTCACCTCGTGACCGCTTTCGCAGGCAGGGAGCGCGAACTCCGGTGTCCGCACGGCAGGCCGTTTGTCTACTGCATTGATCGTTCCGAAATAGAGAGGATATTCAGACGAAAATGAAAAAAATCATCCTCGGCGTCAGCTCATCGATCGCGGCCTACAAGGCGTGCGATCTCACCAGGTTGTTTGTCAAAGCGGGCTATTCCGTGCACTGCCTTCTCACAGAGCATGCTGTCAATCTCGTGTCCCCGCTCACGCTCGAGACGTTGTCCGGCAACCCGGTATATTCCGATTCTTACTCGCGGGAACGCAGGGAAATGGGGCATATCGAACTCAAGACAGGGGCCGATCTCATGCTTGTCGCGCCCGCGACGGCAAATATCATCGGCAAGTTCGCGAACGGGATCGCCGACGACCTTCTTTCGACCACGTACCTTTCGGTCACGTGCCCGGTGATGATGGCGCCCGCGATGAATCCTAACATGTACCGTCACCCGGCCGTTGCCGAAAACATCGAAAAGCTGAGGCGCCGGGGTGTCCTTTTCGTGGATGCGGGCGAGGGGCCGGTGGTCTGCGGAGACGAGGGATACGGCAGGCTCGCCGAAATCGAAATCATATTCAAGGCCGCAGCTGATGCGCTTGCGGGATCGTAGGATCGTCGTCACGGGCGGGCCAACAAGGGAGTGGATCGACCCTGTCAGGTACATCTCGAACGCTTCAAGCGGTCGGATGGGAATCGCGCTGGCAGACGCCGCGTTCGTGCGCGCCCCTGATACCGTGTTCATCCACGGCCCGATGGAAGCGGCCATGCTCTCGGGAAGGGAATACGCCATGATCGGGGTGGAGAGTACCGGGGACATGCTCGCCGCGGTCCGCGAATCGCTCCGCGAAAATGCGGTTTTGATCATGGCGGCGGCTCCGGCCGATTATACGCCCGCTGAACGTTCCGACCGCAAGATAAAAAAGGATTCCGACGATATGGTGCTTAAGTTGAAAAAAACGCCGGATATACTGAAGACCCTTGACGGTCTCGTGAAGAGCGGCGATCTGGCTGCATTCGTTCCGGTGGGTTTCGCCGCTGAAACGCACGATGTCGAGAACTATGCGCGCATGAAACTCAGGGAAAAAGGTCTGCACATGATCTGCCTGAACGACGTGACGAGGGCAGGGGCGGGTTTCGGTGTCGACACGAATATAATAACCATCTTTAAAAAGGACGGGGCCCGCCTGGATCTTCCGTTGATGAAAAAAGACATTGCCGCGAACCGCATCCTTGACGTGATCGAAGAGATGTTGTCGGGCTGTTCATGACTGATCAATGCGCCGGGTGCGATATACCAAACGACGTGAGGAGGTCGCCATGTATAGAAGAAAGCCGGCCGTAGCGGGGTCGTTCTACCCATCGGGTGCGCGAGAACTCGAATCGGTCATAGATCGTTATCTTGCCGAAGCGGAGGGTCCCGGGCTCACAGGAAAGCCGGTGGCGGTGGTATCTCCGCACGCGGGATATGTCTATTCAGGCCCTGTTGCAGCGTATTCTTATCGCGCGCTTATCGATAGCGGGATTGAACTCGTCGTGGCACTCGCCCCTTCTCACAGGGCCCGCTTCGCCGGAGCCGCGCTCGCGATCGAAGGAACGTACGAAACGCCGCTTGGAGCGATAACCATTGACACCCAGTTTTGCAGCGCGCTCTCGGATCGCAAGGGATTTGCCGTGCTTTGCGAGGCGCATGATTTTGAGCACTCCCTCGAGGTGCAGCTCCCGTTTTTGCAGAAGGTACTGCCGTCATTCAAGCTCGCGCCTGTGATCGTTGGGACCGCGGATCTCGATGACTGCGAGATAATAGCCGCGGGCCTCGCAGAGGTCCTGGCGACCGAGAAGAGGCGAACGGTGATCGTCATATCCACCGATCTGTCGCATTACTACACCTACGATCAGGCCGTTGCGAGGGACGGGCAGTTCATCGAGGCCCTGAAAAAATTCGACGCAAGAGAGCTCAAGCGCGTCATTTCAAGCGGAAAAGCGGATGCGTGCGGTGAAGGGCCAGTGCTCGCGGGAATGATCGCCGCCAGGAAGGTCGGCGCCGAGCACGTCGAGATCCTCAAGTACGCGAATTCGGGCGATACCTCCGGCGCCCGCGACCAGGTCGTGGGTTATCTCTCGGCGGCGATGGTTGAGTGAACGGCTTGTGCAGATTTTGTATTGACAGGTACCGGCAAAGGGGCAAAATGCCATCATTGACGAATCGTTGCGAGTGGAAGTGACATGGCCGAGCTTAACAGGGAACAACAGGTCGAGCTTCTCAGTCTGGCGAGAAAGACGATTGCCGATACGCTGGGTGAATCCTTCGAGAGCGTACCTGTGCTATCGGAGCCTGTATTCGACGAAAAACGCGGTGCGTTCGTGACCCTTCATATAAAGAGCCAGCTCCGGGGGTGCATTGGTTATATCGTAGGTATTAAAAGCATCCGAGATGCCGTTGCAGACATGGCCAGGGCGGCCGCATTCCGCGATCCGCGATTCAGGCCTCTCGGGAAAAACGAGTATCCTTCTATCGACATCGAGATATCCATCCTGTCGCCGATTGAAGAGGTAAAGAACGTCGAAGATATCGTGGTGGGAAGGGACGGCCTGATCATATCCATGGGAGGGCAATCCGGTCTCCTCCTTCCCCAGGTTCCGGTCGAGCAGGGATGGGAACGGGACGAATTTCTGGAACATACATGTTACAAGGCCGGGCTGCCGGGGGGAGCATGGAAGCAAAAGGGAGTAAAAATAGAAAAATTTTCGGCTCAGGTATTCGGGGAGAAGGAGCTCGGTATATCCTAGTTTCATTCACCGCCGCGATATGTATAGCGGCCCTCGCGTTCGTATCCTGCAAAAAGAAGGAAGAATTCACCGAACCGCGTTACGTTCTGGGCAAGTGGAGCAAGGCCATTGAAAGGCTTAACTATGCCGATTACAGTGACTGTGAGGCATATCCCAAATCTGTAAAAGTATTCAAGGAAATGTACCGTGTTTCGTACTTTTCGGATATACTCATCACCGAGATAAAGGGCCTTGACGATAAAAAACTTCTCAAGGACGACGATAACAACTCCTACCTGAAAAGAACCATATCCTTCGAGTGCACCGAATTGAACAGGAAGACACACAGGGCGATGGCCGTTCTTCGAGGCGAAGTCGACTTTATACGATATGAAAACGGCTCAAGGGCATCGGATGGGTGGCTCATGTGGAACAGAAAACTGATCCGGTCGGGCAGGTGATAGGAGCGAGATCCCAATGCCATATGAACTGTTCATCGGCCTGCGCTATCTGAAGTCCAAAAAAAGCCAGGGACTCGTATCCACGAACACCATCCTGTCGATCCTCATTGTATTCCTCGGCGTTTTTATTCTCATCCTGGTGCTCTCGGTAATGAACGGGTTCCAGGCCGCTATCAAGGACAAAATTCTCGACATCGATTCTCACGTGACAGTGACGAAACTGGGAGGGGTCGCGTCTTCACGACTCATTGCCGGTTATCGCGATCTGGAAAAGACGGTCAGGGCTGTCCCCGGCGTCGTGTCCGCGGATGGCATGATCCAGGCGCAGGGGCTGTTCCGTTTCGAGGAAAACATCATTCCGGTCATGATACGGGGAGTGGGCGAAAAGGACAGGATTCCCTCGGATGTGAAAAAATTTATCGTGAAGGGTCAGAAGGATTTTTCCCGCACAGAGGGCGTGTTCATCGGACAGGAAATGGCTGACAGCAACGGAATCGCGATCGGCGACACCATCGAGCTCATCGTACCTCAGGGCGAGCTTTCGGTCAGGACCGGGCTCTCCCCGGGCATGGCGGGATTCAAGGTGATCGGCCTTTTTAAAACCCAATACTATGATTTTGACACGAAGCTCGTCATAATGTCGCTTCCCGAGGCCCAGAAGCTCTACCAGGTCGGTGACACCGTATCCGGCATTGGCGTGAAAATAAGGGATGTATACGCCATGAACCGCATGTCGGTGCTTATCAGGGACACCATAGGGTTCGAATACTCGACCATGACCGCCGAAGAGAGGAACCGCAACCTGTTTTATGCGCTCCAGCTCGAAAAAATGATCATGATGATAATACTGTTTCTCGTTATCATTTCAGCCAGTTTCACCATCATGGGGACGCTGGTCATGGTCGTGGCAGAAAAGAGAAAAGCCGTCGGGATTTTGAAATCGATGGGTGCGCGCCCGGTGTCGATCATGATAATCTTCATACTCGAGGGATTTTTCATAGGCGTGATAGGCTCAATCGCGGGTGTCGTGCTCGGTATTGCGGCCTCGCTCAACCTCGACTCGATAATAGCCTTCGTGGAAACCATCGTGAACGCCGTTGTTTCAATGGCATACCGCGTTTTCGATCTCGGCGTATTCACTGAAATATCCATACGGCCGACGCACGTGTATTACATCGAGGGCATCCCGACAGAAGTAAAACCGGAGCTCGTGGTATTCATTGCCACGATGGCGGTATTCCTGAGCGCAATCGCGGCTCTGCTTCCGGCATGGAACGCTTCACGTCTCAGGCCGGTTGAAACCATCCGTTATGAATAGGTCGGAAATGCAAAGCGGCACCGTCATCGTTGCAGAAAGCGTCGAAAAAGTCTTCGGTTACGGGAGAAGCGCCCTCAAGGTTTTGAAAGGCGTTTCTCTTGAAATCAAGCGCGGAGAGATCATTTCGATTGTTGGCCCATCGGGTGCCGGAAAATCCACTCTGTTGAATATTATCGGATGCCTCGATTCGTTCCAGGCTGGAAAACTAACCATCATGGGTATTGACGTCACCAACATCCAGGTGGAAAACCTTTCCGGGTTCCGAAACAGGCATCTCGGGTTTATTTTTCAGCTTCACAACCTTCTTCCCGAGTTTACCGCGCTCGAAAATATCATGATACCGCTCCTCATCAGGAGAACGCCTTCCGGCGAGGCGCGCAGAAACGCGCTCGCGCTACTGGACAGGTTTAACCTCTCAGAACGCGCCAATCACCGCCCAGGAGAGCTCTCCGGCGGTGAGTGCCAGAGGATCGCCGTTGCGAGGGCCATCGTCACGAAACCGGATATCATACTCGCAGATGAACCCACTGGCAGTCTCGACAGCGTCAATTCGCGTAACTTGTCCACAGTGCTGATGGAACTCGGCAAGGAAAACGGCACCACAATCGTGATAGTAACGCATGATCAATCCATCGCCTCCATGACCGAGAAGACCATATCACTCATCGATGGGACCATCGAAAGTGTTAAATCGCGGGAAACCTCCGCATAATATCTTGACATCCCCATATCGGATAGTACTGTGACGGCATGTCGGACAGCATAACAACAATAAGCGACAAGGGTGAGTTTGCCAGCCTGATACAGAATTATTTCTCGAAAGGGGATATTTTCGTCAGAACCAGCAATGGCGATATTAAAATTCAGTATCTGGGTTATTCACAAGACAAAATCGCATTTCGCATCGCCAGGGTCAAGAATTCTCCCGAGACCATAACCGCTTTTACGAGGACTCCTGACAGGACGATCTACGCGAGCCTACGGCTCGTCGAGAGCAATGAGGACACCTTTATTTTCCAGCCGGTAAAATTCCAGGTTATAACACAGGCAATAAAAGAGGAGAGAAAGAACGTCACCGGAGGGAGCAAAAACATCATCTATGTCAGTAACATAATGTCCGACACCTATATCGCTAGCTCGCTCGAGTCGAGTTCCAAGATAATCGACCAGATCAAGGAGCGAGTGCTGTTCGATTTCAAGAAAAATTTCTCAAGGCTTCGCATAATGATGATCAACGAGATGAAATTCGATCAGCGCATGCGGCACATGCAGGAAACGATGGCCCCTATCGTGATCATGGACATGAAAGCAATCCCGGATCCCAAAAATGAGAAGGAGCATTATTACTACATCAACGAGATATATGCGAAGGATTACAAGCTAAGCGGACAGAAAGATATCATCTCCGAGATCTCAGTGCCCATAATTTACCGCAACATCATCGCATATGGATATGTCCAGGCTAACAATGCCTCCCCCATGATAGATGCGCACCTGACCGTTCTCAAGAGAACCGCGATATCCATAAATGACGCACTACAGAAAGAGAAGGTATTCGAACCAGCCCAGGAGAAGTTCCTCATCTCCGATATATCAAATAGCGGACTCGGGATAGTCTTCAAGGATCGAAAACAACTTCGTTATTTCAGACAGGACAGCATGGTAAGCCTCGACATGGCGCTCCCGACCATGAAAAAGGCCAGCATGGGCGTGGCGGTAAGGAATATAAGCTTTCTGGACAACTCGATCATTAAGGTCGGGATGCAGATATTAGCAATGGATGCCATCAGCGAGGTGAATTACGAAGAGTATATGGATTCGGTAAAGAAAGGCGACTGACGGTATTTCACTCAGGGCAACACCCGCACTCTCAGTTTTAATTCAACTTTGCTCCTTGAAGGGTCATTTGTAAAAAGAATGACGTTTGTGGAGTCCTTCATCGGGGATTCAAGCTTTGTTTTAGGCTTGCCCGCATGCACAGTCACTTTCAACTGCCCTGAACCATTCGGGGCAATCTCGTTTTTTGAAAGAATGAACGCGGTGCAGCTGCACCCAGGTTTTACATGCAGTATTTTCAGGTTCGAACTGCCGGTATTCGTGAAATTGAATACATGGGTAAGATCAACCGGTGGTTTAATATCACCGAAATCGTGCTCGGGGCTGTCAAAAACTATGGAGGGTCCACGGCTGCATGTTAAAACGATCAATGCCATTACCGCGATGAGAGTCATCGGTCGAACGATTATCATGTGCTGTCCCGCCTCGCTACTATTCATATTTTCCGGTTTTTTTGAGTGCTTTGCTCAGGGCCTTGACGCGCTTTTTTTCTGCCTTTGCATATTCACTGGGATGGTCAGGTGCGGGATGGGACTGTGCGGTAATTGCATCAGATTTCTTTTCGGTATCGTTTGATTCTTCATCGGGTTTTTTTATACTTTTAGCCTTCTCGATGAGAAATGTGGCAAACCTTTTTCCAAACTGGGCAATAAACCCGGTTATAAGGATGGTCACTCCCCACTTAATGGCTGTTTCGGGTGAGATATGATCAAAAATGCCATTCATGTCACTTTTTAATTCTAATCCAATATATCATCCGACATAAAAAAAACAAGAACAATTCAAGAATATCCAAGACGATCACTAACGATTTGTCATCAATTAACCGATATAATTAGTACTATAGTAATCTCATCACGGAGGATGCGATGGAAGCCCTGCTTCTAACACTTGAACGGATTCTGACAAGAGAAAGAGACCTTTTTTCCGAAGTGCTATCCATAGAATCCATGAAAACATCTGCGATCATGGATAGAGACGGGGCATCCCTCAAAGAACTTTCCGAGAAACAGGAATCATTGCTCGAGCAGGTGAATCAGCTCGAAAACGACAGGGAAAAAACCGTAGCGGCCATACGTAAAACCGCGGGTAGGCGAGTCGTCGACAAGACGCTTAACGAGCTTATGAATGCCATCGGGACTGCCGCGGCACGCAGAATCACGAAGGGAGGGCGCGATCTGGCAGTGATTCTCAGGCAATTGAACGATCTCAATGAGACTAATAAAAAGCTTATCAATGATAACATGGATTTTTTCAATATATTACTATCACAGCTGAAAAATGGCACCTCACTTGATACAGGTTATGGTTGCAACGGAAGAGAGGAAAACGTACGAAAATCACCGTTGTTATTCAACCAGATTGCCTGAAACACGACCGATCACTGTGTAAGGAGAACACGTAATGAACTCAACTTTTTTAGGCTTGGAAATAGGTAAAAAAGGACTCATGAGCCACCAGCAGGCTCTCCATGTAACAGGCCATAATATTTCGAATGCGGAGAACAAAGAATATTCACGACAAAGGGTCGTTATAGGCGCGGCCGATCCCCTTTATATGCCAGCGCTCAATCGCTCCAACAGCCCGGGGAATATCGGCCAGGGCTCTCTTGTTCAGATTGTGGAACGGGTACGAGATTCATTCATCGACGACCGGATTGTAATGGAAAAGAACGTGATGGGATATTGGAAGACCCGTGACGATTTTCTGTACCAGATCGAGATGATTTACAACGAACCGACAGACCTGTCGATGAGAACCAGGCTCGACGAACTCTGGAAGTCGTGGGAGGAGCTGTCAAAGTACCCGGAGGAGAGATCGACACGCGAGGTGGTCAAGGAAAAGGCGGTGAACCTCGCACACGAATCCAACCATATCTATAACCAGCTGTATGACCTTCGCCTGAACGCCAACAACCAGATCGATCATCGGGTGAACCAGTTGAATATGTATGCCAAAGACATTCGTGATCTTAACGAGAGGATCATGAAGGCCGAAGCCCTGGGGGACCAGCCGAACGATCTCAAGGACAAGCGCGATGCACTCATTGAAAAGATGTCGATGCTCGCGGATATCAGTGTGGGCCGGAGCGATAAGGACGAAACCATAGTATACCTCGGCAGTGAAAACCTGGTACAGGGAGAGATCGTAAGGCCGCTGAAAACCGTTGTCGATCCCGATAACGGCGGAATGTACAAAATAGTATGGAAGGACACGGATAAGTTCGTAAGCATCAAGGGAGGAGAAATAAACGGACTCATCGACATAAGGGACAGGGTTCTCAGGGACAATATCAACCAGGTGAACGCCTTCAGCATTAACCTCGCTGACATGACCAACGAGATCCACAGGGATGGCTTTTCACGCCGGAAAGAGACGAATATTGACTTTTTCCAGCATATTCCGATAAGCGACAATCCCGAGGGTAATTATGACCTCAACGGCGACGGGTACAATGAGGTTACCGCACTCTTCAAGGTTTCCGGGGCGAATAAAATCGATGCGTCTGCCGCGATCGGCATCACTGGCAGGCTCTCGTTCCGGACCAACGACGAACAGGAGAGAAATGTATTCGTCGATTACAACTCCGCCGATTCCGCACTGACCGTCATCAAGAAAATCAATGACCTAAAAAGCGGCGTGGTAGCGTATGTCAACCACAACGGCGAAATATCATTAAAGGCCACGATCGCGAACGATTCGGATAAAAAAAACTTCATGATACGATATCTCGAAGACTCGGGACAGTTTCTTGTGGGCTTCGGAGGTATACTCAAGCAGAGCGGACCGCAGGGTTCGTTCGATTACAAAAGGGAGAATGATATCAAGAAGTTCCTCCCCACACGTGAACATATAACGATAACTCCAAAGTTGAATCCCGCTTCGTACCTTGCCGTTAATGATGCGATTTTAAGGGATGTGGACAACATCAGCGCGGCGCGGGGAAAAGACGTGGGCGGTACCGGCGATGCAAACATGTCGAACGGAATCGGCGACGGTACGAATGCGTTACGCATCGCTGCCTTGCGTCATAAAAACGCGATGGTCGACAACAATACTTCCTTCAATGACTTCTACACTTCACTCATTTCGAAAGTGGGCACACAGGGAGAGGAGTCCAAGGACAGGATCAAGAACCAGGAGACTCTTTTGAAAAACCTGGCGAATCTTAGGGAGTCCGTTTCGGGGATCAACCTGGACGAAGAGATGGCAAACATGGTTTCATTCCAGCACGGGTATAACGCCGCGGCAAGGGTCATCTCCACGATGGACAGGATGCTCGAAACAATCATCAAGATGGGGGCATAAGCCATGAACCGCATTACAAACCAGATGATTAACAATACCATGACCTATAACCTTCAGCGGCACCAGACTGAAATGGATCGGATACAGGATTCGCTCTCGACTGGCAAGAACGTGAGAACGCCGCGTGACAATCCGATTGCGTCGACGAATCAGATGATGTATCACACCCGGCTCACCGAGGTGGAGCAATACCTCAGTAACATAAATGAAAGCAGGTCGAAGCTGGAAGAAGTCGATACAGCTTTACAGTCGACCTTGAGGATTTTCCAGAGGCTCAGGGTTCTCGCCGTGCAGGGCGCTAACGGCATATACTCATCATTCGAGCTCAAGGAGGCCGCGGCCACGGAAATCAACCAGCTCCTGGAAGAACTCGTGAACATCGCGAATACCAAGGGAGCAACCGGGCGCCTTATATTCGGCGGCTATAACACTGGAAGCGAAGAACAATTCAGGGTGTTCGTACCTGTGTTTCAGACACTCACCGCAGGCAACCAGGGTGACGCCATGATCGGCGTCGAGTATAAAGGCAACATCGGGAAGATCATGCGGGAGGTCGGCAAGAACGAGTACATGGATGTGAACATACCGGGAAATCAGGTCTTCTGGGCGACAAACCAGATCCTGACGTCGAACAAGGATTCAACCGGTTACGCGGCATCGACGAACCAGACGATCCGAATCGATGGCAAGGAGATCAATATATCCGCCGGTGATAATCTTGACATAATAATTGAAAAAATTAACAATGGCGATCTGGGCGTGAAGGCAATAAAAGGACTCAGGAATAATCTCGTCCTAGAAACGAAAAATCCTCACCAGATTTGGCTCGAGGACATGGGAAGCGGGACCGTTCTGCGTGATCTCGGAATGGTTAACGGCAGTTTTCCGGAGCCGCCCAATAACTACGATCCCACGGTAACCGTGGGTGGCATGTCCATATTCGACATGGTCATCCAGCTCAGGGACCATCTCGTCAAGGGCGACCAGGAGCTCGTGGGAGGACCGGATCTCGGCCTGATCGACCAGGGATTGGAGAACATTCTGAAACATGTCGCATCGATAGGCGCGAAACAGAACAGGATCGAAGAGCTCACGAAGAGAGGCGAGTACGATAAGGCGAATGTCCTGTCGATGCTCTCAAAAACAGAGGGTATCGATTTTGCAGAAACCATAATGAATTTCAAGTGGCTTGAATCGGTGCACCAGTACGCTTTAGCCGTCGGTGCGAAAACGATTCGTCAAACACTCATGGATTTTCTCAGGTAGCGAAAAGGCAAAGGAGATATCACTTGGTTCTTCGCATTAACACGAGGCCCTTCGGGGAAATAGACATTGATGAGAGACAGGTTTTTCTATTCCCTGAAGGACTGCTAGGTTTCGATTACATCAAGAAATACGCATTGCTTGATTCCGGCGATCCCGTGTCGCCCTTCAAGTGGCTCCAGGCGATAGAGGAGCCCGATCTTGCATTCGTGGTAATACGACCGGTCGATTTCATGCTCAATTACGAACTGGTCATATCGTCGACGGATCTCGAGGCTGTTGAGGCCAAAAGCCCCGACGAACTACTCGTCTTCGCTATCGTGACAATTCCGGAAAACCCCTCGAACATGACAGCCAATCTTCAGGGGCCGGTAATCATCAACCCTGAAAGTTGCAGGGGCAGGCAGGCAATATCGCTGAGCGAAAAGTACACGGTGCGGCACCGCATTCTGGATGAAATACAGAAAGCGCCCCGGGAGAAATAGGCAATGCTGGTACTGGCAAGAAAGCTGAACGAGAGCATAATGATTGGCGATGACATAGAAGTGGTCGTCATAGACATCCGCGGAGACCAGGTTAAACTCGGCATCAGGGCTCCGAAAAAAATATCGGTTCACCGTAAAGAGATTTACGAAGACATACTCAAGGAAAACATCGCTGCCAGGGATTCGAAACTCGATGCAGAACGGCTCAGTCAGCTCACCGACCTTTTTAAAAAAGATAAAAAATAATCTTTCTCCTGGAGTGGCCCGATGTCGGAATATCATCCATTTCTGAGTTACCTGCTGCTTGCGCTTGCGTTGACCTTCATATTCAGGGAATATGCCGTGGTGCGGGGAATGAGGACCGTGAGATATCTCCTGACGCCCCTCGTGACTTTCTGGATTTGCATGGTGGCATTCCTCGCACTCGCCGGCTGCGGGGCTTCCCGATACAGGATCGTAATAATGCTGGGACTGCTGTTATCGCTGGTCGCAGACACGATTCTCATGGTAAAGGAAATCGATCTGCTAAAATTCGCGCTCCCGTATTTCCTTTCGGCTCACGTGTTGTATATATGCGCGTTCGCATGGGGATATGACTTCAGGCCATGGCATATCCTTCCAGCAACGGTACTCGCATTGTCCCTCGGCTTCCTGTTGATGAAAATGCGCGGAAGGACGAAAGGACTCGACATCCCGATAGCAATCTATGCCTCCACCATCGCATTCATGGTATTTTTCGCGGTCTCGCTCCCGGGCAGGATGCAGGGAACAGGCGGCATTTTCGCAGCTGTCGGCGGGGTGCTTTTCCTCATTTCGGACGGAATTCTTGCATTCAACGCATTCATACGGCCGATACCGCACGATTCAGCCGTTGTGTGGGCATTCTACGCCCCGGGGCAGCTCATGATTGCGCTATCGACGTTCTGATTCCTCAGCACGATGTGATTCTTCCCGAAAAGGCGGACCCGGCCCGCATAAAGCATGCTTTCACCGACGGTTTTAAAGGGACGGACGAGCGGTGATATGAAATTCTTTTTCGCGAAAATCTTTTTTCCAATTGAATAAGCGGCGTAAGTCATCAATCCGTCGACTATAACGCAGCAATTAACTTCTTCAGGTGTCCTCCCGGGAACAGCCATGCAATCAATGGCTTCATAGCTGGTATCGCCTGCGCGTATCATAATCCTGTTCTTGATACCGGTATCTTCTGCTGTTACAGTGGAAAAGGATATGACATCAACAGTTGCATATCGCGTAATGAAGTACGAACCGTTACGCTGAAACGTTATCCATCGATAGGGCCTGTTGGAAGAGACGGAAGAGGGGTCCAGTCCACCGGCGGGAACGTCGGTGGACACTATAGGTGTATCCGAAGGAACGGAGTCTTCGAAAACGGAATCGATCTCGTGGTGAAGGATGGGAAAATCCTCGTAGCTGGATTCGCGGAGACTCTCGATTTTTGAAAGCAGGTCACTGATGAGCTTGAAATCGAAGCCACTGCCGGTATAACGTCCTCGATAGGATTCTATGACAGACATGAGGGCGAGGACTTCTTTTTTGCCTTCAAGAGTATTATTGCTGGCGTAGAGCGAGCAGATAACTTCCATAATAGAGTGGATGCCCGCGTAGCATGAATCGAATCCTCGGTATCGCTCTTCGAGATCCTTTAGCCGTCGCGTGAGTTCCTCCTGAAGTTCGTCCAGGCGTTGCAGGTTGTAACTCCAGATCTCGCCATAAGCGCTGTATGCGTGTTCGTCCATTGGTACATTCCATCAGTTATTCAGGTTATGTATTTTGCTTCGGCAGGGGTCAATTAAAAAATAATACTGTCAACGTCTCAAATTGCTTGATTTTTTTCCGGAATATACTACCTGCTACGTAGTACATCTGACGAAATGCTTAAACTGCAGCGGGGATGCATTATTTAATTGCTGGGGGAGTGAGATGATCGGAAAAAAAATACGATTGCAGAGAATACTGAACAGGAACACAGGTAGAAGTATAATTGTTCCGATGGATCATGGTGTCACGGTAGGACCCATACCAGGGCTGGTAGACATGGCAGCAACCGTTGATAAGGTAGCTTCTGGAGGCGCGAACGCGATTCTCATGCACAAAGGCCTCGTCGAAACCGGGCACAGGAGCAGCGGCAAGGATATCGGACTTATCGTCCACCTCTCGGCAAGTACGGTACTCGCGCCAGACTCGAATGCTAAGACGCTGGTGTGTTCGGTGGAAGAGGCTGTGCGCCTCGGGGCGGATGCGGTATCGGTGCATATTAACATCGGCGCGAACACAGAGGCTGAAATGCTCTATAACCTGGGCCAGGTTTCGAAAGCGTGCCGCGATTGGGGAATGCCCCTCCTCGCGATGATGTATACACGGGGTGCAAAAATTAAAAACGAGTACGATGTAAAAGTGGTCAAGCACGCGGCCAGGGTCGGTGCCGAACTGGGGGCCGATATCGTCAAGGTGAACTACACCGGCTCGCCTGAAACCTTCAGGGATGTCGTCCAGGGATGTCCGGTGCCGGTTGTCATCGCAGGCGGCGAAAAAATGGAGACGGACGATGAAGTCCTTGAAATGGTCAGGGGCTCCATACTCGCGGGTGGTGCGGGCGTTTCGATAGGAAGAAACATCTTCCAGCACGACGAGCCGGACGACATCGTGAGAAAGATCAGCGCCGTGGTTCATGGCGGTTAAGAATGAAACGGATCTGGCTCAACGTACGGGAATGGAACAAGGATGTGGTTACCTCCGCTCTGGAGGCTGGCGTCGATGGAATCATGGCCGAGCCCGAAAACGTCGACAGGATCAGGCAACTCGGCAGGGTATCCGTAATTTCATCTGAAGCAGGCGATCTTTCCATCCCTGTAGACGTCGAGGTATTTGTAATCAAGGGGAAGGCTGATGAAATGCGCGCAGCTGAGGCGCTCAAGAACAAAATTGCCGTGGTACGAACCACTGATTGGAACGTCATCCCGCTCGAAAATCTGATACCTGCCGGCGCCGAACGTCTGATGACTTTTGTACGGACAGCAGAAGAGGCGAGCCTTGCGGCGGGTATCCTCGAAAAAGGAGTGGCTGGCATTGTTGTCGAATCAAACGATCCGGGAACAGTGACAGAAATAATAAAGTTCGTAAAATCAATTGATGCTGAAACCTTCACAATGACCGGCCTGTCAATAACGGATGTCAGGTCCATCGGCGTTGGTGATAGGGTATGTGTCGATACATGCTCCAATATAGGACCAGGTCGTGGAATCCTGGTCGGAAATTCAAGCCAGTGTCTTTTCCTGGTACATGCAGAAAATCTCGAAAATCCATACGTTTCACCCAGACCGTTCCGCGTCAATGCGGGCGCGGTCCATTCCTACGTAAGGGTACCAGGAAACAGGACTCGATATCTTGGCGAGCTTAAAACCGGGGACCAGGTATCGATAATAGGACATGACGGCGTATCGGAAATTGGCTATGTGGGCCGTTCAAAAATCGAAAAACGCCCGCTTCTCGTATTGACCGCCCTGGGCCCTGACGGGAAAGAATATTCGGCAGTTCTTCAGAACGCCGAGACAATCCGTCTTGTCGACCAATCAGGCTCCGCGATCAGCGTTGTGGCTCTGAAAAAGGGAGATATCATCATGGGATATCTCGAAGCTGGCGGCAGGCATTTCGGGATGGCGGTCGATGAAACCATCGACGAAAAGTAAATCTCAAATAATTTACACGTAAAGTTGCAGTTGACTTATTGGGCGGCTGTATTTAACATGCCTTTCGGAAGGGTCAATATGCGGTACTGCGCCGTAAATATATCCTTACAACATAACATCTAGGAGAAAAACCATGGCCGGGAAAAAGACCATGAAATCGATGGATGGAAATATGGCTGCAGCCCATGTTTCATACGCATTCACTGAAGTTGCAACTATCTATCCGATCACTCCCTCATCGCCAATACCTGAAACTGTTGACGAGTGGGCGGCGAAGGGGCGGAAAAACATCTTCGATGAGGTCGTGCGCGTCGTTGAAATGCAGTCCGAGGCTGGAGCAGCGGCAGCGATGCACGGATCACTCCAGGCAGGTGCGCTCACAACGAGCTTCACCGCTTCACAGGGACTACTCCTGATGATTCCCAATATGTACAAGATGTCGGGTGAGTTGCTGCCGGGAGTGCTTCACGTGACCGCCCGTTCAATTTCCGCGCAGGCTCTCTCGATCTTCGGTGATCAGGCCGATATATATGCGGCACGGCAGACAGGTTTCGCCATGCTTGCGAGCGGCGGAGTGCAGGAAGTAATGGATCTTACCGGCGTGGCGCATGCGGCATCCCTCACCTCGAGGGTCCCATTCATGCACTTTTTCGACGGATTCAGGACTTCGCACGAAATACAAAAAATCGAAGTGATCGATTACGATGATTTAAAGGGCCTTCTCGACAGCAAGGCACTCGATGAATTCAGAAAGAGGTCACTCAATCCTGAAACACCGGTGACAAGGGGAACCGCGCAGAACCCGGACATCTATTTCCAGGAGCGGGAAGCTGCCAACCCCTACTACAATGCCGTTCCTCAAATAGTGGAATCGTACATGGCAAAGATCAACGCCATTACCGGGAGGGAATACCACCTGTTCAATTATTACGGGGATCCGGCGGCGGAGCGCGTTGTCGTGGCCATGGGATCGGTAACCGAGACCACCATGGAAACGATTGATTTTCTCAGGAAGAAGGGCGAGAAGGTAGGTCTTGTATCCGTACACCTTTATCGCCCTTTTGCCACTGAAGCCTTTCTCGCGGCGGTCCCGAAGACCGCGACCAGAATTGCCGTGCTTGACAAAACCAAGGAACCCGGGTCAATCGGTGAGCCGCTGTATCTCGATGTTCGCTCCGCTTTCTACGGGAGCGACCGCAAGCCCCTGGTTGTGGGAGGTCGATACGGTCTCAGCTCAAAGGACACAAGCCCGGATCAGATCATAGCCGTGTATGAAAACCTGAAGCTCCCCGAACCCAAAAACGGCTTCACCATAGGGATCATCGACGATCTTACTTTCACGTCGCTCCCGATCGTTGATAAAGCCGATACGGTCCCGGAGGGAACATTTTCTGCAAAATTCTGGGGCCTGGGTTCCGACGGTACGGTGGGCGCGAACAAGAACTCGATAAAAATTATCGGCGACAAAACAGACCTGTACGCGCAGGCGTATTTCGCGTACGATTCTAAAAAATCCGGAGGAGTGACCATATCGCACCTGCGTTTCGGGAGCAAGCCGATTCGTTCCACCTATCTTGTGAACACCGCTGATTTCGTGGCGTGCCATGTGCCGTCATATCTTGAAAAATACGACATGCTTAAAGGCCTGAAAAAAGGTGGCACATTTCTGCTGAACAGCCTCTGGAACGAGGAAGAGACAAAGAAAAGACTCCCGGACCACATTAAAAAATATCTCGCGGATAATGATATTAAATTTTATATCATTAATGCGACCGAAATAGCCGAAAAAATCGGCCTGGGTTCAAGAACAAACTCGATAATGCAGGCGGCATTTTTCAAGGTCTCGAACGTTATTCCTTACGAAGATTCTGCGAAACACATGAAATCGGCAATTGCCAAAACGTATGGTAAAAAGGGCGACGATATCGTCCAGATGAACTATGCCGCCATCGATCAGGGCGGGGAAAACGTTCTTAAAGTTGAAATCCCATCCGAATGGAAATCGCTTTCGGTTGTCGGAGACCAGACGTCCAGGAAAGCCCCGGAATTCGTGAAGAATATCGCGGACCCGATGAACAGTCTCGAGGGCGATCTCCTGCCGGTGAGCGCTTTCAGGGATTTTCCCGACGGAACGTTCCCTCCGGGTACGAGTGCGTATGAAAAACGAGGCATAGCGATCCATGTTCCCGAATGGCAATCCGATTCCTGTATACAGTGCAACCAATGCGCCTTCGTATGTCCCCATGCGGTCATCCGGCCGTTCCTGTTGAACGAAAAGGAAGCCGCAGGCGCACCGGCAGGTACGGCCCTCATCGAAGCGAAGGGCAAGGGACTGGAAGGCCTGAAGTTCAAGATACAGATAAGCCCCCTTGACTGCACCGGGTGCGGTAACTGCGCCGAGACATGTCCCGCGAAGGACAAGGCCCTTATCATGAAATCCCTCGAATCCCAGCTCGTCGAACAACCCAGATGGGATTATATGCAGGCAAACGTTTCGTACAAGGACACGCTCATGGCCAGGAATACGGTCAAGGGCAGCCAGTTCTCACAGCCGTTGTTCGAGTTCTCGGGCGCATGCGCCGGGTGCGGAGAAACTCCCTATATCAAGCTCGTCACGCAGCTCTACGGCGACAGATTGATGATCGGCAACGCAACGGGCTGTACCTCGATTTATAGCGGATCGGCACCGAGTACTCCCTACTGCGTCAACCGAGAAGGAGTAGGTCCCGCATGGGCGAGTTCGCTATTCGAGGATGCGGCAGAGTACGGTTACGGTATGCTTCTCGGCTTGAGCCAGTTGAACGACAAGATTGCAAACATGGCGAAGTCGCTTGCAGAAACCCCGGTTTCCGCCGAGGTCAAGAGCACCATCGACGCGTGGATATCATCCAGGCTCGACATAGAAAGGAACAGGGAGGCCTCGAAAAGTCTCATCGCGGTGCTTGAAAAGACCGACAACCCGATTGCCAGAGAGATCCTGACGCTGAAAAAATACCTCATCAAGAAATCGGTATGGGCCTTCGGAGGAGATGGGTTCGCGTACGATATCGGATATGGCGGTCTCGATCACGTCGTCGCCAGCGGTGAAGACGTCAACATTCTGGTTCTCGATACCGAGGTTTATTCGAATACCGGCGGCCAGTCGTCGAAGGCGACACCGACCGCCGCGGTCGCGAAATTCGCCGCGGCCGGAAAAACCATACGCAAAAAAGATCTCGGCCTCATGGCTGCAAATTACGGTTACGTGTACGTGGCACAGGTGGCCATGGGAGCAAACCAGGCGCAGACACTCAGGGCAATAATGGAAGCGGAGGCATATCCGGGACCCTCGCTTATCATCGCCTATGCCCCCTGCATCAACCACGGTCTTAGGGCTGGTATGGGAAAATCACAGCTCGAGGAGAAGCGGGCTGTCGAATGCGGATACTGGCACCTGTACCGCTACAACCCGCTGCTGGAAAAAGAGGGCAAGAATCCGTTTATTCTTGATTCAAAGGAACCGGATTGGACTAAGTTCCAGGAATTTCTCATGGGAGAAGTTCGATACACTTCTCTTAAGAAGGAATTTCCTGAAAAAGCCGACGACCTGTTCAAGGCCGCAGAGGCCAATGCGAAGTGGAGATACGAACGTTATAAAAAAATGGCAGCCGTATAGCTGACAATTACACATAACGTAAAAACGAATTCAGGGGGATATCGATATCCCCCTTTTTCATTCCTTTTTTGTGATCGCAGATTATGAATAGAACCTGGAACCAATATCTATATAATGCATATTACAGGGGTTACATCGATTACTGATTATCAGAATATCATCCGATGCCGGATAGTAAAAATCACAAGGGGCAGATAAATGAACATGGGATGGGGCTTCAAGATACCGGGACAGGTTCGAGAGAGCGGGGATAACGGCCGTTTTGTCAATATAAACGGGTATGATTATTATTACAAGGAATTCCCCTCAAACAAGAAAGATGCCAGGCACATTCTGCTCCTTCACGGTTTCGCGGGATCAACCTATACATGGGAAAAAATAGACAAGCGCCTCAACGAAGAAGGGTACCATGTCTGGTCGCTCGACATGAAGGGTTTCGGGTGGTCGGACAAGCCACTGAACGCGAAATATGATCCCGTATCGATCACAGAGGACGTGCGCAGCTGGCTCGAGTTCATGAACCTGAATAACATTACCGTCGTGGGAAACTCTTACGGAGGCGGGGTCGCGATGCTCCTCGCACTTCAATATCCGTATCTGGTGGACAGGCTTGTCCTGCTGGATCCGGGCGCCCTTCGCATGAAGCTGCCCGCTATCATGCGACTGGTCCGCATGCCGCTTTCGGAAATTATCAGCGACGCGATATTTGGCCGCTGGATGGTAAGAATGCTCCTCAGGGAAGTCATGTACGACCGCGGGCTCATTACCGACGAGCAGGTTGATAACTATTTCAGAAGGATGAGCACGCCGAACGCAACGGTGGTGCAAGTGGCTCTCTCGAGGGCGATCGATTTCAAACAGCTCGAAACATACACCGATAGAATCGGGCAACTCGACAACGATACGCTCATTCTATGGGGGGAGAACGACCGATGGATACCTGTCGAACTATCCTATAAGCTTTTCGATGGCATAAGAAACTCGAGGCTCGTCCTTATTAAGGAATGCGGGCATCTCCCGCAGGAAGAGAAACCGGAGGTGGTCCTGCGGCACCTGCTGGCATTCATGAATTCCACTCCGGGAGCGCTTTCATCCATTCCGAGGGAAAAAAGGATTGACCATGACGCATGAACTATGCCAGAATAGTGCCTTATCGCAATACAGATAGATAATCCTTGATAAGGGAGGTAACAAATGGGTTTGATGGACAGCCTCATGGGAGTGTTGAACCAGGTGGGCGGCGCGCAGGGTGCCGGGAAGGGTGCGATCGACGGCATCATGGACATTTTCCGTGGTTCAGGCATGAAAGGAATTCTTCAGGAATTTCAGAATTCCGGCCTCGGTGATATAATCAATTCATGGATCAGCTCAGGAAAGAACCTGCCTATCTCCACGGAACAGATCAAGGACGCCCTCGGAATGGATCGAATCAGGGAGTTCGCACAAAAGGCCGGCGTAGACGAGGAAGCGTCGATAGACATGCTGAAAAAGATGCTGCCCGATGTCGTCGATAAAATGACTCCGAAAGGATCGGTTGAAGAATAGCGAGTTATCGAGGATTATCTGGGATCGAGATCCTCGATAATCTTCAGGGATGAATAATCCACGGTGTCGTCCTCGTTGAAGCGTGTATCGAATACTATCAGTATCTCGGTACGGATTCTTTGCTTCAGCACGAAGTAGTATTCTCCCGTCAGCTTGCGTACGAGGTCGATGCCCCTCCCTGTTTCAGAAATCATGTTCATGATTTCATTGTTTATTGCAAGGGTATTTTCGAGCATGTTTGATTGGGCTATCACCCTGTTGATGCTTTCGAGGATCATCGCCTTGGTCAGCTTCCCCTGGTAATCCACGATAGATATGCCGTATTTATCGTTTGATCTCCCATAGAAAAGGTCAACACGCTGATCCGGACCGAGGATGACCGGCTTACGTGCCTCTTTTTCCCTTGTAAGATCGTGCGAATGGTAAACCGCATTAATGACCATTTCACTGAGTACAAGCCTTAGTATCATCGGGTTTTCCACAGGGAATCCCCATCGTTCAATTTCGTTTATGACATGATCAACTGCCTTTCGTATCTGGATCGATTTCTTTATCTGTATTTTGTTTATTTCGACGATGCCATCGATGTAATTTTCAAGTCCAAATATGTTTTTCTTGGAAATGAGCTTATCGACAAAAATGAGGACCTCGTTTTTCTTCAGCGGTTTACATAGAACGTTTCCAATTCCTTCATGAAAAATGGTTTCAAAAAAAATATCGATATTCTTGTCAGTTGTCATGATGACGGGAATATACGGATAATTCTGTTTCATGTACCTGTAGAGGTCAAAGGAATTGTCACCGGGCAGTTCAACTTCAGAAATGACCAGATCGTAATCCCTTGATTTCAACTTCGCGATGGCGTCAAATGCTGAATCGCAAATGTCGACAGAATAATCACTTTCTGTGAATATTTTCGCCAGGGACTGTGCATATACTGAGAAATCTACGATTAAAATGGTATGCATCATTAAAAGTGCTGGATTCGTAGTTATTTTATCAAGAAATAAAATAAAATTTAAAGAAAAATGTATTCTCATGTCGAAGATGTTATTGTACCATATTATTTATATGTAAGAATCGAAAACTGAATCGAGCTGGAGGATATGATGAAACGGTTCATTTTACTTAACGTACTTCTTGTTTGTGCACTTTCAGTGAGCCTTTTCGCCAGGACTGAAGAAGAATACCAGAAGGACCTGGACAAGCAGAAAGATCAATTGAAGATCGAGTCCGACACTCTGATGGGCAAGGTAAAGAATAATAAGACCGCTGTTATTGAATATGTGAAACAACTAAATCTCGATAAGAACCGTTCGAAATTCCTCCCATACCAGACCAGCATAAATTTTAACAAGAACGACAAGGTGTTAATTCTTGAAAAACAATCACTCATCAAGGATGATGCTTTTAAAAAAGAAACGACAGGGGTTGCAAAAAAGATTTTAAAAGTCTATACCGACGATCTTGCCAAGGATCCGAGTAAATTAGAAATCACCATTCAAGAAGAGAACTATTTCGGTGATAAAGAATATATCGTGATTTCATTCGAACCGGCGACCAGTGAAACCCCGACGTTTAAGAGATTCTATAACGGCAAGGAAATGCCGCTCCAGAAAAAGGAGGATTCTAAAACCGACAAGGTCGCCGAGATAAAATCGAAAAAGATCGAAAATGAAAAAATCGAGCTGGTTAATTCACACCTCGAATACTTTAAGGATTCTCTCCGTTTCATCGTGGAAGCCGACAAAAAATCGGTAGGCGACAGCGATGTTCTCATGAATCTTTTTTTGCGTAAAGGAAAAGATTTCTAGATCTCACATATTCCCACGCAAAAAGGCGGGTACATACCCGCCTTTTTTCATTAATAAGCTTAAAGCATGTATAATAAATATTTTCTTGACATCAATGATGACAATCAATCTAATGAAGCGGCAAGAAAACTACCTGCACGATTGATCATCCGCGTCAAACCTCATGCTATGCGGAAGATCCCGAATGACATAATCGAGGAGTAAGGAATGAAAGTATCAATAATAGGTTCAGGATATGTCGGATTGGTGACAGGGGCCTGTTTCGCCGACATGGGAAATGATGTTTGGTGCATCGATATCGATTCCACAAAAATCGAAAACCTCAAGAAAGGCATTCTTCCCATTTATGAACCGGGTCTCGAAGAGATGGTGAAAATGAATTATGCCGAAGGCAGATTACGGTTCACCACCGACATCAAGGAAGGTATAAGCGAAACGCTGTTTATATTCATTGCGGTAGGGACCCCGCCGGAAGAGGACGGTTCAGCCGATCTCCAGCATGTCATCAAGGTGTCAAGAGAAATCGGACAATTCATCAAACGTTACTCGATCATTATTGATAAATCGACAGTTCCTGTCGGCACCGCAGAGAAAGTCAGAGCATCCATCAGGGACGAACTTGCCAAGCGTGGCGCCACGGACATCGAGTTCGACGTGGTATCGAATCCTGAGTTCTTAAAGGAAGGTAATGCGATTGAGGATTTCATCAAGCCCGATCGCATCGTCATCGGCACCGATAACGTGAGAACCGGCGAGCTCATGAGAGAGCTCTATTCGACATTTGTAAGAAAAGGGGACAGGATCCTCGTTATGGATATACCCTCCGCCGAGCTCACCAAATATGCGGCGAACGCCATGCTTGCCACAAGGATCAGTTTCATGAACGAGCTTTCGCGCCTGTGCGAGGCGACTGGCGCCGATATCGAAAGCGTGCGCCGGGGAATCGGATCCGACACGAGGATAGGCAACGCATTTCTTTTTGCCGGCCTTGGTTACGGAGGCTCGTGCTTTCCCAAGGACGTCAAGGCCCTTATCCATACATCAAAATCGCTCGGTTTCGATGCCAAGATTCTAACCGCGGTCGAGGATGTGAACAAGGAACAACGCCATTTTTTTATCCAGAAGGTGGTCGCGAAGATGGGCGAAAACCTGAAGGGCAAGACCTTTGCCGTTTGGGGACTGGCGTTCAAGCCGCTGACAGACGACATGCGCGAGGCACCCGCCATCGATATCATATCCGAGCTAAGGAAAAAAGGTGCCAGATTCCGCGCCTACGATCCGATCGCGGTGACAAACGCCCGTGCGATAATAGGCGAGGATAGTGTCGAATATCTCAAACACAACTATGACACCCTCGACGGCGCCGACGCACTGCTTCTGCTCACCGAATGGCACCACTTCAGGACACCCGATTTTGACAGGATAAAAACGATGATGAAATCGCCGATCATCTTCGACGGGCGCAACCAGTACGATCCGGAATCGATGCGCGAGAAGGGTTTCCAGTATTATTCAATAGGGCGGATATAACGCGCGGGGGCCTATCTGCGTACCCCGCCTTACCGAAAAGTTTCGCAAGAAGGGTTCCGTCGCCTGCCGGTTGCCCGTACGCGAATGATTGCGCGTCATGCTTTTATTCTCGTCATGATCAGCCTGTCCGCCCAGTTGTTGTCGTGTGTTTCGGCAAAAATCATTTTTATCCCTTCGGGCGTCGCGGTATCCGATGATGCATTTTTTCGTTCCATATCGGGCATAAGCGGAAGACAGATGCTCGATGGCAACAGCGTCGAAATCATAGAAAGCGGTGATGAGACCTTCAAGAGGCTTCTTGAGATGATCAGCTCTTCGGAGAAGAGCATCAACATGGAGTTCTACATCTACCGCAACGACCGTCTCGGAAGACTGTTCGCGGATGCCCTGTGCGAAAAAGCCAAAACGGGCGTTGAGGTTAACGTGATCATCGATTCGTTCGGTGCACGTTTCATGGGAAAGTATATCCCCAGAAAAATGAGGGAATCCGGGGTCCGTCTGCATTTTTATCACCCCATCAGCCTGCTGCGATACACCAAGTTCATGAAAAGGACCCACCGCAAGATGGTCATCGTGGACGGATTGTCGGTCATGACAGGCGGATTCAACATGTCGGGTGAATGGCTCGATGACGTGTCCGGCGACGCGACCAAGTGGCGTGATGTGCAGGTCTTCATCAGCGGTCCCGCGGTGTTCCAGGCACAGTCGATTTTCATGGAACATTGGTTCGAGCTGACTGGCGAGATACTGACCGGCGACCGGTATTTTCCGCCACTTTCCATAACGGGTAGGACTTCGTGCAGGGTCATCGGCAGCTCGCCCTTGCACGGGAGCTCTACGCTTCAGCAGATATATCTTTTTGCATTAAGCTCTTCGCGCAAGCGATTCTGGATGGAAAACGCCTATTTCGTACCGGACAGGAATTCTGTCAAGGCCATCTGCGACGCCTCAATGCGAGGCGTCGATGTCAGGATCATAATACCCGGTCTCAAATCGACCGATGCGAAGGCGCCGGTGTACGCCGCTCGCAATTATTATTACCAGCTCCTTTCGAGCAAGGTAAAGATTTATGAATACCGGAAAAAAAAGCTCCATTCAAAATTCGCCGTATCGGACGGACTCTGGGCTACCATCGGCTCGACCAATTTCGACAACAGGAGCTTCAAGTTCCATGAGGAAATGAACGTCAACATATACGACAGTGAATTCGTCGGTCGCATGGAAAAAATATTCCTCGCGGATATCGAGGACTCGACAGAGGTCAAGATCAAAAAATTCAGAAAAAGGACGTTTTTACCGAGGCTCCAGGAGTATCTGTACAAGCTGATTGAAGAACAGCTGTAAGCGGTGCTTCCCCAATGATAACGATTACTCGCCCGGCGATCATACTTTTTATGCTGCTCTCGTATTCATGCCCGGTCCATGCCGAAAATAAAACAAGGTGGACCCCGTTCCAGCTCAGCCTTGTCAATCCCGTGCAGGTATTCAACGCACGGCGTGACGTGTACGGCTTGCGACTGGATTTGATCTACGGTCGCAACGGTTCCGTATTCGGTCTGGACATCGGATGTTATAACGATTCGAAAAACATGGCTGGATTTCAGGCCGGGATACTCAACGAGACTGTCTCGCCGGGCGACGAAAATCGCCGCGGGATGAGCCTCGTGTACGGGATCCAGCTCGCCGCCGCGGGAAATTTCAGCGGTTCGATCGATTGCCGGGCCCGCATTGCCGGTTTTCAGATAGCGTTCCTCTTCAACAGCACCACCATCGATTCATTCGCGGGCGTGCAGCTTGCCGGAGTCTATAACATGGCCTCTGAGGGTGCTTTCAGGGGGATGCAATTCAGCGGCATCCTGAACAGCTCCGATTCATTGTTCAGCGGGATACAGTTCGCGTGCGGCGGGAATCACAGCGGCTCCATCAAGGGCATCCAGTTTGCCATTATCGGAAATTACGGGGGGCAGGTCAGGGGCATACAGGGAAGCGGGATATTCAACGCGGTCCTGGATGCCGATGCCTGCGGTATACAGTTCAGCGGGCTTGTTAATTTTTCAGAAAAGGGGATATACGGCATACAGGCCGCGCCTGTTTTCAACGGTATAGAGGAGGGGGCTATCCACGGCCTTCAGCTTGGAGTCCTCTGCAACGAGGCTTACAGCGGCGAGGTGCTTGGCATGCAATTCGGTTTCATCAATATCGCCCACAATATGAAAGGAATACAGATAGGGGTGATCAACCTCGCGCAGAAGATGTCCGGTGTTCAGATTGGTGTTTTCAACATCATCATTGAGGGGCGTCTTCCGTTTTTTCCCATTTTCAATGCGAGCTTTTCGTATTGAATCAGAGTTTTAGCGAGAAGACAGCCGCGGCATTGGCCGAGGTGCGTTCTGCCACTTCCGAGATGTCTCTGCCGAGTATTTCAGCGGCGGCGCGCAGATTGTGGACTATATTGGCGGGTACGTTCGGCTCCCCCCGCAGGTGAACCGGCGGGATATCGGGACTGTCCGTTTCCAGGAGAAACCTGTCGGGGTAGATGCTTTTCAGCGCTTCGGTCCTCCTGGCGCTGTTGCGGTAGGTCAATATCCCCCCCATCGAAAAGCTGAAACCGAAGCGCGAAAGATCGCGCGCTATTTCTGCGCTACCCGAGAATGAATGGATAATGCCCCCCGCGGGAAGGTTGCCGAAGCGTTTCATGAATAGTATGAGCTCGTTGAATGCCCCCCTGCAGTGCACGATCACCGGCAGTCCCACCTGTCGCGCGATATCCATCTGGGCCTCGAAGAATTCCATCTGCAATTCAAACGGGGTCGTTTCGTTCTTCTTGTCGATACCTATCTCACCTATGGCCACGGTCTTATCGGCGCAGCGAGAAACCAGTTGCGTGAGATCGGCCCTGTATTCGGGGCGGATATACCACGGATGGATGCCGAGCGCGCTGAATACGTCGCTGTGTTGCGACGCGATTCCCAGGGTAATGTCCCATTGCGCGGGATCGATGGAGCACGTGATGAACGCTGCGATCCCGACCTTCCTCGCGTCGGCCAGGACGCGGTCAAGACGGTTTTCGAAATGCGCGCTTTCGAGATGGCAATGAACGTCAACGAGTTTCACGGTACGTCAATCACCGATTATTTTAACGAGCACCCTTTTAGGCCTCATGCCGTCGAACTCAGCGTAGAAAATGCGCTCCCACGGTCCGAAATCGAGCCTGCCTTCCGTGATCGCCACAACCACCTCCCGGCCCATGATGGTGCGTTTAATGTGGGCGTCGCCGTTGTCCTCACCCGTCCTGTTATGACGATATCGCGTCGTGGGAGCATGGGGGGCCAGACCCTCGAGGAAATCGTCGAAGTCCTGAATCAGCCCGCCTTCCGCGTCGTTGATATGTACCGATGCCGTTATATGCATCGCGTTCACGAGACAGAGACCCTCCCGCACTCCGCTTTTAACAACGAGATCCTCGACTGCAGGAGTGATGTCGATATAGTCTCTCCTGGTGCGAGTATTATACGTAAGGTATTCTGTGAGTGATTTCATTGCATACTATCCTTCACTGACATTAATGCAACATGATACATTTTCCGTGTACATCCTTCAAGCACAAATCGGCATGAGATTGTTTCCGAGCGCATCATTATTTGTATTTGACATTTATAGCGGTTGATGTGCAATCATTTCAAACAAATACATTTTGAGGAGTATTTTATGGAGAGTATTTCAATCAAGGAATGCATAGCCGAAGGATGGGAACGGTTTAAACAAAAATCCGGTCTCAGTATCGGGGGACTTCTTCTTATGCTTGTCATTCAGGGAGTGGGGGGCTCCATCCCCATTGTGAGCATTTTTTACAGTTTACTGATCAGTCCGGTGATGAATATTGGGCTGATCGTTCTTTTCCTCAATATCAGAGACGAAAACGACCCCAAGATTGACAACCTATTCGACGGATTTAAAAGATTCGGACGATTTCTTGGCGTATACTGGCTAATGGTACTCTTCGTCCTCATTGCCCTATTGCCGGGAGGGATTATAATCATTATCGGAGCCATTACCAAGATGAACGCACTTTACATAGCCGGCGGGGTTGTCATGACACTGTGCTTTCTGCCCGTGGTAATTCTCCTCTGTTTCGTCAACTATCTTGCGGTCGACACCGATATGCCGGTTATCGATTGCTACAAGAAAAGTGTAGAAATCGCAAAACCGAGGGTGGGTGCTATTATCCTCTTTTCGCTGGCAGCAATAGGAATTAACCTTTTAGGCCTGCTCTGCCTGATCGTTGGCGTTATCGTATCGGCAAGCGTCACGAGCATCGCGTGGGCAGCATTTTACCGACGGGCTTATAAAAAAGAAGTCGTTTTGATTGATCCGGCGGTACAGGCCGAACCTGCAGTATAAGCATTATCGTATCGAAAATAGGGCCGGCCTCATGGGCCGGCCCTATTATTATGAATGAATATTATCGCCAGCAATTGAAAATCATTATCGACACGTTTACGTATTGACAGAAAAATCCACCCGGAAAAGATACATATCGAACCGTCCTTGTTGAAATTTGTGTTGAAAAAAACCAACCCACATTTTCATCTATTCAACGGTTTACAGAAATCTGCCGGAATGCAGCTGTAATATCTTCAATAACAGGAATGATACATGCTCACACTAGTCGATTACGGTGAAACCGCAATTTTCATTATCATGCTGATCGCAAGCATAGTCGCCCTGGCTGTCTTTATCGAGCGTTCAATTGTGTTGAACAAGAATTCCAGAAAAAGCGCGACTGTCTTCTACCGGGAATTTATCGCCAAGTTGCGTCAAAACGACATAGCGGCGCTGCGGACGCTTATTGAATCCGCGGCGGAAAACGCGTATACGCGCTTCACCACGTTTTCCCTCGAACACTACACCGATGGTCACGACAAGCTGAACGACCTGATGGCAGGGAAAATGATCGAGGAAAGGATCGAAATGGAAAAGCGTCTCACGGTCCTCAATACACTCGGCAACAATGCCCCGTTCATCGGGCTGCTGGGGACGGTGCTCGGAGTGATCAAGGCTTTTCACAGCCTCGGGACGCTGGGAAATACCGGTGCCGAAGTCGTCATGCGAAGCATTTCCAGGGCGCTCCTTGCCACTGCGGCGGGTCTTGCCATAGCCATTCCGGTCGTCATGGCAAACAACTATTTCTCAAAAAAGATAAAAACGATAATGCAGCATCTCGATATCCTGTCGAAGGAATTCGTCGCGAGTTACTTCAGCATGGGGAAAAAATCCGCCGCACACAGGCAGGCTTCCGCTGCAGGAAAAACCATGAAAAAAACCAAGCGAAGCGGAGGTCAATCCTGACATGGCATTCCAACCGGGAACCGACGACGAGGAAATTGGTAATATCAACATAACGCCGATGGTCGACATCATGCTGGTGTTGCTCGTCATATTCATGGTTACGGCGAATTTTCTCAAGAAGGACTCCATCAATATCAATCTTCCCAAGGTAGCCGCCTCGGATCCGAATATCGCGAGGTCCATACAGGTCGCGTTGACAAGGGAAGGTAAAATATTGCTCGAGGGAGTTGAAACAGATGATAAAAAACTCATCGATAGCCTCTCGAAAGAATCAAAAATGCGACCGAACATGCGGGTAACGCTCTCGGCTGACGAACGCCTTCCGTATGGAAAGATTGCTCGCGTGATGGGCATGATTCGCAAATCGGGCGTCACGAAGATAGCACTTTCCGTAAAGCGGTAACCTTTATGCGATCCTTGACAGCGACATCCGCGTTCAGGGCCATTAAAGGCAACCTGTTCGCGTTTTGTCTCGGTGCATCGCTGTTTGTTCACCTGACATCTTACGGCATATATTTACTGTTTACCGCCGAACGAGTGATCAATTCGGATGATTTGTCAAAAGCTCCTGTTGAAGTTGATTTCGAGGATATACCGGAGGATCTGCCACCCGATGTTCCTCCCGAGCTTCTGGGCGGCGATTCCAATCCCGCACCGGTCGAGAAACAGGATTGGGTGGAGGGATCGGGAAAAGACGCACCGGACGCGGTTGAAGAAGACGTGGCGTTTAATGCAATATCGGGTACCGGAACCGACAAGGACGGTTTTCTCTATTCATTTTCAGGCGACGCGCCGCCGACTCCCATCATCGATTTCGATCTGAAAAAATATTTCCCGCGCGAAGCCAAGCTGGCGAACATCACGGAAAAAAGGGTCGCACTTCAGGTCCAGGTTGACGAAAGAGGCGTTCTTCGCAGCGCGCGTATTATTTCCAGGAAATCAGGATATGGCTTTGATGAAGCCGCGATGAAAGTCATTAGAATGGTTCGCTTCAGGCCCGGTTACCATAAAGGAAAGCCGGTCAAAATGAACCACGAACTAACGATTCGATTTGTTTTAGAATAAGATCTATGATTGAAATCATCGGCCAAATAGAACATGTCTGCCGTAAGTAGTACCATGAAATCAATCCATTGATTCCGGATGTCGCATTCAAAATATTTTGCATCCGGCACTGCCCGAGATATTGTACCAGAAAGTGAAGGCTTAAAAAGATATTGACATTTTAGTAATGAGGTGATAATAATAAAATATGAAAAAAATTACATCGCTCCTCACTTTTACAATAATTTATGGCCTTCTTTCCGTCGTCCCTCTGGCAGCAGCCGTGGCATCGAAACATGCTCCCGCCGAACCGGATATATCCATTTTGTGGATTCTTCCGTTCGTCGGCATACTGCTGAGTATCGCGATCATTCCTCTCATCAGTTCCCATTTCTGGGAAAAGAACATGTGGTGGATATCCCTTGGTGTTTTCTGCCTCCCCATGGCTGTCATATTCTCTGTATTCATGGGTGAAAAGCTCCGCGAACTTGCCTTCGAGAAAGCCCTCGAGTACATATCGTTCATAATCCTGCTGGGATCGCTGTATATCATTTCGGGTGGAATCCTTATAAAGGGCGCACCCAAGGGAACACCGTTCGTCAACACGGTGTTTCTGCTGATCGGCAGCCTTTTCGCGAGTTTTGTCGGAACAACAGGCGCGTCCATGCTGCTCATTCGCCCGGTTATCAGGGCAAACAGTCACAGGGTAAAAAAGTATCACATAGTATTATTCTTTATTTTTCTCGTGAGCAATATCGGGGGGCTTCTCACTCCGCTTGGAGATCCGCCCCTTTTTCTCGGCTATCTCCAGGGTGTTCCTTTTGAATGGACCTTTAGGCTCTTCCCGCAGTGGATTGTCGCGACATCAGCGGTGCTTATCGTTTTTTTCATATTCGATAGCATCATGCACAAATGGGAATCGCGCGAGTCTGGCGGGGTTCCTGCGGTGGAGGCGTTATTCGGGGATGACACCTGCGGTAAAGGCGACCTCGTCGAGGTGAAACGCGATCTTGAAAGCACTATCATGTATCTTGACGTCGATTATCTCGTTGAGCAGAAAAAGATAGGTGTGAGCCTGTTACGGCAGGTAAAGAAAAACCTCATAGAGGTGATGGACAAGCTCGATAGGTATATCAATTCTTCAGGATCAATGGCTTCAGCCGGCGGCATACAGATCGTTGGAAAGATAAATTTTATATTGCTCGCCGGCGTTGTCGCTTGTATTTTTTTCCAGGGGGTCCTGGTTAAACGCCTGCCGGGTTTGTGGCCACATTTCGGTCCCCAGGAAGCCGGCATGGCCATTTTTGCCGGCATTTCGCTAATC
This sequence comes from uncultured Leptospirales bacterium, assembly GCA_964423905.1. Classification (GTDB taxonomy): domain Bacteria; phylum Spirochaetota; class UBA4802; order UBA4802; family UBA5550; genus CAYRGX01. The sequence goes on along the minus strand of CAYRGX010000002.1, from coordinate 140,530 downwards.
CTATCGCCGCCCAAATCTGAGACAAGAATGGAGAATGGATTCACCTTCGGGCCCATAAAAGAGGTTGCCATTATATTCGCCGGTATATTCGCGGCAATGATTCCCGCTCTCTACATATTGCAAAAAAACGGTGCGGCCCTCGGCATAACCAAACCGTGGCAGTTTTTTTGGGCGAGCGGCTCCCTCTCGTCGTTCCTCGACAACGCGCCTACTTATCTGACCTTTCTATCCGTCGCAAAAGGCCTCAACCTGCAGAACGACCTTGGATTTGTCCTTAATGACGGCACCGGACTTTCGGCGGTGGTGCTTACAGCGATTTCTTGCGGTGCCGTGTTCATGGGAGCCAATTCTTACATTGGCAACGGCCCCAACTTCATGGTCAAGTCAATCGCGGAGGAGAACGGCATCAAAATGCCGAGTTTTTTCGGCTATATGATATACTCGGGATGCATTCTCATCCCGGTGTTCATACTGATAACGTTTATTTTCTTCGTCTGATGCGGTCTGTCAAATCATGATCAAGAAACGACCGCAGTGGGTGCAAAGAGTAATACCCTTGCGGTCCTTGATCTGCTTTATGTAGATGGGCGGAATCTCCATGTGACATCCGGAACAACTGCTTTTCTCCAGTATGGAAAAAGGATTGTTCTTCTTTTTTCTCATGCGCTCGTAATATGAGAGCGACCTGTTGTCGATGAGTTTTTTCAAAGCCTCTATCTTTCCGGTTATCGATTCCGAAGTGTTGCCGCTGTCATACAGGTGGTAGAGATGGTCAAGCCTGATTATAAGATCAAGGTTTGCGGGAGGAACTCCCGACAGGTTGACCGGCGTCGCCGCTTCCGCCACTTCCTTCGCGCTGATCATCTCGAAATATGCTTTAGCCTCTTTTTTCAGCTTCGAATATATACTCTTGACATTTTTTTCTTCTGAGAATTGCTTCACCTTTTCAGCATCCGAAAATATTCTCGCCATCATGCCAATGATATAGAGATACTTTGTGCTCATATCCGTAGGAAATATGCTCAACAGGACGAATTTTACCGGCTTGTTGTCTATCGATTCGTAGTCCACTGGATTTTCGAGGATGCCGAAGACGGACACAAAATCGGAAACCGATTCCGTTCTCGCGTGAGGGATCGCAAGTCCGTTGCCAATGCCGGTATTCTCGAGCGACTCCCTGTGAATGACCTGCGCATAGTATCGCTCCTTGTTTTCTATAAGGCCGAGTTCATGGAGCTTATCCACGCAGTCTTTTATCACCATCTGCTTTTCGTGTGAAGATATCTTTATTACCTGGTTGTCGCTGAAGAATTGGTCGAGATTCATAGTTTGAAGGCGTCTCCGTACATAATATGCAACAGGAAGGAAAATTTCGGGGCGACTGGATTCGAACCAGCGACCACCTGAACCCCATTCAGGTACGCTACCTGACTGCGCTACGCCCCGTAATGACGTAGACAATACTATTTACTGGTGCCCGGCTGTAAAGAATTTTTCTCAGCCGCTGGTTAAAAATCAGTCACGATGCATTCTTTCGTAAAGCGCGATAGCTCGTTTTTTACCTATTCCCGGAACACGCTCGAGTTCATCCACACCGGCTGATTTAATTTTCTCAACCGATTTGAAGTAAGCAAGGAGGGCCTTCCTGGTGGATTCGCTGATTCCCGCAGAATCGAGTTCCGATGCCGTGGTCCTGCGATCGCGTAGCTTTCTGTGATAGGTGATCGCAAACCGATGGGCCTCATCGCGAATGCCTGTCAGAATCTGGAGAGCGGGCGAACCCCTTTCAAGGAGCAGCGGAGGACCACCTGGATCAACATATATCTCTTCGAGCCGTTTCGCGAGCGATATAATCGCTACGCTGACATTCAAATTGTCCCTTGCTTCCATCGCCCTGGAAAGCTGAGTTGGACCACCATCGACCACGATAAGGTCGGGTAATTCGAGTTTTTCGTTCATAAGGTATTGAAGTCGGCGGGATATGACTTCGTGTATCATGCCGGGATCATTGGCGCCCTCATAACCATGTATCTTGTACCGACGGTATTGTGAACGAGCCGCCTCGCCGTCAATGAAAGTGACGAGGGAAGCGACCGAATCCGTGCCCTGCAGGTTTGAAATATCTACGCACTCGATACGGTCAGGTGGAGCCTCCAGATGAAGATAATGACGTAGTTCCTCGAGCCCCTCATTGAGAAGGGTGCGCTCTCTCCCTGCTTTTCGTTCGGAGGCAATGACATCGATATTTCGCATGATAAGCCTGATTATGCTATGCTCATCGGGGCTTAAGGATTTCCTTACGGTGACACGGTGCCCGGCTCGTCCGGTGAGATATTCCTGTATCAATGCCCTGTCCTCTATGTCGTCAGAACAGATTATTGCCCCGGGTATGTCAGCCGTCTCGTAACGTGTGAGTATATGATTGCTCAGTACGTCATACGTGGCGCTGTATCTGGCATTATCGTAGACGCTTATTTTTCTCGAGATCAGTACTCCCTTCCTGAACTCGAAAAGGACCAGGAGCGCCTCGCTGCCGAATATCGCGGCTGCCAGGTAATCCGTATCTGTACCGATCGGTACCGATACCTTCTGCTCGGAAACCACTTTCTGCATGTCGTAAATCATGTCACGTATCTGTGACGCGCGCTCATAGAGCATTTTATCAGAAAAAGAAAGCATCATGGCATTGAGGTTTTCCAAGACAGGCTCCACCCGACCCTGGAGGAATTCGATTACGTTCATGACGATTTCTCGATATTCCGAAGGTTGTACGGTTCCCCTGCAAGGCCCAACGCACCGGCCGATCTGGTCGTTAAGGCACGGGCGTTCGTTTTTTTTCAGGGGGAGGGCGTTCTTGCAGCGTTTAAGCCTGAAAATGGAATTAATCATCTCCACGGTATTGCGCGCAGCCCGCGCATCGGTATAGGGCCCGAAATATCTGCTGCCGTTATCGAGAATGCGGCGCGTAACGATCACACGTGGAAATTCCTCGCCGAGAGTCACCGCGATATACGGGTAACGCTTGTCATCCTTGAGTCTGATGTTGTACTTGGGGCGGTGCTTTTTTATCAGCGTGCTTTCGAGTATGAGTGCTTCAATTTCGTTATCTGTTACAATGCACTCTATTCCGCGAATGGTCTTTACGAGCAGCGAAGTCTTGGGATCGTGATCCTTCTTCTGGAAATAACTCGATACCCGCTTGCGCAGGCTCGAGGCTTTTCCAATATAAATGATTCCCCCTGTTTCGTCCTTCATTATATAAACGCCGGGGCCGGTTGGCAGGGACGCGACTATGCGTTCGAGGTCATCGCGATGCGACATCTCGTCCCAGGCGAATCTTGATTTTTTCGATATAGGCGGCGGTTTTTTCAAAGGAAGGATCTATTTCGTACGCCTTCTGAAACATTTCGAGGGACTTCGCATTTTCTCCTTTCTTCGCATAGGCCACGCCGAGGTTGAAACAAGTCCCGAACTTGTCCGGATTGACGGAGAGAAGGCCATTGAAAACGCCGACCGCCTCATCGAGGCGATTATCCTTCAGCATCGTGACCCCGATGGAAAATATATCCTTTAGCTGGGTTGGCTCCTGCGCAAGACGATGGCTTTTATCCTTAAGTTCGTCAATGAGGCTGTTGAACGAAAGGGCAAGTTCGCTCAGTTCGACGTCGCTGTCAGAGTTCAGGTTGACTTCGAGATCACCGCGGGCGGCTTTTGACATGTAACTTGAAAGATTGTGAATAAGCAGTGTAAAGTTGTGGGCCTGGACCATCGTAAGCACCAATACGGCGATCATCATCACGGCCGCAAGTCCGAAAACGCACGCGGCGTAAAGGGTGAGGCTGTTTTCATACGCGGCAACCGTTCTTCTTGTCTTCTCGGCCGAAATGAAATACTGAACGACGTGGTTTCCTTTCTTGCCGGGGTTGGTGGGTACATATGCATTCTGCCAGGTAACGGCCGTTTTATCGTCTTTATAGAGAACACTGTCCACGGTAAGGCTTACAAGCGCCTTTCTGAGGTAATTCATACCCTTTGATTCCTTTACGATTGTATGCTTTTCCAGTGGAAGGTTTTTTATTGTGGCGGAAGAAACAATATCCCTCACCTCGAAATAGTTTTCGTCCTCGGTCGGCGAGTATATGACCGCACCCAGCAGAAGGGGATAAGCCTGCATCGCTTGTACTATCGCGGGCCGTAAGCCGGCCGGTCCCGTATCCTTTCCGCGCATATCAGATTTCTGTGGGAATGAGACGGAACGCACGAGCGCTTCGGCAATGGCCCTGTCAGAATCCAATACCATTGCAGTTACATCGCCGGTGTGCGAACGTATGATTGCGTAAAAACCGGCGGCAAAGAGTATGATCAACAGCGAGTATATGGAAGCCATTGACAAGATATATCGCTTGGATATGCCCGCAGATGAAAGATATTTGAAGAAATTGGATATTCCGTTCACTGCCGTTTACCCCGGTGGGATGAATCCCAGTTTAATTTTTTGGAGAATGATGGGGTATTAGGATATGTCAATAAATATATGTCATAGCGGTAAATTAGTTGCAAATTGCAAACATATATTTACCATGACCACGATGTCATCAGTGATTTGGTTTCGAAATATTCCGGGACCGCCGGTGATATTGTAACTCTGTCGTTAAGAATCCAGGAGGCTACGGAATGGCCACTCGGTATAAGGGATATACAGGCAAGGTCCTCCATGTTGACCTTACCACTGGAAATATCGGTGAATATCCTGTCAGCGACAGGGACAGGGAGCTGTTTCTTGGGGGAAGATACCTGAGTACCAAAATTTTATGGGACATACTTGCGCCTGGAACCGATCCACTTGATCCGGAAAATCCCCTCATAGTAATGACATCCCCTCTTACTGGTACGGGCGCGCCTTCGACGAGCCGTTATGACATTTCGGCAAAAAGCCCCCTCACGGGAATAATCGGGCATTCTAATAGCGGTGGAAATTTCGGCATCTTTCTAAAAAGGGCGGGCTGGGACGGAGTTATCGTTCGTGGCCGCTCCGACAGGCCGGTATACCTTGACATCGAAGGCCGGGAGGTTAAGATCATTGATGCTTCGAAGATCTGGGGCCTTGATACACAACAGGCTCAGGTCAGGCTGTCAGGCGGATCATCCCAGGCGGGGACCATGGTCATTGGTCCTGCGGGGGAAAATCTTGTCAAATATGCGAGCGTGGTTTCACAGGAACGCAGCCACGGCAGGACAGGGATGGGCGCGGTAATGGGATCAAAAAACCTGAAGGGAATGATCGCCCGGGGCAAAGAGAAGACCGAGCTGCACGACCCCGCGGGCTTCAAGGACACCGTGAAGAAATGGGTCCGCCTCCTGCAGGAACATCCCGCCACCGGCGACACTGCACCGCGATACGGCACGGCGTATTTTCTCACTTCCCTTTCCGTCAGGAACGCGCTTCCCACGAAGAATTTCTCCGAGGGCAGCTACAGGGACGCACACCTGATCGGCGGCGAGAGCCTCGCTGAAAAATATCTTGTAAAAAATTCCGGGTGCCTGTCGTGTCCAATCCGATGTGCGAGGGTCGTGAATATCGACGGTCATGAAGTGAAGGGACCCGAGTACGAGATCCTCTGTCTCCTTGGCTCCAACATGCTCATCAATGATCTGGAAGCGATCATACGATGGAATTACGAACTGGATCTGATGGGAATTGACGCGATTTCCGCCGGAACAGTCATTGGGTTCGCCGCGGAATTGAACGAAAAGGGGCTCTGGCGGAGCGGAATTGAGTTCGGGAAAAAGGACAATATATCCGACATCATCCGCATGATCGCTGCGCGTGAAGGTATTGGTGACGATCTGGCCGAGGGAGTGCGTTACCTGTCGAAAAAATATGGCGGGGAAGGATTTGCCCCGCATTCCAAGGGACTCGAATTTCCCGCATACGAACCCCGGGCATCCATCGGCCACGGGCTTGGATATGCGACCGCCTCCCGCGGAGCCTGCCACCTGGACGGCGGATACCTTATATACCTCGAAGTGTCCGGTCCTGTGAATCTCGACCAGTTCAATTACCGAGCAAAACCGGCATGGGTCGCACTTGACCAGGATCTCCTTGCGGTTATTAGCGCAGGAGGAAATTGCCTTTTTACATCATGGACTTTCGTCCCCAAAATTGCCTACTCGGTTCCCGGAAAAAGAATGCTTTCATCAATCATTTCCAAAATAATGACCCACTCGACCGTCATAATCAAGGCGCTTTATCGTATGCCGGCATGGCTCAAGCGATTTCACCTTCCGCTCCTGCCGCATTCCAGGGCGCTCAGCAAGGCAACCGGGATGAAAATATACTTCGGCCAGATGATGGAAATAGGGGCGAGGGGATATACGATGGAAAAGCTATTCAACCTTCGCGAAGGCGTGGGAAGGTATGCCGATACGCTTCCGTCGAGGTTCACCACACAAAGGCTTATCGAGAAGAATCCGCGATCAATTGTACCTGTTGATAAGATGATCAGACCATATTACGCTCTTCGCGGGTGGGATATCAACGGAATCCCTACCGAACGCACATTGAGGAAGCTCGGTCTCGATTTTGTTACGCGCGAAAGATGATACCGTGAAGTAATGATCAGGAAGTATGAAATAAAGGGCGGCACGCCGCCCTCCATCCTCACTTACGCAGCATACAGGTCGACGGACTTGATCCGGGCGAGTGGTATCCGTTCTTCCTGTTTCTTATCGACCGTGACTATCATGTCCCCTACGATGATCCTGTTCTTTGAAAGTTCGATCTCGCTTCCGTCCTCAAGGACGACGATAATGTCAAGGCCCTTAATCTTGAGGTATTTCTCCAGAAGTTTCTTAAAATCGGTTCGGTTTTTTTTCTGCGCCATAAAACCCCCTGTGCAGTTGCGCTTATGTCCCTTTTAAATTATCGGTTTTATGTCAGGTAACTGTAGACTTTTTTGAGTTATATGAATTCAAATCCCGGTTTTCATTCCTCGAACCCTATGCGCCAGAGCGCTATACCCGCAAGTCCATATCGCAATGCCAGTGACTGCATTCTTCCTCTCGTGATTCGATCCGAAAAATACAGCATATGCTTGCGGCCACCCGATAAGTATGAAACGACGGCGGTTCCGGATACATCGCGACGGATGCCGTATCTGGCTCCCAGAAGGGACGCCTCGCGCGAAGAGACGGCTCCTGCTTTCCCGGATATATCCCATTTATAACCGTAGGCGGGGACACCGAGCCAGAGATTCTTGGCCGGAATGAACGCAAGCGCGGCTCGGATATTCTTTTCTGTCCAGTCAATATCCGTAACCGGCCCGATGGCTGTCCCCGGGCCATGGAAATCATAACACATCAGCACGAATTCGTCGGCCTTCCCGGCGAGGACCTTTAAGTCATGGAATCCGCTTCTTTCAAGCGGAAAATCAATCCGAGGGAACACGGCGATGCTGATTTTTATTCCGGGTATATCCCTGCGAATTTCTTCAAGGAACAGCGCGAAAAGTCTGCAATCCGATGCGGGGAGGTATTCAAAATCAAAATGAACGCCGGACCATCCTTCGGATGTCGCAGAACGTCCGATTGAGCGTACGCAACGTTTTCGGATGTTCGAATCATTCAGGACAACATGCCCGGTTTTTGCATTGCTGAATGTAATTACCGGGTAAAAAATGACACTGCTGATCTTCCGTGATTTAAGATAACCATATCGTATTGAAGCTCCTGGGTGAATAGAAAGCCCATTTTCATTCAGAGTGAAGCCGGTTATTGCAACGAATGAATAATCGGGATACTTTCTGGAAAATACTTCAGCAGGAACCCCATCACCGTGATAGATGTATCCCCACTTTACAACCCTGCGGGCTTGTCCAGGAGCTTCATTAAGAAACAAGAGAGAAAGTAAAACCATGGATATAAATACTGTTTTATCATTCATCGAATTACTCCGATATATATAGTATCGTATTGACCTGAATTAACAATTTTTGTATATTAAGATATCACTGATGGTCACATGAACAGCTTTGCCAGTATACAACAGGATGTCCATAAAAAACCATGAAATTTATTCGCGTAACGGCATTCTTTATGCTCATGGCTTCGGCGATCTACTCCGGATGCGGCAGGCTTGACGAACAGGCCCCACAGTTGATTGTAACAATAGATACCACAAATTTTACGGGAACCGTTGACGATACCCGCCGCATATATCTCGTTTTTTTCATGGATAATGCATGGCTCACGCAGCTCTATTCATACGGTTCACTCGGCACCACCTTCATGCTGCCGAACGTACCACTTAAAAGCGCTTACATTGCCGCTTATTACGATATCGACGCGAGCGGCACACTCAATACAGGCGATCCGGCCATGGGATATGCCAGTATCGCCCCAAAAAATCAGTTAACGCTTGTGCCGTTCTTCGCACTCAAGCTGACAAGGATAACCATACCGCTCGACGACGCGGTGACGTACCCGTAACATCATCATGAAGCGCGTAAAAGAACCCGATGCTGATGCGCGACGGGCACTGCTTGCCACGGCCCATCATCTAAAGCCGATTGTCATTATCGGTCATAACGGCGTATCAGAAAGTCTCATCTCGGCTGTCAACGTGGCGCTCGATGCGCACGAGCTCATCAAGATCAAGTTCAACGAATTTAAAGAAGAAAAATCATCGCTCTCCGAGACAATCGCGAAATCCACATCGAGCCAGTTACTGGGAATAATCGGCAACATGGCTATACTGTACAGGCCTCATCACAATTGATCCACATTGACAATATTGATGTTGACATAATGACGACGTATTTTTTAATTGCCTCTCTTATCAATGGAGGTATTCAATGAAAAAATATAATGTCGTTATTCTCGGCGCCACCGGTGCAGTCGGGATCGAATTCAGGAAAATTTTACTCCAGCGAAAGTTTCCCATTGATAAAATCAAATTCCTCGGCAACACGACCGTGGGGCAGACAATTGAATTCGGCGACAGAAAGGTGACCGTCGAGCCCGTCAAAGACGGTTGCTTTGACGGTTATCAGATAGGCCTTTTTTCCGCGGGGGCATCGATCAGTAAGGAAGTTGCAAAAAAAGCCGCAAAAGCTGGATGCATAGTTGTCGATAACAGTTCGGCATGGCGAATGGATCCAGATGTGCCACTCGTCGTCCCCGAAGTAAACCCGGACGACGTTGATCGACACAATGGGATCATCGCGAACCCCAATTGCTCTACCATTCAGATGGTTGTGGCGTTAAAACCACTGCATGATGCCGCGAAAATCAAGAGGGTCGTGGTAAGCACCTATCAGGCCGTCTCCGGTACCGGGCTTAAAGCAATCGATGAGCTCAACATACAAACACGCGACATCATGGCAGGCAAGACGATCAGTCAGAGGAAGGTATACGCGCATCAGATCGCTTTCAATGTATTGCCCCATATCGATGTATTTCTTGAAAACGGGTATACCAAGGAAGAGATGAAGATGGTCAATGAAACGATGAAAATCATAGGCGATAACTCCATAAAGGTAACCGCCACCACCGTTCGAGTGCCTGTTCTGTATGGACATTCCGAGTCCGTGAATATTGAAACTGAAAAAAAACTGACAGTGGCGCAGGTACGCGATCTCATGAGGAGTGCCCCGGGCGTTACACTTGTCGACGACACTTCCAAAAACGAATATCCGCTTGCCATCGATTCAGCGGGCAGGGATGACGTGTTCGTGGGAAGAATACGCGAGGACGAATCGATCGCAAATGGCATCAACATGTGGATCGTATCTGACAATATCCGGAAAGGTGCGGCGCTCAACGCGGTCCAGATCGCGGAGCTTCTTATAAATAAAAAAATCGTATAATTGCACATTTATCCCCCATGAAAGAGCCCGGAGAAGGAGCATTCCGGGCTCTTTCTGTCTGCAAGCATTCGTTGAAACATCCATTATTTCATCTATGGGTATTCATATTGTCAGTTTTCATTAGGAATAAAAAACCTCGTGTTTTGACTTGATTATTACGAAAATATAATATAGGGATATTTGGATTGCTATATTATGATCACCTTATTTCATTAAACCATAAAGGAATAAAATGAAAAAAATCGTGTTCTATTTCGATAATTCCGTTAAAAAAATGTTTGTAGAGAAGGTTAATGAGGAAGGGGAAAAACGCCTGACGATATCTTCCGTCAACAATTTTGTATACACCTCAGAGGTCGTGGCCAGGGTTATAGATGTAGAATCCGAGGACGAACTCCCTTCAAAAATCGAGCCTGATGCAAAATACTATAATGTAGCCGATTTTCGGACATTAAAGGCGGGTAACGGAATATATTTTGATGAAAATGCCCATTCGTATAAGGCATCAGAATACGGTTTTGTCCTGTTTGATAATGCCACCCTTCAGCTTATTTCTCCATTGACAATTACCAGGGATAAGTTGAAGGCAAATTATACTATATATCCTACAAAATCTGGAAAGATCCCCAAATATGACGATATCAGCGAAGCATTGCACAATGCAAGAATTCTTACGCGCCTTGAACAGAAGAAGATAGAAGAACAACTCGCTGGAATTGATTCCGAACATCCCCGCCTGGCAAGGATTCTCGTAGGGCAGGGTCGCGAGCCGATAACAGGTCACGAAGAATACTACATACCGTTGCTTGAAATTAAAAAGAAGGCCGGCGAGATTTTATCTGACGGTAGAATCGATTTTAAAGAGACGGGTTCCATAATAGAAGTCGTCAAGGGTCAGGAAATATTGAAGAGGGTCCCGGCCATAAAGCCTACAGATGGTTTTGATGTTTTTGGGGACAGGCTGACCGGGGAAATAAAGGTTCATGAAGGCTTTTACAAGGGAGTTAACATAGTCCAGTCTGGCAAGGATGAAAATATTTTCGTTTCCTCCATCGACGGTTGTCTTGCCATCAACAGAAAGGAGATATCCGTCGAGCCTGTCGTGGTGATCCCCGGGGATGTCAATTACGACATGGGTAATATTGATTTTAACGGTTCAGTACATGTTCGGGGTTCGGTCCTTACCGGTTTCACGGTGAAGGCAACTGGCGATATCAATATCGAAAAAATCGTCGAGGATGCTCATATCGAGGCCAAAGGCGATATCACGGTGAAAATGGGGATCGTCGGGAAGAGAATGGTGCGGATCATCGCCGGCGGCAACGTTACGGCCAAATATCTGCTGAATGCAAAGGTGGAAGCAGCAGGAGAGATAATTATCGAGGATTCGATAATTAATAGTGATGTTTTTTCCAATAAAAAAGTGAGCGTGATATCAAAACATGGAAAGATAATAGGCGGTAAGACAACTGCGCTCTACGATATTATCGTAAACGTGGCCGGGGCGATCCATGAAACCGAGACACAGTTAAGCGTCGGAAGAAACCTTTTCATCGAAAAGGAGCTGTTTAGCGTGCAAAAGGAAATAACCAAATGGAGAGATAATATTGCGGAGGTCATGCGTCAGCTCAAGGCTAATTTTGGCGAAACGGTATTTGAAAATCCAAAAGATTTCGTGGCGCAGCTTCCTTCGCTCAGGAAAAAGAAATGCCTTCTCCTCCTCAAGGAATTGAGCAACAGCAACAAAGAGCTCAAGAGGAACATTGAACTCGCCAAGGAAATACAGGACAGGCTCAAGCTTGAAAAGGAACCCCATGTGATTATCAAAGAAAAGGCCTATCCCGGAACCGTGATAAATATAAAGAAAAGCGTTCGTAAGATAGATAAAGCCATGGATAACGTGAAATTCTACGAAGACTCAGAAGAAAAAATTATCCGCTTCATGCCGGCAGTCTGAATCGGATAGACCGTTCAAAGCATTACAGCGACAAGAAGTATTTGACAAATACCGCCTTCCCGTGAGTATGTTCCACTATTAAAGGCGAGGAGGCAACGATGTATCATCCAATTGTTGAACCTAATCTAGCATTTTTCAATCTTGGCCCTATGGAGCTGGTTTTCGTTTTTCTCATCGTGCTCCTGATATTCGGCGCAGGTAAACTCCCGAAAATTGCCAAGGACATTGGATCCGGTATTCGTGAATTCAAAAAGTCCGTCACCGGTGATGATGACGACAAGGATCATAAGAGCGACAAGAAAGACCAGTCGACACCGTCATAATCATGAAGCCGTATAAAATCGACCCGGTATCCGAGAAGATTCTTCTTATACTTGAGAAGAATTCGAAGGCCACTGACGAGGAAATCGCAAAACAACTTGGCGTCAGCGCGGCTGTGGTCACACAGAGTATAAAAAAACTCGAGAAGGATCATATTATTCTCGGATATACCACTCACATCAACTGGCAGAGGATCCGTCAGCACGACGTAAAAGCGATCATCGAAGTCAAGGTCATCCCCGAAAAAAACGTAGGATTTAATTCTGTCGCCGAGACCATCTACCGGTTTCCCGAGGTTTCCTCGGTCCTTCTTATGTCCGGGGGCTATGACCTCCTTGTGCAGGTAGATGGCGATAATCTTCGAGAAGTGGCTCTTTTTGTCGCCGAAAAGCTAGCGACCATCAAAGGGGTCCAATCGACGGTATCGCATTTCCTGTTGAAGAAATACAAGGAAGACGGCGTCATTTTTGAAGAGCAACCCGATTCAAAAAGAATGCCCCTGGTGCCCTGATTCCTCCATCGACCTTTATATATGAACACCTATCTCAAGGTCTACCGTACCCTGTATAAGCATTACGGAGCACAGGGATGGTGGCCTCTGTTTGACCGGGAAACCGGGCGCTGTACCTATCATCAAGGCAGCATCGATTCAGATGAAAAAAAATTCGAAATAGCTCTCGGGGCTATCCTCACGCAAAATATTGCATGGAAAAATGTTGAAAAAGCCCTTGCCGTGCTGTCCGCGAAAGGAAAGCTTAGCGTTGAAGGTATTCGCGGCCTTTCCGGGCCGGTGCTGGGCCGATATATCCGTTCAACCGGTTACTATAACCAGAAGGCTATTAAGATCAAGGCATTCCTAGAATGGTATCGGTCCAGGAATTATACATTCAGATCGGCATCGGGCAGTAAGATAACGGATATCCGCGACGACCTGCTGAGAGTCAAGGGTATCGGCCCAGAAACCGCCGATTCTATACTATTATACGCGCTTAACCTTCCGGTATTTGTTATTGATGCCTACACCAGACGTATCTTCGCACGCCTCTCCTTGCTGACAGGCGACGAAACGTACGCTCAGATTCAGGGTATATTTCAAGCCAATTGCAAGCCGGATCCTGACTTGTATAAAGAATATCATGCGCTCATCGTTTGCCATGGAAAGTCGACATGCATGAAGAACCCAGCATGTGCTGAATGTTGCATTGGGAACATATGTCCGTTCAAGCGGTACATGTAATGGAAAAAAAAGCCGTATTAAAAAAATGTAATGGATAATTGCAGGAGCTTGTGATTAGAATGCATATCAAAACAATTTGTACGTTTGACTCACCTTGATGGGGGTTATGCGATGAAAGCAAGAATCTTGACAGAAATGCCGGAATGGAATGCTCTTGCAAACCATTTCAATGAAATACGAAGTACTCATCTAAGGGATCTTTTTAAAGGCGATCCGGGAAGAGCCGAAAGGTTCACCATTCGGGAAAAGGATATCCTGTTCGACTATTCCAAAAACAGAATCGATGACAGGACAGTGGGACTGCTTCTGGCCCTGGCAGAAGCGAGCGGGCTACCCGACGAAATCGAACGGATGTTCACCGCCGAGAAGATCAACGATACAGAAAACAGGGCCGTTCTCCATACGGCGCTCAGGAACGTCGATGGAACGCCGGTCATGTGTGACGGTAAGGATATAATGCCCGACGTGCTGAGGGAGCTTCAAAAAATGCGATCCTTCAGCGATGCCGTAAGGAGCGGCGGATGGAGGGGACATACCGGCAAGGCCATCCGCTACGTGGTCAACATCGGCATCGGGGGGTCTGATCTAGGCCCTGTCATGATTAGCGAAGCTTTAAAGTTCTATTCACAGCGGAACCTTAAGCTATACTTCGTTTCGAATATCGACGATACCCACATGGCCGAGAGTCTCATCCAGGTCGACCCAGAGGAAACGCTATTCATTGTCGCATCGAAAACCTTTACGACGCTTGAAACGATGACCAACGCAGAGACAGCCCGGCGTTGGCTGGTGGAAAGACTCGGAAACGAAAAGGCGGTGGCCCGGCATTTTATCGCCCTTTCAACGAACGCAAAGGCCGTATCGTCTTTTGGCATCGATACCGGCAACATGTTTGAATTCTGGGATTGGGTTGGCGGCAGATACTCGGTGACATCGGCTATCGGAATGTCGGTGATGATATCAATTGGATACGATAATTTCATTGATTTGCTGCGTGGATTTCACGAGATGGACCTGCACTTTCGCAACACGCCGCTTGCATCCAATATCCCGGTGATGATGGCCCTTATCGGTATATGGTATAATAACTTTTTCGGCGCCGAGACCCACGCAGTCCTGCCTTATGAACAATATCTGCACAGGCTACCCGCATATCTGCAACAGGCAGACATGGAGTCCAACGGGAAGGGGACAGACCGTCAAGGAACAGAAGTCCACCACCAGACTGGACCGGTCATCTGGGGCGAACCTGGCACCAATGGACAGCATGCGTTCTATCAACTGATACATCAGGGCACAAAGATGATACCAGTAGATTTTATCGGATTCGCTCGTTCGCTTCACGATATCGGCGATCATCACAGGAAACTGCTCGCGAACATGCTGGCTCAATCGGAGGCCCTCGCATTCGGCAAAACGGCCGATGAGGTCAGGAAAGAAAAAGTACCTGAAAGCCTGATCCCGCACAAAACATTTCCCGGCAACCGGCCCAGCAATACGATTATGGCTCCCGTATTAACGCCGCGAATATTGGGAAAGCTTGTCGCAATGTACGAACATAAAATATTCGCACAGGGAATTATTTGGAATATTTTCTCATTCGACCAATGGGGCGTCGAGCTTGGCAAGCAGCTCGCGATGAAAATCATACCAGAACTCTCGGGTTCGTCCCATGAAACCACCTCCCATGATTCATCGACGAATGCCTTGATCGATTATTGCAAATCAAACGCGTAATGAACGGCGGGAATCGATAGCCAATATGATAAAACCCGGTGGAGGCGATCACGAAAAGGAAAACCTTCGCCAATATAAGACACTGGTTGCTGAAGCGACTACGGTCCGCGAGAAGGACAAGGTGCTCGTGAGAAGTCTTTTCCAGAATTTTTATAATAAAACTTTGCGGGTCGGCATCGGCTATACGAGCGCGTACGGTTCCATCCTCGCGGGTGACTATTTTGACCTTATCAAGCTCCCGGACAACAACTATCTGTTCATTTTCGGGGATATCAGTGGACACGGACTTCCCGCATACACGACACTGATACGATTGCGTTCAGCGGTAACCATATCGATACGCGAGATTGGCAGGATATTCAAAAGGGCCGATATTGTGGATTCCCACTTCCTTGTGAAGCGGATAATCGACAATTTTACCGATATTATGGATGCGGCAAACAGCCCTGATTTCGCCTGTGTGAACTTCACATTCATTTATAATATGGATGACAAATACCTTCTGAAGTTCTATAACAGGGGAATGCTCTTCCCCATTATAACGAGGAAATTCCAGAACAGCATCATCGATGTCTACAACCTCAACAACAGGGAAAAGGGTTGGTTTCCCAGTAAGGGATTAATGCTCGGAAGCGATGTAAAAAAAGTCAGCGGCGATCTGTATTCAGATATCCCTTCCTGTGAATTCATTGTATATGAAGGTGATTCTATACTCTTCTTCAGCGACGGCATCATAGAGGCATATCGAGATGATAATCCCGACGACCAGTTCGGCGAAGAAAGGATGATACGGATTTTTGTCGACCATTGCGGCCTAGAACCCCAGGTGACCGTGCAGGAAATGCTTGATTCGGTCTATGGATTTATCGGCAACGCAAAGCAACAAAAGGACGATATGACCGCCATTCTCATCGATTTTCCCGGCGTCAGAAATTAAATCTTGACATCATTGGTAGCGATTATGACCCTTCGGCTTATCGAAGCGAGGATGCGCATATGGATATATTGAAAAAAATTGAAAATCTTACCTTGCACCATGACCATATCTCATCCGAGGTTATAAAAGAAAAGGATGTAAAACTCGGGCTACGCAATCCCGACGGCACCGGAGTCATTGTAGGGATTACCACGAAAGGCCGTGTCGAGGGATATGAACGTGAAATAATTGACAGGGAGACCAGGACCTACCGGAAAAAACCGATCGAGGGCAGGCTCCTCTATTGCAATTATGATGTGATGAAAATCGTCAATTCCCTGGAAAGGGACAGACGTTTCGGCTTCGAGGAGACCGCATATCTGCTTCTTACCGGAGAGCTTCCCGTGAAGGGCGATCTCGATAAATTCGAGAAAGAACTCGCGAAACGGCGCAGGCTAACGCTTGCGGAACGAAGGATCATCATGGAGGAAGTCGAGAACGAAAACCAGATGTTCGCCCTGCACAGTGTCATTTCGCATATGAGCAGATCCGACCCCAAATCGGATTCCACCGATATAAACGATGTCAGCAGGCAGAGCCTGAACCTCATAGCAAAATTTCCGACAGTGGTCGCACATAATTATTCGGTGATGAAATTCAGCAAGGGATTTGACCTGAAGATCGTGAGACCGAAGAATGACATGGGTACCGCGGAAAACTTTCTTTACATGCTAAAGGGCAAAATGCCCGATCCGGAGGAGGCACGCTTGTTCGATCAGATGCTCATCCTCCACGCCGAGCACGGAGGAGGAAATAATTCGACCTTTTCAGTAAGGGTTGTATCCTCGAGCGGAGCAAACACCTACATGGCAATAGCCGCCGGCATCGCTTCTTTGAGCGGGTATCTCCACGGTGGGGCAAACGAGTCAGTCACGCTAATGATGGACGATATGAAAAAATCCGTAAAACACTGGGACAAAGAAAAGCAGATCAGGTCCTATTTGATGTCACTGCTTGAAAGAAAGGCCGGTGACAAAAGCGGTAAGATTTACGGTTTCGGTCATGCCGTGTATACCATTTCGGATCCCAGGGCCGAATTCCTGAGGGAGCGAGCGGGGATAATGGCAAAGAATCTCGGGTATGAAGATGAGTTCAATCTCTACCTTACGGTCGAACAGCTCGGTAAAAAATTACTCACCGAGAAAAAAAATTCCGTCATCTGTTCCAATGTCGACTTTTATTCAGGTTTCATCTACAAGATGATGGGAATTCCGAGGGAATTGTATACACCGATTTTTGCCATGGCAAGGGTGGTCGGATGGTGCGCGCACAGAATTGAACAAATTGTACAGGGAAAAATCATTCGCCCGGCCTACATTCCGGTTACCAACGAAGAAAAAGCCTACAAGTCACTGAGCAGGAGATAGGGCACCCTGTCGTGGGCTTTTCACGTTACCGGCTGTGGCGCGTGGTTTGCGTTCGAGAAGGTTGTTAAAATATGCGTCCCTGTATGCGTAATTCCGGTAGACGATATCGCGGTACCGGGATGTAATGCGCGGTTCCTGTTTCGCGATATTGATCTTTTCCTTCGGATCCCTGGTAATGTCATACAATTCCTCTGTTTTTTGAGTGAAATTGTAATGATATTTCCACCTGCCGTCGCGAATCCCTATAATGTTATCCTTCCACGCGGTATGCATTATCGCCATTTGCTCGCGGTGAGCCGATAGGATGGAGTTCCCTTCCATCTCCTTTGGTGTCGGAATTTCGAGAATATCGAGCACGGTCGGGACGATATCGACGTGGCGGGTGATCTTTTCCTGGATAATCGGCTCACGGAAAAGCTCCTTGTTGTAAATAATAAACGGCACGTGAATGTTCTCCTCGTATACGAAGAAGGCATGCACGTAGTTCCCCTGATGCTGCCAGAATGCCTCGCCATGATCCCCGAAAATAAAGAAAAGGGTATCCTTGCCCAGACCCTCCGCTTCAAACGCATCGATGAGCTGTCCGAGCACGTAATCAGAATAGTAGAGCGAATTGACGTACTTCAGCCATTCCTTTTGTTTGTGCTCGGTGTCCTCGGAAATGGGGTCGGTTATCCTGAAGGATCGATCAGGTATGGCGTAAGGATGGTGGGGATTTATTGGCAGAAAAACCAGTAAAGAAGGCTTTCCCTTGTTTTCTTTGATGAAATCCAGAGCAGGTTTAACCATACAGCGCTCGTCATACGACCAACCGACTATCTTGTTGTAAGGGGGCATATGCTTCAACTGGTGGTCCGCAAGGATCCGGTCGAAACCGCGAGCGGCAAGAAATACGTCCTGTCTCGCATACTCGAGATTGGCGGTATGTATGAGGAATGTGGCGTATCCCCGGTCCTTTAAAATCTGAGGGAGTATGCGAATGTCGATTCCGGGGTGTTTTTTTATCGCAAGGTCTTTCGAGCTCAGATCGTACGCAGACGATAGAATCGTAAAAAGGGCGTTTGCCGAAAGTGGATGGTTGGAATAATGGTTTTTATATACGATGCTGTTTCTCATTAATCTGTGCCATTGAGGGGTTACCGGTTTTCCCTTCACGGAAAGGTTCAGGTAGTCGGAATGAAGGGATTCGAAAAAAAAGAGAACGATGTTATATCGCTTGCCACGGGGGATCGCAGACATTCGGCCGTATCGCCTGGACGATTCCAGCGAATCGGTTTTGAATTTAAAGGAAAACACGTCGCTCCGGGCGGCCGACGTATCGACATGCTCCCTGGAGGTCGGCGATACGAAGAAATTCAGCAGGGGGTTCGATGATTGTTCTCTGAGCAGATTGGCGGTTTTGGTCGTATCTTCTGCGCGCATTTGCCTGGCGCGGGAGACGTATCGCGAGTCCCCGTACCTGAACAACGACACAATGAAAAGAATCACGAGCATCACGGGAAACGCAATCCTCAATGCCATGGATAGAGGCACAGGAATGGATTCCCATCCGTCCCTGTGCCTGAAAACAAAAAACCACCCTGCGCAGCACACGGCGATGGCGACAATGGAAGACAGGTAGAAGACAATCGAAATTTCCGCAAAGGCGGATTTGAGCATTTCGGCGATCCCGGTGAAGTGTTCCTCGCCGACGAATCTCGTCTGGAAGGCGGTTTCAAATATCCTGAAAAACTCGACGGAAAGAAATGTCACGATCGCCACGAGGCCATATACT
Source organism: uncultured Leptospirales bacterium (assembly GCA_964423905.1). Lineage (GTDB taxonomy): Bacteria > Spirochaetota > UBA4802 > UBA4802 > UBA5550 > CAYRGX01. Next base: position 121,295 of record CAYRGX010000002.1, on the reverse strand, counting down.
AACAGCGGGACAGCGAACAATCCCCGATCCATGCCGGCAAGCGCCATGAGGACAATGCATATGAAAACCGTAACTGCAAGGATCGCGGCGGCGTCCCATGGGAATGAGAGCGACAGGTAATCGATAAAACCGAAATTTCCGGCACCTCGAAAGATTTCCCTGATGGTCCCATAGGTGAGGATACGGTAGGTCAGCGTCAGTATCGCATGATACAGGAAAAAGAAATAAACGCCCGGGAGTACAAAACGATACCTGACCCTGATGTTCTCAATAAATGCATTCATGATAGAATAACGAGCAAAAAACAGGGCGTTCACATTCGGTCAAGTGTTTTTTTCAAGACGCATCGGGTTTTAGGGCATAAATGACCATGGAGCTTGTCAGGGCAAAATCGCCTGCGTGAACCAGGCTGGCGAAATGGTACAGCGAAATGCGAATCCATCTAAAATAATGCACTGGCAAGGTGAAGGTATATCTCGATTTTTTCAATTTTGGAATGAGTCCGAATTCAACGGGCTGGTAAACGATTATCCTTTCAAAACCTGATCGCTTAAGTGCCCCGGTAAGATTCTTCCGGTTAAAATAGGACATGTGCCCCGGCATGAAATAGGAATAATCCTTACCCATTATACGCGCCTGCAAACCGGCCATATTGGCCGTCTGAATCACAAGAAGGCCCCCGGGTGCCAGGAGCCTGTAACACTGCTCAATGGCATTAATCGGGTTTCTCAGGTGTTCAATGAGCTCCACCATGGTTATAACATGGAAACTCCCTTCATCAAATTGCTGGGATTCAAGGGTCCCGACATGAATATACGCGTTCGAAAAGCGGGTCGCATGCTCCGCGGCATAAGGTGACAACTCGATGCCGAACGTCTCGAAGTAGGAAGAGGCTGATTGCAGGAAACCTCCGAAGGAACATCCCACGTCTAGAAATCTTCCCGACGGCACATAACGTCGGATTACTCCTATCCGCCTGTCCCAAACATACCTAAAGAACCGCAGCGCTTTACGCTCGTCACAGTATGAATAATCGGCACGTTCCATGAAGTAATTCTCATCGTAAAGAGCAGCTGACGTAATTCCTGATAATGGAGGATTCATGAAAAGGAAGCCGCATGAATTGCATTCGTGCACGGAAAATCGAATTGCATAACGGTCAATATCATACTTCGGCGAAATGCCAGCCGAGCCGCACAACGGGCACTTCGTTTCTATCCTGTCGAATGTCTGCTTGGACTCGAAAATATTTGAATATTGCATGGGGATCTACACTGCCGCGTCTATGATCCAGTGTGATATAATGGAATCAAGCGAGCCCATCGTGGTTCTTTCCGCCCGCCCCAGACGAAATGACGAGAAAGAACTGAACGCACCGCGGGCTTCGTCTTCACTGTAAAAGGTGACGATCGATCCGGTGATATCGGGAAGGTCCACCAGCCATGTATTATCGCCCAGGTGGGTACCGCGCCTGAGTTGTGTATCGCGATCGGTTCTAAGGGTGGCGAAGACCCGTCCACGGGGCTTCAGCACACGCCGCATTTCATCGACCATCATCACGAAATCTACCCTTTTGCTGTAGTGGAGCGAGCCCCAGGCAACTATCAGATCGAGCGATGCGTCTCGAAGGGGCAGGGATGTATTCACGCATTGCGCGAGATAGGGGTTCCCGGCTTCGCCCGCCATTATCAGTCCGGGAAGGCTCGCGTCAAGACCGATGACGGTCCCAACGCCCATGTCGCTCATAAGGCGCATATGCCTCCCGCTACCGCAGCCGAGATCGACGGCGATCATCATCCCCGGGTCAGTTCCGGCAACGAAGCCGCAGAGAAGCCTGACGAGGTTTTCGTCGGGGTAGGTCAGTCTGGATTTTTCTGAGGCATAATGCCTGTCCCAGCCGTTTTGTCTCATCACCCTTTTGTTATTGCCATTTTAAGTGATTCAACGGCAACCCGTGCGCGATCCGAAACCAAATCACGGTTTGGTCCTTTTACGATGACCACTCCGATTCTATCGTGGTTTGTCGAAGGTAAAGAAACCAAGGACCCGATATCCTTAAAAACACGGTGGAAAAGATATCCTCTCGTTTTCGGTGGACCCCCGGTATCGAACGACTGAAGACGCCCATTTTCTTTATCAGCTGCTATATACTGGACCCTGACCGATGATCGCACTCGACCTGTTTTCGGCGGCGTGAATGACAATCCAGCTGATGCCAAAATGGCTTCTTTCATGAAATTGAATCCGGTCGCGGCAGGGACAAGGATATCCACTAGGAATTCACCCCCAAATTCCGGAACCGCCTCGATGAGGAGCGGGTTTCCGCCGCTGTCCAGTACGAACTCCATTATCAGGGGGGAAGTATGGATATGAAAGGCGTCAGCTACCTGCTGCCCCAGGGCTTCAATTCTGGGAATTAAATCGGCATGAACAGAAGGGTAAACGTGAGCAAGGTCCGGGAAAGTGAATTCATCGAATTTTATTTTATCGGATACATGCGCAAGATAGAACTTTTTTTCATGTACAATACCCGAGGCGATGAGTTCATCACCAGATATAAATTTTTCGGCAATGTAATGTTCTGAAAAACGTCTTCGGAATAGCGCCGGATCGACATCGTCCTTCGTTCGCAGTATACGGATACCCGTTTTCGCATGACCGGCTACCGGCTTGACAATAATTGGCAGGTTGTTTTCTACGACTCTGGAAATGCTCTGCTTACCCCTGGCCGATATCAAACGGGGTGTCGGAATATCACAATCCAGAAAACGTGATTTCATTTTAGATTTATTCAAGAACAATTCGGCCGATTCTACCGGCATCGACGGCAGATTATAATGCGCGTTGAGGTAGCAGGCGGTCCTGACGGCTGCACCATAGGATCGCGTCATGATTGAATGGATTCTCCCGTTTATGATCAATTGCTCGAGTTTTGAAAGGATTGTTGCATGATCATCGATCGATTCCTGTATTTTAAGATCGCAGTGGCGAAACCCGGGGGCCATGCCGTTTTCGTCAATTCCGATTACATTGAATCCCAATTTTTTTGCTTCGAAAATAAGAGGAATCTGGTTGATTCCCGCTCCGATAGAGACGAAATGCCTTGGTGCCCTTGAAGTGTTAAAAAGTCGCATAAGTTACGATTATCAGGTGGTATGATTGACGTCAATTTTATTATATTATATTATATGGCTTTTAACATTTTAGAGGCATCGAAAAATCTCTTGACTGTATAACATATTTCTAATAATAAATAGTAAATATGATATATAAAAAGAATAATAATAAAAGTGCCGCCCATGTTTTGTGCGGCATTGAGCAACTTCGAAGGTTGAGTGAATAATGCTCTGTGAAAGATGTAAATATAATGAAGCGACTGTCCACCTCACCGAGATAATCAAGGAAGTAAAATCCGAGGTACATCTCTGCGAGTCCTGTGCGGGAGATATCGGCCTTAACGCAAAGCTTGCCAATTTTTCCCTGTCAGTCCCGGAAATGCTATCCTTCCTGAATGTAAGCGAAGTTGATGAAAACGCCCCACAGAAGTATTGCATCTCCTGCGGTATGACCATCATGGACTATAAAAAAGTCGGCAAGCTCGGTTGTGTCGATTGCTATGTTCATTTGCTCGAACCGCTCCGCGCCATAATCGCGGGATACCACGGTGACTCCTTTCATATCGGCAAACATCCAAGGTACACATCTGAAATCAAGAAACCGGTTCCAATGGACGTTACCTTAAAGGAAGATGATTCCATACCCTATCTTAAAAAAATCCTTGAAAGCGCGGTTCTCGATGAAAAATACGAAGAAGCGGCAGAAATCAGGGACAGGATCAGGGCTCTAGAAAGAAAGAATGGAGAGCTTCCCATTGCATGATTCTTCCAATTATTTTTCCGGAGATGCCGGCGGCGGCGCGTACAGCCATATAGTTCTATCCAGCCGTGCACGGCTTGCCAGGAACATTGCAGGCCTCCAGTTCCCGCACAGGCTCTACCAGGATGATATTGCTCCCATTGCAGGTTCAATAAATTCCTTTATGGCGGAATCGCAGTATCGGGGAAATATCAGTCTCTACTGGATGAGGGACCTCACTCCGATGGATAAAAGGCTCATGCGGGAGGTCAACCTTATCACCTCTGAGATGGAAACATCGAGCATAAGCGGTATCGCGATCGATCAAACCGATGGTTTCAGCGTACTAATTAACGAAGAGGACCACCTCAGGATCCAGGTTATTATGCCCGGTCTGCAACTAGTGGACGCATACCGAAAAGCCGATTGCGTTGACGATGAATTGAACCGCTTCACAGATTATTCCTTCGACGAAGAACTTGGATATCTGACATCATGCACATCAAATCTCGGGACTGCCCTGCGCATTTCTGTACTCGTGCACCTCCCGGTTCTTACTATGAAAAACAGGATCACAGAGCTTATACCCGAACAAAGCAGAAAGAATATCGAGGTCAGGGGGACCTTCAATAATAACCGTAAAACTTTGGGATGCATTTACCAGATTTTTAACAAAAAGAGTCTTGGCTTATCCGAGATTGATATCATCGAGTCGGTTGACGGTTTCATGGGTTATGTTATCGAACAGGAGGATACCGAAAGGGACCGTTATTTAAACGATAACCGCCTTGAGGTCGAGGATCGCGTCTGGCGTTCGCTGGGCCTCCTCCTTCATGCACGTAAACTCACGTACTCAGAGGCCATGGAGCACCTGTCAAACCTTCGTCTCGGTGTGATACTTGCAATCATTAAAAATGTTGATATCGGCCATATCAATCGCATCATGGTCGGCATACAACTGGCGCACCTCCAGGAATGGTCCCGAACGTTTTTCAGCAAACCCATTGAAGGAGATATTTGCCGCGCCGGTTACATCAGGGAAGAACTGAGGAACCCGGAGGCCTTTTAATGTTCGAGTTCACAAAAAGATCGAGAAAAGTACTGGAAATCATGTCCCAGAGCGAGGCAAGAAGGCTCAATTCTGAATTGATCGAGCCCGATCATATTTTCATTTCACTGCTTAAGGACGAGGACTCGGTGGCGGCACGCATCCTTAAAAACCTCGGCGTGAATTTCGATTCCATTATACCAGAAATTGAACAATCAATACGGCGCGACAAATCAATCCTCACACTGGGCAAAATACCACCGAGCGTAAAATATAAAAACATAATTGAGATTTCAAAGGATGAAGCCCGAAAACTCAAGAATTCCTATATAGGAACAGAGCATCTACTGCTCGCCATTATCAGGGATGGAACGAGTGCGGGGCTCGATACGCTTCTTAAGTCGGGTATTGATTATTCCGTGATAAGAACGGAGATACTTCGTGTCCTGGGAATAAAGATAAATTCGGACAAGGTTTCGAGGATTGCCGCAAACAAGGTGCCGTCCCTCGATGAATTCGCCCGGGATCTCACAAAGATGGCAATGGACAATCAGCTGGATCCTGTGATAGGGAGGGATGAGGAGATAACCAGGGTCATCCGGATTCTTTCCCGCAAGAGGAAAAACAATCCCATCCTGATCGGTGAAGCCGGCGTAGGCAAAACAGCCATCGTTGAAGGCCTTGCTCAGCGAATCATTAAAAAATCGGTTCCAGAACCGCTCATGGCCAAAAGGGTCCTCTCACTTGATATCGCCGCAATCGTGGCCGGGACCAAGTACAGGGGAGAGTTCGAGGAGCGTCTCAAGCGCGTTATCAATGAGATTGCCCGAAGCGATGATATCATCATTTTCATCGACGAGGTGCACACTATAATCGGTGCTGGGGCGGCAGAAGGCGCAATAGATGCTGCGAACATTCTCAAACCGGCACTCGCGCGCGGCGAACTGCAATGCATCGGCGCGACAACGCTCAATGAATACAAGCTCTATGTGGAAAAAGACACGGCTCTCGCGCGGCGTTTCCAATCGGTCCTTGTAGAGGAACCAGACATGGAACAGACAATCCAGATTCTTTTTGGATTGAAGGAGCGTTTTGAAAGCCATCATAAAGTACATTTCATGGACGATGCACTTATATCCGCGGCAATCCTTTCCGAGAGGTACATCAATGATCGATTTTTACCTGACAAGGCGATCGACATCATCGACGAAGCTGGAGCACTCGCACGACTTGCGGATTACCAGGTGCCGCCCGACATCGATTTGCTTTCTCGCGATATAGATGATATGAACGAGCAAAAAGGCGACCTTGTCCAGGCGCAGGAATACGAGAAAGCGGCGGCGCTCAGGGACATGATTCATGAAAAGAAGCAGGCCCTTTCAAACAAGCTCAAGAACTGGCAGGATCGCAAGGAGGAATACGCGATAGTCGTCACCCCTGAACACATCGCCACGATAATATCCGAAATAACCGGCATTCCGGTCCGAAACATAGAGGAGACCGAAAGCGAGAAGCTTCTCCGGCTCGAGGAAGAATTGCATCTATCCGTGATCGGCCAGGACGACGCCGTTTCCGCGGTCTGCAGGGCCATTCGCCGCGCAAGGACCGGATTGAGCAGCCACGAGCGTCCGAGAGGGGCTTTCATATTTCTGGGGCCCACTGGTGTCGGAAAAACAGAGCTTGCCAAGGCACTCGCGGCTTACATTTTCGACGATGATAAGAGCCTGATCCGCATCGATATGTCCGAGTATATGGAGAAGCACACGGTATCCAGGCTTATCGGCGCACCTCCTGGCTACATTGGATACGAGGAAGGCGGTCAGCTTACCGAAAAAATCAAACGTCGCCCGTATTCCGTGATCCTTTTCGACGAGATCGAAAAAGCGCATCCCGAAGTCTTCAATATCCTCCTACAGGTGCTCGAAGAAGGTGAGCTGACGGATGGTTCTGGCACCACTGTAAGCTTCAGGGATACCATCATCATCATGACATCAAATATCGGCAATCGGGAATTCCAGAAGTCGGTGACCATGGGATTCGGGCGGCACGAACATCCAGATGCCGTTTCCCGTGAGCGAGTAAACGATGAATTGAAAAGGATATTCAGCCCCGAGTTTATTAACAGGCTTGATGAAGTCGTATTTTTTCACAGGCTCGACATGGACCACATGAAAAAAATCGTGGAACTTCTGCTCGATGATCTTAATAAAAGAATCGCAGAAAAAGAAGTTTCAGTCACCTTTACCTCGAAGGTAAAGCTGCATCTTGTCGAAAAAGGATTTGACGAGAAATACGGCGCACGATACCTGCGACGGATCATTCAGAATGAAGTTGAGGATACCCTGGCCTGCGAATTGCTGAGGGGAGGCATTACCGCCGGTTCGCATCTCGAAGCATACATGAAGGGTGATGTCGTCCATTACCGGCCCAAAAGGCTCAAGAAAACCAAGCCACGGGAAAACGAGGACGGCATCGAAATTCTGGAAGAAATCAATATTCTAAAGTAGACTGAACCATGGGGAAAACCATCGCAGAAAAAATATTCGATGCGCATAGAATCGACACTCCCGGGCCTGACATCAGCGTTCTCAACCTGGATGCG
>CAYRGX010000002.1:53233-113780 GCA_964423905.1 uncultured Leptospirales bacterium | reverse complement strand
CGGATCGCCATGTTCACGACCGCTATCCAACGCATCGCAGGGAGGCGATATGGGTAAAACCATTGCGGAAAAAATTTTTGACGCCCACCGGGTGGATACCCCGGCCGGGAACATTCACGTCCTTCGGCTGGATGCGGTGTTCTGCCATGAAATTACCACACCGATTGCAATAAACGACCTTGTCGCACGCGGTAAGGATCGTGTTTTCAACCCCGACAAGATCAAGGCGGTCATCGATCATGTGACGCCGGCGAAAGATACAAAGACCGCGATGCAGGGCAAGGTGTTGCGCGAATGGGCCCAACGTCATGGCATACGCGACTTTTTTGACATAGGTCATAACGGCGTATGCCACGCGTTGTTCCCTGAGAAGGGTTTCGTCCGACCAGGCTACACCATTATCATGGGAGATTCGCACACCTGCACGCATGGCGCTTTCGGTGCTTTCGCCGCGGGGGTCGGTACGACTGATCTCGAGGTTGGAATATTAAAGGGAGTGTGCGCATTTAAAACTCCGCGGACAATCAGGATAGAATTGACCGGGTACCTGCGTAGCGGGGTATATTCAAAGGATGTCATACTATCGGTAATCAAACGAATAGGGGTCGACGGTGCCACAAATAAAATTATCGAGTTCACGGGACCAGTCATTGACGATATGAGCATGGAATCGCGAATGACGATATGCAACATGGCCATTGAAGCCGGGGCAACATGCGGAATCTGCCAACCTGACATGACGACAGTTGACTATCTCTGGCCTTTCATTAAGAATGCGTATAAGGATCGCGAACGAGCGCTTGCGGATTTTCGATCATGGGCATCAGATGCGGATGCCATATATGATGACGTGATCCTGCATGATGTTTCCACACTCGAACCTCTTGTAACCATTGGATACCGTCCCGACGAGGTAAAATCGGTGCGGGAAATGGCAGGGACAAAAGTTGACCAAGTATACATTGGGTCCTGCACGAATGGCAGAATCGAGGATCTTCGTGTCGCCGCCTCGATCATAAAAGGGGGCAGGGTACATCCCGATGTCCGGGCCATCGTATCCCCCGCTTCGCCGGGTGCCTACAGGATGGCCCTTGATGAAGGTCTCATCTCCGTATTCATGGAAGCTGGATTTTGCGTCACAAACCCAACCTGCGGAGCATGCCTAGGAATGAGCAACGGCGTCATCGCCCCCGGCGAGATATGCGCCTCGACGACAAACAGGAACTTCAACGGCAGGATGGGGACCGGAGGCATGGTGCATCTCATGAGCCCGGCGACCGCGGCAGCCACCGCCCTCGCCGGAAGCATATCCAACTCCGTACTCTTCTCAGATGATGCCCCCGGCGGAGGGAGTAACTCATGAAAAATTTCGGCGGAAGGGCTCTTTTACTCGACAGGTCGGATATCAATACCGACGAAATCATCCCGGCGAGATACCTGACTGAGCTTTCAAAAGAGGCTCTGCGGCCTTACCTCCTTGAGGATTTGAAACTCAATGGATTCGATCCGGCGAGGGACATTGCCGGCAAGAATGTGATCATCACCAGGGGAAATTTTGGATGCGGATCTTCCCGCGAGCATGCCCCGTGGGCGCTCGAGGTTAACGGCATTAACCTGGTTATCGCAGAAAGTTACGCGAGAATTTTCCGCCAGAACATGTTCAACTGCGGTCTTCTGGCTGTCGAGCTCGCCCCGGATTCCATTGACTGGCTCTTCAATGCCGGGAAACACAATATTCTGATTATAGATACCGATCTTGATATTATGGAGTTCTCCATTAAAATTGAAGGAAACCGGGAAACGGAACGGGTCGCTTTTTCCATATCCGGGTTCGATCGGGACCTGATTAAGGAAGGGGGATGGGTCAATTTTGCAGATAAAAAATACTGAGGATCCTGTTCTCTGGTTTACAAGCCCTTGTTCTTGCTGTCCTCACGTTTTCTTTCCATAGACGATTTTTTCTTGTAAAAATGCGACAGCTTCTCCAGCTCGAAAATATCATTACAAATCAGCTTACCCTGTTCGAGCATGAAATGCTTGTCCTCGAGAAGCTGAACCATGTATATATCACCTTTTTCCTGGGGAAGGCCCACCATCTTCAAAAGCTCGCTAGCGCCAAACTCAAAATTGTGCATTTTTTTTGATTCGATACGTATTTTCTGTTTTTCAATCTGTATCAGCAGCATATCGAAAATCCTGCCGAGCGGGTCGCGGATCATCAGGTTATCCAGTTGCCTGTACGCTGTCCATATTCGTTCGCTGAGGAGCTGGATTAATTTCGTAGCGAGTTGAGGCTGCGCCTGCACCATGCTTTCGAAGTTTGATTTGTTTATCGCAAGTACTCCGACATCGCCGTAGCTAATCGCTGATGCGCTCCTCGGTTTGTTGTCAAGCAGGGCCATTTCGCCAAATATATCGCCTGGTTTCAGCACTGCAAGAAGTACTTCTTCTTCCACGAGCTTCGTTATTTTTACCTTTCCGGCCTGTATAATATAAAGTTCGTACCCGGGTTCGTATTCACAGAATATCATCGTGTTGTCTTTATAGGTGCGGTTCATATTGCCGGACGTGACATCATTGCTGGGTTTGACCGGGGCTTTCAAGGTTTTTAGACGCTCGAGAGCCTTGTCCCTGTTGGATCCGCTCGGACAATACTGTATATATCTCTGGTATGCATACACCGCGTGGCTGAAACTCTTTTTTTTCAGGTAGTATTCCCCAATGCTGTAGAGGTGGCTGGGATCTTCCTCAACGACATTCTTAAACGTCAGATTCGTGATCGCCTGGTCGAAGTCACGCAGTTTTCTGCTGAAAAAACGTATTATCTTCATGGCGACGGTCGGGTTTTTTTGTATCAGTAGACCGAATTTATCCCTCTCTACGGAAATAAGGGATACGTTTTCAAGAGCCACGGCGGTCTCTATTCTTGAATGACCGCTCATGCATGAAACGACGCCGAAAAAATCACCCGGGCCGAGCACGGAGTAAGGTTGTTCAGTTACTACCGGATTTTCCTTCGCGAGTTTGACTCTTCCCTTGAGAATTATGTAAAAAAAATCGGCATTTTTCTTGCCTTCCACAATCACAAAGGAATTGGCCAGGTAGTTTTCAACTTTAAACTGGGTGTCAGCCATTATGCCTCAGTATGTATTTCTTCCATAAGCACTATTATTACAATCGGCAAAAAATCAAGTAATTTCCATATATTTTACAAGTCCCACCGATTTATTCTAAAATCAATCGATCATTTTTTTGAGCCTGTGAAGCTCGTTCAATGCCTCGATCGGTGTAATGGAGTCAGTGTCGATGGCCATGATGGTTTGCACTATTATATGATTTGAAGCGTTAAATATTTCCAGCTGTTCAGCAGATTCTTCGTCAATGGCACCCGGCTTGATGGTGCTGCGACCTTTCTCAAGACGGGCAAGTATTCTCTCCGCCCGTTCAATAATGGGTTTCGGAATGCCCGCCCTTCGTGCCACATGAATACCGTATGATTTATCGGCCGAACCCTGGACTACACGGTGCAAGAATTCAACTCCGGCGATGCCCTCTTTTACGAGCACAGTATAGTTTATCACGCCTCTTTTACCGCCGAGCTGCGTAAGCTCGTGGTAGTGGGTCGCAAACAGTGTACGGCACTTAATGTAGCGGGCTATATACTCGATGATCGACCAGGCGATGGACAGCCCGTCATAAGTACTCGTGCCTCTCCCCACCTCGTCCATGATCACGAGGCTTCGCGAAGTGGCATTGTTGAGGATATTGGCGGTCTCGTTCATCTCAACGAGAAATGTGGATTCACCCCTAGAGATATTGTCGGACGCACCGATCCTTGTAAAGATTCTGTCCACCGGTGAGACACGGGCTGACGCGGCCGGGACGAACGACCCGGTCTGGGCCATGAGTTGTATGACAGCTGCCATTCTTATGTATGTTGATTTGCCCGCCATGTTGGGGCCAGTGATGATCTTTATCATGCTCACATAGCCATCGAGGGTTATATCGTTGGGGACGAAAACTTCCCGGGTGTGGAATTTTTCCACGACAGGATGCCTCGCTTCATGGATCTGAGTGGTGCCGTCGTTTGAAAATACCGGGCGCGAATAATTGTTTTCGATCGCGGACAGTGCCAGTGAGCATAAAAAATCGATTTCACCGAGGGCCTTCGCCATGTCCTGGATGTCGTTCTTGTTTTCGATCACTATCGCGGTGAGAGCTTCGATCTCCCTGTTCTCGATGATCCTTATGCGTTCGGAAGCCGAAAGTATCTCGGTTTCGAAATTTTGAAGCTTCTCGGTGGTAAATCGTTCGGTGCCGACAAGGGTCTGTTTTCTGAAATACTCGGCCGGTATCTGCCCTGCCTGGCCCTTGCTCAGCTCGATGTAGTATCCGATTATCTTGTTATAGCGTATCCTGAGCGTCGAAAGGCCGAGTCGGGCCTTTTCCTCCTCCTGGTAGGCGAGGATCCATTCGCGCGCGTTCTCCTTGAGCTCGTATATCCGGTCGAGTTCCTCGCTATAGCCTCGCCTGATGACGCGTCCGTGATCGGGGGATAACGCCGGTTCGTCATCAATTGTTGACGCTATGCGGTCAGCCAGCGCCCTCATGTCCGGGATTTTCCCCGCAATTCGCGTTATCATATCATGTGGCTGTCCTTCCAGCGACATGCGTATGATGTGCGCCGCACGTATCGACTGCATGAGCGAAATGAAATTCCGTGGAAACGATTTCCCGAGCGAAAACCGGGAGAACAGGCGCTCCAGATCGGAAATCGATGAGAGGCGTTCCTGTACCTGCGCGGTCAGATCATGATATTCGAAGAAGTACTGGACCGCATCGAGCCGCTCCACGATTGCACCGGTTTCAAGGAGGGGTTGAAGGATATGCCTTTCGAGGGCGCGTCTTCCCATCGGGGACTTTGTCCTGTCGAGCGTCGCGAAGAGGGTCCGATTCTTGGTTCCGTCCTGGAGGTTTGTCACCAGTTCAAGGTTCGATATTGTCGCCTCGTCGAGTACCATCCTGTCACTTACCTTCATGCGGCGGGGATACATGAGGTGGTTCAACTCGCGCCGGTGAGTGTCCTTGAGGTAATGAAGAATGGATCCTGCGGCGATGGTCTCGATTCCCGGCTCGAGTCCGAGTCCAGAGATTCCGTCAATTCGGAAAATGGAACATATTGTCTTTTCAAGGTAATCGCGGTCATAGAGCCAGTCGCTCAATCGGATAACGGGGATATCACGGCCCCTGAGGTATTCTAGAAGTCGGTCATCGTCCGGCCCCTCCCTGAATACGACCTCACGCGGGGCATACTTGATCATTTCCCCCCGGTACATCTCGTAGGACCTCGGTATCACCGATATATAGAATTCACCGGTCGATACGTCCACGAAAGCCAGTGCGATATGCTTTTTATCGGTGACGACCGAGGCGAGAAAATTGTTGTCGTCGGTAAGAAGGAGATTCGATTCGATCACAGTGCCCGGTGTAATGATCCGGACAACCTCCCTCCTGACCACGGTTCCCGATGACGGTGTTGCCTCCATCTGCTCGCAGACCGCTACACGTTTACCCGCCCGTATGAGCCGCGCGATATAGCTCTCTGCGGCATGGTACGGGATGCCGCACATTGGCACGTCGTTCTGCCGAGATGTCAGTGCGATGCCCAGTATCTTCGATGCGATATGCGCATCATCGAAAAACATTTCGTAGAAATCGCCCATTCTGAAGAAAAGTATATCATCGCGGAATTCATTCTTGATTTCCAGATACTGTTTCATCATCGGAGTGAGACGGGAATCGGATTCAGTCACCGTAGATATACTTCCTTCTGTTGTTCTCCGTGACGCGCACGATCTGACCGTTGATACCGAACTCTTCAGCGAGACGGACTTTCACGCCGAGCGCTTTTTCCGAGCTCTTTTCCTTTCCGATGTAAAGAGTATAACCGCTCTTACGACGGATGGATATTACCGACGGATGGTCCTCTATGACAAGCCTGCGCACTTCCTGCATCTCCCTGGAAGTGGGGAAGGGCCCCACGGACACGGCATAGTATGTTTCTTCCTTGCCGGAATCATCTATGTCGTATTCCGGGCTTATATCAAGATCGCCCGCACCGTTCACTATCTTCTGTGTTGGGAGATATTGCCGTATGAGCCTTGGTTTCTTGGCGGCGAGTCTTGCTATCTTCTTTCGCGCCTCAATGGATTCGGGGGAACGTGGATATTTACCCGCGAGGTCGCGATAGGCTGAATAAGCGCGGTTGTAATCGCCCTTTTGCTCGAAGTAGATTCCGACGTTCATGAGTATCGCAGGAGCGTATTCGGACTGTGCGTAACTCATAAGAAGCTCGCTCTGCGCGTTGATGTACTTCCCGGAATATCCCGAGTTGATCCTTATGATGTGGGACATGATCAGACCTGATACCGCGAGTATTTCGTAATCGTGGTTTCTTTTCATCAGCGACCGGATCGACCTATCGGCGCCCTGTATATCCCCCTTCAAAGCCGAGGAAATCGCGTTGTACAGGAGAAGCCTCTCCCTGACAGCGGGCGTGCTGAAACCCTTGATCCATCGGCCGGTTTCTCTGTCGAGATCCTCCCACCGGGATAGTATAAACAATATTTCGCTTGATAGAAGGGCGGCCTTCTCACGCGCAGGTGTTGCGCCGGCACCTTTCAGGATTCGATCGCAGTGTCCGAGCGCGCGTTCCGGGGATTTTTCATTCTGGGCCATCATCAGGAGAACGGCGTCCCTATTGCGGCCGGAGGGATACTTCTTCAGGTACGCCTTCCCGAGTGACAGGACCGATTCGCCGCCGCGCCGTTTCGATGCGTATTTGATGGCCGTGAAATCGCTTTTTTCCCCCGCGCCTTCATTCCTGGCGGCAGCAAGAACGAGGACGGCCAGAAGAGCGATTGGCGGAATCATCCTCATGGAACTCGCGATCCCTGGAGCGTGGAGCCGGTCACCCTGTCGATATGCACCATAATGTTTTTCCCGATATCGGCGCTCGTGCCGGGAACCACCACCATGTGGTTCAAATAGGTTTTGCCCATAATTTTATCTGGCGACTTTTTACTGACCCGTTCGAGAATGGTTCGTTCGATCCTGTTGATTCTCCTGTTAAGGCTGTCGCGAGATTTATTTTTCTGTAATAGTATGAGCTTCTCGAGCCGCGCTATCTTCTGTGCACGGGTGAGCGTTTCACTCAGCGAAGCAGATGGGGTCCCTTCCCGCGGCGAATAGGCGTACATGAATGCATCGTCAAAACCTATGCGTGAAACCGCGTCGAGCGTAGACTGGAACTCTTCTTCCGTCTCGCCGGGGAATCCCACTATTAGATCCGTTGAAAGTGAGTATTCGCCAAGTAGTACCGAAATACGCTCAACCGTGCGAAGATAATCGCCGAACGTGTAACCCCTGTTCATGAGCGCAAGTATCCGGTCGGAGCCGCTCTGAAGCGGGAGGTGAATTGCCCTCGATATGTTCGGATTATCGCGGATTGCCATGATGATGTCATCGGTAAAATCACGCGGGTGCGATGTCATGAAATTGATTTTTTCAATTCCGGGAATCGCCGCAGCCAGCACCAGCATCCTCGAAAAGGAAATATCGCCGCTGTCCTGTCCATACTGGTTGACATTCTGTCCGAGGAGGGTGATCTCCCTTATTCCACCGGATGCGATACTGGCTATATGATCGAGTATTTCTCCCGAAGGAAACGATACCAGCCTTCCACGTACACTCGGGACAATGCAGTACGAACAGTTGTTGCAACAGCCGTGGCTTATGGTAACCCATGAGTGCCATGGCGCATCGGGTCCCTTCGTGATAGTACGTCCCCCGATACGCGGGGCAAGCTCGCTCCCGTCCATTGATATATTCACGGCACTGCCAACACCGCTAAGGAACTTCCTCACGATCGGTCCCGCTCCCGGAGAAAGGTATGTACCAATCACCACGTCGGCGGTCCGGTCTTCAACCAGGGAAGCGCCGAGCCGCTGTGCCATGCAGCCGGCGGCGACTATGGTACGATGGTCATCGCGTCCGCGGCGGGCCGCCCGCATACGGGAGATCGCGCGTTCCTCGGCATGTCCGCGGACTGAACACGTGTTGAATACAATTATGTCCGCGCTTTTTTCATCGGCAGCGGGTTCAAACCCGTTTTCGAGAAGTGACAGGTGCATGAGATCGGAGTCGTTCTTGTTCATCTGGCAACCGAAAGTGACTAAGAAAAAAGAGTTCATTTCTGCCGGAGCCCGATTTTATCGAAAATGAAATCCACATGTTTCAGATAACGGTCCAGCGTGAATACATCATCAATGTCGCCGGTGTTCATTATCGTCGTAACGGATTTTTCGCCGAGCGCGAGACCGCGGAGATCCCCCTCCCGCCGCCAGACGCGCATTGCCAGGTCCTGGACGATTGCATACGCTTCCTCCCTCGACATTCCCTTCTCGACCAGCGCGAGAAGGAGAGATTGAGAATAGAAGAGACCGCCGGTCCGGTTCATGTTCTCGATCATGTTTTCAGGGTACACATGCAGGTTCGTAATGATGAAGATCATCCTGTGGATGAGATAATCAAGCGCGATGGTGGAATCCGGGAATATGACGCGTTCGGCAGAGGAGTGGGATATATCCCGCTCGTGCCAGAGCGTCATGTCGTCAAGAGCGACGTTGAGGTTCGCCTTAATGACGCGCGAGAGGCCCGTCACTCTCTCGCAGAGGATCGGGTTCCTCTTGTGGGGCATCGCGGAAGATCCCTTCTGGCCTTTCTGGAATGGCTCCTCCGCCTCGCGTACCTCGGTGCGCTGCAGGTGACGTATTTCCGTCGCGAGCTGGTCCAGCGTTCCCGCGGTGATTGCGAGCGCGGCCATGTATTCGGCGTGACGGTCGCGCTGGATTACCTGCGTCGATATGGGATCCGGTTTGAGCCCGAGGGCCTCGCATACGCTTTTTTCTATCGAGGGATCAATATTGCTGAACGTTCCCACCGCGCCGGAAAACTTGCCGAACGATACTCCCTTGATGGCTTTCACGATACGCTCTCGATCGCGCCTGAATTCCTCATGATACAGCGCCATCTTAAGGCCGAAAGTCGTAGGCTCTGCGTGAACGCCGTGCGATCTGCCCATGCACGGTGTCGATCGGTACTGAAGAGCCTTCTCGCGGAGCGCATCGATGAGCGCGTCCAGACCCTTGATGACGACAGATCCTGCCCGTATGAGCTGCATAGAGAACGCAGTGTCCACGACGTCACTCGAGGTAAGCCCATAATGGATGTATCGGCTCGAGGGCCCCACGTTCTCCCCGACGGCGGTCAGGAACGCGATAACGTCATGGTGGACCTGGTTCTCGATCTCAAGAATCCGGGCAACTGTAAAGTCGGCCTTCTTTTTTATAATGTCGAGATCCTCAACGGGGACGATCCCCATTTTCGACTGTACTTCGCATACAGCGATTTCGATCTCGAGCCAGATCCTGAATTTCGTTTCGAGCTCCCATATGAGGGACATCTCGGGCCTGGAATATCGTTCTATCATTGCCGATCCCCGTTGTGATTGTTCGATGAGAAGGTCGAGTACCGGCCGACCGGTGAATCGGACGTTACCCGATCAATCATACCGGGCGGGGCGATTTGAGTAAATCAATTTTTGCCGCGGTTTCCGGAAAGTATGAACCGTGTTGTGTTCAAATCTATGTGGTAGTAATTCTGGATATAAAGAATAATCCTGAAAAGCAGGTCAAGGAGGTCGGAATCCTCGATACCTTCCCGGCTCGAGCGCGAAAATTTCGTCGACAGGCAGCCGGACAGGTAGTGCATGACGCCCGGGGGCAAGCTTTTCCCCGCACCGCCATGGTTCCTGCCGTGCGGCGCATTGTTCGAGCAGGATCGGCACACGGGCCGGAAATCGGTGATATCAAGGACGAAGCTGTCGTTTATCACTGCGCCGCAGGACCTGCACGTGCCGAGGTCAGGGAGCAGTCCCTGCAGTTTCAGCAGGTGAAGCGTGAAGAAAACGGCGAAATGTGCATATGAAACGGTTTCAGCGAGTGCGGCGATACCCGTTGAAAGAAGATCATAGAGCTGGCGGTCGGGAACGTCGAATGGACTCGTCCTGTCGACGAGCTCGAGAATATAGTAAAGGTGGTAAATCGCTTCAAGGTTATCGATAAGGCGGTCGTTCGACCGCTCGAGGCTCACATCGCTCACATAGTACGCGGTTTTTTCCTCGTGATAATAATACACGAGTCTGACGATGGAACCGGGTTCCGAAGAGGAAGGTCCCCTTGTTTTGCTCTTTTTCAATCCCTTGAAGATAAAGCGCCTTTTACCCGAATCCGCGGTTAAAATGCTGCATATGACATCCGCCTCTCCGGTCCTGTGCGATGAAAGCACCACGCCTTGCGTGTGCAGGAGGTCCATGGCGGACGTCTATTTCTCTCTGGGGATTGTCACGACAATGCGGTTTATCACGGTTCCCTTGATGCTCTTTATCCTGTAATTAAGCGTACCATCTGTCATGGATTCGCCCTTTTTCGGGATTCGCCCGAACAGATCGAGGACATATCCCCCTATCGTATCGAAGTCGCTCGATCCGATCCCGGTTCCGATCGCCTCGTTGAAGTCGTGGATCATCATCCTCGAATCGACCTCAAACGAATTTGAGGATATCTTCACAATTTCAGGCATCCCCGTTGTGTCGAACTCGTCGTTAATGTCCCCGACAATTTCCTCGAGGATGTCCTCGAGCGTCACGAGTCCCGCGATGCCACCATACTCATCGACGACGAGGGCGATGTGAAATTTTCGCAATTTAAATTCTTTTAGGAGTTCGTAGAGCGGCATCGTCTCGGGAATGAAGTATGGCTCCCGGAGGATCTTCTTCAGATTGAACTTTTTTCGCGATGTATCGGTAATCAGGCGTAGGAGATCCTTCACGTACAAAATGCCAATCACATTGTCGATGGTGTCCTTGTACACCGGGAGGCGTGAATGGCCTGCATCGCAGGCGACTTTCACTATTGGCTTGAGCTGCTTGTCCGATTCGACGGCAACGATGTCCACCCGTGGTATCATCGTATCGCGTGCTATTTTCGTGGACAGCTCAAGCACGCCATTGATCATGTCCTGTAGTGGCGTTTTCAGGTTTTCGGATACACGTGATTCAATGGGATTCTTGGAATCCTTTGAAAAGGACTTTTTCAGCAGTTCGAGAATGTTGATTTTCTTCGCATGACCAGATTGAGACTCGGCTTGATCGGAACTCATTTCAGGATTAAGATATGCCTCCGTCACTAAGTGTGCGTTCTGAATTAAACGCCTACTTATCACATAAGTTAATCCGGAATTTATGTCAAGAGCTATTTTTCCACCTTGTCCAAATACGCTGTTAAAAAGTAATTTACAATTATCGGGTATTTCTTCATTTAAGATGCACACGGACAGGAACCATGATGCCAAAAACAAAAAAACCCTTTTTCCGCACTGGTGCATCCATTATCTCCGCGGGGGGCGGGACACTAGAAAGGGAACACGACACGCTTGAAAATTTCGCGTATGCCGCATCGATCGGCGCGGATGTCCTGAGGACCAACGTCATCGCCGGCAACGAGGGGCGCCTCTTCTGCGTATCGGACGCCTTTCTCAGGAAAGCTGGCTCTCAGTTGTCTCCTGCGCGTCGTACCGACAGAACCAGGCTCCTCGAGCTCTATGACCTCGCATACAACGGAGTATCGCCCCGGTCGCGTAACGAGCTTTTCCCCGATCCTGGAAGCGTCCTCGAGGCTTTTCCCGACGCGAGATTCAACTTTCACGTATTCGAAAAAACGGGAGATGCACTTGAGTCACTCTGTTCCGTCGTGGAAAAGCTGGGTGCAGTTGATCGTCTTCTCATTTCGGCGGTGAACGGCCCGTCGACCACGTACGTGCGGAGGAGGCTCCCCGGCGCCGCGAGCGCGATGTCGCTCACGGGGCTTATCTGGTTTTACGGCCTGTTCAGGAGCGGACTGATGCCCCTCGCGAGACGTTTCGCCGCCGACGCCATTCTCATGCCCGAACGGATCGGCAATTCTCTTTTCGGGAACGGCATGTTCATTGAGCAGGCGAGGGAACGGGGACTGGAATTGTTCGTGTATCTTGACGAAGGCCCCGGACAACTAAAACGGTTACTCGAAGCGGGTGCACGCGGATTCATTACCGGAGACGTCATGCTGGTAAAAGAGGCTCTCGAGGAATCCAGTCCGGATATCTGACTCGTACGGATGCTTCATTAAAGGACATCCGACAGGGATGGCACCAATATGAAGAAAATAATTCATAACACTTGCGCGGCAGACACGAACGGAAGGCTTACAGAGAAAGAAATGGCGTCGGTCGTTGAAGACCTGTGCAAACCCGAGTCGTACGCATTCGTTTTTCATCTCGCGAAGCACGATTTTCCCATGCCCTCGGTTACCGAACTGGGCGAGGCCGTGGGGCTTCTCAGGTCGGTACTGTTTCCCGGGTACTTCATCAATTCGGAAGTAAGGCCGCAGACGATGAAATACTATATGGGTTCAACGCTCGATCATATGTTTTCACTGTTATCGGAACAGATCAAGAGGGGGTTCTGCTTCGCCTGCGCGGAAGACAAGCTTCATTCCTGCGAAGACTGTGAGGAAAAGTCCCGGCGGATCACCCGCGAATTCGTTACAAAGCTTCCCGATATACGAAGACGACTCTCCCTTGACGCCAAGGCGGCGTATGACGGCGATCCCGCCGCGAGAGGAGTCGGTGAAACCATTTTTTGCTACCCAAGCATGCATGCGTTGACAAACCATCGCATCGCGCACGAACTCTACAGGCTCGACGTTCCCCTCATACCGAGGATCATCTCCGAAATGGCGCACTCCGTCACCGGAATTGACATTCATCCGGGCGCATCCATCGGAGAATCGTTTTTCATCGATCACGGCACTGGAACCGTGATAGGCGAAACATCGGTGATCGGAAGGAATGTTCGCATCTACCAAGGGGTGACACTCGGGGCCAGGAGCTTCCCCCTCGACGAAGCCGGAAATCCGGTCAAGGGCATACCGCGCCACCCCGTTGTCGAGGATGATGTTGTCATATATTCAGGTGCCACTATTCTGGGAAGGGTGACAATCGGCCGCGGCGCTGAAATCGGCGGTAACGTATGGGTAACAAGGGACGTTCCCCCAATGGCCCGCATCTCCCAGGGGAAGCCGGATGAAATCCTTTTCAGTGACGGAAGCGGGATATAATGAGACGCAGATCCTGGCTGGAATGCCGTAGTATTGCAATATACCTTTTTGCAATTGCCTTCTGTATAACCCCGCCGGCATCATCAGAACTGAAAGATGATGAGGTAGTGACCTTCTTCCACACCTTCGCGAATATGAAAAATGACCGCAGTGTGGATATACACGTTCATGGATGGATATACGAACCCGAATTGAAATCCCGCACGAGGGCACTCCTCATCAAGGCGATTGAAAAATCGATCGGCGAAGAGCATTTCAGGGATGGTAGGGATGTTTTCGAGTCCAGGTTCAGGCTATTTCTCGCTGACAATCAAAGGGCAAAAAAGATAAAGATCAGGATCGGCAATGATGTTTTCGACGCCGGCATGTCGTCTCCAGACGGCCACTTTACTTCAATAATCACGATGGATTACGACAGGATAAGGCCGCTGATAGACCGACGCGGTCGTTTCACAATAACCCTCGCCGGCGAGCGGCCGGACAGCATGGTAACCGCTGGCGTCATCCGCATTGTCCCGACCGGTGGGCTGGCAGTAATATCCGATATCGACGACACGATAAAAATATCCAATGTCAGTGATAAAAAAGAAATGATCCGCAACACCTTTTTACGACCGTATAAGGCGGTTCCCGGCATGGCACGCCTGTATACGCGCTGGGAAAAGCGGGGGGCAAGTTTTCACTACGTATCCGGTTCGCCATGGCATCTCTACCTGCCTCTGAACGACTTCATCGAGACCGGAGGGTTCCCGGATGGTTCACTCTATCTCAAGGAGTTTCGCCTCAAGGACACGTCCGGGTTGAATTTCATCGTGGGAGACAACTTCAGCTACAAACTACGTATTATCGAGGGTATTCTCCAGAATTCCCCCAAAACGAGCTTTATACTCGTCGGTGATTCCGGTGAACGTGATCCGGAGGTATATGCCCGGATTCTGAAAAACTACCCGGGAAGGGTGCGCGCCATATACATTCGCGAGGTCGGGACTGGTATCGACCATGCAAGATACGACGCTCTGTTTAATGGCTCGCCGGTTTTTCATGTCTTTCGCGACGCGGCTGAGTTGAAATAGATGGAGAGAATCGCTCAATACATACAATCCCATTTTCCGGCATTTGCGGCATTCCTGAAAAAGCACGGCCAGAGGATGGCAAACATTTATCTATTCGTCTCTTTCGGCGCATGGTGCGGTTACCAGACGTGGAAGACCTGGAACGAGGGGCGGCTCGATTACATAGAAATATCTTTCACCGTCCAGAATCTCATCCTCGTCTGCCTGATGCTTATCCGCAGGCCGCACACCGGGGTCGACATGAGCCTTAAGAACCAGGCGGTGGCAATCATCGCGTTCATGTCAGGCGGCATCTTCATGGGACAGCCGCCTACCGGCGTTCCATCCGCGGTACTCGTTTCCGGGATCATCATTTTTATCGCGAACGTTCTTGGGGGAATCACGCTGCTCAACCTCGGAAGGAGCTTCGGTATACTTATCGCGCTGCGAGAGGTTCGCACCTCGGGACTCTACTCGATCGTGCGCCATCCCATGTACGGTACAGACATACTTCTCCGCATTGGCTTTCTCGTCAGCCATTTGAATCCTTTCACGTGCGCGGTCTTCCTGCTTTCGACCGCTTGCTACGTATACCGTGCTATTCTTGAAGAACGTTTCATTCTGTCGCGCCTTGACAGCGGCTACGAGGAATACATGCGAAGGGTGAAGTACAGGTTCATCCCGTATATTTTCTAGCCCGTCTCGTTATGAAGTCTCCTCCGGAATCTGAGCGCGGAGCCTTTCGGAAATCTTTCGCAGTGCCGTCTCTGCCAGGTAGAAATACACCGAACAGCATGCTATCATGAATCCCACATACAACGGATGGGAATGGAACATGTTCTCCCATCCCTTCCACACGGAAAATGCAAGATTGATGTTTAAAGGGGGAGGCGTGAGGAATCGCGCGGCGACGCCCATGACGACCATGCCCGCCGAGGCATATATCCACGAACCTCGACGCATACCCATGCGCCAGACGCCATAGCCAGCAGTGGCGATGCCGCCGACATGTGTGAAAAACGATGACCAGTATCCGTGATCGCCCGCCAGCTGCGCCGTTATCCATAGCGGGACGCCTACACTGAGCCAGAGAAAACCCATCGCGAGGGGTATCCGTCTTTTTAAAAGCATGCCGGCCCCCGCAAGGAAGCAGCCGAAGTGGCAGATCCACAGGAGATTGGCGGGCTCACCGATATAAATAAACTGTCCCGCGTATAGTACGTAAAATAAAACAGCGCAGACCCCGGATATGGTCAATCCCGTTGATCCGTTATTAATAGTTGACATACATCCTGACTCCTGCCTTCAATGATGGGGTCAACTCTCCATTCGACGCAAGCACAATTCTTGGCGGCAGGAAAGTATGGGAATTTTTTACGATGCTGGGAAAAAACTATCGTATATGAGGAAATTCTCGGCGAAGGGAATGTCTCATCTCAACCTGCAGATTCTTTACGACTGCACTTTCAAGTGTAAAATATGCGATTTCTGGAAAAAGCCATACAATCAATATCCACGATTGTCGCTCGAGAAGGTGCGTGTAATCGATGAGAAAATTGCGCCACTGTCCCCGCTGGTAATATCCATGGGAGGCGGCGAGCCGCTCCTGCACGACGATCTCGTCCCGATAGCGCGCACTCTCGCGAAGAGGAATTTCATGGTCATGATAAGCAACGGATGGTTCATGACGGATACTATCGCCCGTGAACTCTGGCAAGCGGGACTGTACGAAGCGAGCATATCGATCGATTATGCCGATCCCTCCAGACACGACAAGCAGAGGAGCGCACCAGGTTCATTCGACAGGGCAGTCAATGCGCTTGAACTGCTTCAGAAGCGCCGCGTTCACCCTCACCAGCGCGTGAACCTGATTACGGTAGTGATGGACGACAATCTGGATGATATCGAGCCGCTCATAAAGCTCGCGTCCTCTGTCGGTGTCACCTATCTCGTCACGCTTTACAGCGGGTATCGGGGAACAAAGGCCAGGAACGGTTTCGACAGGGATATTGGAAAGTACCTGCTGTCCATTAAAAAAAAGTACCGTCACTTCGTGGCGATGAGGGGTTACCTCGAGCGTTTCTCCGAGGCCGTTTCCCCGGGCGGTATCAGCCCTTGCTACGCGGGGAGAAACCTCTTCAACATCGACTCACAGGGCTACGTGACAGTATGCATCGACAGGCTGGAAAACAGGGCGGGGAACATCCTCGAGGACGACCTTGGAGAGTTACTTGAAAGGCTCGATAAAATCCGCCAGGAAAAGCCGTGCAGTTCCTGCTGGACGAGCTGCCGCGGACCTGTAGAGACGCTCATGTACGGTAAAAGAAACATGCTGAACTACCTCGACTATTACCGGATGACAAGGGACGTCCGCATCAACCGGGCGTTTTAGACTGCACCCGATTGAACGATCTATTGAAATTCCTGCATCATCGATTTTTCCCCGGCACGGAGAGATGGTATCCCCTGCTGGGCGTGTATTATCTCACATACGCATGCGACTTCAGGTGCATTTATTGCAGTGACGGCTACGGGCGCCCCTATTACAGTCTCAAGGACACGCGGCTCCCCGCCGAAGGCGCGATCGGCATTCTCGGCAAGATTCGAAGATATTGCCGCCACCTCATCATTACCGGAGGCGAACCGCTGGAACATCCGAATGTTATAAATGTGCTTGAACGTGTCCCTTCACTCAAGTTCTCGACGGTGGTATTCACCACGAACGGATATGATCTCGAAGGTGCGCTTCCTGTACTCTCGCGTACAGTCACGGATCTCGTGGTGAGCGTCGATACACTCGATGAAAAGAAGGCATGCACAATATGGGGCGTTGACGGGAGTCAGGTGAAGACCGTCATGAGGAACATCGACGCCGCGCTGGAGCATAGAAGCAAACGTTTCGGGATCACCGTTTCGAGCGTTATCATGCCTGAAACGATCGATGACCAGTACGCGCTTTTCGATTTCTGCATGCAACGCGGCATTACCTTTGCCGCCTGTCCCAGGCTCATGGGGGTTACGGCGGATCCGGGTCTAGAAAATAATGCGGAATACCGGAAATTGTTTAATCATCTCATCGTTATGAAAAAAAGGGGCGCGCGCGTCTTTGGCACCGTACCGTATCTCGAATACATGCGCGAACTGAGACATTTCACCTGCGATCCATTCACAATGCTCACCGTTTCACCCGAGGGGAACATATACTACCCATGTCTCGAGAAGGGCAACATATGCGGGTCGCTCATGGATACCCGTGCCCTTCACGAGGTGCGGCAGGAAGGCATGATGCGCTTCGGGCCCAAACCCCGGTGCGGCAGGCAATGCCATTCAGCGTGCGCTCTTGGTTTCGGGGTTTCGCTCCATCATACCTGCGCCGCCGCAATGGACGCGATATACCGTTTCAGGGGAGGTATCAATGGTTCTTACGGATTTTGAACAGTTCGTATCAGCATCTTCCGGTCTCGTGCTGAAACCTGCGCACATGATAATTTCGGCGATTATCCTGTCAAAGCTTCGCGGCATGAATTCGGAGCCGCTGAGGGCCTTCAAGGCGGCGTTCGCATCATTGCTCGTTGGCGAGGGAGCGTGTGCAGCGAATTATATAATAGCGAACCATGGCATCTTAGTTCTCGATATCGTCCATGACGCCGGCATGATAGCCTTTGGCATATTCCTTCCGTTCGGACTTTTCATCTGGTTTGAGGACGAGATCCTTAACATGAGCACGTTCGAAAGACCATGCCTCATGCTGAAGGCCTGCGGAAAGTGCTGGAAGGGCGCAGGCACGTCGTGCCGCCTCAGAGGCATGATGTTGCTCGCGTCGATGGCCCTTACCGTGTTGTCCGCGGTTCCCGTCTCCACGCCGGTGGTCGAGGTGAAGGAACACGGACTTGTATTCGGTTCTGGCGTAAATTTCGGCATCAATCATTCACTCCAATTTCTCGAATACCGCATATATCCAGTTATGGCCCTGTCGTTCTCCACCGCTTCGATGTTCCTCCTTTTCAAAGGGAAGGTAATCACGAAAATTGCGGCGTTGCTGTTTTTCACGGGTGCGGGTTTCTTGATGTATTCAATGGTGCGAATAAGTTTCATAGAGGCGTTCAGGACCGTACCCTACTGGGCAGATTTCTGGGAGGAGGCTACCGAACTAATCGCCGTCGTCGGCAGCGCTTACATCATTTATGCATTCAGGGATCGTCTCCCGACGTCTGTACGAGCGATACGAGACGCAAGGTAAAATCCATTTCATCGATTAATATTTTTCCTGATGGATTCGTGCCGTCTGGCGTCAGGATGATTGAAAACACAGGCTGAAAGCAGCGAGCCGTCGGGGAGAATATTGCACGAGGAACACCCTCTGAGACGGTTACGGTCCTGGTAATGCTCTCCCATGAACTGCTCGATCGCGATGGCCAGGATACCGTGCTTCCCCTTTTTTGTCGCCATGCCTGCGAGCATCCTTGTCACCGCGAATAACTTTCCTGGACGGATACAAACGGCTGATATCACCATGAAAGCCAGCTTCCCGTAAAGGACGCCCCTGTTTTTCCTGAATCGTCCCATTATGCTATACAGGCGACTGATATCGCAGTAGTTGTCAAGAGGTTCGAGCGCATCCCCCCGCACCGCGATAAAAAGCAGCGCCGCACAATCGGGATGAATGCCGATTCCGAGCGGAATAAACCGCGGGAATGGGCTGAAATGCTTCGCTTCGATACCGCTGATGACCTTTGAATCCATGATAGACCGTATGACAGCTTCCCTGTCCAGCAAACGGTCGTCACCAAAAGTGAATCTTCCCGCACGCACGGCCGTGAGGAAGCAGAGGACATAGCACGAGGGCCCATTTAAGACCGCGAACCTGATCATGTCGCCAGTTTCGCCGCAGTTGTCCTTTATGACCGTGCTTATGATGCCGAAGTAAATGCCGGCATCTTTAAGGGATTTTACCGCATCCAGCTTCTTCCGGAGCACGTTTTCACCGCGTATCGTTTCGGTTGTATGCTCGTCGAGCGAATCCATCTGGATATACGTGAAAGTCATTCCGCACCGCTTCAGGCGGGCAGCCATGGAAGGATCTTCTGCGACGCGTATCCCGTTGGTAAGCACGGTCACATCGAGCCCCATCCCCCTTATGGCTCGCGCAAGGCGGAAAAAGTCAGGGTGAAGAGTCGGTTCTCCCCCGCTCAGCGTTATCGCCTTCAGGCCCCTGTCCCGGATTCCTTTCACGAGCTCGAGCGCCTTTTCGTAGGGCAAGTAATCGCGTTCGCCGTCTCCCGCGCTTGCGAAACAAACAGGGCAGTGCAGGTTGCAGTCCGACGTGAGTTCGAGTATATTCATCCAGGTGAATGGAGTGCCTGTCGAAACGTGAACCTCCGGATCGGGACCTTGATTTCTGATTGACATGAACAACGCCGCGTCGCTTGAAATGCGGATCCTTTTTTTTCCGCGCGGACAATCCACGAAGAAAATAACCATGCCATTTTCTTCGTTAACAGACGCGTTATGATATGTTCCGCATTCCGAACAGAATGATTCAGTATCGTTGATTTTCAAAGAGGCGACTCCGGGAACCGCCGTCTGGATATGAATTCCGAATATTTCTTCCTGAAGACAGGGTCGTTCATCTTACAGCCCGACATTGAGGAACTTTTGAATTCATCATGTCGCGCGAAACGATCCCATATCTCGATAAAATCGTTGTTCCTCACATTCCCGATGGACATCGGGTTGAAATCGCACGGGCATACGTCTCCGTAGGGCCCGATATAACAGATGCTCACTCCACCGGCGCATCCGATGCCCCCATGCCCCCTGGTGTACGCATAGGGATGGTAACCGGGATAGGAAGGCTTTCCGTCATACTCGGCGCAGAGCGTCACCAGCTCGTCGAGCTCGGACGCGCTCAACGAAACACTCGCGTCGTCAAGGTAATTCCCCGCTGACATGGCGTCAAAAACGATGACCTGGTTTACTTTGAGGCGCCTGGCGAGCTCAAAGATGTCCCTGATCGAACCGTCGCGAAGGCTTTCCCTCCGCGCGACGTAGGATATTCCCACCAGCATTTTTCTTCTTTTCGCTTCCTCGATCCCCTCGATAGCCTTTCTGTACGATCCGGCAAGGCCCTTGATCGAGTCGTGGTCGCGCTCCCTGTGGTGGTCGATGCTCACGATGATCGAGGTGGTGCCCGCTTTTGCGAGCCCGGCGGCGTTCTCTTTCAGGAACCATCCGTTTGTGAAAATGACGACCTGGCTGAGTTCCTTGTCGACGGATCCCACGATACCTGCGAGATCGTCCCGCATGAGGGGCTCACCGCCGGTGAGTGCCACCGTGGCTGCGCCGGCTTCCTGTATCTGCGCGATTGTCCTTTTGATCTCATCCAGGGTAAGAAGATCCGAGTCTGTCTTCATCGCAGAAAATGAACAATGCGGACATCGGCAATTGCACCGATCTGTGACAGCGAGGGTGACCATGTCCGGGAGCCTGCGCCACTGGAAGACACTCATGATTCTCGTGGTGATTGAATTAGCCGCCGGCATGCTCATAACCGGGGGCCAGAGAAGAAAATAACTCGGATATCCCTTGTGCCATCCGATTATCTTACCCCGATTGTTGCAGAAGCGCCTGTTTGTTATGCTCAAAAAATCGAATGAGGATCTCGCCCCTTTTGTCATCATCGTGTAAAGCAATCTCGCGCGTGAACGTATATCCAACCAAATAACCTCTCGTTAATATAACTTTGAAAATATCGCAGACGTGGTTCTATGTAAAGAGAAAAATGAAATTACGAAAAGCACGATGTTCTATCTATTACCCATGTCCGCAAATTAGAGACATTGTTTTTGCTTGCCATTCGCGGGATGACATAATTATTTGTTGAAATTTATTTCGAAAACGGCCAATGATTTCACCTGAAAATGAGGCTTGCCTGGCCTCGCGAATAATACGACACGGGGGATGGTACGTGAATACCCTGATACTGATCGCTTCAATGATAATGCTGGCGCCGAGCGCAGACGCCGCTGTTGCATGGAAAACCGTTCTTGACAAAGGATATGTCAAAGGATACAGCCGGCCCGTTCCCGGAACGGATATCCACGAGTTCAGGTCCACCGCTGTCATTCCCGCCGGCATCGAGATCATCGGCGCGGTCCTCAGAAACGTCGAGGGATTGAAACACAGCAGCTCGCACTGTACCGATGTCCGTTTTGTCGAATACATCAACAAGAACAACTATACATTCTATGTATCATACTCATATCCGCCTCCCGTGGCGGACCGCGACGTCATCGTCAGGGTAATAACCCGCTACGATCTCGAAAGGGGAAGGACGATCACAGAACTCGTCGCGGTCAAGGAAGCCATCGTCCCCCGCAGGAAAGGCGTGATAAGAATTACCGATTACAGAAGCCAGATCGTGCTCGAATATATAAACCGCGACCGGACAGGGATCGTACTTACATCAAGGCTCGATCCGGGCGGATCCATACCGGCTTTTATTGTAAATTACATCAGCAAAAGGGCACTCGATGAAGGCGCGAAAGACCTTATGGAATCAGTCAGGAAAAGGAAATATCGTGATGCGGCTGAAAGGTACGGCGACGTCGCCATCGTCGAACGTGAAATCCGCGGCGGTATCGGATTGAAGAAGATATACGCAAACAGGATGAGGGAGTTCATTTCAGACAATGAATTCGTCTCAATGCTAATCGAGGATGACGCGGTCTGCCGGAGGCTGATCGAGGGGCGGACGAAGGCATCCGAGAGCATCGTTCACGGATGGGGTTCGCTCGAAAGCAAGCGTGAAGCAGTACGCGATCTTATAACCATGTACCTGAGACTGAAGGGCGTACCCGAGGACCGGGTCAGGTTGATAGTCGATGACAGATCGCTGATACCGTCAATAATCAATAACGGCGGCGGATGCAAACGAATAAAAAATCTGCTTAAGAAGTAATATTTCGCAAAAAAAGTGCATAATCGGTTGACAAATATACAGAATTTAAGTATTTTCTTAAAAATATGCAATATGGAGTAAGAAAATGAATATCAACATTTCGGATAATGCTGCTTCTGAATTAAAAGGTTCACTGCGGGATAGCGGTTATGAAAAACCTGTATTAATGATCACCTTTGGAGGCTTTGGTTGAGGAGGACCGCGGATGGGCCTTGCTCTGGATGAGCAGGATGATAAACGGGAAACATTTCAGATAGGAGAAATTTGCGTTCAGGTAGACGAAAGAGTAAAAAAATACATTTTTAACGGACCCCCGGTAAGAATAGATTATATCGACGGACCTCAGGGTAAGGGATTTATAATAGATACAGGTTCCTCCTGCTGTTGAATAAAAAAGGGGCTGACTTTTGGTCAGCCCCTTTCAATGCTCAGAATTGTTCCGCGAGAACTTCAAAATAGCTTTTTTCATGCTGGCAGGCTGGACATTTTTCCGGCGCCTCGTTACCTTCGTGGATATAGCCGCAGTTCCTGCATTTCCACGTCACCTTTGAAGATTTCTTGAACACGGTTTTTTCCTGTACGTTCTTCAACAGCGCAAGATACCGCTCCTCATGGTGTTTTTCCACCTCAGCGATCTTCCTCCACGCGATGGCGATATCCTTAAACCCTTCCTCGTCGGCAATCTTCGCGAATTCAGGATAGAGCAGGGTGTGCTCCTCGTGCTCCCCCGCGGCAGCGGCCTTGAGATTATCTGCGGTGGTACCAATCGTGCCGGCGGGGTACGATGCGGTAATCTCAACCATTCCTCCCTCGAGGAATTTGAAAAAGCGCTTTGCGTGTTCCTTTTCATTCTCCGCTGTTTCGAGGAACAGTGCCGCGATCTGTTCGTAGCCTTCCTTCTTCGCCTGAGAAGCGAAATAGGTATAACGGTTCCTCGCCTGGGACTCTCCTGCAAACGATGCAAGAAGGTTTTTTTCTGTTCGGGTTCCTTTTATGCTCATGGTTTCTCCTCTTTTATTGGGCTGGTGCGTATTCGGCCGCGACAAATGTACGCTGTGCCAGTTCCTGGTCGATCATGAAAAGACCGCTTCCCTGTCCGGCCGTCAGTTTGATTTTCTCCAGTATTGCGTTCGCGTTCGATTCTTCCTCCACCTGCTCGGTTACAAACCACTGTAGCATGGCGTTTGAAGCGTGATCACTTTCCTTGATCGCCAGATCCACGAGGGCATTAATCCGCGATGTCACTATTTCTTCGTGCGCGAGCGTCTGAGAGAACATGTCCTCTACCGACTTCCAATCACCGGGAGGGGCCTGGATCTGTGCAAGCCTTACCCTCCCTCCACGGCTGATGACATAATCGTAAAACTTTTTTGCATGGAACATCTCCTCCTTCGCCTGGACCTCCATCCAGTTCGCGAAGCCTGCCAGGTTGATTGACTGACAGCATGCCGACATGGCCATGTACAGATACGCCGAATAGAGCTCGGCATTGATCTGTTCATTGATGGCGACCTGTATGGTTTCCTTGATCATGACGGTCTCCTACGAACTCTTCCAGAGTCCGTGCAGGTTACAGTATTCCCTCACGGTAAAGGATCCCTCGATGCAGCAGAAATCGGCTTCCGGGGCCTTGCCGGGATCGAGAAACTGCCGTCTTACGCTTCCGTCATTCAAAATCACTTCTACCCACTGGATGTAGTGCTTTTCTTCCATGGGATGGGGCACAGAGCCTACTTTGACCTTGATCCCGTCATTTGTTTTTTCCACCACGGGAACGTGCTTCTCTTTCGCCCCGTCTGACGTGTTCTCCTTTTGAAGAAGCATTTCCTTGCCGCAGCACACGAGCGTTCCGCCGCCGGCAAAGAGTACCTCAATAACATTACCGCACACGGAGCATTTGTACACTTCCAGTTTTGCAGTCATTGGTTGCCTCCTGAATTAATTAGTATTCTTTTTCCTGTCACGCGTTCGATTTACCCCGGAATATCCTGTATACAAAAATCGTATATGCGATTACCAGCGGCATGCCCGTCAGGGCGATGATCAGCATGACCTTCAGCGTAAGCAGGCTGGATGACGTATTGTAAATGGTCAGGCTGAGTGCATCATCACCGGATGAAGCGACCAGTCTGGGATATTGCAATGCCGCCGCTATCGCCCACAAACCCGCAAATGATATCGACGATGCCACGAACGAGGCAAAATCACTCCTCCTGGAAAGGAGAACTCCTGTCGCGACTATCGCGGTCATGGAGATTGCCGAAAATATCCATGTGAGCGGGATTATCCTCGAAATTCCCATTGATATGATGGATACGGACATCGCCACAACAAACAGCACGATACAGGCTATCCAGATGGATCGTCCGAGTGTGCGAATGGTATCCTGAAGATGGCCTGTCGTTTTTATCACGCCGTAAGTGACTCCCTGCATGAGTATGGCGGCCATACCCAGCAGCCCGATGGCGAGCGGCATGGGGCGAAGCAGTGTAAAAAAGCTGCCGGTGAATTCCATGTTCGAATCCATCGGAATGCCGAGTATTACATTTCCGAGGGCGACACCGAACAAAAGGGAGGGGATAAGGCTGCCGATAAACACACATGCCTTCCAGAATGCCTTCCTCGATTCGTCGAGGAACCAGAATTCGATCGATACCGCCCTGAAGATCAATGAAAACAGCACCAGCATAAGCGCGAGGTAGAATCCGCTGAATACCGTTGCATAGGTGTGCGGAAATGCCGCGAAGAGGGCTCCGCCGGCGGTCAGGAGCCACACCTCATTGCCGTCCCAGACAGGCCCGATAGAGTGAAAAAGAGCTGACGTATCCTCGTCGCTTTTTGACGCAAAGGGGAGGAACATACCTATGCCGAGATCGAAGCCGTCTAGAACCGAGTATCCGACAAAAAGGACACCGATAAGCAGAAACCATATATTCTGAAGAATTTGAAGGGTATCCATGGCCGCCTCCTAATATCCCGAGGTGACCGCTTCCGGGCCGCGGTTGATTATTTTTACAAGCAGCTTCACGAAAATATAGATCAGGAATATATACACCACCGAGAAGAACAGTATCGAAAGTAAAATTTGCCATGCGGGCACCACCACGGATACCGCATCCGAAGTCCGGAGAATACCGTATACTGCCCAGGGTTGTCTGCCTATTTCGGCCGCCATCCAACCAACTTCATTCGCCACAAGAGGCAGAGGGGCCGCCAGGATAAGCAGATACTGGTACCATCTGGTATTGAACAGGCGTCCCCGAAGCAGCAACACAATAGATATGAAGGACAGGAGGGCGAAAAATGACCCAAGGCCTATCATAATATGGTAATTCAGGTAAGTAACCACGACCGGAGGCCGCTCATCGAGCGGAAACTTATCGAGCCCGGTTACCTCGGCATCGGGATCAAAATGTATTCCGATGCTCAGTAATTTCGGAACGGCAATTTCCAGATGGGTCTTTTCGGACGCAGGATCCGGAATACCGATGATGGACATGGGCGCCCCTTTTTGCGTCTTCCAGAGCGCCTCGAAGGAAGCCATCTTCGCGGGCTGGGTTCTGGCAACCTGTACTGAATGGATGTGACCGGAAATAAATTGAACGAACGCCAGTATTGCAAAAAGGATGATGGATAATTTCAGCAGTATCCGGGCGTACTGAATGTATTTTCCCTTGAGCAGGTGCCATGCCGATATCCCAGCGACGAACAGGGACCCGGTGATCCACGATGCTATAACCGTATGAAAATAACGGATGAGCATGGAATCGTTGAACACGGCCGCGAAAAAATCTGTCAGGTACGCGCGTCCCCCCTCGATCCTGTACCCGGCCGGCGTTTGCATCCACGAATTCGCGATTATGATCCACAGCCCGGAAAGGTGCGAGGCGAAGCATACAAGAAGCGCCGATAGCCAGTACGTCCGTTTCGATACCCGGTCCCTTCCGAAAACGAGAACCCCGAGAAAAATCGATTCCATGAAAAACGAGAACACGCCTTCCGCCGCGAGCGGCGCGCCGAAAATATCGCCCACCATGCGCGAGTACTTCGACCAGTTCGTACCAAAAGAAAATTCGAGCACGATTCCGGTCGCGACGCCCATGACGAAAACAAGGCCGAGTATTTTTACGAGAAATTTCGAGATGGTCCGGTAGATCTCGTCATCCCGGAGGATGTGGAGTGTCTCGATGACCAGTATCAACAGCGAGAGCCCCAGTGTAATGGGCGGGAAAATGAAATGATATCCGGCGGTGAGGCCGAACTGTATGCGAGAGAGTAGTACCGCGTCCATATATCCTCCGGGATGTCGTGGTGAATTCGTATCTATTCGTCAGACGGTTCGAACTGGTCCTTACCAACTCCGCACTGTGGACAGACCCAGTCGTCGGGAAGGTCTTCGAAAGCGGTACCAGGCTTGATTCCCGCGTCGGGATCGCCTTCTTTTGGGTCATAAACATACCCGCAAACGCCGCACACGTACTTTTTCATGGTGATACTCCTTATCTTATATGATGTGGCATTATGAGCATTCCTTGCAAATACCCTTAAAATAAAAATGGCTTTCCCGTATGGCATGCCCCGCTATGTGCTTTCCCGGCATGAGCCTTTTATCAATATTCAATTGTTCTTCGGGTATGTCGATGAGCGCGCCGCATGTCATGCACTTGAAGTGACCGTGAATCGACAAATCGGCATCGTAACGTATTTCGTTGTCTTCAATTGTTATTCCCTGCACAATACCCCTTTCGATGAAGGTCTTTAATGTGTTGTATATGGTCGTCCTCGACAGGGTCGGGATATCGGTTATTATGCTGCTGTAGAGCATATCGACCGTGGGATGTATCGGGTTGTTCATCAAAAATTCGTATACTTTCAGGCGATGAAACGACGGACTGATTCCGTGTTGAATAAGGACATCCTTCAAATCCATTTGCTGCTTCTTTTCCATCGCGTGCCGGATCGGATTATCGGTTTTATATCGCCTTCATTACGCGTTGCTCGATATCCCTCAACGCAGTCTCGTCGGGTATGTACTTGACCCTTATGTCTTCGAGCATATCACAGCCTGACTCTGAGAGGGCCGCGTTGACATGCCCAATACTCTGCCCACCCCATCCATACGAGCCGAATGCGAGTCCCGTAATCTTTCTCTTGGGGATGAGGCCCCTGAAGTAAGTAAGGAATGCCGATACGGTCGGCAGCATGTTGTTGTTGAGTGTCGGCGATCCGACGCACACATGGCTCGCATCGATGACTTCCGTCATGATATCGGAGATATGGTTTTCCTGGAGTCCCATCATCCTGGTGGAATATCCCTTTGCCTCAAAGGCGTTCTGTATGCTCACCGCGATTTTTTTCGTGGAATTCCACATCGTGTCGTATACAATTACGGCCTTTCTTGCGCTTTCGCCGGCGCTCCATTTCTTGTAGGATTCCATGATACGGGGGATATTGCCCCTCCATACAAGGCCGTGGCTTGGCGCGATAATGTCGATCTTCAATCCCCCGACCGCATCAAGTGCTTTTTTCACCTGTTCGGAATAGGGCAATACGATGTTCGCATAATATTTTCGGGCCTCGTAAAGTATGATGTCCAGCGGATATTCATCATCAAATCGTTCGCTCGATGCACAGTGTTGTCCAAAGGCGTCGTTCGAAAGCAGTACGGACGCCTCCGGGATATAGGTGACCATGTTGTCGGGCCAGTGCACCATCGGCGTCAGGGTGAAATGCAGGGTGTATGACCCGATTTTGACCGATTCTCCGGATTTAACGACCTGAAAATTCCAGGGCTCGCGGAAATGCTCCGATAACCCTTTCTGACCGTTCGGGGAGGTGATGACTTTTGCGCCGGGTATTCTCTGCAATACCGCGGGCAGCGATCCGGAATGATCCATCTCAACATGGTTGCTAACTATTGTCTGAATTTTTTTCGGATCGACAATTCCGGCTATGCGCTCGAACATCTCGTCGCAGAGATGGCTCTTAACCGTATCGACGAGCGTTATCGTATCATCCATTATAAGGTAGGCATTGTATGTGGAGCCCCTTTGTGTCAGGTATCCATGGAAGTTTCTCAGCTGCCAGTCAATGGCGCCTACCCAGTAAATGTTTTTCGCTATTTCAATTGGTTTCATCGGTCCTCTATTTAAGTTATAGGTACACAATTAAATGCTACGTGTAACAGAACGATTATTTATGGATATTCGAATTCTCGAAAACGAAATGAATGATATATAATTACGTTGACAAATAAAAAATATATCTTATAATATTTTTGTCAACCATATATGGCAAAAATATTAAAATAATATCAATTTTATTTTTATTTTTAATTTGTAATTATTACATATTTTAATATTATACGATCGAGGGCAGGTATGATAACAAATACGACAAATAATTGCGCTCCCGGGAAAGCCATGAAAACGGCGATATCGGTTATAATAGTTACAATGATATTGCTGTTCTCATGCTCTAAAATACCACACTATGAATTGTCCCGATTCATTTCTGCCGAAACGTGCGGTGGATGTCACGACGAGATATATTCCCAGTGGAAAACATCGATGCACGCCTACTCCCATTCTGACTCCCTCTACCGGGAAGTCGCCCTCAGGGACCTGAAAGTCCTGACTGACAAAGACGAACTCAAGGAAGCGGAACTCTGCGTGAAATGCCACACACCTGTCGGATATGTAAGCGGTATGCCGACGAAAACCTCGGACCATGCCAAAAAGATACCGAAGCTTGCCGAGGAGGGAATCCAGTGCGATTTTTGCCATTCACTCACCGGGGCAAGAAAGCTTTACAACGCCGAGCTTGATATGGAGCCCGGCCACGGAGAACAGAACCCCGGCGTTAAACGCGGTCCGCTGCGCGATGCGAAATCCGACTTTCACGGCACAGCATACTCCAGGTTTCATACCGAACCCGGAATATGTGCGGCATGCCATGATGTGCGACATGTTGTTTTCGGTACGAGGCTCGAGACACCTTACGAAGAGTGGATGAACGGGCCATACGGGAAAAGGGGATCGAAGGACTACATTACCTGCCAGGGATGTCATATGTACCAGAAACCGGGTTTACCGGCAACCGGTTCCACTGAACGCCCGCCAAACCCGGGCAAGGCATCATCCGATGGCCCTGAGCGGCAACATGTGTTCACCCACTATTTTGTCGGGGGAAACACGCTTGTGCCGTCGATGAAGGGCAGGGCGCCTCAGTCCCAGATGGCCGAAGAACGCCTCAAGAACGCAGCGCAAATTTCTATAAATCCCGAGATCAGTGAAAGAACTCTTAGCATATCAGTGACAAACAATGGTGCCGGACACAAGATACCGACCGGCCTCAGCCATGTCAGACAGGTTTGGATTGAACTAACCGTGAAATCGCCATCCGGTGCGGTACTTTACCGGAGCGGCGTGCTCGATAATGCCGGGACCATCTCGGAGAATGGCAGGATATACTGCACGGTATTTGGAGACGGCAAGGGGAAAAAAATCATGAATGTCGCCAGGGCGCGCGAGATTCTGAACGATTCAAGGATCCCGCCGAAGGGGACCGTTGTTGAGAAATACACGATGCCCGAAAGTGTCAAGGGTACGATTATTGTCGAAGCGAGACTTCTCTACAGGCTTGCGCCGCAGGATCTTGTCGATGCGGCAGTCGGCAAGGGTACGATCAGGATTCCAGTCATTGAAATGGCGAAGGACGCTAAAAGGATAACCATCTAAAGTAAATCCATTCAGTCGATCATCGATTTGAGGGTCGCCAGAACATCCTCTGCATGGCCCTTGACTTTGACCTTGTTCCATATCCTGCGAATTTTACCCGCCGGATCGATGAGGTAGGTTGTTCTTTCGACCCCGTAGTATGACTTGCCGTACATCTGCTTCTGTTGCCAGACGCCATACTTCTTCAAAACACTTTTGCCGGAATCGCTTAAAAGCGTAATACCCAGGTCGTATTTTATCGAGAACTTTTTATGGCTTTCACATGAATCCGGGCTGATTCCGATAACGGTCGCGTTCAAGGAAGAGAATGATTCTTTCATGGCGGTGAAATCGATTGCCTCGGTGGTGCACCCGCTCGTATTGTCCTTGGGATAGAAATACAGGACGAGCCATCTGCCCGACTGGTCTTTCAGGGCAATGTCATTGCCTTCGGCGTCTAATAGACTGAATGCGGGGGCCTTTGAACCGATCGATAGGGAGGGCTTCTTTTCCATGGCGAGCTCCTGTTACTGTTTGACGCGAAGAATTAGAATCACAATTGTGGATACAGAAAAGATGGATTTTTACCACACGGAATGTCAATAATACACAATGTCACAAATTAATCAATATAATTTATACAGAGAATTGATGCTATTGCATCAAAAAATATCCACTTCGATCGAGGATCGCATTGCAATTTTCAGATCTGTCATCACGGAAGGATCGAACGAGGATGTTTTCAGCGAAATGGTTTTTTGCCTTTTAACGGCCCAGTCAGATGCCAGAAAATGCTGGTCTGCGGTCGAACGTTTACGTGAAAACAACCTATTATTTAAAGGAGACCGATCATCTATCGCCGGCCTTATAAGGGGTTATACCCGTTTTCACAATACCAAGGCCACACGCATCGTTCTCGCCAGGGAAACCCATTGGCAAAGCGGAAAATTCCCCCTCAGGCGAGAAATCGAGATGAGCAATGACGCAAAAAAGATAAGGGACCGTATATCACATATAGTACATGGTTATGGATACAAGGAGGCGAGTCACTTCCTCAGGAACATCGGCCTTGTCAACGACTGCGCAATTCTTGACCGGCATATTTTGCGCGTGATGGTCGATCTCAAGCTTATCGGGACAATCCCGAAATCCCTTAGCGGACCGAAATACATCGAGATTGAGAACATCCTGTCCGGTTTTGCCTCTGAAATGAAGATACCATTTTCACATTTAGATCTTTTATTCTGGCACCGGCAGAAAGAAGAGCTGTTCAAGTAAGGTGTCCATGCACGCGGCGCGGAACAATTACTTGAAGTAACCGCATTTGCGTCATCGCCAGTTTTTAATTATCTCGAACAGTAGCCGCACACCGAAACCGGTGGCATATTTCGGCGATACACCTCTCGGCTTTGTATACCAGGAAGTTCCGGCAATGTCAATGTGTGCCCACCTGGTAGAACCGACGAAATTCTTCAGAAAAACGGCACCTATGATGGTACCGGCGTTTCTTTCAGCGGATATATTTGCGATGTCTGCAAAATCAGATTTAATGTTGTCTTCGTACTCACGGAGCATGGGGAGCTTCCATACCGTTTCACCAGTGGTACGTGCCGCGTTTTCGAGAAGGCCGCCCAGTTCATCGTCGTTGGTGAGATATGCCGCGACGAGTTCACCGAAAGTCACGACACATGCCCCGGTGAGGGTGGCGACATCCACGATGGCTTCCGGCTTTAATACCGACACCGCATATGAAAGGGCGTCCGCAAGGATCAGGCGCCCTTCGGCATCGGTATTTCCGATTTCGACGGTCGTACCGTTATGCGCCCTGAATATATCACCCGGTCTATAGGAATCGGCCCCGATCATGTTGTCCGTGAGCGGGATGACCGCATGAACGTTCTTTTTCAGGCCGAGCTCCGCGATCGATTTAAATGCATACAGCACCGCAGCCGCTCCTGCCATGTCGCTTCGCATTGTTTCTATATGCCCGGAGGGTTTCAGGTTGATGCCGCCCGAATCGAAGGTGATTCCCTTGCCGACAATCG
This sequence comes from uncultured Leptospirales bacterium, assembly GCA_964423905.1. Taxonomy (GTDB): domain Bacteria; phylum Spirochaetota; class UBA4802; order UBA4802; family UBA5550; genus CAYRGX01. The sequence continues at coordinate 81,731 of CAYRGX010000002.1, read as the reverse complement.
CAAAAGAACGTCCGGATCTGCTGTCCCCGCGGTAAGAAAGAACGACCAGTCTGGGAGGGATGGCGCTCCCCCTGTTCACTGCCAGGAGAAGCCCCATCCCGTGCCGCTCGATATCCTTCCTGGCAAGTATTGAGCATTTCACACCGCGAATTCTTGACAGTGATTTAGCCGCCGCGGCTATTCGAACCGCGTCGCTCCTGTCGCTGTTTTCATTTACCAGGTCGCGGCAGAGCAATGTATTGGAACATACCGTGACAGTCTCCTTTATTATCGACGAATCCATCCCCGTCCCGGCCATGAGCATGGCTTTCTTAACCAGCGGTTTGATATCTTCCGCTGATTTTGACTTGTACCTGTCAAAGCTGTAATTCGCAAGAAGCAGACCTTCCGATATCGATCGAACAATTGAGGACGCGGCAATGTTTGCAATCTCAGGCACTATCACAATGATGCTTGCCGTATCCCTTTCACGGCAATATGGAATAACGGCGGCGGCGGCATTTCTCAGGACCTGCTCCCTGATGGATGCGGCCGCACCGATGCCGCTGATTATCACCCGGGGCCCCTTCGAGAGAAAGGCGGGAAGCAGTTCCCCGGGCTTCCCCTTGAAGTGACTCGTATCTATTGCATTGACCGAACCGGCTATCGATTCTGGCAATGCCTTGGAAAGGTTCCTGGCATCTTCCTCGGTCGCGAACGCGATCACGGTATCTCCCGCCGAAAATGCTCTTCCTTGCCGAATAATTGCTATTTCCATCGGATACTCCAATCGAAATGATGACCAACGACTAATGATCTAACGGACGATTGCAACAAATTTTTACAATATCGACCAGCGATTGTATGGATCGCACAACGCCCGACGTGTTTTCCAGAACCATCCCGGGCCTCGTAGATTCGATACTTTGAATCGTGAGCCTGCCCCGTAAACGAGATCCCTCCAGATTGAGGATACAGATTCCCGATCCGGTTATCGTCCCGCGGAATTCACCTGAGTCGTACACTTTCACGCTCCCCCTGTCGCAGCTTAACGATCCCTCGAAATCGAGGTATGCAATTCGATGAGGCTCGATCCTGAGGCTGCAAGAGGAAAAGCCAGTGACAAGGGCCGCGAACGCGGTTCTTGAGATGCGCCATGTATCGAGATGATCATCGTGCTCGAGCATGAAATCGAAGTGTGGCGTATCGCCCCGGTGATAAAGGAGGACGAATCTCACCGTTTTCCTTTGACAATCTCGAAATCGATCATCATCCTGTCGATGTCGACCCCGGAAAGCCGCACGACCACGGCATCTCCAAGGGTAAACCGCCTGCCGTTGCTGCGCCCGGTGATGCGATATCTGTCCTCTTCAACCACATAGTAATCGTCTCCGAGAGAACGGAGCGAAACCATGCCCTCGAGCGGCATTTCGTCACAGGTGACGAAAAATCCGCTTTTAGCGATGCCGCTGACAAGCGCGGTAAACGTTTCTCCCACCCGGTCTTTCATGAGACGGCACGTCTTGATCTTCACAAGGTCGCGCTCGGCACGCTGGGCGATCCGTTCCATCTCGGAGCTCTTTTCCCCAATCGGGATGAGTTCCTCCTCGGAATATACGCTGCGCTTCCCGTCGATGTATCCCTTGAGGCAGCGGTGAACGACCAGGTCGGGATATCTCCTTATGGGGGAGGTGAAGTGAGTGTAATCGTCGAAGGCAAGACCGAAATGGCCCACCGGCTCTATCCCATAGTAGGCCTGCATAAGCGAACGAAGGACCACCAGGTTCACCACCGCTTCATATGGCCTTCCCGACGCGCCGCTGATGACCTGCTGTATGAAGGTATGCTCTTCTTTCCGGTCAGGAGTTCGTATATTGAATACACGCAGGAACTGTTTCAGCTTGTCCATGGACTCCTCGCTGATATCTTCGTGTATCCTGTAGAGCGTCGGTACCTGCTGCTCGCGAAGCGTCCTCGAGACGACGATATTGGCGCACAGCATGAATTCCTCGATGAGGCGGTTGCTCGACAGCCTTGCGGCGAATCGGATATCGCGAATCTTCCCGTCCTTATCGAAAACGAGCTTTTCCTCGGGCAGTTCTAGGTCGAGGCTCCCGCCCTCGATACGCCTCTCGTAGAGCAGGGAAGCGAGCTTCTGCATCAGGGCTACGTTCCTGTCGAGCCTGGATTTCCCCGGTTTTTCAATTATGTCCTGTGCCTGGTCGTAGGTGAGCCTTCTGTCCGACTTGATAATGCCGCGGAAAAAATTGCATCCCAGCAGCATGCCCCTCGCATCGAACTGCATCTCGGCGGTCATCGTGAGGCGTTTCTTTCCCTGGACCAGCGAACAGAGATCGTTCGAGAGTTTTTCGGGGAGCATGGGGATAACGTCCCTGCCTAGGTAGAAACTCGTACCACGAGACCGTGCCTCTCGGTCAAGCTCGCCGTCCTTGGCGACGTACGCGGATACGTCGGCTATGTGGACATACAGGTAGTATATACCTTTTTTATATTCGACGGAAATTGCGTCGTCAAAATCTTTTGCGTCCGCTCCGTCAATCGTTACCGTAAAAAGTCCCGCGTAATCCTTGCGCGGGGCCCGGTCTACCGGGTTTTTCACGCCGACAAACCTGCCCAGCTCGGCATAATCGGAATGGTCTGCCGGCAGGGTGTGCTTGATTTTTACTCGTGTAAGATCGAATGATTCGTCGTCCTCGTCGAATTCGCGAATAACGCGCGCGGCGGGAAATCCGCCGACGCTCCGGTGTTCCTCGAGCGAGACGACAACGCGGGAATGGAGTTCCGGATCGCCCGACTTCCTTGACGAAGCCACGGTCATCGGGGCGGGAGTATCCAGCAGATCGAAAAGGATGATCCCGCGGTCCCTGCGTGCAACTCTCGCCGTGTAGAATTGCTTGCTGCGATCCCTGACGTCGGTCACGTCTCCGAATACTTCGCCTTCAATGCAATCGACGATCTCGAACGAAACGGTGTCGCCATCATGGGCGCTCGCGATTCCATCCCTGGGGATCTTCACCTCCAGACAGTTTGCGAGCTGTATCGAGCCCGATGTCCTCTTCGAAAAGACAAGGACGCCCTCGCCTTTAAACGGGGATAATTTCCGATATCCCTTCCTGTCCTTCCTGAGAAGTCCGGCCGAGACCATCGAGAGCAGTGTGTTATCGATAAGTGTTTCGATCGAGCGATGATCGCGCGGTGAGCCTCCCCGATGCCGAATGCGTCCGTCCTTGCGGGTTTTGAGGGAACCGCGGATGAGCCGTTCCCTCAGGGCACCCCTCGTGAAACTGTCGGGGAGGTTCTTTATTTCGCTTACGATCGATCGCGAGTTATGGGCCATCGAGGGCTACTGGCCCTGATCGGCATTCCGTGCAGCTTTAATCTCGTCGATTTGTGTTTTTTTCGCCTCGATATCCTGGTAGATGCCGTTAATTTTATCGTTTCTTTCTTTTATGAACGCATCCTGGGAGCTGAAAGTCGTCTCCCCGTTCTTGATCCTGTCGATGAGCATGGAGCCCAGTTCTTTTTCGATCCTTTCGATAGAACCGTAAAGCCGCCGAATGTCAATGTTGAGCTTGGCGATCCGAGAATATTCCTCGGTCCGGTGAACTATTATTTCTCCATATTTCAACAAGGTATCGGTCACTTCTTTGAATGTTCCCATTTATTCCTCCGGTAGGGCTGTGTCCTTGTTTTCGTTGTGGTGTGCCGAGAAGGGGGCCTGTTACAATAAATCAATGCATTATATACAATAAATGATATATATTGTCAAGATAAAATATATAATCGTATATAAAGCAATCATTACTATTATACGAAAAAAATAACGTCCGGACCGTCGGTAAATACACGCGCTACAACTGTTTTTCATCCTCTGGATGGAGTTTAATTGTTGACCTATGGAATTGCAGTATAAAAATACCGCATAAGGAAATGTTACCGTGGAAAAGTTTGATTACAGGGAATACCAGCGAAAGCTCGCAGGATTGCTCCAGGAAGCTAACGCGATGTACGAGTCGATCGGCATCGCTCCGATGAAAACAAGGCTGGGCCAGCTCGAGGAAGAAACCCACAAGGAAGAATTCTGGCAGGATCGCGAGCGTTCGACAACAGTCAACCAGGAGATCAGCCAGCTAAAGAGGAAAATCGAACCATGGGAAAAACTCATCCGGGATCTTTCTGAATCTTCTGAGTTGTTCGACCTGGCGCTGAACGACGATGATACAGAAATGCTCGATTCACTGTGCCTCAAGACCGATGAGTTCGAGTCGAGGTTCCGCGAGATCGAAAACAGGGAGCTCCTCTCGGGAGACGACGATATCAATAACTGCTTTATAACAATACATCCCGGCGCGGGAGGTACCGAGTCTCAGGATTGGGCCAATATGCTATACCGTATGTATTACCGGTGGGCAGAGAAAAAGGGGTATTCAATCGATGTCATCGACTATACTCCCGGCGAGGAAGCGGGGATCAAGAGTTCCATCCTTCTCATCAAGGGCGAGTATACATTCGGTTTTCTCAAGGGAGAGAGGGGGATTCACCGGCTGGTGAGAATATCGCCGTTCGACGCCAACAAGCGGCGCCATACTTCGTTCGCTTCAGTCGAGGTCATTCCCGAAATATCCGAGGAGATCGAGGTTGATGTGAAGGAAACAGACCTGCGCATTGACACCTATCGTTCCTCGGGAGCCGGCGGACAGCACGTCAACAAAACCGATTCCGCGGTGCGGATCACGCATATCCCGACCGGCATAGTGGTCCAGTGCCAGAACGAGCGCTCCCAGCACAAGAACAAGGCATTCGCCATGAAAATACTCCGGTCCCGTCTCTACGAGCTTAGAAAAAAGGAGCAGGCCGAAAAGAAGCAGGAAAAGCTCGGCGAAAAGAAAGACATTTCCTGGGGTAATCAGATCCGCTCGTATGTTTTCCAGCCGTATACACTGGTGAAGGATCATCGCACCGGGGAGGAAACCGGCAGGGTGGAAGACGTTTTCGACGGGGATATCGATCGATTTATATTCGCTTACCTAAAGGATTTATCGGCTCGTTGAACCGGGCACGGTCTGCTCGATGAATATTACCCTCGAAAATCTATCGCTTCTCTTTAAAAAATACGGGGATTCTATTTCGATCAAGTATTTTGATGATGTTATCCTGAAGGGGACCTGTTATTTGTCTTCGGACATCCTGCTCCCTGACCATCTTCATGTTCTTTCCGAGAATAAACGCGATACGATCGAAATATTTTACGATTCAGGAATTTACCGCCTGCTCTGTGATGAATTTCCCGAGGAATACCGCAGAGCGCATGGGAGATTCTCAATGACCGAGGTTGACAAATACCTCGAAGAGCTGAAGGACGCAAGCGCCACCTCGCGCAGAAAAAGGTTCATCTTCGCCATCAACGAATTTTACGGAATAGATCCCGACCGCGGCAGAAAGACAATATCTATCGCGAACAACGAGCCGATCGACTATAAAAAATGGAACCTTGTAAAGAGAAACATCGACAAGGGGCAATATCTTTACTACAGAAACTCCGAAACGAAAATCATCGTATGCGTGGACATGGCAATGCGGGCAGACGCCCCCTATATTGACCGTTTCAGGGTCAACATCGATTTAATATCGCTCCTCGTTTCGATGACGCCGGACAATCCCGATTACTTTGCACCCGATTACAATCCGACGACCGATGTGGTGTCCGTCACAGATCCTGAATCCCTGCTCGAGGAGTATATCAAGACGAACGCCCGGATGATCATTATAGGAGAAAAGCTCAACGAAGCCTATAAAAAAGGGTTGATGGAAGTAATAAAATACGACAAGTATGTTCGGATGCTGGTGGTTCCAGCGCTCGATCTCAAGAACAAGGATCATTTTCTGCGCCAGGTCAAGCTCGTATATAATTCGAACAAGTGGTAATGATGAATCCTGATCGGGGAGTGAGCCATGAAGAATAAACCAAAATTCGGTTCGAGCATCTTCGAGCCATTGAATATTGCAAAGACCATCGACCAGGATTTCAGCGATCTTGATATCAACGATTCGCTGGGAATATACAGTTCCCGCAAGAAAAACATGCTTTTCCTGCGGGCGCTCAGCAACAGCCAGCTATGGAAAATAATGCATGATGTCAAGCTGATACCCCATCTGGCCATGATGGGATTCAAGGACATCATCCTCGACATCGATTATGACGATGCATTCATCCATTATCTTAAGCTGTACGACCAGGAGAAATCCCCTGACAATCTCCTCCTCGACTTGCGTCTCAGCGAAACGAAATTCACGCCTGATGCGAAATTCTTCAAGACGCCTGAGGATCGCGTCACGTATGACATGATTGTCATTGAATGGCTTTCCGCGCAAAATCCCTCCAACAGGTTTCAACGCGACAAACCGCAGCTTCCAGGCCAGAAAGCGCCCGGTCTCGGCATATTGAATTATTGCTTCGAGATGATGTATATCGTGGCAAAAACGGTCATCAAGGATGGGTTCATGGATATTCCCGACCATGTGCATGGGGCGATTATGTATGCGAAAAAGTTCAAGTTCTTCGATCCACGCCACGAAGGAACGCTTCGCGCCATGATGAGGGATCTGAAGTCGTATTCCCTGTCTGACATATCGTGGGGCATCATGACGCAGACGATCATCGAGGAGTATAAAAACCAGCCTCAGCCTTATGACCCATCAGAACAGATTTTTTATGTTTCCAGAAGAATGCGTAACTATTTCCATTCAAGCGATTACATGAATATCTATAAAAAGTATTACAGGAGAAAGCATTTCAGGTTTGAATATGACAGAATGGTCGACATCAGAGACCAGCTGCTCAAGAAAAAAAACCTGGCGGACCTGTGAGAGTTCATCCTTCAGGCGGACCGTTTTTCAAGGTAAGCGTCCCGATCCTTCGGAGCTCCTCGATTGATTTTTTTGTTCGCACCAGCATGGCGTGGATACTCCTGGAGGTCACGCACTGCATTTCCAGCAGTTTTTCGGCTGTGTCCCTTAGCTTCACGCGCATCAGGATCAGCGCTTTTACGTCGTTGTCCTTCACTGTAGACAGGAAGGCATAAAGCCTGTCCCGTTCGATACCGAGCGCCCCGGAAAGTACATGTTCCTTCTCGGAAATATCGAAATCCATCAAGTCGACGGTATTCATTATGAAAGCTTCGCTTTCCTGAATATCCTCGATTCTGTCGATATCGGCGGTTCCGATGTAATGTTTTTTATCCGACTCGGAGAGCTGGAGCCTTTCCAGATGTGCGTTCTTCCCGGAGTAGAGGGATTCAAGGGCCTGAATATATCCCCTGATGTCATCCCTCAATACTGAAGTTGCCTTTGCTGCCGACATTCGTCCTGTCTGCCTTGGCTTCGCTCGCGGAAATCTTGTCCCAGGAATCGCGAAGTTCCTTGAGCATTTTAATTATGGGCTTGATGAGCTCCGGATCTTTTTTTATGTTCGCTTCGAGTAGGTTCTTCTTGAAGTATATGTAAAGATTAAAAAGATTTTGTGAAATCTCCCCGCCTTCCTTCATGTTAAGCGCCAACAGGAGTTCTGTTATAATATCCTGTGCCTTTATGATATTCGTGTTCACCACATCGTAGGTTTTGGGCTCCATCTTTTCGATGGCGATATTTAAAAATTTAATAGCGCCATCATAGAGCATTACGATCAATTTCCCCTGATTCGCGGTCGCAACCTGTGTTTTTTTGTATTCGTTCAACGGATTTTGATCTGGTAATGACATTGAGGACTCCTCCCCCGGCATGTATACTTGTAGTGAACGTTCTATCCTATTATCGTAATGGCCAATCCTCTTCTAAATTACTAATTTTACGGATTTTCGGCCAATCAGAATTATTTTATTGCACTACGTATCTTTCCCAGGATTTCTGCGTACTTTTCGGCCGTTTTCTCGACGATACGATCGGGGAGGGGTGGTGGCGGGGAATTCTTGTCCCAGGTTGTTGTGTCAAGATAATCACGGATGAATTGCTTGTCGTAACTGACCGGGGACGTTCCCACGATATATTTCTCTTTATCCCAGAAACGGGAGCTGTCCGGGGTAAGAACCTCGTCAATGAGGCAGACGCTGCCATCGATAAATCCAAACTCGAATTTAGTATCAGCGAGAATGATCCCTGCCGGATCGAGAATATCGCGGGCGAATGAGTATATTTTCAGGGACATTTGCTGGATGATCGTGGCGGTTTCGTCCCCAAGCACCTTTTTCATTATATCAAATGAAACATTCATATCATGGCCCGCATCCTCTTTCGTGGACGGCGTGAAAAGAGGTGCATCGAGCTTTTGTGCCATCTTGAGTCCGGAAGGAAGGGGAATGCCGCATACTGCGCCGGAGTTCTGGTAATCTTTCCAGCCCGTTCCTATGAGATAGCCCCGGGCAACACATTCGAAATCAACACGCCTTGCTGACCTGACGATGACCGACCGACCGCTGAGTAATTCGGGGAAATCTGAATAGGGCCTGGGAAAATTATTGAAATTATCCTCGACGACATGGTTTTTGATGAAATCGATTTTTTTAAACCACAGGTTGGAAATGGTGTTCAGGATCACGCCCTTGCCCGGAATGCCGTTCGGGAATATATGATCGAATGCGGAGATGCGGTCGGTAGACACTATGAGATAGTGTTCACTGTCGACCTGGAAAACATCCCTTACTTTCCCGCTATAATACCTTTTTACGCCTGGTATTTCGATTTTCGTTATGGGATTCATGCCGTGCACAGCTCCTGTCAACGTTTTAACTTCTTCTGCAGTATTTCATTCACCAACTGCGGGTTCGCCTTGCCCTTCGATTCCTTCATGACCTGCCCAATAAGGAACTTGAATGCATTGTCCTTCCCGCTCAGGTAGTCATTCACCGAAGCGCTGTGTGCGGTAATTACCGTATCAATTATTTTTTCGATCTCGCCGCTGTCCGATACCTGCGTGAGGCCCCTGGCGTTCACTATCTCTTCGGCAGCCTTGCCTGTCTCGGTCATCTCGATAAACACCGTTTTAGCTATCTTGCCGCTGATGGTGCCCTTCTCGATAAGATCGAGCAGCGAAGCCAGCATCAGCGGTGTCACGCGGAACGAGAGGACCTTTTCCGGATCGTCGATCCTTCCCATTAGTTCGCTCTGGATCCAGTTCGCCGCCTTTTTCGGCTGGGCGCCCTTGCGTATGGTTTCTTCGAAGTATTCCGCAAGCTCCCGGGTGCTGGTAAGAACGTCAGCGTCGTATTCAGAAAGCCCGTACTGTTCCATAAAACGAAGAAATCTCGCTTCCGGGAGCTCGGGGAGCTCTTTCCGTATATTCTCGATAAAGGCGGTGTCTATGTGCACTGGGGGAAGATCCGGGTCTGGAAAATACCGGTAATCATGCGCGTACTCTTTTGAACGCATGCTAAAAGTTTCCTGGCTGTCTGCGTTCCACAGCCGGGTCTCCTGGATTATTGCGTCTTTTTCACCGGCCTCGATGAGGCGTATCTGTCGATCGATTTCATAATTGATCGAGGCCCTGACGGCTTTGAACGAGTTCAGGTTTTTAATTTCAACCTTTTCTCCGAATCTCTCGAGCCCCTTTTCCCTGACTGATATGTTGACATCGCATCGAAGGCTTCCCTCTTCCATGTTTACATCGGACACTCCGATATACTTCATGATAGTCTTGAGTCGCTGTAGGTACTCATACGCCTCGTCTCCCGAACGCATATCCGGTTCGGACACGATTTCCGCGAGCGGGGTTCCGGTCCTGTTAAGATCCACGAACGACAAACTTATACGCGGGTCATCGGAATGGATGGATTTGCCGGCATCCTCCTCCAGATGGAGCCTCGTGATGCCGATTCTCTTTTTACCGTTCGGAGTGTTTATGTCGATATGCCCGTACTGGCAGAGGGGCTGATCGTACTGTGAAATCTGGTATGCCTTCGGCAGGTCCGGATAGAAGTAATTCTTCCTGGCGAACTTGCTGTGTTCCGATATGTCACAGTTGAGCGCAAGGCCGGCGAGGACTCCTTTTTTCAATACGCTCTCGTTCAGAACGGGGAGCACACCGGGCAACCCCAGGCATACCGGGCAGGTCTGTGAGTTCGGTTCGCTGCCGAATCTGGTCGAGCAAGAACAGAAAATCTTGGTTTCAGTATTCAACTGGACATGGACTTCAAGTCCTATTACCGGTTCAAATTCCATATACTCCGCCTTTTCATGCAACGCGCCCGGTCTGTCGTAACCGGCCCGGGCATAAAAAATAGTAACAGGCAAGAATTACTCTTGTCAAAAATATATCAACATGCAGATACGTTGTTAAAGTAATTACTTATTGTCAACCAAAATGACTTTTCGGATATGCATTAAATGAACCCGGCTGAAATTACCCGCACGCTGAAACGCCCCATTGTGTTCGCAATCGCGTTCGCAGCGATTCTGATCTCGGGATTCATATCCGGGAGGGTTGTCGGCAGCGGCCTTATCGGCGGTTTTGTCACGGATTCACCAGGAACATCCATGATTTTTTTCTCCCCGGCGGACCAGTTCTACCGGATGTACATGATGCTCAACAGCCCCAATATGTTCAGCCGCCTGACGGGGTATTATGCTCTTCTTGATAATAAAATCCTGAAAAGCGATTTTCTCATCGACCGCTACCTGATAGAGACGGATCCAACCGTGAAAAGGACGATAATCTGGGTGCTGTCCCATGCCGGAGAGAAAAAGCGCGTTCTTGGATTCTTTTCCGACGCCTATCGATCCTCGCCCATCACGGTCCGACGCGAAATTCTTAAGGCCATGAAGAAAATCGACAGGAAGTTCTATGACCGTTTCATAGAGAACGTCAATGATGAGGGCGATATTCCGGCTGATGGCGAATATTTCTACGAGGAACACAGGGGATAAACAGGAAAGAATATCCCTGTACAATTTTTGTCTTGTCATGGAGGCGGCCCGTTACACAATAAGGTTTTCCCTGGTCAAGGGGGCAGGCACGCACAGGAGAACGGCTGGCATTTGAATATTGGGGTTTTCGGCGGGACATTCAATCCGATCCATTACGGCCACCTGGTCAACGTGGAACTCATAAGGGATGAGTTCGGGTTGGACATGGTCCTGTTCATACCGGCAAAACGTCCCGTACACAAGGGCCTGGATTTTGATGTATCGGGCGAGCAGCGCTTCCGCATGGTCGAGCTTGCGATTCAAGGAAATCCAAGTTTTAAGGCATCCCGTGTGGAGATTGATCGGGATCAGCCGTCATATACGGTAACGACGCTTGAATCACTGCAGAACGATCGTGCGGGTGACGAGCTTTTTCTGATCATCGGTGAGGATTCTCTTAATGATCTTTCCGGATGGAAGAACCCCGAAGAAATCGTGAAACTGTCACGGCTTATCGTGATGAAACGGAAGGATGATCCGTTCGTAACCCCAACTTTCATCGGCAAGGGGGATAGAATCGAATTCGCGCACAATCCGGTGATCGACATCAGTTCCACGATGATACGTGAAAGAATAGTAAAAGGATTGAGTGTCCGGTATCTCCTTCCTGATATGGTTATCGAATATATAAACACACTGGAGTTATACAGAGCGTGAAAAACAGGATTCCATTGATAATCGGCATCACGGTGACTCTCGTCATCGTAATCGTTGCGGTTCAGTTCTATAACCTGAAAACCAGGAACGCGGTCGAGCGGCTTGCGTATGAAAAAAAGATGATAAATATCCTGGTCGTCGGCAGCTCGAAATATAACAACGGCAAAAACAAGTTCTTTGCCGTCGTGAGCATTAATCCTGTGAACAAACGGATCGGCGTGACGTTTATCCCCCCCTCGTACGGACTGAAAAAGGACGACTCTACCTACGAGAGAATCGACGAAATCGTCATGAATAACTATAACCGCTTGCGCCATTCACTCTGGCAGGACATCCACCTGAACATACCCTTTTATGTGGAATTGTACGGTCCCGACGTGAAGAGACTCGTCAACCTTTTCGAGGGAATCAACATGTATATGCTCGACCAGGAAAAAAAACCGGTCCTGTTCAAGCAAGGTAAAAATTACCTGGATGGCGAGAAAGCGTTCAAATACATCAATTCGGTGGAAAATAACTCGATTTTTCTAAAGTATGACAGGATACAGGATATCCTGTTCACCCTTTATCATAAAAAAGCGAAACTCGAGAGGTTTAAGAATATCGCTTTCATGAAGGAAATATCGCGTTCGCTCAAGACCAACATCCTTCCCCAGGAGATGCTGTCGATCTGCGAAATCGTTATGGGAAAGGGGAACATGGTGGCCACGATGCTGCCCGGTGGTTTCAAGGAAGGTTATTACTACATCGACGATATTACCTACAAGATGTACGAAGAGGAATTCATCAAACTCCTGATCGTCGATAAGGATATCGACCAGCACGTAAAGATTAAAATACTGAACGCGACAGACACCCCCGGCATGGCAAGAAAGTACAGGAATACACTGATCAGGGACGGGATGAATGTTGTTGAATTCGGCACCTCGGAAAATAAGAAATACAAGAAGTCGATGATCATCAACAGAAAGGGCAATTACACGGTAGCGCAGAAAATATCCGAACTGACGGGAATACAAACAATATACCATGTGATCGACAACACCCTGCTGTACAGCGTGCTCATTATACTTGGAGACGATACGGTAAAGTGAAATCAACATCCAATCACGCGAGAGACGATGAAATGCTTGACCGTATCGATAAGATAACCCGTCTACTTGAAGACAAGAAGGGCAGGGATATCGTAGTCCTCGACCTTCGCAAGGTCAATTCCTACCTGGACTGTTTCATCATCGCGAGTGGTAATTCCACGATCCACTGCAGGTCTCTCGCGCGAGACCTGCTTCGCACGATGCCACTGGCGGGATTGAAGGAACGCAACCGGCCGGATCTCAATTCATCGTGGATCGTCGTCGATTACGGAGACATCATTGTGCACGTATTCACCGAAGAAATGAGGGATTTTTATCAGCTCGAAAAGCTCTGGGGCGACGCACGCGCGATTGCCCTGAATAAGTAAAAGGAGATGAACATCATGAAAAAGCTCTTTGCCGCTATGATCGTGTGTTATGCGATGGTTGCCTTTGCCGGATGCAAGATGGATAATTTCATGAAGGGAATTAATGTGGAAAAACTCACGGCCGATTTTCTTGATTCATGGAAGGCGCAGGATTGGAAAAAAATGTACGCGACAATCCATTCATCGACAATCGTCGAGTATCGAAAACACCAGACCGATGCACAGAAAAAAATGAACGACGCGGATTTCTTCGCAGAAATATGCCGGGAAAAGGCCAGAAAGGATCCATCGTTCATTCTCAAGGAATATACCATTGTCAGAATGCCTATCGTCCGAAAGGCAAATCAGGATATCAAGGTGCTTGTTAAAATCAACGGTTCCGATAAATCCATTCCCATCCGGCTTGACGGGATAGCGCTCAAGGTTGATTATATTAATATCAAATAACGGACCCGGGATGCTTCGTCTGACGCAAATAAAGAGCTTGACCTTATCCTTGACATATACGAGAATGCTTGTTCCTGCATGGTCGAACTTGGAAATTTGAGCAATGCTTTACAATGGAAGATCGGCATATCATGATCTGAAAAGTAAATACTTGAGCTGTCCTTGAAATTATGCTTGCCATTTTGTTCAAATTAGGCTCAGTAAACCAGGTCTTACGGAGTGAAAGGTATGACAATAATAACTGACGTCAGGGCAAGGGAAATTCTGGATTCAAGGGGAAATCCCACCATCGAGGTTGATGTCGAAGTATCCTCGGGATTTATAGGCCGTGCTTCCGTTCCTTCGGGAGCTTCGACAGGTCAGCATGAAGCGGTAGAACTCCGCGATAATGATAAAAAACGTTACTCTGGCAAGGGAGTCACCAAAGCCGTTTCAAACGTGAACGAAATCATCTCGGGCGCTATCATCGAAATGGATGCGATGAAACAGATCGAGATCGACCAGGTGCTTATCGAACTCGATGGGACTCCGAACAAGTCGAACCTGGGCGCAAACGCACTCCTCGGTGTATCGCTCGCCTGCGCCAAAGCTGCATCTACCACCATCGATATGCCACTGTACAGGTACATAGGCGGCGCAGGTGCGTCAGAATTACCTGTCCCTATGATGAATATAATGAACGGCGGATCTCATGCGGACTCTAACGTCGACCTGCAGGAATTCATGGTAATGCCGGTTGGCGCAAAGACCTTCAGGGAAGCCCTCCGAATGGGAGTGGAGACCTTTCATTCATTGAAATCCGTATTAAAGGCAAAAGGTTATTCCACTGGGGTGGGTGACGAGGGTGGATTCGCCCCCTCGTTACGCTCGAATGAAGAACCCCTCGACTGCATTATGGAAGCCATAAAGGGCGCGGGATTCAAACCAGGTGACGACATCATGATCGCGCTGGATCCGGCTTCGAGTGAGTTTTACGACGAAAATAAAAAGAAATACATATTTTCCAGAAGCGATAAAAAGGAAATGGACAGCGTTCATATGGTCGAATTCTACGAAAAACTCGTCCAGCAATATCCCATAATATCAATCGAGGACGGTCTTGCGGAGAACGACTGGGATGGCTGGAAGATAATGACAGAAAAACTCGCGAAACGCATCCAGCTCGTCGGTGACGATCTATTCGTTACGAATACCGAGAGAATCGCGAAGGGAATCAAGCTGGGCGTGACCAATTCCGTTCTGATAAAGCTCAACCAGATCGGGACCCTTACCGAAACACTGAGGGCGATAGAGATGGCAAAAAAGGCGGGATATACTGCGGTCGTTTCACACCGATCAGGAGAAACCGAAGACGCCACTATAGCGGATCTCGTGGTGGGAATGAACACGGGACAGATAAAAACTGGTTCCGCATCGAGGACCGACCGCCTGGCAAAATACAACCAGCTCCTTCGCATTGAAGAAGAACTTGGCTCCATGGCGGTTTTTCGGGGCAAGGAGGTATTTTATAATATCGGTTAACAATCGACAAAAACTCCGATTCATCCTGGCATTGAGCCTTCTTACAATAATTTATATTGTCGTATTGAGCGATATCGGCGTACTCGAACGAAGGTCTCTCAAGCTTAAAGCCGGACACGTCATTGGAAGAATCAATAAGCTGAAAAAGCAAAACGTGAATCTCGAGTCAAGTCTTCATAAATATCGCAACGGATACCAGAGTCCGGAAGAAATGATTGATTCCGGATTCGCACCCGAAGAGGGGCAGGTGATCCGTTTCATCGGTCTGCCAGATTCGGTTCGCGGAAACGCGGGGCTGGAATTAAATTCAATGTCTCAAACATATCTCCGCGTGGCGAGAATCGTGTGGATCGTCTTTTCAGCGGCAATCATGGGAGTGATGGTTTATTTTCACTGGAAGAACATTAATCGTAACGGCAACAACCATTCAGACGCAGCGATTGAAAATGGTGATTATGCCTGATAAAAACACTGATTCCCGGAAAACAAGCAGTATGGCCGCAGAAATAATCTCACTAAAAAAGTTGAAAAAAGACGGATCTATCGATTCATCAATCGTTCAGAAGATTATCCAGTATTTCAACAAAGGCGATGCAGTCATGATGCCGATTGACAGCATTTACGGGATCGCCTGCGTCAAAGGTCCCATTCGGCCCGAAACGCTGGTCCCCGCCGACAATCACACCGGGCAGAGGCATACGGTATTGATATCATCGTTTCCCATGCTCGAAAGGGTTGCTCGTCTCGACAAGCTCGCATTCGATTTTCTTCACAGGATATGGCCCGGCGAGATGATCGTCTATCTCCAGGCAAAGGACGGCCAGGAAAAAATCCCGTTCCGTATGCCGAGACTGAAATACGAATGCGACCTTATAAACGGCGTGGGAAAACCTCTCATTTTCAGCGAGATTTTCGATGAAAAAGGCAAACCCGTACACAAGAAAAAGTCACTCATCGCCATCAGCGAAGACGAAGCGGCATGCGGACTGGTCATCGACGAGGCGTGCAAGGAACATACGCTGCCCACGGTCATCGATATAACCGGCGGCTCGATGAGCGTTCTTTTCGAAGGAAGAGTATCGGCCGATGAAATTAAGTCGTTATACTTTCTCGGTGCCGACGATTCAGATATTTAGCGCTGGTTACGAACATGAAAAGACAATCAGTCGTTGAGAGAAAAACAAAGGAAACCGCAATACGAATCGAGCTCGATATCGATGACATATCCGAATCATCCATTCAAACCGGGGTACCTTTTTTCGACCACATGCTTATGTCAATGTCGAAGCATGGTCGTTTTCATGTCAATCTAACGTGCACCGGAGACACGGAGATTGACGATCACCATTCGGTTGAGGATATAGGCATTGCGCTTGGCAGCGCCTTCAAACAGGCGCTCGGCGACAAAGCGGGGATATACAGGTTCGGCGATGTCACCATACCCATGGACGATACCCTCACAATGGTTGCAGTCGACCTTTCGGGAAGACCGTATTTCCAGTATCAGGGCCCGGTCCTGAATGGTTCAGTCGGACGGTACAACGAGGAGCTTACCGACGAATTTCTCAGGGCATTCGCCATGAACGGCGGAATCAATCTGCACGTTCACGTATATTACGGCACCAACAGACACCATATACACGAAACAATATTCAAGGCACTCGGCATTGCACTTTTCAAGGCTGTGACGCATGATCCCCGTATGGATGGCGGCGTCCTTTCGACAAAAGGGACCATAACATGATTACCGTCATAGACTATGGCATGGGAAATCTTCGTTCCGTAGTCAAGGCCGTTGAAAAATATACGGACAAGGTCAGGATTTCGGACAGTCCGGAATCGATCTCCGGTTCACGGGCATTGATAATGCCCGGAGACGGAGCCTTCGGCAAAGCCATGGAAAACCTCTGCAGGGGCGGCTGGATCGAGCCCATAAAGAGGTTTATATCGGAAGGTGGTTATTTCCTAGGAATATGCCTCGGATTCCAGTTGCTCTTTTCCACCAGTGAAGAATTCGGACATACTGCCGGGTTAGATATCATTCCCGGGCGTGTGATCAGGTTTTCCGGCCAGGGCCTGAAGGTCCCCCATATGGGATGGAACAACGTATCGTTTACAGGCAGCAACCCTTTCCTTGCGGGTGTTCCGGAGGACACCCATTTCTATTTTATCCATTCTTATTTCCCTGTCGATGTATCCGATGATTGGAAAATCGGATCTGTCGAATATGGTACCCGCTTTTCCTGTATCGTTGGCAGAAATAACGTCCTGGCGACTCAGTTTCACCCTGAAAAGAGCCACCACGCAGGACTTAGAATCATTGAGAATTTCGTGAGGAAGGCATGCTGATCATTCCCGCAATCGATATAAGGCACGGGCGATGCGTCAGGCTCCTGCAGGGAGACCCGGACCGCGAGACGGTCTATTCTGACGATCCTCTAGGCATCGCTCGTGGATTTCAGAGAGACGGCGCCCGACTGATACACATCGTGGATCTTGACGGCGCGTTCGAAGGAAAGCCTGTCAACAGGGAACTTATCGCAAAAATCGCTTCCGCGGTGGACATCCCGGTCGAAATCGGAGGCGGCATCCGTGATAAAGAGACCATTACATACTATCTCAATGCAGGCATCAGTCGCATCATTGTCGGGACGGTTCTACTCGATCCCGCGAGCGAGGGCATGATAGCCACCTTCAAGGAGAACATAATCGCCGGCATTGACGCCAGGGATTCACGGGTATCGACGCACGGTTGGAAGACAACGAGCGATGCCATGGCGATTGACCTCATCAAGGATCTTTCGGCTAAAGGCATCGATGAATTCATCTATACGGATATATCCACAGACGGTATGCTTACCGGCCCCAATGTCAATGCCATCAGGAGCATACTCGACTGCGTCCCCGGCATAAAAATCGTCGCATCGGGAGGCGTCTCGAAGAAAGATGATTTGCGGTCACTGGCAGACCTGAAATCCCCGGGACTTGTCGGGTGCATCGTCGGCAAGGCCATATATGACGGAAGGCTGTCCCTGAAGGAATCGGTAAGGGAGTTCCAGGAAAACAATAATGATATCCAAAAAGAAAAAATCGGGTGACTTCGACATTCTCTCTCACCCGGTGATTGAGCATTACGAAAGAAAAATCTACGAATACAAGCAACTCGTGGAAATAAGCAAGGGGCTCAACTCGACTCTCGAATATAACACACTCATAGATTCGATTCTCCTCACCTGCATGGGACAGATGCAATTGCTCAAGGCCGGCATATTCCTGAAAAAGGGGATAGGTCAGGACGGTTTTTTCCTGCATAGAAACTACAAGGGATTTGAAATATCCCACCCGTCTGATTACGAATTGCAGTCCGATTCCAGACTCGTGACGTACATCAAGAAGCAGTTGAGGTGCTACAGCCTCCCCGAACTCAAGGCCGAGATAGGCAAAGACGATTCCCTTAAGGCCCTCAGCAGGCTCAACCCCTGGCTTATAGTGCCGCTGATCAGCAAGGGCGGGATTAATGGCATCATCATCCTGGCGGAAAGGATCAACCATGAGGATTTTGACGAAAGTGAAAAGGAATTTCTTGTGAATATCGCGTCGCTCGCCGGGATCGCCATTCACAACGCATCGCTGTACGAGATGGCTACGACTGACATGATGACCACGTTAAAGATTCATCACTTTTTCCAAGCGCTTCTCATAGAGGAGCTCGAGAGGGCCAGGAACAGCGGTCGTCCGCTCTCGCTGATCATGGCAGATATCGATCATTTTAAAAACTTTAATGACACCTACGGGCACCAGGCCGGTGACAGGATCATCATCAACGTCGCCCACGTGATACGAGAAAGCATTCGCCAGATCGACACCGCTTCACGATACGGCGGAGAGGAATTTGCCATAATCCTTCCCGGCACCGACTCGGAAGAGGCCATGCTCGTTGCGGATAGGATTCGTTTAGGAGTAGAAAAAGAGGCGATAGATTACAACGGGCAGAAGCTCAATGTCACCATTTCGCTTGGCGTCACCGAATACGACATGAATACAGACCGTGAGAGCAAGGAAATCCTCTCGAGGGCGGACAAGGCACTCTACCAGTCGAAAAAGAACGGAAGAAACCTGGTCACCGTTCTTTAAGCGGAAAATTTCTTCTCGTCAGTGCTCGATCTGTCGTACACATTAGCTATATAGATATTCATATCCTGGATCATGTCGACCTGAATCTGCCGCTTTAATGGCTGGAGATCCCTGTTGGTAATGATGCGGATATTCGGCTTCAACGGATAGAGCTTATTCATTTTCTCGATTATGGCGATTTCCCCGCTCACGAGTCGTATGACGTCTCCCTGTCCGAGAAAATGCCTTCCTCCATTAACGGTAAACCCCGCTGATTTAACAAAATCTCGAAAATCGGACGGAAGGAAATGATGTACTGTCTTGTACGGTGCCTGCACAAGATTGAGCATTTTCCTGAGGGCGTTATGAGGTGTGTAGGGCTCCTCGCCCGAAGGTCCCCTTACTATCAGCGCTTCAAAAACGTTACAGAGAGTCAGCAGGCGTATCTCCCTTGGCTGGCTTTCTGTGAAATGGTCCATGCTGAAACCGAATGGATACCCGTTGCCGTCGGTGCGCTCGTGGTGTAGGAGTATGCTCCGCTTTTCGAGATCATGCATGTATCCGTTTTGCTCTACGATTTTATATCCCACATGCGGATGCTCACGTATCTCGTCAAAATCGTCGTCCAGAATTCTCGCCTTTTTCAAAATATCCTCAGCAAGGGATGATTTACCGATGTCGTGAAAGAGTCCACCAACGCCCATGGCTGTACGCGCTTCCTTGTTGGCTTCAAGTCCACCCATTACGAGTGATATGAGCACGGCAACGTTCGTGGCGTGCTGATATTCATATTCATCCATATTTTTTAGCGAAACCAGCGGCGAGAAAACCGCGTCCTGGTTGGCGTCAATCTCACCGATTATGTTCTTAACCACCGATCGAAGCGCATTAACCCTCGTGATGTCCACGCTCTTTTTTTCCTTCCGGGACATGATATCCCGGATCTGGTCGAAAAGTTCTTTTGCCTGAGAAATCGCCTCGCGCTGAATGTCATTCGATACTACATTCTTGGAGGTATTGAGGTTCATTACATTGTCTGAATCATCTTTATCAACACGGGCTGGATCGTAGTAGACATACGTGATATTTTCCGCCATAAGAGACGAGAGCAATTCCTGGCTGAAGGGGGTCTGCGCCTTGAGGATTACGTTACCGAATTCATTATAGAGATCATAATGGTATCGTGAGCCTGGCTTGATTCTTTTTACTTCAATCTGTACTTCCGAGAGTTCTTTATCAAGAAGATCGTTCAGTTTTGATTCCATAAGGGGTACTCTTGTCCTGTAAATTGTTGCTCAGAATATCCTGAGGACATAATGAATAAAAATATGGCATTGTTGTTGTACTTTGGGAGTTTTATATTTTGTTAATTAAAATGATCATGTCAACCATGATAACGTCAAGTTGATTATTGAATTATTACCCTAAATGAATCAGATCATTTATCTGTAAAGAAAAAAATATTGCAATATTACTTGACATAATGATACTTGTTCGGTCTATTGGCGCATACGAAAAATGGGCCCATAGCTCAGTCGGTTAGAGCATCTGACTCATAATCAGGGGGTCCAAGGTTCAAATCCTTGTGGGCCCAAAGATATTTTTTTAAGGAATATAACAGATGTACGCAATAGCTGAAATTGCTGGCAAACAATACAAGATCGAGAAAGACATGGTCATATCCGTTGACAGGCTTGAGAAAAATCCAAACGACGAACTCGTCATTGACAGGATTCTGCTCGTCTCCGATGGAGACAAGGTCCAGTTCGGACAGCCGTATGTCAACAATGCGAAGGCCAGCGCCACCGTTCTCGGAGAAGTGAAAGGGGAAAAAGTCAGGGGAATTAAATTTAAAAAAAGAAAGAATTATACGCGAACCTTGGGTCACAGGGCAACGTATTCCAATATTAAAATCAATTCCATCCAGACTGCCTGATCGTCGTAAATGAGTGATAACGGTCAGATGTACCAACATTCTCTATGACGATGGAATTGTATTAGATTTTTCAAGATCGGGTGATGCGTCCATTACGGTCAGCGGTCATGCCGTAAAGGTTGCATTAAATGAATCAGGCAAAGAATCACGGCCGTTGCTCTGTTCGGCGGTATCGGCAATGGCCATGAATCTTTTGCGATCATTTCACATCATTGCAGGCATCGAGCCTCTATACAGCGAACAAAGCGGCGATGTTAGAATCGTCCTGGCTGAAAGCGATGTGAACGAAGCGAATTACGGCGCCGTAACCATTCTTATCGAATCATTCCTCATCGGGATAATCGACATGAAGGCGAGGTATCCGGAATTTATAACACTTGAGATGCTACAGGATAACGAAATCAATCCGTTGCGGACATCATAAGGAGTCTGATTATGGCACACAAAAAAGGCGGCGGTTCATCCAGAAACGGCAGGGACTCTCAATCGAAACGTCTCGGCGTGAAACGTTTCAGTGGACAGAACGTTAAAGGTGGGACGATAATCGTTCGGCAGAGGGGAACCAAGATTCATCCCGGTATCAATGTAGGAAAAGGGACTGACGATACACTATACGCAAAGATAGATGGCGTGGTCACATTCGAGCGTTTTGATAAAAAGAGAAAACAGGTTTCGGTATACCCGACGGCATAAACCGTCGGAGTATCCGGGTCTGACGCAATTGAATCGCGTATCGATGCAGATCATACGCGATTTTGTCGTTTATAAGGCTAACGATGTATGGCAAAATTTACCGATACCATGCAGATCAATGTCGCAGCCGGTCACGGCGGCGCCGGGGCCGTGTCTTTTCGAAGGGAGAAGTACATAGCCAAGGGCGGTCCTGACGGAGGCGACGGCGGCAGGGGCGGGGACGTATTTATCGAATCGGACCGCCGCTATTACAATCTCGCTCACCTGTTTCATGACAGGATATACTCCGCGGAGCACGGGAAACCGGGATCCGCTAACCACAGGCACGGGGCGGACGGTGAATCGCTGACCATCCTGGTCCCGCCTGGCACTCAGGTCTTTGACGACGACACGGGAGACCTGCTCTACGACCTCGTTGAAGAGCACGCCCGGGGCCTTGTCGCGCAGGGCGGCATCGGAGGCAAGGGAAACGCGTTTTTCAAAAGCTCGACACACCAGACGCCCCGCTTCTCCCAGCCGGGGATGCCAGGCGAAACCGCGACTGTTGTCCTGAACCTCAAGCTGATAGCCGATGTCGGTCTCGTCGGGCTTCCGAACGCGGGGAAGTCGACTCTTCTATCAGCGATAACCAACGCGCATCCAAAGATCGCCGATTATCCCTTTACCACGCTTGTCCCGAACCTCGGCGTGGTGAGGAACGACGAGGGGATTGAATACACGATTGCGGACATTCCGGGCATCATTGAAGGCGCACACCGAGGAGAGGGACTCGGGCTCTCTTTCCTGAGGCATATTGAACGCGTCAAGATCATCCTGTTCCTGATCGACATAAACGGTGACGATCCTTCGTATACTCTTCAACTGTTGAGGTCGGAGCTATGTACTTACAACGACTCGCTGGCCTTCAGGCCAAACTATATCCTCCTCACGAAAACCGATACCGTCGACGAAAGTACGCTTGCCGAGAAAATGGCCCAGCTTTCGGGTGAAAATGTGCTTCCCGTCTCCGCGCGAACGGGCGAGAATATTCCGCGGCTGTTGCAAATCATTTTACAATTACTGGAGTCCCATCGTGCCTCGTAAGACGTTGATGAAAAAAGTCAAGACGATTGTCGTCAAGGTCGGTACGTCAACCATCACCACGAAGGGAAAAATATCCCCCTCGAAAATCGGCGCGATAGCGGAAGATGTCCATGCGCTCGTATCATCCGGATACAGGGTGGTGATCGTTTCATCCGGGGCGATCGCCGCGGGAGCTTCAGAGCTCGAGATGGGGGTAAAAAACCTTACGATCCCCGAGAAACAGGCTTTTGCCGCGCTCGGGCAGACGATTCTCATGAACGAGTACAGGAGAATTTTCCAGAAGAAAAAACTCCACGTCGGGCAGCTACTCCTCACCGAGGACGACATCAAAAACCGTCACCGTTTCCTCAACGCACGCTATACCATCGAAACGCTCCTCGACCTCGGCATCGTGCCGGTGGTGAATGAAAACGACTCGGTCGTCGTCAAGGAGATCAAGTTCGGCGACAATGACACACTATCGGCGCACGTGGCGAGCCTCGTCAACGCCGACCTCCTGGTGCTGCTTTCGGATATCGACGGTTTTTACATGAACCTCGATGATCCCGCGCCGGTAGAAAGGATAGAGGAAATCAATGACGATATCTACAGGCGCTCGGGCGGGGCCGGCACCGAGCACGGCACAGGCGGCATGCTCACGAAAATTCGTGCCGCACAGATCATACTGCGTTTCGGCGAAATGATGATAATCGCCAACGGCGGCGTTCCAGGCATATTGAAAAGGATAGTGGCCGGCGACTCCATCGGGACACTTTTCGCCGGGCGGAGAAAACCGCTCCCGAGCAGGAAGAAGTGGATCACAATCACGAAATCCAGGGGAAGGATACTCATCGACCAGGGGGCAGCGGAAGCCGTCGTGCACAGGAACAAGTCATTGCTCGCATCTGGAGTGACGGGAGTCGAGGGGCGGTTCGAGATGGGAGACGTCATCGACCTGTGCGATCCCTCGGGGAAGGTACTTGGGAAGGGATTGGTAAACTACAGCGCGCACGAGCTCGGCAGGATCATGGGGATGAAATCCTCGGAAATCAAGAAAAAAAGCGGCGAAGCCTTCTTCGACGAAGTCGTGCACAGGGACAATCTCGCGATTTTCGATTGAACGGGTTCCGTCATCCCCGCAGGCCGAGGATGGCGTCAACAAGTCCTTCGATCGTGTGCACCCCGGAGGTTACCGCCACCCGGAAACCGAGTCCACTCGCCGTTTCCGTAGTAATGGGGCCGATGGAGGCGCACGTGATGCCCGTAAAATCCTTCACCCCGGCAGCGACAAGAGCCTTCGCGAAATTTCGGGCCGTTGACGAGCTCGTAAATGTCACAATATCAAATGCCATTTCCTTCAACGCGCCAAGCACTTCCGGCCTGTCTTCATAGTGTTCCTCTGCCGTCCGGTACACCGAAACATCATCCACCCTTGTTGCCCCCGCCGCCCGCAGCTCCTGCGCGAGCGCGGGAGGCGCTATATCGGCCCGCGGGAGCAGGAAGGACCTGCCAGATATCTCGCCCAGATTTCTGAGCGCCGAAACGATCTCCCCGCTCACATATTTAGGTGGAACGAGATCCGCCCGAATTCCGTGAGCCCGGAGGCGATCGCACGTGGCCGGTCCTATGGCGCAGATTTTCTTACCGTGAAAGGCGCGCGCGTCGAGATCCGACCGGTACAGGTGGTTGAAATAGTGATCAACACCGTTGACAGAGGTGAATATGATCCAATCATAAGAAGGCATATCCGCAATCGCCTTCCTGACCGGTTCGGGATCTTCTGTCTCAACTATGCGTATCGACGGGATTTCAATGACATCGGCGCCAAGGGCAATGAGCCGTCCTGCTAACTCCGAGGCCTGTTCACGCGACCTGGTTACCACGATTCTCTTTCCGAAAAGGGGCCTCGTCTCGTACCAGTTTATTTTTTCTCTCAGGCTGACGACATCCCCGACGATGAACACGGACGGGGGCGCGATTTTTTCAGCGACCGCCCTGTCATAAATCTGAGAGAGTGGGGCGGTGACAGTTTTCTGGGATGGATATGTCCCGTTCTGGATGACCGCCGAGGGAGTATCGGGGGAAAGTCCGTTTTTTACGAGATTTCGAACGATTGAAGGAAGATTTTTCACGCCCATAAGAAACACAAGCGTCTGCACGCCCGTCGCCAGCCTGTCCCACCGTATGTCGCTGTCGGGCTTGGTAGGGTCCTCATGTCCCGTGATGAATGCGACCGATGTGCTGAGCCCCCTGTGGGTGACGGGTATTCCGGCATATGCAGGGACGGAGTAGGCCGATGAAACGCCGCAGATGACCTCGAACGGGATACCCACTGAGGATAGATGAAGCGCCTCTTCGCCGCCACGTCCGAAGATGAAAGGATCCCCGCCTTTCAACCGCGCCACGACGTGCCCTTCGGCCGCCTTCTGCGCGATAAGACGGTTTATGTCGTCCTGTTCCATGGTATGGCTCGCGCCGCTCTTTCCCACATACCGTATTTCGCAGTCCGTCCGCGCGTAGGCCCTGATGATTCCCTCGTTGATGAGATTGTCGTACACGATCACGTCGGCATATGAAATGGCGTCCTTCGCCCCGATCGTGAGCAGGCGGATATCGCCGGGGCCTGCCCCGATAAGATAAACCATACCTTGATGTTCCATGCATACCCTCCGAGGGTGGTGTCAGCTTCTACCGTACACTTCATCGAGAATGGCGCCCGCACCCCTGGCGATGAGACGTTCAGCGAGCGCTTTCCCGGTCTCGACAGGTTGGTCGATACGGCCTTCGATACGGTCATCGATGACAATCGAACCGTCAAGCGAGGCGACCAGCCCGTGCATTACAATATTGCCGCCGATTATTCTCGCATGTCCCGCGATGGGCACCTGGCAGCCTCCCTCGAGTGCGGCGAGAAAACCCCGTTCGCAGGAGATAGCGATCATCGTATCCGGATGGTTGAGCCCGGCTATGACTGGCATGATTTCAGGTTCCGTGGCACGTACTTCGAGAGCGAGCGCTGCCTGTCCCACGGCCGGAATGATTCGTTCCACCGGAATGAACTCGGCGATTTCACTTACCAGTCCGAGACGGTGAAGTCCGGCCGAGGCAAGTATCAGGCCGTCCAGGCCGGAGTCTCCACGCAGTTTCGCAATGCGCGAGTTGACATTCCCTCTCACGTCCACAATTTTAAAATCGGGTCGTATTCGCATCAATTGCGCTTTTCTCCTGAGGCTGCCTGTCGCGATCACCGCACCCTTTTTCTGTCCGTCGAGCCCGTGCCCGTTATTCGACAGGAATGAATCCCTTGTGTCTATCCTCATCGTCGTGGCCCCGATGGCGCACCCGGGAGGCAGTACGGTGGGCAGGTCTTTCATGGAGTGGACCGCGCAATCGATATCGCCCTCGAGGAGTTCTTTTTCAATTTCCTTTGTGAAAAGCCCCTTGTCTCCTATTTTCGAGAGTGGTGCATCGAGGATTTTATCACCGGTCGTTTTAATGATTTTCAGCTCGAAACGCAATCCGGGATTCATCGCGGCAAGTTCATTCATGACCGTCCCGGCCTGAACCAATGCCAGGGAGCTTCCCCTGGTTCCGATGATTATCGTTTTTTTTGCATTCATTACAGGTAATTGTACAGACTGTTGTCTCGGTATTATGTAATCGGGCAAGGGTATTCTTGTATTCCCGGCTGACAAGCATGATTTCTGCATTAAATGGTCACACAAATCCGACGACAAGACAAATGCAATTTCTTGATTCAGGTTATCGATTGAGAAATATATCTTGCCAAAAAACAGCTCATCCTGGTTTTTTACTATACACGGGAATATGCATGATATACAGGCCACGTAGATTGCGTCGAAACAGCTCCATTAGAGAGCTTGTAGCGGAGACCGAAATCAGTTATAAAAAACTGATTATGCCACATTTCGTGACAGAGAAGAAAGGAGCCAGGGAGGAAATTCCATCGATGCCGGGCATTTACAGGGTAGGCATCGAGGACCTCCTCAGGGACATTGAGGGGGATATGTCCCTAGGTCTGGATAAAATACTTCTTTTCGGTATACCCCTCGAAAAGGATGAGCTCGGCACAGGCGCATACAGTGAAAACGGAATTATACAGACGACTGTCAGGGAAATAAAGAAGTCATATCCTTCCCTGCTTGTCATTACCGATGTCTGCCTCTGCGAATATACCAGCCACGGTCACTGCGGAATACCGTCGAAAGGAAGCATCCAGAACGACGAATCGCTTAAGCACCTGTCCCGCACGGCGCTCTCGCACGTAAAAGCGGGGACCGATATCGTCGCTCCCTCGGACATGATGGACGGAAGGGTCGCCGCAATCCGCGAGATTCTCGACGATAACGGCTACGAGGACCGGGCTATACTTGCCTACTCGGCCAAGTACGCCTCGGCATTTTACGGTCCCTTCAGGGAAGCCGCAGGCAGCGCGCCTCAGTTTGGAGACCGCAAGACCTATCAGATGGATTATCGCAACGCGCGCGAGGCCGAGAGGGAAGTGCTTCTTGACATTGACGAGGGCGCCGATATCGTCATGGTGAAACCCGCACTCTCGTACCTCGATATCATATACAGGGTCAGCTCCCTGTCCGACGTTCCGGTGTGCGCTTACAACGTCAGCGGGGAGTACTCCATGGTAAAGGCCATTGCCGCGAACGGGCATGGCGACGAGGCGGCGCTGGTGCGGGAAATACTCACCTCAATATTCAGGGCGGGAGCCGACATGGTAATATCCTACCATGCAAGGGAAGCTGCGCGTAACGGATGGCTATCATGAAAAATGCCGCGTCGCAGGAGCTCTATCAGCGGGCGGTCCGCCTCATGCCTGGCGGCGTCAACTCGCCCGTGCGCGCGTTCAAGTCCGTTGGCGGCGACCCGCTATTCATGGTAAGCGGGGCCGGCCCCCGAATGAAAGACGCAGACGGAAACGAGTACATAGACTACTGCATGTCCTGGGGTCCGCTCATCCTGGGGCACGCTGATCCCGACGTAATCTCGGCCATCACGAGCGCGGCCGGTGACGGTACGAGTTTCGGCACGGCGACGCCGCGCGAAGTCAGGATGGCTGAAGAGCTGGCATCCCGCTTCCCTTCAATGGAAATGGTTCGATGCGTGAGCTCCGGCACCGAGGCGACCATGAGCGCCATACGGCTTGCACGGGGATTTACGGGAAGGGACGCCATCATCAAGTTCGACGGCTGTTACCACGGTCATGCCGACCACCTGCTCGTTGCCGCCGGATCGGGACTCGCGACGTTCGGCACGCCCGATTCAGCCGGGGTTACCCGCGGGGCGGCGGGCGATACAATTGTACTTCCTTTCAACGATCTCGGAGCGGTCGAGAAGAGAATGTCCGCCGACGGCGGCCGAATCGCCGCGATCATCGTAGAACCGGTACCGTGCAATTACGGTCTCATTCCGCCGCATCAGGGTTTCCTCGAAGGCCTTCGTTCCCTCTGCGACAGACACGGAACGCTGCTCATCTTCGACGAGGTGATCACAGGTCTCAGGATGTCGCGCGGCGGCGCGCAGGAATTCTTCAGAATAAGGCCGGACATCACCACACTCGGAAAAATCGTCGGCGGCGGCATCTTTACCAAGGCGGCGGATGTGGGCGCCGATCTGGTGGG
>CAYRGX010000002.1:0-53223 GCA_964423905.1 uncultured Leptospirales bacterium | reverse complement strand
GCGTCTACGGCGCTTCATCCACAATTATGAAATCCATCGCGCCCGAAGGACCGGTATACCAGGCAGGCACGCTTTCCGGAAACCCCCTTGCCATGGCCGCAGGAATCGCGACCCTGGAAAAACTCGACCGGCTCGACGCGTGGCGCCTTCTCGCAGAGAAATCCGAGCACTTCAATGTCCTTATGTCCAAAGCAGTGGAGCCATATCGCGGTAAAGTGCTTTTTCTTTCGATGCAATCAATATTCGCTTTCTACTTTACGGACAGGGACTCCATTGAATCGGTTGATCATGTGCGAGCATGCGACATGAAAACGTTCGGAGCCTTTCACCGCTCCCTGCGTTCAAGGGGGATATACCTGTCTCCATCGGGATACGAGGTCGGCTTCCTTTCCGTAACCCACGACGACGAGACGCTGGAACGTACTGCCATGGCCGTTTCGAATTCTTTAAAGGAAGTGTTCGGTTGAAACAAAACCGTCCGTATCGGATCAAATACAACGAGTAAGCACCGAGATGAACAAGATCGACGAAGTATCGAAAATAATACTCCTGGGCATGAACCACAAGACCGCGCCGGTCGAAGTACGCGAGCGTTTCACCTGCGATGAAAAAATCCGACAGTCATTCATGTCTGAATCCAGGGCATGCGGTATCGATGAAATAGTCTACCTGTCGACTTGCAACAGGGTAGAAATCTATTTCACCGCAGTTGACGTTCACGAAGCCATGAACAGGCTCGGAGCCGTAATCGCGCAATATACCGGTCTTCACGAAAACGAATTCAGCCCCTATATATACAAGAAGTATTCCAGGGATGCCGTCCGGCATCTCCTGACTGTCGCCTCGTCGCTCGATTCCATGGTCGTCGGCGAAACAGAAATTCTGAGCCAGATCAAACAGGCATACCGCGATTCCGTTCACGGTAAAAACAGCGGCATCCTTCTCAACCGGCTCTTCCACCAGGCATTCAACACCGCCAAGAAGGTCCGTACGGACACCGGCATCGCGCAGAACCCGCTTTCTATCGCCTATATCGCGGTCGAGCAGGCCCGCGAGATCTTCGGCGGCGATCTGTCCGCCAGAAAGGCGTTGCTTATCGGCGCGGGAGAGATGGGCGAGCTCATACTGAAATACTTCACGAAATGCTGCATCGGCGACATCACGATTGCGAACCGTTCCCTTTCCAACGCGGAAGTACTTGCTGAAAGCATCAACACGTCGGCTCATATCGCGCACCTCGACGATATCGACGCTGTGGCAAAGTCCGCCGACATTATTATAAGCTCCGTTTCCGTAAACGATCCGATCATCACTACCCGGATGGCGGAGAATATCGCAAAGGAGCGGGAAGACAGGCCTCTTTTCATGATCGATATCGGCGTCCCCAGGAACATCGATCCGTCCGTCGCATCGGTGCCGGGTGTCCATCTCTATAACATCGACAACCTGAAAAAAATCGCCGATGAAAACCTTCGGTACCGTCTCAAGGAGGTCGAGGTAGCCCGGCAGATCGTTGAAAGCGACGCCACGACCCTACTCGACTGGTACGAAGGGCTGGAGATCGTCCCCCTCATTGTTGAGCTCCAGGAAAACTTCGAGGCCATCAGGCTCCAGGAACTCGACAAGTACAGGAGAAGAAAGCTCAAGCACCTCAATGAGAACGACATGGGAATCGTCGAAGAGCTCACAAAGCAGATCCTTTCAAAAATACTGCACAACCCGATCATGAAGATAAAGGAGAACAAGCAATCGGGTGTTCACGGATATCATTCCCGTGAAGCGATCAGCCAGAAAATCAAGGTGATCGAGGAACTCTTCAAATAATGTTACAACACGCCAGCGGCGCTCCGAGGCTTATCTTCTGGGAGTTGACCAAGCGATGCAATCTGCGATGCGTCCACTGCCGCGCCGAGGCAGAGGAAAACGCAGCGCCGGACGAACTAACCCTCGATGTCATACAAAACGTCATTGACGATATCGCGCTGCACTACCGGCCCATCGTAGTGCTCACCGGCGGAGAACCCCTTTACCGGAAGGATATATACGATATTGCCCGCTACGTTACCTCGCGCGGCCTCACCGCGGCCCTTGCTACCAACGGCACGCTTGTCGATGCGACAGCGGCCCGTTCAATAAGGGATGCCGGTATCGAGCGGGTGAGCATATCCCTTGACGGCAGGGATGCCACCACGCATGACACGTTCAGAGGCATACCGGGATCGTTCGACGGCGCCCTCAGGGGAGGACGTTTTCTGCGAGAGGCCGGAGTCGACATACAATTCAATACCACCATAACGAAAAGGAACGTCGCCCAGATCGATGACATCGTCGAGCTCGCGCTGCGCGAGGGTGCCAGGGCGCTCCACATCTTCATGCTGGTTCCTGTCGGATGCGGTGTGAGCATAGCCGAGTCGGAGATGCTTTCTAGCGAAAAGTACGAGGAAGTGCTCGATTGGTTCTATCACCGCACCAGGGACATTGACATGGAATTCAGGGCGACATGCGCGCCGCATTATTACAGGATCATCCGCCAGCGGGCGCGTGAGGAGGGAAGGCGCATCACGGTCGAGACCCATGGCATGACGGCTATGACACGAGGTTGCCTCGCCGGGAGCGGTGTATGCTTCATATCGTACGCGGGCGACGTTCAGCCGTGCGGTTATCTTCCGCTCGTGGCCGGAAACGTGAAAACTACTCCGCTCTCCCGGATATGGAGCGAATCGCCACTCTTCAATGCGCTACGCAACGTGGATTCCCTCGGCGGTAAATGCGGCCTTTGCGAATACCGGACCTTCTGCGCGGGTTGCAGGGCGCGGGCCTATTACGAGACCGGCGACTTCATGGCAGAGGAACCTTTCTGCGCATATATTCCCGCGAAGGCAATAAAATGACCCATTTTTCAGAAATCGAAATGAAGGTATTAAACAGGATTCAGAAGGATATGCCCATGATTCCTGACATCTACCGCGAGCTCGCGCGGGAACTGTCCATGCCTCCCGGTGAATTCCTGTACATCGCATCCGACATGAAAGAGCGAGGAGTTTTGCGAACCGTATCGGCCATATTCGACGCCAGAAAAATCGGCTACCGGTCCGCACTGGTCGCCATGCGAGTTGCTCCGGGCTTGATCGAAAAAGCGTCGAGCGTGGTGAATTCACATCCCGGCGTGAGCCACAATTACATCCGCGACAACGAGTATAACATGTGGTTCACTATCGCGGACGAATCCGATGAAAAAATGAGGTTTTCTCTCCGGAGAATAGCGGAATTGTCCGGGACCGACGATTATATAATTCTAGAGAACAAGAAACAATATAAAATTGGTGTCATACTCGACGTTAGCGATGAGCCGGGTGCCGCGGGCACATCCGCAGGACCGCAAAGTAATCCTTACCCGGCACATGATGCCGTGCGGCTTTCCGAAGATGAAATCGAGACGGTGAGGGTGCTACAGTATGATCTCCCGGTTATTGACATGCCTTTCGAAGCGCTCGCCATCGAGCACAAGTCGCGACTTTCTGCGGCTGCGCTTCTGGAGATAGGGAAAGACCTGAAGCACAGAGGATTAATGAGGAGATATGCAGGCGTTCTCAGGCACCAGAAAGCGGGATATACCAGCAATGCCATGACGGTGTGGCGACCGGACGGGACCGAATCTCTCGACTCCGCGGCTTCGCTCATGTCACGAGAGAGGAGCGTGTCGCACCTCTACGTTCGTACTGTCCACGAAGGACGCTGGGAATACCCCCTTTTCGCGATGATACACGCAAAGTCCGATTCCGAGCTATCTTCTATAATCGACGGGATCGCACACAGGAGCGGAATTACTGACTACAGGGTTTTGAAATCGGTGAAGGAATTGAAAAAGATGCGGGTCCGGTATTTTACCGGGGAACTTGATTCGTGGCGGAGAGGTACGCCTCAATGATCGATATTGGAAAACTATACTGCCGTGGCACTTCCACGGGCGATTCTCTCAGATACGGCACCGAGGGCTCGACTGACTGTCACGGAAACAGTCCGCACATGAGGCCCGTCCGTGCTGACGAAAGAAGGCCGATCGTCGTGTGGAGCACTACAAGGACATGTAATCTCCAGTGCGTCCACTGTTACACAGATTCGAAAAACCTCAAGTATTCAGGTGAACTCGACACTGCCGAGGGATTATCACTGATAGACGATCTCGCGGCATTCGGCATCCCCTCGTTGCTTTTTTCCGGTGGAGAACCCCTTATGCGGCGGGACCTGTTCAGGCTCGTCGAACACGCCTCGTCCAGAAACATCCGTCCCGTCCTTTCGACGAACGGGACGCTCATTGACAGGGAAGCGGCCCGAAGGATCAAGGACGCGGGAATCGTGTACGTGGGCATAAGCCTTGACGGGATGGAAGAGGTGAACGATCGTTTCAGGGGGATGAAAGGGGCTTTCGCGAAGGCAATGAACGGTTTTGAACAATGCGTTGCAGTCGGACAGCGCGTTGGATTACGACTGACCCTGACGAGGCGAAACTTTGAAGATCTGGACGACATTTTCGACTTCATCGAAAGGGAGCATATAAACCGCGCCTGTTTCTACCACCTGGTGTACTCCGGCAGGGGCGGTAACCTGTTCAACGACGACCTCACGCACCGACAGAGCAGGTCTGCGATGGATACCATCCTGAAAAGGACGAAAAATTTTTTTTCCAGGGGACTCGATATAAATATACTTACGGTTGACAATCATGTAGACGGTGTGTATATATATCTCAAATTAAAAGAAACGGACCCGGACAGGGCGGAAGAAGTGCGGTCTCTTCTTGCATGGAACGGCGGCGGTGCACATTCTACCGGTGTTGGCATAGCCAACATAGACTTCGTGGGCAACGTTCATCCCGACCAGTTCTGGCAGGATTACAGTTTCGGCAATATCAGGGAAAGAAGCTTCGCCGATATCTGGCTTGATGAAGGCGATCCCCTTATGAAGGGTCTGAAGCATAAGGCCGACTATATCAAGGGTCGATGCAGGATATGCGCCCATAAAGAACTGTGCACAGGTGCCATGCGGGTGAGGGCTTTCAGGACATACGATGATCCCTGGGCACCTGATCCGCAGTGCTATCTTACAGATGACGAAATCGGACTTGATCCGGACAAGCTGGCCATCCTTGGAGAGTTGTCGGAATTATTTCCGGTACCGTCCGAATTGCTGAAATGATACGGTATTATCCGGTTTTACTGAAAATACAGGATCGGAATACGGTCGTTATCGGTGGCGGGAAAGTTGCTTTCAGAAAGGTGAAAGAACTGCTGCAGGCGGGAGCGCGCGTAACCTGTATTTCGCCGGAATTCGATAGTTCGTTCGGCTCGATAGGTTTCGACGCATCGCTCGTACTTGTCAGAAGACCGTACACCGAGGGCGATATTGATAATTCATTTCTTGCAATTTCGGCGACAGACGATTCGTCCGTCAACCTTAAAGTGCAAGAGGAAGCTGAAAGAAAAGGTATTCTTTTCAACGCAGCTGATGGTAATGAATCAGGGGATTTTATCGTGCCATCATGCACCAGGCACGAAGACCTTGTCATCGCTGTATCGACATCCGGCGCATCACCGGCTTATGCCGCGCGGATAAGGAGGAAAATTGAAGAAATGCTTCCTGATGACGTTGATATTGTATTAAAAGCGCTTCGAGAAACTAGAAAGATTCTGTCCGATACGAATAACTTCAACGGGCTCACATCTGAAAAAAGGGGCGAGATCCTCAAGCAAGTCGTCGCCAACGACGATCTACTTGAGGATCTTGTAAGCTCTTACACAAATAACAATCTTACGCAGTTTTTATCGCAAATAATCAGCAGATAATTGCGGTAAGATACGATTTTTCTGACGTAATGGACTAACGCTTCATCTCTTTTTTGGGTCTCGCAAGGTTCACCCTGATGCTCCGTCCGTCCACCTCTGTGCCGTTTAGACTCTGTATGGCCTTTTCAGCTTCTTCGTCTGTGGACATTTCAACAAAGCCGAAACCTTTCGAGCGGCCGGTATCGCGATCACGAATGATTTTTGCTGAAGTTACCTGGCCGTGCTGCTGGAACAGTTGCTGAAGGGATTCATCAGACATGCTGTAAGAAAGATTGCCAGCATAGATTTGTTTAGTCATAAATCACCTCAAAAAAAATATACTAAATGCGCATGTCCTCGATTGAACCGGCAAGCGGAAAACGTGCGATGTACACGTTATGCTTCAGCCACGACCGAATCTAAGAAGTTCCATGCATACATTTAAAGCCATAAGTTGTTGATATATTATTGAACATAAGTGATAATTCTATGAGCCGGAAACAGACAAACAGCACTCGGTCGTTTGATTTTTGAGGTTTTTCATGAAAATTGGTGCACTATTTTTATTTTATATAAATTTTTATCGAGCTCTTTTAGTATGTCAAGAAAGTTTTGAAAATAATTTTTTAAAATGCATTTTTTTTACATGATTTTCCCCTTCATGCTTCATCAATCAGATATTTTACCATCCGTCCGGGTTTTCTCATGAACAAAATATGTTCCCAAGTGTAATTTATAAAACTGTTTTGTTGTATTATTGGTTTTTTATTTTATAGACTGAATTATTTGTTGCAAACATCCATCTTTCTCATATAATCAAGCAATAATTTGGGGGGTTATATGAGTTCTGTACCGGAAGACCTGAAATATTCAAAAACCCACGAATGGATTCGGATGGGCGAGGATTTTATCGGTACCTGCGGTATTACCGATCATGCACAGGAAATGCTTACAGATATTGTCTTTGTGGAATTGCCTGAAATCTCGTTCGTATGCAAGAAGGGTGACAGGGTAGGGCTTGTTGAATCTGTAAAGTCCGTTTCTGACCTGTATGCCCCTGTGAGTGGCACCATTATCGAAACGAACAGCGCTATTGAAGATTCTCCCGAGCTTGTAAACAGCGATCCATATGGAAAAGGCTGGCTGTTTAAAATTGACGTAAAATTCAAGACTGAACTCGATGACCTCATGTCCCCTGAAGAATACAACGGATTTGTGGAATCGGGGCAGTAAATGGGTTATATACCATCGTCTCCTTCCGAGCGGAAGGAAATGCTCTCCGCTATCGGTATAGATACGATTGATGAACTTTTCGCAGACGTCCCTCGCGAACTCATCCTGAATCATACTCTCGATATCCCCGCTGGACAATCTGACTTCGAAGTAGAAAAAGACATATCAGGGACGGCAGGAAAAAACAGGCTGCTGGAAATTTTCGCCGGGGCCGGTTGTTACAATCATTATATCCCCGCTGTGGTGGATAGCCTTTCCGCGCGTTCGGAATTCACAACATCCTATACTCCATATCAGCCAGAGGTGAGCCAGGGAACGCTTGCCGCAATGTTCGAGTTCCAGACCATGATCTGCAGGCTGACCGGGCTTGATGTGTCCAATTCGAGCCTTTACGACGGGGCCACAGCAGTCGCCGAATCGATACTTTTGTCGGCGAGAATCAGCCACAGAACTACAATATGCGTCAGTAAAAATCTCAACCCCCTGTACCTGCGTGTTCTTCGTACCTATTGCTGGGCATCTGGCATTTTATTGAAAGAGATCGAACTTCTCGACGGATCGACACGCATCGAAACGCTAGAAGCTTTCCTTGATGAAGACGTTTCCGCGGTCGTGGTACAGAATCCGGGTTTTTTCGGTTGCATTGAGGATATCGCCGCAATATCCTCAATGGCACGCCAGCGTTCCATCCATACAATCGTTGCGGTGACAGAGCCGCTGAGCCTCGCCATGCTTCGCTCCCCGGGTGAGTGCGGAGCCGATATATGCTGCGGAGAGGCCCGTTCTTTCGGGAATCCGCCGGGTTTCGGAGGTCCATTGCTCGGATTTATCGCTGCGAAGAAGGATTTCATGCGACAGATGCCGGGCAGAATCGTAGGAAGGACCGTAGACAGCAGGGGAGAGACCGCCTACGTTCTCACACTGCAAACCAGGGAGCAGCACATCCGCAGGGAAAGAGCCACATCCAATATTTGTACCAACCAGGGACTGTGTGCCCTGAGGGCCGCCATCTACCTCGGGCTGCATGGAAGCTCAATAGAAAATCTGGCCCGCATAAACCACGATAGGGCCCTGATCCTTAGGGACGCCCTTGATGCCATTGGTATCCGCACAATCTATAAAAAATCTTTTTTTAATGAATTTACCGTCAGTCTTGAAAATGCCGAACGCATAAGAAAAGCGCTCGTTTCCAGTGGCTTCCTTTTCGGCATTGAACTTGCCCGCTATTACCCTGAAATGAAAAACCAGGTTCTCGTATGCGCGACTGAGAATAACGATAGCGATTCAATTGAAAGGCTCGTACGCGCATTGAGGGATTCGTGACCATTCGTTCCGGACGGTTTTATGAAACTCTTATTCGAACATGCGCGTGAAGGAAAAAACACCTATCGCATCCCAGGATCACGAGCACAGCTCCGCTGTGAAATACCTGATGATTTGACCAGAAGTGCCCTCGATCTCCCCGATGTGAGCGAGGTCGAAGTCGTTCGACACTACACTATGCTTTCCCGCATGAATTTCGGAGTCGATACCGGCATGTACCCGCTCGGAAGCTGTACGATGAAGCACAATCCCAAGCTGAACGAACGTATCGCCGCGATGAAAGGTTTTACAGATATGCATCCGCTCTGCGGCGATGCGTCGTCCCAGGGAGCACTTGAGGTGCTTTACGTGCTTGGAAGCTACCTCTGTAAGATTACCGGGATGGACGCGATTACATTGAATCCATCAGCCGGTTCCCATGGTGAGCTGACAGGGCTCATGATGATCAAGAAATATTTCGAGGACAGAAACGAAAAGCGGGACGTAATCCTCGTCCCGGATACGGCCCACGGTACGAATCCCGCATCGGCAGCCATGTGCGGATTCAAGGCGATCGAGGTACCGTCCGGACCTTCTGGCGATGTCGATCTCAACGCGCTGAAGTCCCTGGTCAACCCGGGAGTGGCGGCGATGATGCTCACCTGCCCGAGCACGCTGGGGCTCTTCGAGAGGGGAGTGGGGACCATCTCAAACATGCTCCGCGATAACGGGTCGCTGTTTTACGCAGATGGGGCCAATCTCAACGCCCTCATCGGGAAGGTCCGGATGCGCGATCTCGGTTTCGACCTCATGCACCTCAACCTCCATAAAACATTCTCAACACCGCACGGTGGCGGCGGACCCGGTTCCGGTCCGGTCTGTGTTTCGTCTGCGCTCGAGCCCTATCTCCCCGTACCGGTGATCGAATCCTCTGGCGGATCATACCATACAAGCTACGATCGTCCGATGAGCATCGGGTGCGTGCATACTTTCTACGGCAATTTTCTCGTGGCGCTTCGCGCGTATGCATATTTGAAGAGGGTGGGCGCCGATGGGTTGCCCGAGATATCCGAAAACGCGGTCCTGCATGCCAATTACATCATGTCGGCACTACGCGGCGAATATCCCCCCGCCATTGACAGGCGCTGCATGCATGAATTCGTCCTCAGCG
Source organism: uncultured Leptospirales bacterium (assembly GCA_964423905.1). Classification (GTDB taxonomy): domain Bacteria; phylum Spirochaetota; class UBA4802; order UBA4802; family UBA5550; genus CAYRGX01. The sequence continues at coordinate 43,695 of CAYRGX010000002.1, read as the reverse complement.
ATGCATCGCTACCCGGCGGGGTTACCGCCAATGATCTCGCGAAAAGGCTGCTCGATTTCGGCCTGCATGCGCCCACGGTCTACTTTCCGCTTATCGTGAACGGCGCCATCATGATCGAGCCCACGGAAACCGAATCCCGCGAATCGATGGATGCATTCATCGACGCGATGATTCGCATCAAGAGGGAGTCGGAAACCGACCCCGATACCGTTAAAAACGCGCCTCATGACACTCCGGTAGGGCGAATCGACCAGGTCCTGGCAGCGCGGAAGCCGGTGTTGAAATGGGAGTGAATCCTCGCGCAAAACCATCCTGGATACGCAGCACCATCCCGGGAGGCACCGATTACGTCAGGCTGAAAAAGTCCATTCACGATCACTCACTGAACACCGTCTGTACGGAAGCGCGTTGCCCGAACATCGGGGAATGCTTCGGACGCGGCACCGCGACGTTTCTGATTCTCGGGAAGATCTGTACACGATCATGCGGATATTGTTCCGTCCGCAAGTCTCATGCGGGATCACCGCCGGATGCGCATGAACCCGCTGGTATCGCCGAATGCATCCGTGACATGAAATTGAATCATGCGGTCATAACATCGGTTACCCGTGACGATATCGAGGACGGCGGAGCACGGCATTTTTGTGAAGTACTCCAGTCAATCAGGCAAACCGTTCCTTCCTGCAACGTGGAGTTGCTCATACCGGACTTTATAAGGAGTCTCGATCAATCACTTTCATGCATTGTTGAATTACGTCCCCATATAATCGGTCATAATATCGAAGTCGCAAGAAATGTATTTCCCCGAATTCGTCCTGGTAGTGACTACGATCATTCGCTGTGCGTTCTTTCGAGAATATCGCAATCCGGAATATCGGCAAAAACCGGAATTATGGTCGGCCTTGGCGAAAGCTTTGATGACATCTTGCACTCGCTTGACGACATCATTGAAACCGGATGCAGATACATAACCATTGGACAGTATCTTCGGCCTTCTTCTGCATGTCAGCCCGTTAACCGGTACTATACGCCGGATGAATTCTCATCGCTTGAAAGACATGCGTTGGATCGCGGTTTTTTGAACGTTCTTTCCGGCCCGCTGGTACGAAGCTCGTACCGGGCGGAATCATTCCTGTCTCCCGTCGACACCGGATCGTAATGAACCTTATACTGATCCGCGACGAACCCATGAAGCACCGAATTACACATGGCGAATCCTGCATGAAAAACCTTCTCGAGAAAGTGATCAGGGCGAGGGTATGCATCGAGAACGGATTACTTGTCGATGTTTCGATTACGGGCGATTTTTTCGTTTATCCTGAAAGCGGTCTGGAAGCGATCGAAAAATCAATTCGGGGTGTCTCCATAACATCGAACGATCTTGCCAGTCGAATCGCAACAACGATCGCTGACGAACAGATCGAACTCGTGGGAATATCATCATCCTCGATGGCGAACGCCGTGAGTGAAGCGATAGTAAAAAGCAGGTAAGCGCATTGCGTGGCAGATACATAACGCACGAGCCCGAAAACGGTCCATGGAACATGGCCATCGATTACGCTTTAATGCGCTCAACTGCCATGACCGGCGTCCCGGCGCTTCGCATCTATGGTTGGAGCACTCCCGCGGTGACAATTGGATATTTCCAAGTCGCGGATGATGAAATTGACATCAAGGCCTGCAGGAGAAACGGTGTTGACATAATCAGGCGTATTACCGGGGGAGGCGCGGTGTATCATGACCATGAGCTGACCTATTCAATCGCGCTGCCGCTCTCGGCTGACTGCCTCTCCGGACCGATCACCGCGAGTTACGAACTCCTTACCCGGCCGCTCATCGATGCACTGGAGAATTTCGGAGCGACAGCTCAATTCGCCCCTGTGAACGATATACTTGTATCCGGAAAAAAAATCTCGGGTAGCGCCCAGACGAGAAGGGAAGGGGCGCTTCTCCAGCATGGGACCATTCTCATCTCGATTGACAGAATCAAAATGTTTTCTTTTCTGAAGGTTCCGTCCGTAAAGACACTGGAGCGGGGCTTCGACGATCCGGGACAACGTGTAATAGCCCTCGACGAAATAATTGGAGATGCCGCGATTTCGCCTGGATTCATCCTCAAGCTCTCAGAAAGCATAAGGAACGGCTTCTCGAGTGCATGCAGCATTGATTTCAGCCAATGGGACATAACTTCAAGGGAAATAGAAGACGCACGCATCCTTGAACAGCAGTATTTCAGGAATGAGGCATATATCTTTAAAAGGAAAAAATGAACTTGATTTTTTATATACATCATGCTATACTTGTTGCAGAAAGATGCTTTTCTTTTGCATCAGCAAATATCTATGCATTTAACGTTATGTAACACATAATGTCTGTTCGATGAATCTCCATTTCATTACGGGAGGAGTGAATAAGGAGCGGTCTATCGAATCAAAGGAGGGATTCAATGAAAGGCGAAATTTTACTGCAAAACGTTTTTTATCTGTTCATAATCGCCATAATAATAGAATCGTGCATTATGGCCGTATTTTCGATGACGTCGTTGAAAGAAATTGCCGATAGCAAGCCGGTGCAGACCGCGCGGGACGTGGTCATCCTGCTTCTTTCAGTAGTATTATGCTACAAGGTCAGCATCCTGACGATTTTCGGGGGAACAGGGATTCACCTTCCAAAAGTATTGGATATTATCATAAGCGCCCTTGTCCTGACGAGGATGACGATTATGATCAAGGATTTTTTCGATCGTCTGCGTAACTCCTGAACTAAGCCCATGAAACGGTAGAGACCTTTGAATCGAACTTGATCGCCAGGCAATCCAGATCAATCAACCTGTCAATTTCCCTTGACACCAAGTTGCGATCGAATTTCGTGTTGGCGTGGATATAATCCACGAGCTGGTTCCTTACCTTTACCGGATCGCAACCAACAACCGCGGCAAACTTCTCTATCAGGTCGTTCTGCAGAAGCTCGATGGAAAAAATGGCTGAATGGAAATTCCTGATCATCGTCGTTTCGCTTTCCGTGAGCGCCTCATTGTTTCTAAACTTGCGTTCGGTTTCCTTGATGTAGCAGGTGATCGCATTGTTGAATTCTCCCACGATGGAATCGACCTCGGTCCCTGGCATGGAAGACGTCTCGCACACCGACTGGTTTGCGTCGTACCTGTCCCAATCGCTCGTCAGTATGGTGAGGCCGTATTCGTCTGACTTTTCCCTTACCTCGGTTCCGGGAAAAGGAGCCAGTATGTGAAATCCATAGCTCTGGCACAGGTTTTTCGAGAATTCGAGCGTCTGGCGGACGGTATCCGGCGTCTCGCCCGGCAGGCCAAGTATGTACGAAGCCATGAACTCGATGCCTGCCTCGTTGCAGAGTCTGACGGCCTTCTGGCACATCTCAAGGTTGGTCTTCTTTTTTACCCTATCCAGTATTTCCTGATTACCGCTCTCAATACCGAAGCATAGCGTCGTACATCCGGCGCTTTTCATCGCAGCGAGCAATTCCGGTGATACCGTGTCCACCCTGGCAAAGGCTGTCCATGGATGCCTTATACCGCGCCGCTTGATTTCATCGCAAATATCCATACACCGTTTTTTATGCGATGTGAAAAGGTCATCGACGATATTGATCTGATTGAAGCTCATCTTCGAAAGTAACTCGAATTCATCCACGACACGCCCGATGCTGAAATACCGCACTTTCCTGCCGACCATTCTGCTCCCGACGCAGAATATGCACGTGTGCGGGCAGCCGCGGGATGTTATCATGCTTACCGGCAGGTTGGCGGCCCTGTATTTACTGAGCTGAATCAGGTGCCGTGCCGGTATCGGCAGTATGTCAATATTTTCGATAAAAGGACGATCGGGATTATTGATGGGGACGCCGTTTTTTATGTAGGATATGCCCGCGACGTTTTCTGGATTCCCGGATGAAGCTACGCACTCCAGCAGCTCAACCGTTGTCAGTTCGCCTTCGCCCCTTACGATATAGTCGATAAATGCATTTTCCCTGAGCACCGCATCCGAATCGAAGGTGACGTGCGGCCCGCCCATCATGATCACCGATTGTGGCGACGCCTCCCTGTATTTCTTCAGGATCGCTATCGAGTTTTTAACGTCCATCGTTACCGCAGTGGCACCGATCACGTCCGGCCTGAATTCGGAGATAACTCGTTTTACACGTTCATCGCTGAACCTGTTGACGATATAATCCTCTATTATAACCTCGTGCCCGTTTTCTATGAGGTATGCCCCCAATGAAATGAGGCCGAAAGGGGGGGAAGGATTTTCTTCAAATGGATACGGGGGATTGATAAGCACTATTCTCATTGTTAACCTGCGACCGAGAACTTGAATCAAAATAAATACAATTCTAAATGAACATGGTTATTGTCAATGATTTTCGTATGTACAATATCAACTTCCGATAAGATATATTATGTCTCATTAACAAAATATCTTAATCACACCGTATTATCTAATCCATATATTGATGTATCCTCATGGATAATGTGTATTATTTAAATGTTAAACAATTCCGCCAGGGAGCTCAATTTTAAAATGTTCAATACCTTGGGACTGACCTTGTTTATAAGAAGCTTCTTACCCTTATTTTTTTGAATTTTTAGAATACTAATAAGAATACCAACACCGGATGAATCGATATAATCAACATGGGACATATCGAGTTCGATGTCTTTATCGTTAGTCTGCGCAATTTCAAATAATTGATTTTTAAAGTTCTTAATAGTAAGCATCTCGATGTTGCCCACTACTGAAACCTTGATGATATCCTGTTCATTGACGATATCAATATTCATATCAGACTCCACATTAAGCTTACCAGACGGTCTTTTCAGATGAGTTTATAATAGAATTTTATACTATAAGAGTCAAATATTAAATTAATTATATATCAAATTGACCATTTCATCATTATTGATAAAATCATCAATTTGTCAAGCCCTGGATTGAATTTCTGCTTGTATTATTGCATTAAATAATTACTACTTCGATAATTAGTGAAGGCCAGTATTATGAAAAAAATATGCGCATTGATTGCTTTATGCACATTTTATATCACTTCCTCTGCGTTCGCTGCCACCCACTCCAGAGATGAAGTCGCATCCTTAATTGATAAAACCGAAAAAAAACTCGTTTCCGTCAGGGATCGCAACGATCGGGAATCCGTACAATACGAAATAGGAAGAATAGAAGAGCAGTTGACCAAATCCAGAAATCTCATATCGAAAGGAAATGTGAATGAGGCATATTACGAAATCAGTATCGGGATTATGTATTTTTTAATGATAGACGCCAGGCTTGATTACTTAAAGGCGCGCGGTGAACTTGATGACACGAGATCCAGATTGGGCAGGTAGTTCGAACAGGAACATTTTTATGAAACGTTTCATCGTATGTATCATCATTGTATTGCAGGCAGTTACCTTGTGGGCTGTCTCAAAGAAAGACGCCTCCGAAGTGATAACAAAAGCAGAAAAAGTTCTCGAAGATGTTGATACGCACCCGGACAGATCAGAAATGCCCCATGATCTCTACAACGACGGGGTGCTCTATATTCTTTATGCAAAAAACAATATGGATGAGAACAAGTATCTCGAAGCGCATTATTACGCATCGATCGCCATCATCAGGCTTGAAACCTCGATCATAATTGCCCAGACAAAAAAAATCCGCTCACAGATACTGATGCTCGAAAGGGATTACTACCGTTCAGGCGCAGGGGACATCTCCGGTACGTCTGCGGGAATACTCGAATCTGGCCTTGTTAAAAAAGGACGGGCCCTGATAGGGAATTATTACGATCACCAGATTTTCATACGTAAAAACCATCGCATGTACTATCAGATATCCCCCGAGGGCCGTGAAAAACTATTAAAAATTGTCAGGATCATACAGAGCCATCCAAAGTGCTCTGTAAAGATAGTGGGACATTCACAGGCGATCGATTATCGAAACGATACTGGAAGAAAAGCCGAAACCGTCAGGATCTTCATAGAGAAAGCAGGTATTGATTCTGGGCGAATCGCCGCGCTGGGTATGGGGGACAGGGAAGTGCTTTCTACTCCGGAAGGTTATCGTAAAATTTCTCGAATTGAGATCATCATAACCGATATTCAGTAATCACTCCTTGCATGATCCAGCGTGGCGATTATCATCCGCGGGTAAAGCCTGCCATTGAAACGGTTGTTCTCGAGGTTATACAGTATATCCACCGGTGTTCCGTGCTGGTATTTTTCTTTCATTTCATCGGCCATTTGCCATCCTATGGCACATAGACTCCTTGTCCCGTTAAAATAGTATTTCCCGTGGTTTTTTCCCATCATTTCAAAGGTGCTTATCGTCAGTGAACGCGACAGGAACACCGGCCTTTCATTGCCATTACCGAACGGTTCAAGTATTCCCATTTCTTCAATCAAGCCTTCGTTGATGTCGCGGATATCGAGTTCCATATCAACCACCGGATTCAAAACATCACGATTGCATTCACCGAGTCTGGTATTTATATCGGCAATGATTTCATCGATATTTTCCTCGTGTACTGTAAAACCAAAGGCCTGCTCATGTCCTCCGATGCGGATAAAACGGTCCGCATGGGTCGAGAAAAAGCTGAAGAACTTCCCTCCCCCCTTTATTCTACCCGAACCTTTGAGCACGCCCGGTTCGTCGGTTTCCACTGCGACGACCACAGGCATCTCGGTTTTATCCGACAATCTGCCCGCGATCAGGCCGGCATAGCCGTTCGGGATATCGTTGTCGCGTATATATATCAATCCATTAGTGGAATGGCTATCTCGACTGCCGATTTTATCAAGAAGCCTTATGCAAATGGTGTTGATCACATTTTTCCTGTTAGTGTTGAGGGATCTAATTTCATTGATCGTCCTGTCCATGTCATCGGATTTTTTGGGTAAGAAGAAATCAACGGTCAGGTGCGTTTTACCGTCCCTCCCCGGGGTATTCAGCAGCGGCGCGATGTCCCAGGCCACCAGTCTCGAATCAGCCCGGGAGCCATTCACCAGCCTTGCCAATCCCGAATGCCTGCTCGTTTCCATCTCCCTCAATCCGATCTTTACAATGGACCTGTTCTCGTTTTTTAACGGAACCACATCCGCGATGCTTCCAATAGCGACGAAGGGCATGATTTCCTGTATAAAGGAAAGCATTTTATCGGAACCTCGAATCTGGACTTCATTGAAAAGGTTCACGAGAAAGTCGTGCTCGCTATCATGGTATTCCCTGATGATTGAAAACTCTTTCGATGCCTGCCGGATATCCGAGATCGATGATGAAAAGACACGCTTTATGAAATCGGAAAAAGGCAGCGCCCTCCCCTCTTCAGGCAATGCTTCCATCAACGATCCCAGCTGCCGTGGCGTGAGATCATGGTGCAATATCCAATCCGATTCAAGTGCTTTTCGAGCGATATCCTCATCGTTGATCCTTTCATGATGATGGTACTCCGACCTGACAATCCCGTTCTGGATGATCGATAACGACATTTCGCCGTTCTCACTAGATACAATCGAAAATAGCCTGTTATATGAAGGCAGATAACTCATAAGTGTTGCATGGCATATCTTGAACGCAACACCCACCCCGGCCAGGAAGGCATTCGGATATGATGAATGTGACAGTTTCGGGTTGACAACTATGGCATCGGGTAATGTCGCATCCGGCTCGTGATGATCCGTTACGATAACGTCTATGCCCAGGTTTCGCGCATAGGCGATCTCCTTAATATCCCTGATACCAGAATCGACCGTGATCAGAAGGTCGGTTTTCTCTTTTTTGAATTCATCGATGATCTCTTCTGTTATTCCATAATTCTCGCGGTCCTTCAAGTACCTAAGATAAGGTATCGTGCCCATTTTACTGAACATCTGGTACATGACGGTAAGGGATGTTATTCCATCGAGGTCGGAATCGGCAAAGATTCCGATTCTTTCCCTGCCGGAAATCGCAGCCCTTATGCGCGTAACCGCCTCGTGCATATTATCGAGCATGAAGGGGCTGTGGAGATCTGAATAATGGGGATAGAGATAAGCGCGAATGTCGTCTTTCTCGACGATTCCTCTGGCATTAATGAGCTTCATAATCTGCGGTCTGACACCAAACAGATTCGAAAGATCTTCATCAACGCTATTCTCTTTCATCGTCGCGACGTGTGGCATAACAGGATATTATTTTTTATATCGCTCGCTCGCTTTATGCGCGAGGAAATCCGCCTTGTCTGTTAAAGCATATGTAGCATGCTCCATGCGGAAATCAGGAATTGCCTGTATTGAGTGCAGGGCCGCGGCATGCATGGATTTCAATTTATCGTTTTTTACCGGCCGAGAACCGTCTATCTGTCGGACCATGTGCTCTGAGTCGGTCCTTATCCTGAGCGATCTCGTCTTGAAGTAAGCCGCGAGTTTCAATGATTTAATCAGTGCGATATAAAGCGCATGCATGATGCTTGCCCGCCCAACCGCGAGCGATACTTTTGCCAGCTGGTGACCTTCGCGATCATAGACGAGTATACCTATTCCCGTCTGGTTCGAATCCTGTTCTATTGCGGCATTTATATAGATTATTAAAGAGGACCCTACGGGAAACGCTGATAACTCCACACCTGAAAGCAATTCAGAGATAGAGTCGGCATCAGTCGCATCGGAACCGGTACCTGATTCTGATGGTTCCAGGTTTTTAATGATAATTTTTTTCCTTCCGGTAGGTTTTTCGTATTTATCGATCAAACGTCTCGCTTCCTGAATTATTGCGACGACATCCGATTTCTGGCAGTTCGCCAGGGCAGCGATTCGGTCGAGAGATTTGTCTTCCTGCAGGAGCTGTAATACGCGATCAATACTTAAAAGCATCGAAATCACTTTTCCGTGTAAATAAACCTGCCGCAGTTCGTGCAGTTTGTCGTCCTATCGTCACGTGATGCCTCCATTGAAACGGCAACCGGAATTTTACAATTGCAGAAACTGCATACATCCCCGTTAACCGGCGCCACAGCTTTCCCCTCTTTTGAATTTACCATTTTCACGAAACGGGACCGAAACTGCGATGCAATGCCATTTATGGTGGAATCGAATTTTTCGCGGTTCTCGGACAGAACCGCTGCGTGCGATTCGATGCGGCCGGCGGAATCCTGCCGCAGTTCATCCATTTTATTTTGCTTTTCATCAACCGCCGATTGCATGGCCGCGAGCTTGTTTTCCTCTGATTCGAGCCTATCCATCGAATTCAATGTTGATTCCTCAAGCTGGGAAATTTCGTTTTTCAGTATCTCGATTTCCTTGTCAACGGCCGCAAACTCCTTATCGCTATGAAGCGTATTTCTTCTTTCGGCCAGCTTTTTAAGACGCGTATCATCTTCCTTTATGGAGAGCTCGTTTTGTTTGATCGTATTTTTCAATTCCTTGATGAGCGTTTCCTGGGATGACTTTCGCGCGATGAGGGCTGCAATTTCATTTTCGAGACTGGCAAGACCGTTTTTTATGCTGTTGATGGCTGATTCGGCATCCCTCATCCTGTCATGGTGTTTTTGCGAAATTAGCATTTTGGATATCTCGGAATTCATTTGCCCGCCGGTACTGTTCCAGAAAAATATGAATCATCATGACATCATATGGCATGATTTTGTCAAGAAGTGAATGTATAATGTAATAATTTTATTATGTCCGATGCCATCAGATAATGAGCATGGCATCGCCGTATGAAAAAAAACGATATTTCATCGATACCGCGGTTTCATATGCCCTCATGATGGTATCGTAGCCAGCAAAAGCCGCAACGAGCATGAGCAGGGTCGATTTCGGGGTATGAAAATTGGTGATCAGTGCATCTGTTGAACATACTTTTTTCGGGGGATAAATATAAAGATCCGTCTTCCCGGCACTCGCAGTGTTTATTCCACCAGAATATGTCGATTCCAATACGCGAAGGGACGTGGTTCCCACTGCGATAATTCTTCCGCCTGACTCGCGGGAGCGATTGATCCTTTCAGCCACGGAATGCTCAAGCATATAATCCTCGGAATGGATTACATGATCTTCGATCCTCCTGTTCCGGACAGGCTGGAAGGTACCCCACGAAACGTTGAGCGTGACAAAATCAAACGACGCCCCCCTGTCCCGTATGGCCTCCAGTACCACAGGGGTAAAGTGCAGGCCTGCGGTGGGTGCGGCAATGGCTGCCCCGCTTTTTGCATATACGGTCTGGTATCGCAACCGGTCGTTGTCCTCTGCGGGGCGACGAATATACGGGGGAAGGGCCATATCGCCTATACGATCAAGCTCTGATTGATCTACGGACGGAATGAATTCAACCAAAATCCTGTCGCCTTGTTTATCCTTGACGATACAAGAGATGGACCGGTCCCTGACTGGAACGAGTATATCCCCCTTCCGTATCCTTTTCATCCTGTTACAGATTGCCGCCCAAATGCCCGCGGATACATGCTCGAGGAGGAGCAATTCAATCATTGCGCCGGTCGCCTTTTCCATTATAATGCGCGCGGGTATGACCTTCGCATCGTTGAAGATGAGAAGATCTCCGGGAATGATATAATCCGCCAACGAACAAAAATAGGTATGGATGAATTCGCCTGTGTTCCTTTTTAACACGAAGAGTCGTGATTCGTCCCTGGCCTCAGTCGGACGCTGGGCGATCAGCTCTTCGGGCAAATTGAAGTCAAAATCATCAAGGGTATATGATCTCCCGTCCATGAGAAGTCCGGCCCGGGTTATCGTGACGATGCGACGGGAAGGTTTGACGAACTGCTTATCTGAACATTTCTATAATAGTAATGCAGGATCTGTCTGTAGGAGAGACCTTTCAGGGCCATTCCCCTTGCCCCCCATTGGCACATGCCTACGCCATGACCCCATCCGTAACCTTTGAGAAGAAGCCCCCCGGGGGTCTTCTTGATACTGAAGTTGAGGCTTCGTATAATCTCCGGCCTAAAGAGGAGCCGAAAGTCGTTACCGGTCATCGTCACCCTCCCGGATGGGAATGCGACGGTAACGGTGGCGACTCTTTTATCCGATTTCTTGAACGCGATACTGCTGATTCTTGATATTTTCATATTCGGAAATTTCTTCCTGATGGCATCCTTGATCTCGGATAACGTTACTTTGCGCTCCCATTTATATTTCGGGGAATCCTTGCAATAATTGCACCTCCTGCCCGCGAGGTACTCAAGGTCTTTACCTTTCCATACTTTGCCGTCATCAACGGTCATGCCGCCGCAAGTGGAATGATAATAGGCCATGATAGGTTCTCTTGAATATTTCATGATCTGACCGCTTGTTATTCTGACCGCTTCCGAGGTCGTTTTGTTCTCTTTCTGGATACCCTCGTATATCTGAAAGCTTGTTGAGGCGGTTACATCATACATATCCGAACCGGATACTCCAAGGACATGCTTCAGTGTATAGGTCCTGGCAGCGACGGCCTGGGCCTTGAGTGCCTCAATCGGCCATCCCGGGCATATTTCTCCTGGAACCACACTGTAGAGGTATTCATCGAGTCTTACTACATTCACTGCATAGAGCTTCCCTGATTTTGAATGCAGCTCGAAAAAACCGCGGTATTCTTTTCCTTCAATCGCGATCGGGGAATCGCCCGATTCAATGACGATGGACGATTCAATATTTCCGGGTGTAAAATGAACGCTTCTAGCTCCGGCTTTCCCAAGTAATCTCCCGCTTCGCTTGTCCATCACCTTGAAAGGAAAGCGGGATGAGAAGGTCATCTCTCCAGGCGTGGCGAGGATCAACACCCTCACAATTCCTGTATCTCGAGACTTTTTCGAGCTCTGTTCTCTTAGAAAAAAATTTGATGGTGTGCATGACCACACCATCAAAAACAATAATGAATATACAACCGTAATTGCAGGTTTTATTGTATTTCGCATTCTCTCATTTCAACCTTTAGGATGATGCTTTTTATGGATATCCTGGAGTTTCTTCTTCGCAAGATGCGTATAGATCTGGGTCGTTGAAATGTCCATGTGACCGAGAAGTTCCTGTACCGAGCGAAGATCAGCACCGTTTTCGATTAGATGCGTCGCGAAGGAGTGCCTGAGCGTATGGGGTGTTATGTTCTTTTTAATCTTTGTCCTCGAGACATAATTCTTCAATAGACGCCATACCGATTTACGGTTGAGCTTTGATCCTTTTTTGCTTATGAAGAGATACTCGGAATCCCTGCTGCCGTTGATGAGGGGTCTGGAGTTTTCAATGTATTTCTTTATGAGACGAAGAGCTATCTCGCCGACTGGAGTAATCCTTTCCTTGTTCCCCTTGCCGGTGATGCGAATGTACGCATTTTCAAAATCGATGTCGTTGAGGCTGATTTCCGTGGCTTCGGAAATCCTTAAACCGCAGGAATAGAGGAGCTCGAAAATGGTCTTATCCCTGAGTTCGTACGGATCGTCCTCGGAAATCGATCCGAAGAGAATTTCTATCTCCTTTTCGGTCAAAAAGTCCGGAAGGGTCTTTTCAATCTGTGGGGATTCTATCTTTTCGGTTGGATTGCTGACATCTTCCATCTTGTCCGATATGAAATTGTAAAATTGACGTATCGCGGCAAGTGAACGCGCCAGCGTTCTGGTTGAATTCTTTTTCTTGTTTTTTTCAAATTTCAGAAATTGCTGGATGTCTTCCTGAGTTGCGGAGAGAATATCCTTGTTCTGTTCAGTTAGAAAATTACTGAATTTCTTCAGGTCATATGTATACGAATAAATTGAATTCAATGACAAACCCTTTTCGACCTGCAAAAATCTTTTAAACCTACGTATTGCCTGGGTCTCTTTCACGACATTGCTCCTGAGTGGGTTTTACCACCCCTATTTATTTGGAACAATTTAACCAGGGATGTTAAGTGATTATTTGTATATTGTCGGATTAATGTATCAGAATCGACTTTGACATTATTCCGAGTTCACTTAAACCGTTACTTCTAAATTGCTGCTTTCCATGATTTGTGATCCGGTTTTCCTGGAGACCGCTCACCATAGTGCATCGAATAAGTCCCAAATCATGAAAAGATATATAAAAAATTGCATACAAAATATTAATTACACTTTAATTATCGGTAATGCAGAATTATGTCTTAAATTTTTGGTGTGAAAGAAAAAAAAATATATAAATATTTAACAACGATCGAGGGGGAATATTATCGGTTTTTCGAGGCTTTTTTTGCAGATTTTTTTCGGTAGGTATCTTCGATTATCAGGCCGTCCCGGAAAACGACCGTCCTGTCGGTCCATTCAGCGATGTCAGGTTCATGCGTGACCATGATAATGGTGATTCCCAGATCTCTGTTCAATCCGGTAAAGAGCTTCATGATTTCTTCGGAATTCTTCGTGTCAAGGTTTCCTGTCGGTTCATCTGCGAGAACGATGGCGGGATTATTCACGAGGGCCCTTGCAATCGCCACGCGCTGTTGTTCGCCTCCCGACAGCCTGTTCGGTGTGTGATCCTCCCTGCCGGACAATCCCACCATGCCGAGAAGCTGTCGTGCGCGTTTTTGTAGTTCTTTCGTACCGACTCCTCCCATATAAAATAAAGGCAATTCCACGTTTTCGACCGCTGACGTCCGTGAAAGCAGGTTGAATCCCTGAAACACGAAACCGATTTTTCGATTTCTGATTTCAGCTTTCTGGTCGCGATTAAGGGAACTGCCGTCGATCCCATCGAGAACGTACAATCCGGAGGTTGGAGTATCGAGAAAACCGATTATATTCATAAAAGTCGATTTACCCGACCCTGAGCTACCCATGATCGAAACGTATTCGCCGCGTTTTACATTGAGCGAAATTCCCTTGAGCGCCCTTACATGCACTTCATCGCTTAATGCGAAAATTTTAACAAGGTTGCTTATTTCAATCAAATCTTCAGTCATACGACCATCATTTTTTCTTGCTTTTCGTATATTTCACAAGTATCATGTCTCCCCTATTGAGGTTCTTTTTGATTTCGGTGAACTTGTCCCCCTTGAGCCCGATATCGACGGGAACCTTTTCCACGGGAAGGCCGCCAGATGCCCTGGAGGATTTCTTCCATACCGATTTCTCACCTATGTCGGAGGGCTTGTCGGTCGGTGCCACAATAAAAGCCTGGTTCGGAACCCTCAAAACGGCTTCCTTCCGGCTTATTTCCACGGTTGTTGTCGCGGTCATGCCCGGCTTGAGCATCAGATCCGTATTATCGCACATCACCACTGCCTGGTAGGTCACGAGACCGCCTTTCACGATGGGATTCATTCGCACCTGGTGTATCGTCGCATTGAATGTTCTGTCAGGGTACGTACTCACTGTAAACGAGACATGTTGGCCTTTTTTTATTTGCCCGATATCAGATTCGTCTATGCTTATAGTCAAACGCATTTTACTCAGGCTGCCGGCGATTGTGAAAAGAGGCTGGTTGGGGATAACCGGATAGTTCACCTCGATATCGCGGGATATGACAATACCATTGACAGGCGAGTAGATCACCGCGTCATTTCTTGCCTTGAGCGCCATGTTGTAATCGATCTGAATTTGTTTCGCCTTCAGTACGACGGCCTTGTAGCTGTTCTGAGCCTTTTCAAGGCCCTTGTCTGAGATCAGGCCGTCCTTAAACATCGATTTTTTGCCATTTAGATCCTCTGCGGCGTTCTCCTGCTCAAGTTTTACGCTTTCAAGCTGCGCAGAAATCTTTTGGAGACGCTGTTCGATCTCAGTGCTGTCAAGGGCGGCCAGGACCTGTCCTTTTTTCACATTGTCGTTGAAGTCAACGTACACTTTCTGGATCGTGCCTGCCGTCTTCCCGAGCACCCTGTACGAATCTGGCACCTCGAGTATTCCGGTGACGGAAATTGTTCTACTGACAGGTCCTATACTGACCGTGTCATATTCATAAAGATTCTGGCTGCCGTTCTTGCATGAACGTATGATCATTATAAAAATGAAGATCGAGAATATCGCTGCGCCGGCGATGAGCGCCTTTTTCAGCGTTACTTTTTGCATAATAGATCCTCGCTAAGGCCGACCGATTTGGATATTTTCGCAAGCGTGATGAGGTACTTGTATCGTGCCGATATCTGGCTCAATTCGGCGTTTAACATGCTCACCTGGGCATCCTGCAACTCAAGTTGCGTGCCCTCCCCGCTCTGATATGTCTTCTGGGCAAGTAGAAAATGCTTTTCAGCATTTTCAACAACGATTTTTGCCATTTCGAGTTGCTTGTTCAATTCAGATAGTGTGAGAAAGTCATTCCTCACAAGCGCGTATTTAGCCTGCCGGAGCTCCCTCTCCTTATATACCATTTTGCGATAATCGCTTTCGGCCGCGTCGATTTTCGCCGTTATCATACCGCCGGTATATATCGGGAAGCGGGCAAGTATCGCTCCCTGCAACCTCGGATGCCAGCTTCCGGCTTTGAAGTTATCGGCAAGCGAATCAAAATTCAATCCCCTGTTCTCCAGGCCGAGCGAAAACTGGATGTTTACATCGGGGTATCGCTGTGCCTTTTCAACGGCGATGTTGAGCTTGCTGATTTCCTTCTGGGCCTTCATTACCTGGATATCGGGTTCATTTGTGTCTACGAACTTGAAGAGATCATTCAGAGTGTATTTCAACTCGGGCATCGTTTCCACTTCCTGTAGTTTCGGCTCGATATCGGAATCACCAATACCCATCGAGGTAAGCAGGTTTCGGCGCATCAGGCGTTCATTGTTGGAAGCTTTTTCTAGCTCGAGCTGTGCCTCGGATATATTGACTTTCGCCCTGCTAACATCAACAATCGGTCTCTGCCCGTTTCGATAGAGTATTTCCGCGACCTTCAGGCGTTCCTCGTTCTTTTTCAGGATTTTTTCACGAACGATAAGATTCTCCTTGGCAATGATATATGAATAATACGCTTCCTTGACGTTGTAAATGATTTCGTTGATCGTCTTCTTCGAGCTGTATTTCGATGCTCGAACCGAGCATTCCGCTGACTCGATCAGTTTCTGTTTTCTGGCGTTGTACAGCGAATACGATGCGCCCAATCCCGCGAATAGGCCGATGGATGTATCAATACCCGGAACGTTGAAAAAGCTTTCGCTCGATCTCGCGGTCGCCTTGAGATACTCGACCGTTTTTATCTCTCCGTTAACGATCAGGCTACGCTGGGCACGGGCGACCCGGTAATCGGCCATGGCCCTCTTGCGCTCTTCAATCGATACCTGCACATTGGGATGAAATTGTAATGCAATCTGTATGCACTCGTTTACATTGAGGATTCTGTCTTCAGTTTCAGAGAAGGTATTTGTAGTTATAATACATACGAATAGTATACCGCAAACGATTCTGAGAAGCTTCATGTAAAATACTGTTTCCTTATTTGACAAAACCCGACAAGATTACATATCACGAAATATTGAGTTATGTATTATTTGCGGTGTTACAATTAATTGAAATATTATATTGCGTTATGACATGCAATATAATGCCAATACATGAACAAAGTCAAATTTTATCACGAATAATTGTAATATCCAATAATGTCAACAAAAATTGATTGACCGAGATATGGTGTTTCGTTGATTGTACTTGGATTATGCATTACTGATGTTGCCGGAATATCTGCTAAAAAATAATTGACAGCGACACGGTATTGATTAAATAGGAAAGCTCTATCTTCGCTGGCGTAGCTCAACCGGTAGAGCAGCTGATTTGTAATCAGCTTGTTGGGGGTTCAATTCCTCTCGCCAGCTATAATAGGTGAGGTTCCCGAGCGGCCAAAGGGAGCAGACTGTAAATCTGCCGGCGTAGCCTTCGATGGTTCGAATCCATCCCTCACCAAAGCATTATATCTTTGACGAAGTATATCTGTCGCACGGCACGGAATTAAATTATCTCCATTTCCGCTTTCCATGTTATCACCCGAAGAACTGATGCAATATACGCGCCAGCTGGCCGTTGAATCCTGGGGAGTTACCGCCCAGGAAAAAATAAAATCTTCACACGCTTTTATCGCTGGCGCTGGAGGTCTGGGTAGTCCGGTTTTATACTATCTGGCCGCAGCCGGTGTCGGTAAGCTGTCGGTCTGTGACTCGGACCGGGTTGATATTACCAACCTCAACCGGCAGATTCTGCACAATCACGAACGCATCGGACTAAACAAGGCGGAATCTGCCGAGAAAACCCTTCGTTCCATAAATCCTAGCATCAACATCCTGCCGCTCGTCGAAAAAATTACTGCGCGCAATGCGCAACGACTGCTCGAAGGCGCGGACATTATCATCGATTGTCTGGACAATTTCAAGACTCGGTCCATACTCAACAGGGTATCAGTCGAGTCATCAATACCGTTGATTCATGCCGGGGTGGCTGAGTTTCGCGGACAGGTGACTTTTTTGTCGCCTCCTGAAACGCCGTGCCTGAATTGCATAATTCCGTCGATGCCGTCCCCGAAGGGCATCCTTCCCATTGTTGGTTCCACGGCCGGAGTGATCGGTTCAATACAGGCTACCGAGGCATTGAAATACTTAATCGGCGTAACGCCTTCACTGAAAAACAGGCTATTATTCTGGGACGGAGTGACCATGGAATTCAGTACGATAAGTATAAAAAGAAATCCCGCATGCAGGGTATGCAAATCGAAAAGCCAGGGGTGAACAGAATGAAACTCAAGTTTAAAGTAGCCATCGTGGTATTCATTATTCTCGCCATAGCATCGACCGCGGTATACGTGAGGTATTTTTTTACCTTCGAGCAACGTCAGCGTTTCAAACGAAACGTTGGTTCGGTTACCGGCCAGAACCTGACTATCACGGTTTTTGGATATGACGGGAAAATCATAAAAAGATGGGTCGGCGTACAGAAAATTACCTCCGGCCGGGTAAAAGACGGCAGCGGGGAGCGGAACTACACCTACTTCTACACCAAGGAAGGAAAATACGTACAAATCCCGGATTCGCTCTGGTACATCGCCGAAGAGGAATAGCGTGCTCGATTACCCCGTGACGGGATTAAGGGGGATAGGCGCTAAAAGGGCCGAAATCCTCCGGTCCGAGGCGGGAATCGAAACCGTCGAAGATCTGCTTTACTATATCCCCCGACGATATATAGATCGTTCATCCATAAAATCCATTCGTGACTGCGAACCGGACGAGTCCGTCACCATTGGTGGTAAAATCATAGAAGCCCGGGTAATCAACGCGCGGAAAAAGCGCCTTGAAGTCTGGGTCGAAGACGATACGGATACAATCGCGGGAGTCTTTTTCGGTCGTGTCGAGTATTTCAGGGACCTCTTTGGCAAGAAGCTCGACCAGTACGTTTTATTTTCAGGCAAGGTAACCTACTTCCGCAACAGGCAGATGGTTCACCCCGAATATGATTTCATCGATGTTGATTCCCGGCACAAGGCCATCAACACCGCAAGGATTATCCCCCTTTATCACTCAACGGAAACACTCAAGAGATACGGATTCGACTCGAGGGGTTTCAGGAAAGCCGTCAGGGCAACCATCGATGACACCATCCAGCAGGTTACGGATAGCATAAATGGCGATATTCTCGCGCGCCTGCATCTCATCGACCTGCGGGAAGCGCTCTTTGCCATCCATTATCCTGACAGCTTTGATCACGCCGAAAGGGCGCGCAGAAGGCTCGCGTTCAACGAAATACTGTTTTACCAGTATTACATATCCCTGACGAGAAGATACATCCGTGAAAAATGCACGATGAAGAGGAGACAGATCGATACGGCCCTGTACTCGCGGTTTCTCGACGCGCTGCCCTTCCCTCTCACCGACGACCAGCGTACAACAATTGAAGAAATCATGAAAGATATGGCCGGCCCCTTCCCCATGAACCGTCTCATCCAGGGAGACGTTGGATCGGGGAAAACCGCCGTGGCCATGGCCGCGGTTCTGTTCTGCGCGAGCCAGGGACGCCAGGCCGCCCTCATGGCCCCGACCGAAATACTCTCGTCCCAGCATGTCACTACGTTCAAACGCCTTGTCGGAGAATTCGTCACGATAGAGAACGTTTCGGGCTCAATGGGGCGCGAGGAGAAAGAGGCTGCATATGAACGCATACGGAGCGGAGCGGCCCAGCTCGCAATCGGGACTCACGCGTTGATCGAGGAGGCCGTTCGTTTCAAGGATCTCGGCCTCATCATCATCGACGAGCAGCATCGTTTCGGGGTGGAACAGAGATCCAGGCTCAGAAGCAAGGGGGGGGACGTGGACATCATCATCATGTCCGCCACGCCGATTCCCCGATCACTGGCGCTTACCCTGTACGGTGACCTTGATATATCCACCATCACGACCATGCCGGCAAACCGAAAACCGATAACGACGCTCTCGTTTCCAGTGTCGCGCATCAAGGGAGTTTACAATTCGATTGAAAAATACATCTCTCAGGGCCGTCAGATATACTATGTATTGCCCGTCATCGACGAATCAGAAAGCCTGCAGCTGAAATCCGCGATCAAAACCTACGAGAACCTGAGCCAAGTGGTATTCAGGCATCGCAGGGTGGCGCTCCTGCACGGCAGGCTGAAGCAAAACGAAAAAGACGATATCATGCGTTCCTTCAAGGACGGTTCCATCGACATTCTTGTCAGCACGACAGTTATCGAGGTAGGGATTGACGTTCCCAATGCGAACGTTATAATAATCGAGCACGCCGAGCGCTTCGGGCTCGCCCAGCTTCACCAGCTCAGGGGACGCGTCGGTCGGGGCGAGCATGAATCGTTCTGCGTACTTATCCTCGCGGACGATCTTCCCGAAGAGAGCCTAAAACGGCTCGACACCCTCGTACGCACCAGTGACGGATTCGTCCTTGCCGAGGAAGACCTCAAGCAGCGGGGCGGTGGCGATATTGTTGGGACAAGGCAGCACGGCCACCCGGGCAATTTCGAATTTGTTGATCTTCTAAAGGACGTTGACATGATTGGCGATGCGCGCAGGGAAGCGGACAGGCTGGTGGATGGGCTGAACGATATACAGTCGTCCATGGAAAACATGAATTCCGGGAAGATCGAGCGGATGTTCTCTTCGATAAGGACCAGGAACCTGATCCGTATGCTGTCATGATCGCTTCAAATGAATATCGACTTGCCGACGAATCTGCGAAATAATTCCAGGCTGGCTATGCCGAACCACTGATCCCCTTTGAGATTTAATAATTTCTCGCGGCTAATGCTTCTCTTCGGGGCAATTTTCTTGTTCAGCTCGCTGTAGCGATTATTGAAAATCGCGAGCGACGACTGGTATTTCCTCGTCACCATGTTTTTTATCGCGTCGTAGCCCTGGAGACTGTCGAACTCTATGTCCTTGCTGTTGATGTTTTCTTCATACCAGACGAGCGTTTTTTCCTTGATGTACTCTTTCGGCAGAAATCTTGAAGCCTTGCTGTGGGTCATGTACTTGTAGCAGGATCCGTAAGACTGAGTTGCGAACGTCTTGCATATGATGTTGTAGACGGACAGGGGGCCGCTGTGATACAGCATCAGCATCTTGTTCTCGTCATCCAGAGTAAAGATTTCAGCGATATCCTCCACGATGGTGAAAATTGTCCTGAATACGAATTCTTCGTAGCGGTCATTGATGGTATCGGAAGGTTTTCGCATGTACTGGATTATGGCCCTCTTCAGCGCATCCTTGAGCACCTCGGGCGATACAGGTTCATGCATGAAATAGAATGACTTTGAGATCTCGGCGTATTCTTTTTTTAGCGCCTCATAATCGACCTTGATAAGATAGGGCTCCTTGTTATTCCAGCTTTTTGTGCCCTTTATGGTGAACGGAGGAATGAATATATCTTCGATTACGTCCGGCGTAACGGTCGGTTCGGGGAACGTTTCAGCAGGCGAGGCATCCCGGTTGTCTTCATCCTCAGCCGTTCCCGTGATGTCAGTTTTTTCGCCGCCCTCAATCTTGACGGAATGAACACCTTCTTCCTGGTTTTCCAGCTTTTTGTCGAATTCCTTTTTCTTCTTTTCGTGTTCTCCGATTAGAAGATCGATTTCATCGGGCGTCCCTTCTTGTGAGGTCGAACCGGAATAATTGTCGTCGATTTTAGACAGAATGTCGTCTATGTCTTCCATGGTGATACGTGGTTGCCCTATACCTCGTCCTGCTCAGGTTCTTCGGTCGTACGCGGGTGGCGCGCTTCGGCCTTTTTATCGTTGTTCTGCAGCGGGGGAAGCTTTTTCCCGTCCATGAGGAGATTGATCTCCCCGGCATCGAGCGATTCACGCTCGATGAGGTTTGCCGCGATCGACGAAAGACGGGTCATGTTCTTTTTCAGGAGCTTCTTTGCCTCGTTTTTGCACGAATCCATTATGCTGTAGACTTCCTCATCGATGGCCTGTGCCGTCTGCTCGCTGTAATCCCGGTGCTGGGATATTTCCCGCCCGAGAAAAATCTGCTCGTTGCGTTTTCCGAAAGTAATCGGCCCGAGCTTTTCGCTCATGCCCCATTCACAGACCATCTTCCTGGCTATATCGGAGGCCCGTTCCAGGTCGCTGCTGGAGCCCGTCGTTACTTCGCTGAACTTGATATCTTCCGCGAGATGACCCCCGAAGAGTACCATTATCTGATTGAGCCAGAACTGGCGCGAATGCAGGTGCCGTTCCTCGACCGGGAGCTGCATCGTAAGCCCCAGTGCGCGGCCTCTCGGTATGATGGTCACCTTGTGGATCGGGTCTGAACCCGTGAGGAGCCCCATCAGGGTATGCCCCGCTTCGTGGTAGGCGATAATTTCCTTTTCCTTGTCTGATATCAGGATGGACCTCCTCTCCGGCCCCATCATGACCTTGTCCTTCGCGTCTTCCATCTCGATCATCCCCACGCGCTTTTTATTTCTCCGTGCGGCGAGTAGTGCCGATTCGTTTACGAGGTTCGCCAGATCCGCTCCGGTGAAACCGGGTGTTCCCCTGGCGATAACCTTCAGGTCTACCTCCCTCGAAAGGGGGATCTTCTTGGCGTGCACTGCAAGTATCTTTTCCCTGCCCTTGATGTCGGGAATGTCGACAACCACCTGACGGTCAAACCGCCCAGGCCTCAGCAGCGCAGGATCGAGAACATCCGGCCTGTTGGTCGCTGCGATGATTATAACGCCTTCATTAGTCTCGAAACCGTCCATTTCCACGAGAAGCTGGTTGAGAGTCTGCTCCCTTTCATCATGCCCCCCGCCGAGGCCCGCGCCCCTGAGCCGGCCCACTGCGTCAATCTCATCGATGAAGATGATGCATGGGGCGCTCTTTTTGCCCTGTTCGAAGAGATCCCTTACCCTGGACGCGCCCACGCCAACGAACATTTCGACAAAATCGGAACCGCTTATAGAAAAAAACGGAACGCCAGCTTCGCCTGCGATAGCGCGCGCAAGAAGCGTTTTACCGGTGCCTGGAGGGCCCATGAGTAGCACACCAGTCGGTATCTTGGCGCCAATGTTGATGAATTTTTTGGGTTCTTTCAGGAATTCAACAATCTCTTTGAGCTCCTCCTTCGCCTCATCGGCACCTGCGAAGTCCTGGAACGTCACCTTGTTTTTTGTTTCCGGGTTTAGGCGGGCCTTGCTCTTTCCGAATGACAATGCCTTGTTTCCCGTTGATTGTATCTGCCGAATCATGACGAACCATAGGAAACCGAAAATCAAAAGCCATGGGAGAAAGCTGATGATGCCCTTGAGGATGTAATTGTCGTCATCTTCCCTTCCCTCAACCTTGACATCGCTTGCGATGAGATTTTTTACAAGCTCGGGGTCCTCATACGGGATATATGTTTCAAAATCGAATTTTTCCTTTTTTATCAGTCCTCGCGAATAGGGAGCCGGTACCTTCTCCTGCTTCTTGTCAGCGGCTTCTTTTTTATAATATCCGCGTATTTTCTTGTTGTTTTCTATTATAACGCGCTGGACTTCACCGTTTTCGACCTTTTTCATGAAGTCGCTGTAGTTGATCGAACGGTTTTCCTGTCCGCCCTGGTTCACGTAAAAGATGGCCACGAAAAGCAATCCGATCATCAACACAAGGGCGATCTGTTTATATGTCTTACTCATGATATATCCTCAATGTTAATATGCGTCAAAAGAACCCGTCACTGTACATCATTTGCGGTTTACCATCTGACAGCAAGTATTTTTCGAGACGAATCCTTTACCTTGAACGGAAGCGTTACTCTGGCCGGCATGTCAGCTTGATTGCCCGGTATTACGGCAGCAATGGAAGATCTCACTATAATAAGGATAATGCCGTCTTTCTGAATACTGTCAAGCTTCTTTTCGATGAAATAATCCTTAATTTTCTTTGATCCGATTTCCAGTTCAATCCTGTCTCCGTCCCTTCTGTTTCTAATGAGTATTTCCCGATCATTTTCCTGTAACTCTAAAAAAGAGCTTGTCTTCTCATTTCGGTGATCATGAAAATAATCCATGTCAACAAGACGTACATGGAGGACCGATCCCGTTTCTTGAATGACAATATCCCGTTCTTCCGACGTGATATCAGTAAGAGTATATTCCCATTTCGAATTGTTACAGCCGGGCGATGTGTTTTTTTGGATGAGGATATACGGGCCGATCCGTGAATGCCTCTTACTGACGATGATCTCCACGTTTTCGTAAAGAATCATATTTGTCCGCTGAACAAACAGCTTCCGTCCGATTTCATTTATGATCGCCCTTGTAATATACGTCCCGAATTTGTCGCGGATGGCCGCGGCCACCGCCTCTGCGAGGGAATTCCTGTCGCTACCGAAGGCATGGGCGTCGATAACGGCACAATCGTTATCGACGCGGTACAACGGGCCATACCGGTCCTCGATGAGCCTCCTTAAAAAATTCATCGTTTCGCGCGACTGATCGCTCAACGCGATGATGGACCTGGCTGCCATGGGGAATTTTTCGCTGATCACGGGAAGAATTGTATTTCGGATAAAATTTCTCGAATGGCGATCGTCCTGGTTCGAGATATCTTCCCGCCAGGGGAGTCCCCTTTCCTCGAGATATCGGTACGCCTCTCCGCTGCGGATGCACAGAAGCGGGCGAATGTATATCCCCCTTGAGGGATCGATCCCCCTCAGCCCATGCACGCCGGTGCCGGTGAATATTCTCATCAGGACCGTTTCGATGCCGTCATCGATCGTATGGGCCGTCGCCACCCCGCCGCACCGCGTCATCGAAGAAGCGATTTCTTCAAGCATCGAATACCTTACGTCTCTCGCATGCTCCTCGAACGATGTTCCCGTCCCCGCATGCGAGTGAAAATCGAAGTGCCTCGACACAATGGGGACGTTATAGGCAGCGCACCGATCGGTGACGAATCGCTCGTCATCCCGGGATTCCACGCCTCGCGTCATGTGATTCAGATGGAACGCCGTCAGTTCTATCGACAATCGATCCCGCAGGGAATTAAGAACATCGAGCATGCACATCGAGTCCTTTCCCGCAGAAAGCGACAGTATCACGGTCGAGCCGCGGGGAACATGCATGTTCGTGTTGATGTACCGCAACACCCGGTCTCTCAGCGTTTCCATTCGGGGGATAATCGCACGGACCTCTTTCTTAGTCAATTCTTCTCCTGAAGATCGTAATTTTTCTTGACGGTGCTTCTCGGTGAGGGTATGGAAAGCATTGCAGGAAATTATCACCACCGGGGGTACCCAATGGACGCCGAAACGAAATCTCGCATAGAGGCGTGGTCACGACCGCCGTTTGACGACGCCACCATTCAGGAGGTTTCCGCCCTTGTGAAAGCGGGAGAAGAAAAGGAACTCGAAGAGAGATTTTACAGGATACTTGAATTCGGCACCGGCGGGTTGAGGGGGGTACTCGGGGCCGGTACGAACAGGATGAATACCTATACCGTGGGAATGGCCACGCAGGGACTGGCGAATTACATTAAAATGGCGGGTGCCGCTGACGGGGGGGTCGTCATCGCAAGGGACTCGCGAAGGATGTCGGATGAATTCTCGCGCGTCGCCGCTTCAGTATTCGCGGGAAACGGCATACCGGTGTTCATGTTCAGGGACATCGCACCAACGCCTTTCGCCTCGTTTGCCATACGACACCTGAAGGCGACTTCCGGTATTGTGATAACCGCAAGCCATAACCCGCCCGAATACAACGGCTACAAGGTATACTGGGACGATGGGGGGCAAATCGTCACACCTCATGACAAAAGAATCATCGACGAAGTCGAAAAAATCGACACGATTGACAAAATCGCGAAAAAGGACTTCGATGCCGCCGTCGCCGCTCAAATCATACGCTTCATTGACGAGGAAATTTTTAAATCATACGTCATGCATCTTGAAAAATATGCCATGCGCGAACGCGGTCCTTCGCGGCTGAAAGTGGCTTACACTCCCCTTCACGGTACCGGCTACCGCATCATTCCGCGGGTACTCACTCACTTCGGATTCGATTCGGTTTTGGTGCAGGAGGAGCAATCGAAACCGGACGGCGATTTTCCCACCGTCAAATATCCCAACCCAGAGGAAAAGGACGCGCTGGAGCTCGTGGTGAAACTTGCGCACGAACGCGATGCCGACATCATCCTTGCCACGGATCCCGACGCTGACAGGATGGGCGTCGGTTTCAAGGACGAAAAAGGCGAATACCTGCTTATCAACGGCAACCAGATCGGCACCATGCTCGAATACTATATTTTAAAACGTGCCCGCGAGAAAGGCACGCTGGGGACCGACGCTGCCGTCGTCAAGACCATCGTGACGACGGACCTCCAGGGCGAAATAGCCCGTGCCTTCAACTGCCGGATGGATGAGGTCCTGACAGGCTTCAAGTGGATTGCCTCAAAAATGAAGGAATACGACCAGACCGGCGCCGCGCGCTTTGTGTTCGGCGGCGAGGAAAGCTACGGTTATCTACCCGTGCCGTTCGTGCGTGACAAGGACGCTGTGAGCTCGTGTTACTTTTTCGCCGAGATGGCCGACTGGCTGCTCTCGCAGGACCGGACCATGCGTGATTTCCTTGACGAGATCTACACGACATTCGGCCTGTACCAGGAAGATCTCCATTCGATGACGCTCAAGGGAATGGATGGCATCCGGCGAATCGGAGAAATCATGGAGAGCTTCAGGCAATCGCCCCCATCCGAATTCACCGGTATTCCCGTGAAATACGTGTCGGACATGAAAAATCTCGTTCGCAGGGAAGTCGCGGGGGGGAAAACAGAATCGATAACGGGTCTGCCCTCCTCCGATGTCATCCAGTTTTCCCTCGATGACGGGACCAGGATAACTATGCGTCCCTCAGGTACCGAACCAAAAATCAAGTTTTATTTCAGCGTCAGGGAGAAAACCGGCAAAGAGACCCTCGGCGAGGCGAAGAAAAAGCTGAGGAAAAAACTCGACGCTCTCATGGCCGATTTCATCTCAAAGGTGGAAAAGGCCTGACCTGACACTTTCAGCGCGCGCCTGTTACTGAAGAGAGTATTTCGCCCTCCCGGGCTTCCATGACGCGGGCGTCACCGGCGGATCGTTCGTGGTCATAACCCAGCAGGTGGAGTATCCCGTGAACAAGCAGTCGCAGGGTTTCCTCCTGCATGCTTACCCCGTATTCGAGCGCCTGCGCCGAGGCACGGTCCATGCTGATATAGATCTCGCCGAGCATCTCCATCTTCTTTTCCGGTTCGGGGAAAGGGCATTCCCGTTCCGCGAACGACAGGACGTCGGTGGGGAGGTCGATCCCCCTGTATTCGCGATTAATCGATCTGATGGATTCGTCGCCTGTCAGAATGATGGAAAGCGAGGAGCGGTCAAGATCCAAAACATCGAGTATCTTACAAGCCCTGTTCTTCACCGATCTTGCGGTAACGCCGTCCCGCGGGACTGCATGTCCCTCGGTAAAAACGCGGACTTCATTCATCCTGCTTTAAAATTTCCTTTTCCAGTTTCTTGATATCCGATTTTTCCGGATATTCTATGCGCGTGTGAAATATCCCCCCCAATATTTTCACAAACGTTTGCTGAACCGAGTTTATCTCGGACATGGAGAGATCCGCCATGTCGAGATCGCCCTCGTTGAGCTTATTGAAAATGATTTTTCTGACAATGCCCTCGATCTTTTCGAAAGAAGGTTCCTTAAGCGATCGAGAAGCTGCCTCGACAGCGTCAGCGAGCATGACGATCGCTGTTTCCTTTGAATGCGGCATTGGCCCCGGATACTGGAAATCCTCCTTGTTGATTACGGGGCCGTTGTCGACTTTCGAGGCGTTCTCCAACGCCTGATGGTAAAAAAACGTCATCACGGTGCGTCCATGGTGCTCCCTGATGAAATCGATGACGGATTCGGGAAGCTTGTTCTCGCGTGCCATCTCGACGCCCTGCCCGACATGCGAGATGATGATATGCGAATACTCGCTCGGATTCATGGTCTTGGCACGCGGATCGGTTGCCCTATTCTCGATATAGATGCCGGCGTCGGGGATTTTACCTATGTCGTGGTGGTACGCACCGACCCTTGCGAGAAGGTGGTTGGCGTCGATCTCCTTGCAGGCGGCCTCGGCCATGGTAGAGACGATCAGGGAGTGGTTGTATGTTCCAGGCGCCTCGAGTAGCATGCGCTTGAAGATGTCGGCGTTCAGGTCCGACAGCTCAAGGAGCTTGAATTTTGTCGTGATACCGAAAAGGTTCTCGTATATCGGCAGTATCCCGAGCACGAGAATCGAGTTGACAATGCCGCTCGCCAGCGGGATGTACAGGTACTTCGCCATGTCCTTGATGGGGATTTCCATTATGAGGATGACGGCGAGCAATTGCGCCAGATTGATGATCCCGATGAGGAGGCCACCCTTGAGAAAATCCGACCTCCGCTGGACGTTCTCGTTGATGAACATGCCCAGAAGCGCGCTGGTAAACGATATGATGACCGCGTTGATCTCACCCCCCGTGATCTGCGACGTGAAAAATACGATGAAAATGCCAACAAGCACCGATATATAGGTGTTGAAAAGAATCGATATTATCATTGTCGTGAACGATATCGGAAGGAGGAACACGAAAAGGTACTTGTTCTCAACCATGCTTTCTGAGCGCGACAGGATGAAGGTATAAATTATGAACACGATAATGAACGAGAGGATGATCGCAGTGGATTTTCTTTCCGGGATTAGAACCGATTTAAACGACAGGAAAAAGTAGCCGAAGATCGTGAAGAATATAAGCTGCAGAAAAAAAATCCCCGCTATGTAGCTGGTATGAAATGTCGCCGTCTTTTTATTGTAGATATCGAGCTTGCTCTTGATCTCTGACGTAATGGTATCACCCTCGCGTACGATCGTCTGCCCTTTTTTGAGCTGTCCCATGATTGGCTTGACTCCCTTGGCCGCCTCGGATATGCGCCGCTTCGTCTCCTCGATGTTCATGGACATGTTCGGCTTTAGTTCCTGTTCGATGAAGTAGGCGATGGCCTTGTGCGCTCCCGGCGAGAGGTTAGGCGCGAACGATTTCGTTATCCCCTGTATCTGGGGCTTGATTTCGTTCATCGTCTTCAGACTCTTGATCGTGCGCGTTGTTTCATCAAAGGGGTCGGGAGTATTGATGGTTCTTACCGTAATATTGCTCGTGCTAATGCCAGGGGGAGTCTCATGGGCTTTCACGATTATACCCATGTCGGGGTCGTCGTAGAGGTATATGATGATGCGATAAAATACTTTCTTCATCGCCTCGAGATCCTTCTGCCTGGCGATTTCCGCGATCATGAAGTCGTCGTAGTTCAGGTACTGCGGGATGACCGATTTGACGGCGTATACCTGGAAGGTGAGATCGTTACCGACGGGAGGGTACTGCTTGAGCGTGTACGATATGCTGTCTATCAGCTTGTTAATGCGGTTGAGATTCTCGGTCAGAACGGACGCGTCCTTGTCATAGACGATAGGAACCGTTTCCGCGGCGCGTTTCTTCTCCATCAGTGTCTCGGAATTGTTGACGTACGATATTTCCCTGTCAACGCGGATGTTTTCCTTCGCGATGTCGCCGATGTTGTATTCGTACGTGGTGCCGATGATGTTGATCGTCAGGAAAAGGGTGGTTATTGATATAACGACAAGTATGGCTATGAAGGAGAAATAAATATCACGGTCGCCGGTTATCCTGGTGATCGTCGAACGGATTTTTTTTACGGGTGATTCCATGTTTATTCAGTATATCCGCTTTTCTCGTATGCTTCAACAATTTTTTCGACTACCGGGTGACGAAAAATGTCCTCCCGGCTGAAGGCTATAAAGCCGATTTCCTGTACAGAATGGAGGATCTTCCTGGCGTGTATCAGGCCCGATTTCTTCGGTTTCTCGAGATCGATCTGGGTATCGTCACCGGAAATCACCATTCTGGAGTTATTGCCAAGTCGGGTCAGGAACATCTTCATCTGGGCGATTGTAGTATTCTGCGCCTCGTCCAGGATGATAAAGGCGTTGTTCAACGTACGGCCGCGCATGTACGCGAGGGGGGCGATCTCGATGCTGCCCTTCTCGATGAGCCGGGCTATCTTTTCCATCGGTTGCATGTCGAAAAGTGCATCGTAAAGGGGACGCAGGTACGGGTTGATTTTCTGGACGAGGTCGCCCGGCAGGAAACCGAGGCTTTCTCCCGCCTCCACCGCGGGCCGGGTCAATATTATCCTTTCGACCTTTCCTGAAAGAAACATCTTCAGGGCCATTACAACCGCGAGAAACGTTTTACCCGTGCCTGCGGGCCCTGTCGAGAACGTCACGGGCTTGTTAAAAATGCTGTTGATGTAATTCGCCTGGTTTATCGTTTTCGGGAAAACCGTTTTGCCCGAGTCGGGCAGTGTTATTCTCAGGCGATGGATATCGTCGGCCCTGAGATTCTTTCCGCTGAATATGTTCATCGTGAGGTAATTCAGGTCGAAATCGTCGAGCTCTGCGTTTTTTTCCTTTATATTGAGGAGATCGCTCATGACGTGGAGGAGCGTCAGGGTTTTTTCACCCTGTTCCCTGTCGGCATTGATGATGAGAGTATTCCCGCGAGGGATTATGGAAACACCGGTAAGATCGCCGATCTTTCGTATATTTTTGTCGTTGAAGCCGCAGATGCGCCTGAAAAGGGAGATATCATCGACTTCGAATACGGTTTCAACCATATGGTAATTATACAACCTTTAAGGACAGCTCTTTAAGCTGCTGAGGGTCTACCGGGGAGGGAGCCTTGCTCATCATGCACTGCCCTTTCTGCGTCTTGGGGAACGCGATGACTTCCCTGATGGATGCCCGTTTCAGAAGCAGCATCATGACGCGGTCGAGTCCCAGGGCAATCCCGCCGTGCGGCGGCGCGCCATACTGGAACGCCTCGAGCAGAAACGAGAACTTCTCCGCGGCTTCCTCTTCCGTCATGCCGAGGAGGCCGAACATCTTGTGCTGCAGCTCCATCCGGTTGATACGGATGGACCCTCCGCCTATCTCTGACCCGTTGAGGACTATATCGTAGGCCTGGGCGAGCACCGAATCGACGTTTTCCTGCGTCAGCGAGTCGAGCAGAGGTATGGACTCCCGCGTCGGCGAGGTGAACGGGTGGTGCTTCGCGTAGAACCTCTTGTCTTCGGCATGGTACTCGAGCAGCGGGAAATCGGTCACCCATACGAACGCGAGGGCGTCCTCGTCTATCAGTCCCTGGTCTGCCGCGATTTTTACGCGCATGTGGGACAGGGTCGCGGTTACGATATCGTCCGTGTCTACCGAGAAAAAGAGCACGGTGGGGGACGTTATGTTGAAGCGCTTCACGATCGCATCAACCTCTTCCTGGCTAACGAACTTGGCGATGCCGCCTTCGGCCTTGCCCCCGGCACACTTGAACATGGGAAATCCCTTGGCGCCGAATTTCATGACGTAAGAGGTGTAATCGTCGGCCGTCTTTCTGGATATCGAACCGTTATCGGGCACGGCTATCCCTTTTACCACTCCCCCGGAGGAAAGCGCCGACGAGAACACGTTGAACGATGAATTTTTAAAAATATCGCTGCAGTCGGTGATTTCGAGGCCGAAGCGCATGTCCGGAGCGTCATTGCCGTAGCGCGACATGGCCTCGGCGTAGGTGATCCTCTTAAATGGGAGTTCGACGTCGATGCCCCGCACTTCCTTCACCATAACGGCGACAAGGCCCTCGATCACGTTCATCACCATGTTCGCGTCGACAAAGGAAAACTCCATGTCTATCTGGGTGAATTCCGGCTGCCTGTCGTTCCTGAGGTCCTCGTCGCGGAAGCACTTCACTATCTGGAAATAGCGGTCGAAGCCCGAGACCATCAGTATCTGCTTGAAAAGCTGTGGTGATTGCGGCAGTGCGTAGAAATGCCCGCGGTTTATCCTGCTCGGCACGAGAAAATCCCTCGCGCCTTCCGGTGTCGATTTGTTGAGAATCGGCGTTTCGACCTCTATGAAACGCTTGTCGCAGAGGTACTTCCGCGCCGTCTGCATGACGCGGTGACGCATAATCATCGATTCCTTCATGTCATCCCTGCGGAGGTCGAGGTACCTGTACCTGAGTCTGGCCTCCTCGGCCACGAAATCCCTTGAATCTATCGGTATGGGAGGCACGAGAGAGGAGTTGAGGATCGTGATCGATTTCGCGAGAATCTCTATCATGCCGGTGGGGATGTTGGGATTCACCGTATCCTCGCTTCTTTTCCTCACGGTACCTTCGATCTGAACGACGTACTCGCTCCTGGCGCTTTCTGCCATAGCGGCATTTTCCGCTGAAAGCGATGAATCGAACACCGCCTGGACGATGCCGGATACGTCCCTGATTTCAAGAAAGACGATGCCACCGAGATCCCGGTTTTTATCGACCCACCCGGTTACCATGACGTCGTGTCCGTCGTGGGTGAGGTTGATTTCGCCGCAGTACGATCTGTTCTCAAACATGGTGGTCATCCTGTCCAATTTCTGTGTATCAACGTTAAAAATGGATATGGCCTGTATTTGTCAAGCCGAAATCAATCCGGGAATGCGACGGTTCAGCGGGAGGATGAGATGTAATTGAAAAAGTGATCGTAGATGGCGCGGGCCTGTACTTCGTTTTTTCCCTCGGCGATGATCCTGAATATTGGCTCGGTATTTGAGCTTCGCAGGTGCACCCAGCCCCCGAGGAATTCCCTCCGAGCGGTAAAATCGATCCTGAGACCGTCCAGCGAGGAAATGGATTCGGCTGCGAATTTCCTTGCAATGTCGGCGAGAATCCCCCCGGGCTCCATGCCATCGGCCGGCACTTTGCCCTTGATCATGACGTAGGAAGGAAGGGCCGAGACTATCTGGCTTACGCTCGCATCGCGGTGCGCCATCATCTCGAGGACATACGCGATTCCCGCAAGGCTGTCCCTTCCGAGGTGTATTTCGGGAGATATCACGCCCCCGTTCCCCTCCCCGCCGATACGCGTGGGCTCCCGCCTCATCTCCTCAACCACGTTGATTTCGCCGACTTTCGATCGGACGACGCGTGACCCGTGCAAAGCCGCGATCGTGTCCACCACTGCGGTCGTCGAAAGGTTGACGACGACACGGCCAGGGCGTGATGAAAGAAGATGCTCGCACACGAGCGCGATCGTGTATTCCTCTCCGATGGGGCGTCCCCTGTCATCGACTATGGCGAGCCGGTCAGCGTCCGGATCCTGTGCGAAACCGATATCGGCTCGCCTTGCCACTACCTCGGCGGAAAGATCCCCGAGGTTTTCGGGGAGCGGCTCCGCGCCCCGCGGGAACGGAGACATCGGATCGCAGTGAATGGGATATACCTCGCAACCGAGCTGCCCCAGGAATTCCTGCGTAATCAATGAGCCGGCACCGTTCACGGAATCGAGAACTACCCTGAATTTTCGGCGCCTGATGGCGTCGGCATCGATGACTTTCAGTACCAGGTCCCTGTGTACCGTTGATGCCGTATCGTCGCGAACGAATCCTCCGATCGCGTTCCACCCGGCACCACTGCACGGCCCGTCGATGAGGGGGAGAAACCGTTTCATCGCCTCCTCGTTCAGGAAGCTCCCGTTGTGAGAAACGAGCTTGAAAGCGTTCCACTGGATAGGATTGTGGGATGCGGATATGATAATACCGCCGTCGGCATGCAGGTGCTCAACCATAATCTGGACTGTAGGTGTGGGTACAACGCCGAGGAGGACGACGCGGCACCCCGACAGCCTGAGCGCGGAGACCAGCCCATCTTCGATGACCGGTCCCGTGGGGCGGCTGTCCCTTCCGACGACGATCGTACCACCGCCACAATACCGGGCGAACGCGGCCCCGACACGCGAGGGTAATTCCGGGGTAAGACCGCTTCCGACGATCCCCCTTATGCCGGAGACGCTTTTCATCAGCACCGATGACATAGTCAGCCCCGCCTGCTCCTTCTGGTTTTCTTTCGCTTGACGCCACCGGTGGATGTCGCGGGAGTATCATTTTCCGCGTGTTCGCCCCTGTAACTCTCGACGGGCGCATTTGCCGATACCGGAATTCCACCACTGCCGAACTGATCGAGTTCGGCATGATACTCGCTGCCGACGAGATTATAATCGAGGGCCTCATCGGGCTCGACCATTTCCACCTGGACCTTCATGACGTATTCTATGATATCCTCTTTCAGCGAATTGAGCATATCCTGGAAGAGCTTAAACCCCTGGATTTTGTATTCGACCAGCGGGTTCTTTTCACCGTACCCGATCGTCCAGATCCCGTCGCGGAGCTCATCCATCGAATAGAGGTGCTCCCGCCATTTCGTATCGATGACCTGAAGGGCCACCATGCGTTCAACCGTACGCATGTTTTCCGTGCCCATATCCTTGTCCTTTTCGACGAACGCATTGCCTATGGTATTCCGTACGCCGTCGACGAACTCATGATACGATAACTCGTACGGGTTGACTTGTTCGAAATCGATGTCAGTGTTGAATTTAAAGCGGACCCAGTTCTTGATGCCTTCCATGTCCCATTCCTCGGGATGCCCGCCCCCGCCGGTGAGCTGTTCAAGCTTGTTCCCGGTAATGTCGCCGATATAATCAACAAGCTTCTGGTGGATGTCCTTACCTGTGAGTATCTCGTTCCGCTCGCTGTAAACAAAAAGCCTCTGTGAGTTCATGACGTCGTCGTACTCGAGGAGATGTTTTCTGATCTCGAAGTTTCTCCCCTCGACGCGCTTCTGCGCGCTCGCGATCGCCTTTGAGACCATCGGGCTCTCGATTTCCTGGCCCTCGTTCATCCCCAGGCGCTGCATGACCTTTCCGATCCTTTCGGATCCGAAAAGCCGCATGAGCTCGTCCTCGAGTGAAAGGTAAAACCTCGATGAGCCGGGGTCTCCCTGCCGGCCGGAACGGCCGCGTAGCTGGTTGTCGATCCTTCTCGCCTCGTGGCGCTCGGTCCCGAGAATGTGCAGACCGCCCGCCTCGACGACCCGCTCGTGGCGGGACAGCCACTCCCGACCTCCACGGATGATGTTCTTCGATTTGTTTTTATCCTGTCCTTCCATCGTCTGGGACATCGTCTCAGCCCTGTCGAAATCAGACGAGAGGATCGCGAGTTTGAATGCATCCCAGGCTGAAGCATCGTGCACCGCTACGTGGGTATCCAGTTCATCGAGGTACAGCCGGCGTCCGCCGAGCACGATGTCGGTACCGCGGCCCGCCATGTTTGTGGCGATGGTCACCGCGCCGGGGCTCCCGGCTTCTGCGACAATCTGCGCCTCCTTTTCGTGGAATTTCGCGTTAAGCACGTTGTGCGGTATGCCTGACGACTTGAGATAGGTCGAGAGCTTTTCCGACTTGTCAATGGAAATGGTACCAACCAGAATCGGCTGTCCCTTCCCGTGCAGTTCCTTGATTTCATCGAGGATGGCGTTGAATTTTTCACGCTCGGTGCGGTATATCCTGTCGGGATTGTCTTCGCGGATCATCGGCATGTTCGTGGGTATGACCGATACGTCCAGATTGTATATCTTCTTGAATTCGATCGCCTCGGTGTCGGCGGTTCCCGTCATGCCGGCGAGCTTCTTATACATTCTGAAAAAATTCTGGAACGTGACCGTGGCCAGCGTCTGGCTCTCGCGGGCTATGTTGACATTTTCCTTCGCCTCGAGTGCCTGGTGGAGGCCGTCTGAATAACGCCTGCCGGGCATGAGGCGGCCGGTGAACTCGTCGACGATGATCACCTGGCCGTCCTTGACAATGTAGTCCTCGTCGATCCTGAAGAGAGTATGCGCCCTCAGGCCCTGGTTCACGTGATGAAGCGTATCGATGTGCCGTGAATCGTAGAGGTTGTCGAGCTTCAGGAGACGCTCGACGTGATGGACACCGTTCTCCGTGAGCGATACGTGTCTGTCTTTCTCGTTAACCTCATAATCATCGCCCTCTTTCAGGCTCATGATGATCTTGTTGATGAGGTAATACTTTTTGGTCGATTCCTCCGTCGAGCCGGAAATAATGAGCGGCGTCCTCGCCTCGTCGATGAGTATCGAGTCAACCTCGTCGACAATGGCATAGTTGAGCTCCCTCTGCACCCTGAGGCTGTGGTGCTCGACCATGTTGTCCCTGAGGTAATCAAATCCGAATTCGTTATTCGTGCCGTAGGTGATGTCGCTGGCATATGCCTTCTGGCGCTGGAACGGCGACATGTCATGCAGGATAACCCCCACGTCGAGACCGAGGAACGAGTAGATCGTTCCCATCCAGGCGGAGTCGCGTTTCGCGAGGTAATCGTTGACGGTGACGACATGAACGCCTTTTCCGGAGAGGGCGTTGAGGTAGACGGGAAGCGTAGCGACAAGCGTCTTACCCTCGCCCGTCTTCATCTCGGAGATTTTACCCTGGTGCAGAACGATTCCGCCCATCAGCTGGACGTCGAAGTGCCTCATACCCAGGGTGCGCATCGAGGCCTCCCGCACGACGGCAAAAGCCTCCGGCAGTATCGAATCGAGGCTTTCCCCTTTTTCGATTCGCAGCCTGAACCGCGAGGTCATGTCGCGCAGTTCCTCGTTTTTCAGCTTTTTCATGCCCGGTTCGTATTCGTTGATCCTGCGGACGACGGGAAGCATGCGCTTTACGTCGCGCTCGTGCTTGGTACCGAATACCAGGCTGAACACTTTATCTATCATCGCGAATCCCCATGAATTGGTTTGCTCGGCAAGCTTTAGAATAGTACAGTTATTAGCATGAGGTGCGGGGAGTCAAGAAATTA
This sequence comes from uncultured Leptospirales bacterium, assembly GCA_964423905.1. Classification (GTDB taxonomy): domain Bacteria; phylum Spirochaetota; class UBA4802; order UBA4802; family UBA5550; genus CAYRGX01. The sequence continues at coordinate 7,508 of CAYRGX010000002.1, read as the reverse complement.
CTTGCCGAGATTCCGTTTAATTTCGACGATGCGCATCTTGAGCAATTCAATACCATTACCCGTTTTCGCGGAGCCCACCACGGCCTCCGGAAAAAGCCCCGAAATGAGGTTCGGCGTCAATTCGTCCGTGAACGCATCACACTTGTTGAAGAAGAGAATGGTCGGTTTGCCCGCTGCATCGAGCGCGGTCAGTTCAGCGCGGACCGTATCCATCGCGCCCTTCATGTCGGGAGAAGTGCCGTCGATGACATGCACCAGAAAATCGGCCGTGTGGATTTCCTCGAGCGTCGAACGGAAGGAATCCACCAGGTTCGCCGGGAGGTTCCGTATAAAACCGACGGTATCGGTGAGCAGAACGGTCTCTCCCTGCATGAGAAACACGCTCCTGGTATACGAATCGAGCGTCGCGAACAGCCTGTCCTCCACGAACAGGTCGTCGCGCGCGAGAAGGTTGATGAGGGTTGACTTGCCCGCGTTCGTATATCCGACCACCGCGCCCAGGCAACGGCCCGTCCTGCGCTTCCGCGCCGTTTCCCGGTGGCGGCGCACCTTCTCGAGCCTGGCGCTCAGCGCATCGATGCGCCGCATCACGTGCCTGCGGTCCGTTTCGAGCATCTTCTCGCCCGGACCACGCGTGCCGATACCGCCCCCGAGACGGGAAAGAACGCCGCCAAGCCCCTTCAGCCGGGGGAGGATATACCTGAGCTGCGCGAGCTCGACCTGGATTTTGGCCTCCGAGCTGCGCGCCCGGCGCGCAAAAATATCGAGGATGATCTCTGTCCTTCCGACGACCCTGCACTTGAGGGCTTCTTCGAGGTTCCTTACCTGCGCGGGCCTGATATTGTTCATATCAAAAACCACGAGACGCACCGAGGACTCGTCGATTATCCTCCCCAGTTCACCGATAAATCCCTTGCCGACGATTGTCGATGGATCGATCGCGGCCCTGTTCACCGTCCTCCTCCCGACAGCGACTGCGCCCGCGGTTTCCACGAGGAGCTGGAGCTCGTCCAGCGAAAGCTCGCACGCGGTGCGGTCGTCCCCGCGCAGGAACACCGCGACCAGGAAGGCACGTTCGTCCTTCGAGGAGGGAATCCTATTTACCGATGCATCCATGGAGGTACACGATGCAGCCGGGGGATATTCCGTTTTTACGGAACCAGCCCCTGTTCATTTCGAGCGCGTAGCGGGATGGTTTTTTTGAAGGATAGGCCCGTGTTTCGTCAAGTGGTTCCATGTCGAGGATCTCGGTGATTGTTCCGTTACTGTCGATGTAGGCGATGCTGAGCGGAATATACGTGTTTTTCATCCAAAAATGAAGGTATTCGTCTCCTTCGAAAAAAAACAGCATCCCCCTGTTCTCGTCAAGACTTTTCCTGAACATGAGCCCCCTGCTTCTCTGTTTCTCCGTCCGGGCGATGAACACGCTGACGCCGATCGTTTCATTCCTGTCGTTTACAATCTTGATTGCGCACTGCCTGAAGGTGATTGCTTCGGGGGTGGCGACGGACGAGAACAGTAAGAATAGAAGGATAGTCCTGCTAAAACTGGCCATGATAATCGATCCGGAGAATTCTGTTGACCTCCTCGCCCGGCTCGTAGAGCATCCCGAGCTCGATACCGAGATTCTCGAAGTAGGTCATGCGGACCGCGCCGTTGAACTGCCATTCCCCGGGCTTGCGAAAGTTCCAGAAGATGCGCTCAACCTCGGCCTTTATTTTGAATATTTCCCCTATCGGGATGTCCACCGAAACAAAATACGAGGTATTCTTAGGTTCAAAATATGGCTGCACCGGCATTCGCGCGCCAACACTGATCAGCTGTTCCGAATCGAAGAGAGGTAACGGAATGGTGAATACGGCATAGGGCCCGTACTGCATGCGGTTATAAGATCTTTTCTCCTCCTGGTTCTTGTCCCTATGTTTGCGGTAAAAGTAGTATTCAGGCGAAAAAAAGATCATATAATCGCTACGCATTATCCTCTGGCGCGACGTCTTTGGTGCGTCGTTCACGCCGTTGCTGCCTATATAGAATGAATCGTAGCCAAGGGCGATCGCCGGTACCCATTTAAACTTGTCTATCACCTTTACCTTGAACACGGCGCCGGGTATTCCCGGTTTCGGCTTTTCGGAGCCGATAAGGTGCTGGACGTCGAACGACAACCCGAAATAGAGGCTGTCGTGCAGGCCCACGAATGATTTCAACTCCATGCCGCCCTTGTCGTACGCGAGTGTCTGGACGTTGAAGGATGCACGCTCGAGCGTATACGCGGTGGGCGAATCGAACACCGTGACGCTCCGCGGTTGGAGAGACTCCGCGTACAGTGAGCGTCCCCCTAAGAGGCAGGCAATGATTACGACAAGAGGTATCTGCGCGTGAAATAATCGTCTCATGGATAGGTTCGCCCGCATGGGTTTATTCGCGGCATCACTCGACGCGCCGCTCTCAAGATTATCGGACGATTGGGGGTTATTTTATATCACGAATTCAGGCAATATGCGACATCTGGATATATATGATCTCTTTGATGCCGCTGGCAGCGTAGAGGAGCATGGTATCGAGCTGATCCCTGTCGAAAAGAGCGTGCTCCGCCGCGCCCTGGACCTCGACGAACCTTCCCGTGGAATCCATGACCACGTTGAGGTCTACATCGGCGATACGGTCCTCCTCGTAGTCGAGATCTATCATCATGTCGCCCAAGACCCGACCTATTGAAAGCGCGGCCACGTTCGATTTGACCGGATCCCTGGTTATGGCCTTTTCCGCCAGGAGCCTGCTTATGGCCCGTCTGAGGGCGATGAAGCCGCCGTTGATCGCCGCGGTCCGTGTTCCGCCGTCGGCCTGGAGCACATCGCAATCGACCGTGATTGAGTAACCGCGAAGGAGCGCGAGATCGCAGGATGCCCTCAGCGAACGCCCGATGAGACGCTGGATCTCGACAGACCGCCCGTCCCTCTGCTGGAGTGGTCTCGCGGTCCTTGGATTGGTCGAATACGGGAGGAGCGAGTATTCCGCCGTGATCCAGCCGTTCCCTTCCTGTGCCGCGTGCGCAGGTACCCTGTCGGAGACGCTGGCGGCGCAGACAAGCCGGGTATTCCCCGTTTCATAAAGGACGGATCCGTATGCGGCAGGGCAGAAATCCGTCGTGATCCTTGGACGGCGGATCTGGTTCGATAGACGGCCGTTTTTCCTATTCAGAGTCGCTATCCTTGTCGTTAATATTTTTTAGCTTCTTGATTTCTTCAAGGTCGCGTATTTTTTTGTCAACGTTTTTATGATACGGATCCTTTTTGCGGGCTTCCTTGAATTCGTCGATGGCCGGTTCTAACTCGTTGTTGATGTATCTTTTAATACCCTCGCGATAATGCTTTTCCGCGTCGATCTTGTCCTGGAGGGTGATGACCCTCGGTATGAGCTTGAAGGCGACCGTGAACGAATAGGTCGGCGTGAATCTGCCCGAGTCGGCGAACGAAGCGTCGATGACGAAACCTACGTTCTTGATCGCGAAGTTGACGCCCAGTCCGACAGTGTACGTCCCGGAATCATTGAACCGCCACCCTCCCCTTATGTACAGTATTTCCAGGTAGTTGAGTTCCATTCCAAGGCTCATACGAAAGCTTTTGTCGAACCCGTACGTGAAATCATAGAGGTCGCTTGCCTTTATGATATTTTCGCGAAGGTCGAGATTGATACCGAGCCAGTGGAGCGGCTTGTACGAAAAACCGAGCCGCATGGTCCTTGGAAGAGGGCTCCCCTTCACATCGGTGCCGATATTGAGAAACGAGAGACCGACATGGAAATTATGTATGGGGGACTCAAAAGGAGACCACATCTTCATTCCTTTCATAATCCCGAAATCCATTGCAAAGGCATGTAGCAGCTCGTTATCGATCCTCTGATAGACATACTTTGCCGATGCGCCCATGTAGAAATACTTGAAGTTGTATCCGTATCCAACCGTAAGGCAGCCGTTGTAGAACTGGACGGTTCCAACGTTTAAGCCGTTTATATCTATCTTTTCGAATGCCGGCACCCAGAACACGGTATTGGCGACGCCGAGGAAACCGTTCTTGATGGGATACGCCATTGTTATATTTTCAAGGCGGGAATCCTCGATAAGTTCGTGGTGGAAAAGCGACAGGACCGGATACTTGAGTGACGCGAGTCCCGCTGGATTGAAATAAAGAGTACCCAGGTCATTGGGTTCCGCAGTGAATGCCTCACCCATCCCGAGGGCGCGCGTTCCCACACCGAGTTCAAGAAACGTGGCCCCGGCGGTGCTTTCGGATCCGCCCGCGTGAAGTTTCTGAACGGCGAAAATCCACGAGAACAAAACGAGTAACCCAATTATAACATTATTCCGCATAGTATTCTGCATCACCGCAGACGCACATAATATCACATACGATCTTTAAATATACCTTTCCCTCCATATATATATTAGCGACATGATAGTGCATTTTATAAATAATAATAATACTGAATGACAATTTCAATACACTGGCCAATATTTAAGTGGACGATAACTTCAAATGTCTATTTTATTTTATACTACAACCGGCAATACATTTAAACTCGTTTACAGAGGGGCAAAGATATCCTGTACAATTTCGTAGAATTTCAATCTATCCTGCCCCAGGTAGAGTTTTGCCGAGATTCCAATTTCCGGGCAAGGATCCTCATCCTCGAGCATTTTATTGAAAGCATCCATTTCTTCGGAATTGAATGACACAAATGCCCGTGTGGACACCGGATGAATGACGAGATTGATCGTCGTAAGAGCCGATAATATCCTGGCAAGACTGTACCTGAAGAGGTAATAATGCTCAGGCGAATCATTTTTCGAATAGGATATGACTGCCCCCACGCGATTATTCTGCGAAAGCGCAAGCTGTATGATCCGCGACATGTCGCGTGCCTGCTCGGCTGGCCCGTTATCGTCCGGTATTGCGACAATTCCACTCAACGAAATTTCAAACATGAAAAGGGGCACCACCAGCTGGCGGCGTATCATCCTCGCGATGGCTTCCGCATCCATGAGAGTGCGTTTCTCTGGAAGGGAGATAAGGATGAGGGACGACGGCAGCACCGGGTTCGAATTATCGAGAAAAGGCATCTCGGCTACAAGCACACTGGTAAAAATGGACAGCGGCGCAACATATACAGAAGCAGGCTCGACATCATGGATCGATAACTGCTTTTCGATGCAAATATTGTTATGGATATCGTCCGCGGTGATTACTATTCCATCTTCCGATGCGAGCGCCTCCTGGTATATCCGATCGCTCAGACCTATCGCGATATTCTCCCCGCCGGTCGCAAGGTTTGAATATGCCGGGACAAACGCGGCATCGCCGATCGAGAATGAAAGAATCGCATATGAGGAAAGGCCATACCGGTCAAGCTGTCTGCCGATATATTCGGAGATCGCGAACGAGAGATCCGTGTCAACATCATCGTGAAGCTCCATGGGGTTGAAGGAGCTGTTAATTTCCAGGTTGTCTTCCAGGTTCTTTGCAAGATAGAAGAGCTTGTAAAATCTTCGTATGAGATCTTCCCCGGATATCGAATCAAGGTCTTCTTCTTCAACCGGAGCCCCGCCGGCCCTTGAGCCCGGTTCGTTATCCGTGGCTCGTTTGACCAGATCCCGCAATTCGGGAGTGAATGTCTTTTCCCGGAGAATATTGGTGTCGGCCGCATCCGGGAGGGATGCAACGGGTTCTTCCGTCGTATGCAGCAGACTCTCGTCCATCAACCTACCTTCCGGACATCTCGAGCATTGCGTCAAGGGCCTTCCTTGCCTTGCCCGCAACGACCGGATCGAGTCGGACTTCCGTTCTTTCCCCGACAAGAGCGTCATGGAGCTTCTGCAGGGAAATCTTTTTCATGTTAGGGCAAATCATGGCATCGCTTGCAGGGAAATATCTGTTTTCCGGTCCAACCTGTTGCAATTTGTGGATGATGCCCGACTCGGTGCCGACTATTATATCCCTTCCCTTCATGCCGGCCGCGAGCGAAATCATTTTCCCGGTGGAAAGCACTTCGTCAGCCAGGTCGATGACGGGCGCGCTGCACTCGGGATGGACCATAACCATGGCGCCGGGATGGGCCTTCATCGCTTTTGAGATATCGTCCGCGGTGAGGCGCTCGTGGGTGGGACAGAATCCTTTCCACGGTATTATCTTCTTTTTCGTAAAGCGTTGGATATACGCTCCGAGGTTTTTGTCCGGGACGAAAATGATGGAATCCCCCGGGATGTTTTCCACGATGGCTGCCGCGTTCGAGGACGTGCATATGACGTCGGACAGGGCTTTGACGTCGGCCGTCGAATTGATATATGTGACCACGGGCACGCCCGGATGTTTTTTCTTCAGTTCTTCGAGGTCTTTTGCGGCGGCCATGTCCGCCATCGGGCACCCCGCCGCAGGCTCCGGGATGATGACTTTTTTCAGCGGGGAGAGGATGTGCGCCGATTCGGCCATGAAGTAAACACCACAAAAGACGATCAACGAAGCATCGTTGCGCGCGGCAATCCTCGCAAGTTCAAGCGAGTCTCCTGTAACGTCAGCTATGTCCTGAATATCACCGGGCTGGTAGTTGTGCGCAAGGATCAGAGCATTTTTTTCCCTGGCGAGCTGCCGTATAGTATCTGTCATCGACATGATAGTCCTTTATAAGTATTATCTTTCCTGTAAAGAAACAGGCAATTATTATTTCAATCAACATTATTTTGTACATATTATGATATTTTTTTGATAAAAAAAACATTGACACATATCTATCCCCCTTCATAAAGGTTCAGACTATCATTCCCCTGTAGCTCAGTCGGTAGAGCAGTTGGCTGTTAACCAATTGGTCGTAGGTTCGAGTCCTACCGGGGGAGCATAGGTCTGCTCCTAACCTCTAATAGGGGCCTTGGATGAGGGTTTCAGATTTCTGAAACCCTCATCTTTTATGCACGCTTGATGAAATCATGCAGCACGGGTCGGTTCTCGATCCACTACTATGATGATACAGACGTGTTCATCTTTCACGAACGTGATGGTAGCTGGCGCTTCCTGCGTAAAGGATATCTGCTGAACATGGGTATCGTTAACCTGATTCCGCGGCCGCATCCGACCGTCTGATCTCATGGATCATCAGCGCGAACAACAGGGCAACACCGAAGAGCACGGTGACAAGCGTCATGTTGAAGCAGAGTACGATCGGCAGGCCGCTTATCTGTCCGCTCAGCATCAGTATTCCGTTCGATGTGGCTTCGGGGACCGGATGGGTCCTTTCCACCGCGTAGGTGAGTCCCACCGGCATTGCCGATATCCAGACGAAACTGGTTTCCTGCATAAGTGACGTCATCACCGGGGTGCAACAATACCTGTTGTCCTGCCTGTTGATCGATTCGGATGCCGACCCAGGATGTTTCCCTGGCTTTGATGGTCAGTTTTTGGGATCCGGTTGTCGCCCAGTCGGGAGTGCTGGCTACCTGTGGTGGTGGAGGGCGTCGCGCGTCA
>CAYRGX010000001.1:172171-326468 GCA_964423905.1 uncultured Leptospirales bacterium | reverse complement strand
GTCCGACAGCAGGGACGTGCGTGAATTCGTAAACGCAATGCTCCGCGGCTGGTCCGGGAGCAGGTCGATCATCATGGACGGCAGGGACATCGGCACGGTGGTGTTCCCGGATGCGACGCTGAAGATATACCTCGATGCCTCGCCGGACGTGAGGGCCCGTCGCAGGGTCAAAGAGTACGCCGAACTGGGAAAAAAAGTTGACGAAAAGAATATCAAAACCCAGATTATCCAGCGTGATCGTCAGGATATGGAACGTGAATACGGAGCGTTGAGAAGAGCCGAAGACGCGGTCTATATTGATACGTCTCAAATGGATATGCCTGCGGTCATCACGCTTCTGAAGCAGATGATACTCGCCGCAATGGATTGAGGCACCATCACCAGGGGAAGTGATTCAAGATCAGAGGATGGTCGTCATCTATGGATACCGGGAACCGTGAAGCCAACGACAATTTCGACATGCAATCAATAGCCGATACCGCGGTCGACGTCATCAGGCCGGGTAAAATATTCCAGGGCGAGGTCGTGACTCTCGATTCGGATTTCGCCTACGTAAACGTGGGGACCAAATCCGACGGGCGGGTCCCGCTGGACGAGTTTCCCGAAAAACCCGCCATCGGCAGCATGATTCCGGTGATGATGCAGAACAAGCGTCCCATCGACGGCATATTCAGTTTCTCGCACAGGGACGCGCTGAGGGAGATCCAGTGGCAGAAATTCCAGGAATGGTGCCAGCATGACCACAACATCGTTACAGGCAGGATCGTAAGCTCGACGAACAAGGGCAAAGTCGTAGAATGCGAGGGAGTCACCGCGTTCCTTCCCTATTCCCTTGCCGCCGATCTCAAGACCGCCAATACCACAAAGGAAGAATATCCTTTCAAGATCAAGAGCATAGACAGGAAAAAGCGTTCAATCCTCCTCTCCAGGAAGGACTTCATCGACGAGGAGAACGCCGCGAAATGGGAGAACTTCATATCGAAATACAAGACGGGCGACGTCGTCAGGGGCGTGCCCGTGAAATACGTCGAGTTCGGGGTCTTCGTGAGGGTGGAGGGCATAGACGGCCTTCTGCACCGGAACGACATGAGCTGGAAAAAGGTATTCAAGCAGAGGAAGATCGTGAAACTCGACGAGGAAAGGGACTTCCTGATACTCGACATCAACAACGAGGAGCATAAAATATCGTTGGGCCTCAAGCAGCTCGCGGAAGACCCCTGGCTGAGGATCGAGGAGAAGATCCACGTCAATGACATCGTGACTGGCCGCGCCGTGACCGTCACCGCCCACGGGGTGTTCATTGAAATCGAGGACGGCCTCGAGGGTTTCGTGCCGACCTCCGAGTTGAGCTGGAAGAACATCGGCCCCGCGCAGAGAGAGATACTCAGGAAGGGCGAGGAATACAGGTTCATCGTGCTCGCGATCAACAGCGAAGAGAAAAGAATATCGCTCGGATACAAACAGCTCCTGCCCAACCCGTGGGACACCGTCGACGAGAAGTTCCCCGTCGGATCGATCCATACTAAAAAGATCAAGAAGAAGGTCAAATTCGGAATGTTCGTCGAGCTCGACGAGGAGATAGACGGGCTTGTGCACCTGAGCGATATCACCTGGAGCGACGATGTGCGGAACGCGATGGCCCAGTTCCACGAGGGCGACGAAGTCCAGGTCAAAGTGCTCGATATCCGCAAGGCCGAAATGAAGATCGCCTGCGGCATCAAGCAGCTCACCAGGTCGCCGTGGGAGGAAATCCGGGCCAAGTATCCGCCGAAAACACTGGTCAACGGGACCATATCCGGCATCACCTCGTTCGGGCTTTTCGTGAAAATCGAGAACGACGTCGAGGGACTGGTCCACATATCCGAGATATCCAGGAGAAGAATAGAAAACCTCGAGGAGCATTTCAAGACCGGGGACGAGGTGACCGCGGTGGTCCTCGGGGTCGACATCGAAAGGAAGAGGCTCTCGCTGAGCATCAAACAGCACGAGATCGCATCCGAGAAGGAGGAGCTCGACAGAATAATGAAAAGCACCAAGCCCAGCACGGTCACGCTGGGAGACATGATCGACCTCACCCTGGAGAAATAACCAACTATGGCCGACAAACGATTGAACAGGCAGATCGAGATCGAGCGAAACCCGGTTGAGAGGGCACTTCTTTCGGCGAAGGATTTCGCCAGGCACAATAAAAGGCAGCTTCGGATTGGCGTCCTGTCATTACTGGCCGCGACCGTGTTGGGGATCGGGGCATTCGTACTTATCGATTTGAAGCTTGAAAGAAACCAGAGGGAGCTTGAGAAGCTCCTGGTGCGCTACGACAAGGCCGTCGCCCGGGGCGACGATCGGGAGCTCGACGCGTTCGTGGCGGAGGCGCAGAAGTTCATCGATTCCACCTGGTTCGGGACGGCTCACAGGATGGGATATTACATCCAGGGAGACGTTCTTTTCCGCCAGAAAAAGTACCCGCAGGCGGCAGAGAAGTACCGCTCGTTCGCGAAATCAAATTCCAGGTCGTCGATCCTCACTCCGCTCGCGTACCTCAAGTCAGCGGCCGCTTACGAGGAATCGTCCAAACTCGGGGAGGCAGAGAGACTGTACAAAAAGCTCGAAGAAGACTTCGATGACAGGGCTACGGCTGAGCTCGTGTATTACAATTACGCGCGCCTCCTTTCAAAGAAGAACGATCCCAGGGGAGCCAGAAAATATTATAACAAATTGATACAGATGTATCCCGACTCACCGCTGACGGAGAAGGCGAAAAAGCGTCTTTTCCTGTTGAGCGCGGGTGTCACGGGAGCCCCCCAAAAAAGCAATTGACTTTTTGGGACATATCCGGGAATAGGTTTATTTCAATTTCTACCGGCGCTTTCCGTGGATATACCACATCCGGGGCGTGGGCTCTCAAGGGTCGCTGGTGAAAATGACGACCCGGATGCATACATTGACTGTATATCGGAACTATTCTGAGGGAGTAATAACGTGGCATTACCTAAAAGACGTAAATCAAAATCGAAATCGAGGATGAGGCGGTCCCATGACGCGATCGGCATCCCCAATCTGAGACCGTGCCCGCGGTGCGGGGCCTATGTCCTGCCGCACCGGGTCTGCCCTGAATGCGGTTACTATAAGGGCGAACTCGTGGTGGAAAAGACCGTCAAGATCAAGGAATGATCGATGCACGGGGATGTCGCTCGACATCCCCGTATCATTATGTCTTGACAATTCGTTGTCCGGAATGTAATCTTGGTCAGGTTAACTCGGCGGGAGGAAGCGATGGCCAGCGTTTTTGAAAGGGTAAAGCGGATAATCGTAAAACAGCTGAATGTGGACGAGGATCACATTACGGATGACGCATTTTTCGCGGATGACCTCGGAGCAGACTCCATCGACTCGGTCGAGCTGATAATGGCCTTCGAGGCGGAATTCGGAATAGACATACCCGAGAAGGACGCGGAAAATTTCAAAACCGTGGGCGACGTGGTCAAGTTCATAGAGTCTCGAATATAGATGCTTTCCAATCGTTCTCCATGGAACAAAAAGGGTCGAAAATAAAACAGGGCCTTTCAGACAGCAACAAGAAGCAGAACCGCGGCACCAACCTCGAATCGCTGCAGAAGATAATACACGTCAATTTTAAAAACATGGCCCTTTTACGAAGGGCCATGACCCACCGGTCGTACATCAATGAAGCAGGAAAAGGCGGAGAAGACAACGAACGCCTCGAATTTCTTGGTGATTCTGTCCTGGCGCTCGTGGTCAACGAGTACCTTTTCAAGCATTTTCTCGATTACGACGAGGGCGACCTCGCGAAGATCAAGTCCGCGGTCGTATCCGAGGCGACGCTCTCCAAAGTGGCGTCCGAAATCGGGCTGGGCGATTTCCTGCACATCGGACGCGGGGAGGCGAACACGGGAGGCCGATCGAGGCCCTCCATTCTCGCCAACACGATGGAGGCGCTCATCGGGGCGGTTTTCCTCGACAGCGGACTGACCGGGAGCAGGCGCTTTATCCTCGGTTTTATAAAGAAAGAAATTGAAAAGATCGACCGGCTCACCTACCTCAGGGACCCTAAGACGACCCTGCAGGAATACGTGCAGAAAAAATACAAGGACAGGCCCGAGTACCGGGTCATCGAAGAACGCGGTCCCGACCATATGAAGGAATTTATCGTCAAGCTCTACATCAACGGCAGGGAAATCGAGATCGGGGAAGGCCCGAGCAAGCGCAAGGCGGAGATGAACGCAGCCATTGCCTCCCTCAAACGGATTCAGGACGGGGAACTTGATATTTGACAGGCTCAGAAAGGACGTTCGCATCAGGGTTTCCGCGATCATATCCGATGACGGACGGGTGCTCCTCGTGGCGCATCGCAAGGACGACGAGGTATACTGGCTCCTGCCGGGTGGGGGCGTCATTTTCGGCGAATCGCTTGAGGACGCGCTCAAGCGCGAGCTCGAGGAGGAGCTGAACATATCGGTCACGGTCCAGGATCTCGCCTTTATTTGCGACTCGATCGATCCCTCGGGCAACCGTCATATCCTGAATATCAGCTTTCACTGCGAGCATACAGGTGGGGATTTCATCCTGGGGAAGGACCGCCGCCTGCACGATTTCCGGTTCTTCCCGAAGGACGAAATCGGCTCGCTGCGGTTCTATCCGCCCCTCAACGACCATCTCATATCGGCCCTCGACAGGACAAATACCGCCCGTTATCTCGGTAAGGTATGGATAAGCTGAACGCCGTCGTCACGGCCAGGACCGCGCACGGTTCCTATGTAATCCGGATCGGCGATTCCATACTGGGAGAGGCGCTCGCCTCCGGAGGGACCGCCCCGGGGGGCGTGCCCGCGGCGGTCGTGAACAGGACCGTCGATCGGCTCCACGGCGAGTATGTCCGCGCATCGCTCCCCGGCACGACGGAACCGGCTTACCTCGTCATGGAAGACGGCGAGGAGAACAAATCGTACGAGCGCGCCGGGGCGTTTCTCGGCGAATTCATACTCCGCGGCATGGACAGGAGTTCCATGGTTACGGCGGTAGGCGGCGGCGTGACCGGCGATTTTGCAGGATTCTGCGCGGGAGTGTTCATGCGGGGCATTCCGGTGGTGCAGGTGCCGACAACCCTACTCGCGATGGTGGATTCGAGCATCGGCGGCAAGGTCGCGGTGAACCTCTCTCGCGGGAAAAACATGGTGGGCGTGTTCCACCAGCCGGACATGGTGGTATGCGATACGTCGTTTCTCCGGACCCTGCCTTTCGATGAAACAAAGAACGGCCTCACGGAGGCACTGAAGCACGGGTTGATCGGCGACGGGGGGACCCTCGAACTTATGGAATCATGCGACGCCGAAAGCATCTGCCGCCCGGAAAACCTCGCGAGGCTCGTCGCGCTGTCCGCCGCATTCAAGGCTGGCATCGTGGCCCGTGACGAGAGGGAGTCCGGGATTCGCGCGATTCTGAATTTCGGCCATACCGCGGGCCATGCGGCTGAATCCCTGACGGAATACAGGGGGATTCCCCACGGCCGTGCCGTCGCGTTCGGCATGGCCGTCGCCGCCGACATGTCGAGGAGGCTCGGCCTTCTGGGGGACGCCGAGACCGATCGCGTGTTCTCGCTCATCGTAAGGTACGGGCTCATGGACGGGATGCCGCCTCTCGATCCCGCCGAGATCATCGGGCACATGCGTTACGACAAGAAAAACGCGGGAGGGCGGACCCGCTTTGTCCTCCTTGACGGTACGGGAAACCCGGTCATCGGCAGGGAGGTCGGCAGCGACATCGTCAGGGCTTCCATCGAGACGGCATTCTCGCTTCAGAAGGAGGGGACATGCTGACTTATTCCATATCCGAAACGGAAGGGATCAGGATGATATCGCTTTCCGGCACGCTTACCGTCACGACGGTGCCTATCCTCCAGTCCGCGGTCAGGAACTTCATAGATCACGAGAGCATACTGGTGAACGCCGAAAACGTGACGCTGATCACCACCGGCGGGCTGAACGCCCTGATCGAGCTTTCGCTGCAGGCAAAGAACCTGGGAACGCGCGTGATCATACTCTGGCCCGGAAGGGACCTGCTGGAAATGGCCGAGCGACTCATGGTCTACAACTACCTGATTTTCGCGCACACGCTCGAGGAAGCCCGCATGAAGGTGGAATATTTCAAGTGATCACGGCTCGTGGAAGAGGTGCACCTGCGGCCTGGCGTTGTAGATGTTCCGCGATACCAATGCGCCCGTCCCGTATAACGCCCTGATCAGCTCCGGATCGATGATGTCCGGCGTCCCCTCGCGCACGATTTTCCCGGCATCGAGGGCGATGATCCTGTCGCAGGTCTGCGCCGCGAAATTAATGTCGACGGTGGCAAGGATCACGGCGCTGTTGCCGTCGATGAGGTGGCGGACCATCGCCTGTGCGAGAAGCACGGCACCCCGCACGTCGAGGCAGGATGTGGGATTGTCGAGCATCGTGACCGGGTGCTCACCCGCGAGGGCGCGGGCGAGCATGGCCCGCATGAGAATCCCGTCCGAGAGCTCCCCGAGCGCTGATTCGCGGTAGGGCCCGAGTTCGAACCAGGATATGCATTCGTCGGCTCTGTTGCGATCCGCGGTATCGTAGCCCCGAAGCCCCCTTCTGTACGCCAGTCGCGAGGAAAGCACGAAATTTCGGAGTGTATCGTATTCGCCGCGGGGAGAACGGGCCGGCATGAGGTATGCGGGGGAGGGCTTGCCCCGCGCCGTCGTGCTCCGCGTTACGGAGCCGGTATATCCCCCCGCCTTTCCAGCGATGATCTTCAGGAGAAGGCTCTTTCCGGATCCGGAAGGCCCGATGATGCCGACGGTCTCGCCTTCCATGACATTCATGGTTATGCCGTCGAGGAGCGTTATCCCGTCGCGCACAAGGCGAAGGTCATTCAGTTCTATCATCGGCGATCCTCCCGGTCCGTGATTGTGCGACCGCCGCCGCGATCGAGAGCGCCGCGGCGATCAATACGACGATACGAAAATCGAGCCAGTGCAGCAGGAACAGCATGATCGCGAGCCTGAGTGCCGCCGATGACGCTTCCCGAACGCCCCCGCCGGCGGTGAAGGGAAGGAACGCCCCGCACAACCAGCCCGAAAGCGCGAGGACCCCGGTGGAGGCGGCGGCGCGGAGGAGCCTCGCGAGAACGCCTGATGCGTGGTACGACAGCAGCGAGGATGCGTAATAGTCGCGTCCGTGGGATCGGAGCATGAGTTCGCGCCTGAAGAGTACGATGGCTGCGCAAGCCGGTAGTGCGGGGGCGAGGGCAGGTATCAGGGTGGAGAGCCGCCAGCCCCCCCCGAGGAATGCCTTGCCGACCGCGTCGTGGGGCGGACCGCAGGGGCCTGAAAGGGGGTAGAGCACAGCCCCTGCCGCGAGCGAGATGATCATGGCCGCGACCCCCATGGCCGTACGTTCGTTCCCGCGGGGGGACGCGACCGCGTCGGCAAACGCCCCGTAGCAGAACACCGCCGCAAAGGCGACCGCGATCGACGCCGCCTGGCCGGCATCGAAGAACGCGTACGACACCAGGAGCGCGATGGACGCAGCCGGCGCCTCTCCGTCGGAGAGGAACTCCACGCGGCGGGCGGTACCCGGCCGCGGCAGAGCCGCGAGCATGCAGTACCAGGCCAATCCAGCCAGGCCGGCGGCGGTCCGCAGGGGATCGTCGCCGCGCGTCAGATTGAACGCGAACAGCGCGGCGGCGGCTGCGAGTGCAGACGCGACGGGAAGGGCCCGGGCGAGGGAGAGCGGGAGCGTTACGGAGCGCCACAGTACCTTCCCGGCGCCTTTCATTTCGCCTACCGGGAAGGGCCGCCGGCGGGATGCGGGCGCGCCTGTTCCTTTTTTATCTCGGCCGCGATAGGCCCGAGCGTCTGGTCCTTTTCTGCGCGCTCGAAGAACCCGCTATTGCCACGGTTGGATTCGAGGATTTTTTTCGCCCTGTCCTTCCTTCCCGAGAGCGCGTACGAGCGGCAGAGGAGAAAAGTATCGTCGCTGCCGAGCGTCATGGACGAAAAAATGGCGACTGCCCGATCGTACTCGCCAGCGTGATAGTAACAGCGCGCGAGCATCAGGCTCAGCTCGCCGGATCTCTGTCCGGCGGGAAACGCAGCAAGCACCTTTTTCGCCTGGAGGTAGTTGCGTCCCCTGTAGTAATGCTGCGCGAGCTCCGTGAACACGGGAACGTACTGGGTGTTGAATTGGGCGCGGCCGCGCGTCGCGCGGTCGAAAAGCCGCGAGTAATACGACACGAACCGGCCGTCGTTCTTTTTCAGGTATATCCCCCCGAGATGGTAGAGGACGGTCTCGTTGTCGGGGTCCATCCGCTCAGCGTTGCGGAGCGAGGCGAGGGCCTCGTCGTAACGCTCCTGCTTGATGCGGACGGCCGACCTGAGGAGCTCCGCCTTGAGTGGCTGGGTCTTCACGAGCCTGTCGGCGTCCTCCTCGGCCTTGGTGTAGGCGCGCAGTTTGTAGTAGCTGGTCCCGCGCTTCTGGTAGACGAGCGACGCCGTGGCGTCGTCGATGATGCCGAACTCGAGCACCTTGCTGAAGTGATCTATCGCGCTGGAATAGTTGTCGTTGTTGTAATAGATGTCGCCCACGATGAGGTGCACCTCGGGGTAGAACGATATCTTCGAGGCGATTTCACCCAGGTACGACAGCGCCGTGCCCGAGTCGCCGCGGTTGTAGGCGGCCATGCCGAGCTCGAATTTTGCCGCGAGAAACGAGGAGTCTGCGTACACCGCCTTCTTGAATTCGGCGACCGACTCGGCCGATTTTCCCGCATTCTTCAGCGATATGCCCCTGTTGTAGCAATCGATCGCTTCCTTGTTGCCGGTCCACAGGCACCGGTTGATGAGGGATTCTATCTTGTTGCGCGCGCTGCCGTCGCGGTGGCGTATCCACATCTCCTTACACGTGCGGATGATCGTCTCCAGGTCGCCGCGCTGTTCGGTGAAAAGCAGGATATTGGTGTAGGCGTTGCGAAGGTATTTCCCGTTGATGTTTCTTTTCGTGATGGCGAGCTTGTAATACTCCTCCGCCTCGCGGTACCTTCCCTCCAGCTTTTCGATTTCTCCCAGGAAATAATAGGCGTTCCCGTTGTTTTCCTTCTCACCGGCCTGGAGGAACATCTCCCGTGCCTTGTCGTAATTCTTGTACATGTAATAGCCCTGGCCGCGTTCGTAATAGTCCGCGAAAAGAGGTAGATAAAAGAACACGATCGCGAGGGATAATAAAATTTTTTTCATTGGTTCTGCCGGAAGGTGGTATCGCCGGGGGAAGAACTCCGGTCGGATGCACCGGATGATGGCAGCCGTAATGCTATTTTGTCAAGATATTTTGCGCATTATTTATTTGACTTATGGGGCCCGCCGGTAATCTGGTTAAGATTCTTGTCCCTGGAGTTCACATGAGCAGAATAATTCGATCGACCGGCATAGTGGCCGCGTCGACCCTGGTAAGCCGCATACTTGGTTTTTTCCGCGACGTTTTTATGGCGCATTATTTCGGGGCGAAAAGGGGCGTCGATATTTTTTACATCGCCTTCATGATCCCCAACCTGCTCAGGCGACTCGTCGCTGAGGGAGCGCTCACCATCTCGTTCATTCCCGTGTACACGGAATACCTCATGAAAAAAGGGCCGGACGAGGCCAGGGCCCTCGCGCAAAAGACCCTCTCCGTACAGACGCTCATCGTGACCGGGATCATCGTCGCGGGCATCGTCTTCACGCCCCAGCTGATGCTCATCTTCTACCGGGATCCATCGAACCATCAGCTCGCGGTTGAGCTCACGCGAATCATGTTCCCGTACCTCTTCTTCGCCGCGTTCCTCGCCTTCGCGATGGGGCTGCTCAACTCGCACGGTCACTTTTTCTCGCCGGCCTTTTCCCCGGTGATGCTCAACATCGGTATGATAACCGGCATCCTTTTTTTCAGGACGCTCTTCGCGCAGCCCCTCTACGGGGTGGCGGCGGGCGTGCTCCTCGGGGGCGTGCTGCAGCTCCTCATCCAGCTGCCGGACATGGCGAGGTCGGGGTTCAGGCTCAAGATCTCCGTCGATTTTAAGCACCCGGGCGTGCGGAGGATCTTCGCGCTCATCGCGCCCTCGCTCTTCGGGACCGCGGTTTACCTGGTGAACCAGATGGTGTCGAACATGCTCGCCACCATGCTGCCCGCGGGAAGCGTGACCTATATCTATTACACCACCCGGCTGACCGAGCTCGTCATGGGAATATTCATCGTTTCGCTGGCCAGCGCGATCCTCCCGGAGATGTCGCGCATGACCGCGCAGGACGACCACGAGAGCCTGAGGAAGCTCTACACCACCGCGGTCAGCGGGGTGCTCTTCCTGGCGCTGCCTGCATCGGTGGCCCTCATGTGCGTCGGCCTCCCGGTGGTGTCGGTGTTCTTCATGCGCGGGGCGTTCACCCCGTTCAACGCGGCAATGACCGCGCAGGCCCTGTTCTATTCCAGCATCGGAATGGGTTCCGTGGCGGTGCTGCGGATCACCACGCCGACCTTCTATTCTCTCAAGGACACCAGGACACCGGTCGTCACGGCCTTCATATCGTTCATCGTCAACTTCGCCTTCGGTTACGTCCTGATGCACACCCCCCTTCTGCACTCGGGCCTGATGCTCGCTAATTCCATTTCCGCGACGGTGCAGATGCTCATCCTCTTCACGGTACTCCAGAAAAGGATGGGAAGGCTCGACCTCCTGCCGCTGGGGGTCTCGGTTGTGAAGATATGCCTCGCGTCCGCGGCGATGGGCGTCGCCGTGTGGTATGCCGCGAGTTTCGTGGACTGGGTGAAGGTCAGGTTCCTCTACCGGATCGCGTTTCTGGCGGGCATCGTTTTCCTCGGCGTGGGGGTGTACGTCGCCGCCGCGTTCGCGCTGCGGGTCAGGGAGATCGATTACCTCTACACGAGGGTCGTGAAAAGGCTCCTCGCCAGGCTCAGGAAAAAATCCTAAAAAGGTGCCGTCTCGTCCCCGACTTTGTATATTAAAAAAGGCGCACACCAGGTTACGAACCGTGCGCAGTCACACATTTCATACACAACAGGGGGATATATGAAAAGGTCGCTGTATATCATTGCGGTGGCGTCCGCCGTCGCGCTGCTCGCCGTCGCGGCAACTGGATTCTCAAGGATGGACATACGGAAGGGGGGATCGCTCTGGGCGGCCGTGGAACCGGACGGGACCATCAGGATCAACGGCAGCCTGGCAGGCAGATTCGAGCCGGACGGCGACGTTCGGGTATCGGGCAGCCTGACGGGTAAAATCGAATCGGACGGGACCATCCGCAGGCACGGAAGCATAATCGGCAGAATAGAGTCGAACGGGACGCTCCGCAAGGGCGGTAGCATGTTTGGGGCTATCGAAAACGGCGGGACCATCCGCAGGGGCGGTTCCACGTGGGGCTCGGCCTCTTCGTGCTGCGGCGGTCATGCCGAGAAGAAGGCGGTCGCGGCCGTGCTTGTGTTTTTCGCGCCCGACTACTGGGGGAACTGAGATCAGGACAGGCCCATGGCGCCGAGCACTCCCGCGGTGTCCGAGAGATCGTCGAAGAAGTGGTCCGGCTCACGCTCCAGCAGGATATCTTTTTTGACCCAGCCGGTTCCCACCGAGATCGAAACCGCCCCCGAGGCCCTGGCGCAGAGAATGTCGTACACCGTGTCGCCGATTACATAGATATCGCCGAAGGGGATATTGACGCCGTATCTGTGGCGCGCCAGCGCCTGGGCGATGGGGGGCATGTCGTCGCGCAGGTCCGCGTCGTCGCCGAACACCCCGAATGGAAAGTACCTGTTCAGCCCGAAATGATCGAGTTTGATGCGCGCGCTCCGCTGGAAGTTCCCGGTGAGGAGGCCGACAAGCACGCCCTCGGTCGAGTTGAGGCGCTCCAGTATCTCGCCAATACCCGGCAGGAGCACCGCGCCCGACGACGCCATGAATTCCTCGAGGTAGCCGAAGTACCGCTCCTTGAGCGCCGGGGTCTTCTCGCGGATGCTCTCTCGCGAGAAACCCATGACCTCCAGCGATTCCCTGAGGATGAGGGGATCGGTCTTTCCCTGGAAATCAACGCGCCGTATCGCGCCGATGGTCCCGAATACGTCCAGGCAGGCACGGACGAGCGATTCCCGTCCCGCGTTCATGCAGTTGCATATGGTGCCGTCGATGTCGAAAAGCGCGAGTTTGATGGCCGTTGCCTCCGGTGCGATGTGGTGACAAGGCTGTACCGGGGGCCATTCCAGCGCAATCAGTTTTTTCGCGGGAAGTCGCACTAGTGCTTGACGCCGTGCATGCCCGGATGCCTGTTAATCACACGCGATTCGGATTTTAGATCGTAATAATCGATATCACAACAACGGGAAAAACAATGACAGACAAGAACCGGAAAGAATACGACGTGGCGGGAATAGGGTCGGCGCTCCTTGATCTCACGGTGGAGGTAAACGACGCGTTTCTTTCGAAGCTCGGCCTCCGCAAGGGTGAGATGCAGCTCATCGACGAGGCCCGGAGCAGGGAAATTCTCGACACCATATCAGGCATGGCCATGAGCGTGACGCCGGGTGGGAGCGCCGCCAACACCGTCGCCGGGGTCGCTTCCCTCGGGGGCAGGGGGATGCTCTTCGGACGCGTCGGGCGCGACAGTCACGGCGACGTGTACGTCGGCGACACCGAGAGATCTGGGGTCGTGTCGCATATATCGCGCGACCCGGGAATGACCGGGCACGCCATCACGTTCATCACCCCCGATTCCGAGAGGACCTTCGCCACGCACCTGGGAGCGGCGCTCCGTTTCGCCGCCGACGACCTGCTGGAAGATGAAATCGCGCGCAGCCGCATACTGCACATGGAAGGCTATCTCTTCGAACCTCAGGGGCTCAGGGACGCGTGCATGAGGGCCATATCCATGGCCCGCGCGCACGGGGTTATGGTCTCTGTGGATCTCTCCGACCCGGGATTGATCGGCCGCATAAAGGACACCTTTTCCGAGGTGGTGTCGCGGCACGCGGACATCGTGTTCGTCAACGAGGACGAGGCGCGGGCCTATACCGGGAGCGACCGCGAACAGGCGCTTGCGGCCCTCGCGAGGGAGTGC
Organism: uncultured Leptospirales bacterium; assembly: GCA_964423905.1. GTDB lineage: Bacteria > Spirochaetota > UBA4802 > UBA4802 > UBA5550 > CAYRGX01. The sequence continues at coordinate 313,336 of CAYRGX010000001.1, read as the reverse complement.
CGCATCGCCGTGGTGAAAATCGGCGCTGAGGGCAGCCTTGTCGCGCAGGACGGGAAGTCGTTCCGCATCGATGCGCGCAAAACGAGCGTCGTCAACACGAACGGGGCGGGGGACATGTACGCGGCCGGACTGCTTTACGGGATCTCGCGGGGATGGGACCCGGAGCGCGCGGGACGTCTCGCGAGTTACGTGTCGTCGCTGGTGGTCGCCCAGGTCGGGGCACGCCTCGACGAAAAGGTTGATCCGGAGAAGATATAATCACTAACCGGGGAGCTCCGCGTACATGAGCCGCGCGCCGATGCCCGCCAGGTAGACCTGGCCGGCCGCGCACGCCGCACCGCCCGCCACGGCGGCGATCCGCAGCCAGAAGGCGGGTACCTGCAGCGCCGCCGCGAGGGCCATGGCGCAGCTTACGGTCAGGACGACAGTGCCGGACACGATCATTTTCCTCACGAGAAACGTTCGCCGGGCTTTTTTAAAACGCACCCTGCCGTCGAATATCCCCGTGGCCATGGACGCGAGGACCGCGGGCGGCATCAGGAGCATCAGCATGCGCGCCGCTCCGTAACATTCGCCCGCCCAGGGGTCAGGGAACACCGCGGACGCGATCGCGAGCGCCGGAACGACCACGCTGAACGACTGCGGAAAATGGACGACGATCGGATGGAGGTGCAGGTTCAGGAGCCTCCTGCGCGGCGGCTTCACGGGATCCCTGTACGGCTCGAATGCCGTTTTCGGCACGCCGCAGGCCGGGCATGTATCGAAGGTGTCGTTGTCTTTCATGATGAGACCGCAGGCTTTGCATCGGACCATGGTTGCCTCCCTGTGCGCGCCGGGTGCGCATGACTCAGGATCTGCGGGCGTCGTTTTTAAAGTCAAACGATATTTTCGAACTCGCCGTGATTTCGCGCCGCCGGCCGCAAATAATGATTTGACAGGCGCGCCGTTATGGGGCACTCTCAGCACATTACATCTTCGAGAGGCATATCATGCTTGATAAACTCAGATTCTCCATCATACCCCATCTCATCGGCCTGTGCCTTATCGTTCTCGGCTGGTATATCAGCATATTGAACGTCGGGCTGAGCCGCTTCCAGGAAAATGTCCTTTTCACGAAGTGGACACTCATCGGGCTGGGACTCATCCTCCTTGGTGCCTACATGCCCAACATAACGGGGATATTCCGGAAACAGTAGAAAACCGGGCCAAATTCTTGACATATAGTACCCGTTTATCCAGTCTGTAACCGACTGTATTTTATTCTTCAGGACGGGTAAGGATATGTCTGAGCGCGCACAAGGCGGCCCCAAAGCCAACATCGACGTATTTTTCAATCCCCGAAGCATAGTCGTCATAGGGGTTTCGGTTAAAAGGCTCAACCTGGGCCAGATCATCCTCATGAACAACGCCACCAACGGCTTCCAGGGGAGGGTCTTCGGCGTCGGCAAGGACGAGGGAGTGATCGGCGGCGCGAGGGTCTATACCTCCGTGGCCGACCTCCCGGAGACGCCCGAGGTGGCGATCATCATCACGCCCGCAAGGAGCATACCCGCCATCCTGCGCCAGTGCGGCGAGAAGGGCATCAGGTATGCGGTCATCGAATCCGGGGGATTTTCCGAGTACTCCAGCGACAACACTTCGCTCGAGTCGGAGGTGCTCGCGATAGCCGGAGAGTTCGGCATCAGGATCCTCGGTCCCAATTGCATCGGGACCATCAATACCGTGACGAAACTCATGATGCCCTTCGCGATTTTCAGGAAGGCCGACATCCCGTCGGGCCCGCTTTCCATCGCCACACAGAGCGGGGGCGTGGGCGACACGTATATCCGCATCGCGAACGAGAACCATATCTATTTCAACAAGTTTGTCGCGGTCGGAAACAAGCTCGACCTCGACGAGGTCGATTTCCTCGAGTATTACCTCGACGATCCCGTCACGGGATCGGTCTTCATGTACCTGGAGGGCTTCTCCCGCGGTCGCGCCTTTTTCGACGCCGCGATGCGGTCGACCAAGCCCATCGTGGTGCAGAAATCCAACCGTACCTCGATGAGCGCGAAGATCGCGCAGTCGCACACCGCGGCGCTCTCGGCCGACGACAAAGTTGTCAGCTCGGCCCTGCACCAGTGCGGGGTGGTCCGTGTGAAGGGAGAGGAGGAGCTGATCATCGCGGCGAAGGTGCTCCAGCTCCCGGTCATGAAGGGAAAACGGGTCGCGGTGCTCTCGCGCTCCGGGGGGCATGCCGTGATCACGGTCGACGCCTGCGCGAAGTTCGGGTTCGAGCTCGTGGAGTTCCCCGACTCGTTCATCCAGAAGATCCGCACCCTCTACGACACGAACGTCATCGCGCACCAGAACCCGCTCGACCTCGGGGAGATATTCGACTACACCATATTCATCCGCATACTCGAGGAGACGCTGAAGCTCGACGGCATCGACGGGATCATCTTCAACCACCTGTATCAGTCGAGCTACGAGGCCGAGATGTCCCGGACTTTTCTCACGGGCGTGAGCGAGCTGGTCAGGCAATACAAGAAGCCGGTGTCGGTCACGCTCATCTCCGAGGCCGAGGAAATCCTGGACATCCAGAAAAACCATACCTTCCCCACGTTCACCACGCCCATGCAGGCGACCACCGCCCTCTGGGGATCGTACTACTACTACTCGCGGACCCTGTTCCGCGAGAACCGTGGCGAGCCGGCACGACCGGATATCGATATGAAGGCAGTCGATGCCGTGCGCGCAAAAAGCGAGTCAGAGGGGCGGATACCGCTGACGGACGAGGCGCTCGAGGTGTGCCGCGCCGTCGGGCTCGCGCCGGTGACGTCCGCGGTCGTGAAGGACGCCGCCGCCGCGTCCGGGCTGGCGAAGGAGCTTTTCCCCGCCGCGGTGAAGCTCCTGTCGCGCGACGCGTCCCACAAGACCGATGTCGGCGGAGTGCGGCTGGGGGTCGGTTCGCCGGCCGAAGCGGCCGCGGCGATCGGCGAGATGTCCGCGGCGGTCTCGGCCCTCCCGGCGAAGCCCTCGATAGACGGATTCCTGGTGCAGGCCATGGCGCGGAAGGGCGAGGAATTCTTCGTGGGCGCAAGGCGAGACCCCGTGTTCGGGCCCGTGGTCATGGCCGGCTTCGGCGGCGTGTTCATCGAGGTGCTGAAGGACGTGTCGATCAGGCTTGCGCCCGTCGCCGCGAACGAGGCGAGGGAGATGCTCCGCGAGCTCACCATGTATCCCCTGATCCGGGGGGTGCGCGGCAGGCCCGCGCTCGACGAGGAGGCCCTGGTGGACGTCATCTGCCGCGTGTCCGGCCTGATCGCGGGCGTTGATTCCATCCGCGAATTGGACCTGAACCCGGTCATCCTGCACGAGAAGGGAGCGGGGGTGTCGATCGTGGACGCGAGGGTGTTTTTCATTTAAGGGGATTCACCCGCCTAGGGGAGAATATCCCCCTCGGTAACAATTGATGTCATCCTGAAGGCGGCCGCCACTCCGCCTGAAGAGGGGGCTTGCGATATGGCCCCCTCCGTCTGCGTCTACCCTATCAGGCGTTTCAGGATACCGATGCCGCCCGTGTACGGCGCGTATCGCAGCGGAGCGTCGAACAGCCTGGATCGTTTCATGACGCTCTTCAGGTGCGAGAACGTCTCGAAGCCGAACCTGCCGTGGTAAGCCCCGGTGCCGCTCCGCCCGATCCCTCCGAAGGGCAGGTGGTGGTTGCCCACGTGGAGCATCACGTCGTTGACCACCGCGCCTCCGGACGACGTCTCGCGCAGTACGCGGTTTGCGGTCTTCCGGTCGTTCGTGAACACGTACAGGGCGAGGGGCTTTTCGCGGGCGTTCACCGCGGCGATGGCGTCGTCGATTTTGTCATAGGCGATCACCGGCAGGATGGGCCCGAAGATTTCCTCCTTCATGGCCGGGTGGTGGAACGTCATGTCGTCAAGCACCGTGGGGGCGATATAGAGCGAGGCCTCGTCGGTCTGTCCGCCGACTACCTTGCGGCCGCTTCTCAGCAGGCGCGACACCCGGTGAAAATGGTCCCTGCTGATGATCCTGCCGAAGTGGGGGCTCTCGGCCGGGTTCTTCCCGTAGAATTCCACGATGTAATGCCTGATCCTCTCGAGGAGCTTATCCCTGACGTCCCGGTGAACCAGGAGATAGTCCGGCGCGAGGCAGGTCTGGCCCGCGTTCAGGAATTTTCCCCACGCGATCTTCCTGGCCGCTGCGTCGATCGAGGCGTCCGGCTCCACGATCACCGGGCTCTTGCCGCCAAGCTCCAGGGTGAAGGGGGTGATATGCTTCGCCGCGGCCTCGATGACCTTCCTGCCGACCTCGGTCCCGCCGGTGAAGAACAGGTAGTCGAACCGCTCCTCGAGCAGGAGGGCGCCCACGTCGCCGTGGCCGCGGACGACCGCGACATGTTCCCGCGGGAACGCGTCCGCGATGACGGCCTGCAGCGCCGCGGCGGTGCGCGGGGCGTACTCGGAGGGCTTGATCACGGCCGTGTTCCCCGCGGCCACGGCCCCCACGAGGGGAGCGAGTGCGAGCTGGAAGGGATAGTTCCACGGCGCGATGATGAGCACCGTGCCTCGCGGCTCCGGCACGATCATGCTCGAGGCGGGCATGAGTGGCAGGGGCGTGCGCACCCTGCGCGTGCGCGTCCATTTTTTCACGTTCCTCAGCGCGTGGTCGATCTCCTGCCTCACCACGGCGATCTCGGTCAGGTACGCCTCGAAGGGGTGCTTGTGGAGGTCGGCGTTGAGCGCGTCGAGAACGGTCTGCTCATGCTTCGCGACGGCGTTTTTCAGCGCCCTGAGGCGCCCGATCCGCGCCTTAACGTCCCGGGTTTCGCCCCCGGCGAAATACTCCCTCTGCCTGCGGATGAGTTCCCGGATCAGGATCGCCTCCCGCGACACCATCGCGGGGTGGCGGACAGTATTGTCACGTCGTACCTGTGAATGATGTATGCTATGTGCCTGTTGCATCTTTGTATCCTCCAGAAAAAGAATTATATTAAATACTAAATTAAATTAATATAATACGGTCCCGCGGGAATGTCAATTTTTTACGGGAATTATCGCGAAGAAATGCGGGCCCCGATCGGACCGGGTCCGTCAGGGGGAAGGTGAGTGAGGGGGATATAACTGCAGCCGGCTACTGCCCGATTTCGAGCACGATCGGCGCGTGATCCGATCCCATCACGTCGGGCAGGATATACGATTTCCTTATTGAGGGCATGAGGACCGGGGAAACGATGAAGTAGTCGATACGCCACCCGACGTTTTTTTCGCGGGCGCGTCCCATGTAACTCCACCACGTGTAGTGGCCGCCGCCCTTCTCGAATTCACGGAAGGTGTCCACAAAGCCCGCGGACACGATGTTGTCGAAACCGGCGCGCTCCTCGGGGGTGAAACCTGCGTTGCCCTGGTTGCCCTTCGGGTTGGCCAGGTCGATCTCCCTGTGGGCCACATTGAGGTCACCGCAAAAGACGACCGGTTTTTTCTTCTCCAGATTTCTCAGGTATTTGAGCAGGTCCACGTCCCACTCTCTGTGGCGGTAGTCCAGGCGTTCCAGGCCCCGCTGGGAGTTCGGCACGTACACGTTCACCAGGAAGAAGGCGCCGAATTCAAGCGTGATGACGCGCCCCTCGGTGTCGTGCTTCTGTGCCCCGATGCCGCGGGTGTAGGAGAGCGCGGGGATCTTCGAGAAGACCGCGGTGCCGGAATATCCCTTTTTCTCTGCGCTGTTCCAGTACACGTGGGGGTAGCGGGGCAGGTCCAGCTCGACCTGTTCGCGCATCGCCTTGACCTCCTGGAGGCAGAGCACATCGGGCGATTCGCGCTCGACGAATTCGAGAAAACCCTTGTTTAGTACGGCGCGTATGCCGTTCACGTTCCACGAGATAATCTTCATTCCGGTACCATCCTGCCGCGCGACACGCGGAAATCCCACGGGATTGCCGTTGCGGCGCGCCCGCCTGTCGTTGTGGTCACACGCCGGAAATTAGCAACGCACCGGGAAGCCATTGCTGTCAAGCAGCATATTGACCGGCGGCGGGCAAACGCCGCCGGCCGGGATCGAACCACGCACGGGCGGGATTCCGCTGACGCGTGCCACGTGTGTCGCGGGCGCGGACGATTCCCGTGACCCGGGAGGAGGAATGCGGCGCCGATAGCGCGCATGTGACGCCGGGGACTATTTCCGAGGGAGGTATTTTCCGCCGACCGCCGCGATGATACCTCCCAGGACTGCGCCCGCCGCGGTCATGATCAGGTACATCGCGATGATGAACCATTTTGCTTCCTCGAGGTGGTTCGTCCCGATGAGCGAGAAAAGCGGCGGCGCGAGACTCATGTAGAATCCCGCGGCGCCGCCGATCCACATCCCGTCGAGCACGGTGCCCGGCCCCCTGTCGGAACGGTGTTTCGCCGACCAGAGCGCGATCCCCCTGTGGTGGAGTATTCCCGCGATCGGGGAGCCGACCAGGAGCGCGAGGGCTAGCCTGAGGCCGTACACGTCGCGCCATGGGTCGCTAGAGAGCATGTACGCGAAAATGAGAAGCGTGGGGACCAGGTAGAGGCATATCCCCCACAGCCATGCGCGGCGAACGTATGCCAGCGCGATCGATTGAAGCCTTTCGTTGTCCATATCATCCTCCCGCCTGTGAATATCCCTTTTTATCCGAGCCCCACGTCCAGGAGCATCATCACGGCGAACCCGAGCATCGCGCCGATCGTGGAGAGGTCCGTGTTCCTGTCCTGCTGGGCCTCCGGAATGAGCTCCTCGACCACGACGTAGATCATCGCTCCCGCCGCGAACGAGAGCGCATAGGGGAGGAGGGGTTTCGCCGCGATGACCAGGAACGCGCCCGCGACCCCGGCAATGGGCTCGACAATGCCGGAGAGCTGGCCGTACCAGAAGCTCTTCATCCTGGAGAAGCCTTCGCGCCTGAGCGGTATGGAAACCGCGGCCCCCTCGGGGAAGTTCTGCAGGCCTATGCCTATGGCGAGCGCGACGGCCCCCGCGAGAGAGGCGGAAGGCATGCCCGCGGCCAGCGCCCCGAACGCCACGCCCACCGCGAGCCCCTCGGGGATGTTGTGTATCGTGATGGCCAGCACCAGGAGCACGCTCCTGTGCCAGGAGGTCTTCACTCCCTCCGCCTCGTTCGAGGGCAGCCCCAGGTGCAGGTGCGGCATGATGCGATCGACCAGGAGCAGAAAGCCCCCTCCCGCGAGAAAGCCGGCAAACGCCGGGAGCCAGGCCGGGACCCCGCTTTCCTTCGACATCTCGATTGCCGGTTCGAGCAGGGACCAGAAGCTCGCCGCGATCATCACGCCCGCCGCGAATCCGAGCATGGCGTCGAGCACCTTCCTGTTGACTGATTTGAAAAAGAAAACCATGCCGGCGCCGAGCACGGTAACCCCCCACGTGAAAAGCGTCGCGAGCAGGGCCATGAGGGCCGGGTCGAGGTCCTTGAGCGATTCAGCGATCATATGCAGCAATCTCCTTTGCAAGTATTCGGGGCGCCGCGCTCAGTCCTCCCAGAGATGGTGCGACCTCGGGATGAGCCGGTTTATCTCGGCATTGAGCGGGCGCAGCTCCGTCGGTTTCATGAAGTAGACGTACACGTTTTTCTTTATACCGTTGACGGTGATCCGGTATTCGGAATGGATTTCTCCCTGGACCGTCGTGTTCGAGTAGTTGTCCTTCAGGCGGGCGAGCGGGAACGATCGGAAGAACGATCCGAGCCTCGCTTTTTCTGTCGCGGTGAGGGGCCTGGATTCGACGATGAGGGAAGACCTGCCATTCGTGGAAAACCGCTCCACCTCGATACGGTCCCGATCGAGGCGGTATTCATGGAGTTTAAGTGTCCCGTGCGTGAAAATGGAAACCGTGACTGAATACGATACATCGGCCACCGCGCAGGCGGCACACAACATGACCATGCAAGTGAACAGAACAACGCGCATCATACCTCCCCGGTGACCCGTAAGTGAACAACGTTCCGGTGTGCCTCGATGTGCCGAATGCTATGCTCCCTTGCGCGGGAAGTCAAGCGATATATGTTTCTGTCGTGCGGACGGCGAGTCATGAAGCTGGACGGCGCAGGCAGCGCGGGAAGACTCCCCGCAAGCAAAGAGGAGTGCGGTAACCGGGTTCGCGGACCGATGCCGGATAATAAGCCGGCGGTTTTTGCGGACGTTCAATCCCGGGCGAGGCGACCTCCTGGGGATCATTTCCCGCGTCTCATCGCCAGCCGGGCGTCATGCGCGTATTCGAGCTGCGACCCTGCGTTTTTCGTTATCGGTATTGTTCCACGAACCAGTCTATCAGGAGCCTCGCGATGCTTATCTTGCCGGGGATTTCCGGGAGGTTGTCGGGAGAGAACCATCCGGCGTCGGACACCTCTTCGCCGTCGACCTTGATCTCTCCCCCCGCGTATTCGGCGGTGAATCCGACCATCAGCGAGTCCGGGAAGGGCCAGGGCTGGCTGGCAAGGTAACGGGGGTTGCGGACATCTATGCCGGCTTCTTCTTTCACCTCGCGTGCAACGCACTCTTCGAATGTCTCACCCGGCTCGACAAATCCCGCCAGTACGCTGTAGAACGCCCGGGGAAAGCGTTTCGAATGCCCGAGCAGGATCTTGCCGTCCCTGATAACCGCCACAATGATGGCAGGGGATATTCTCGGGTAGCTTTTAAACCCGCACGCGGTACAGATTTTTGCCCGTTCATTCCCCGAGAGCCGCGTCGGGTGCCCGCATTGCCCGCAGAATTGGTGCGTCCTGTCCCAGTACATGACGCCCGATGCGCACAGTGCGACACGGAAGATATCGGGCGGAAGCGCGTCAAAGAGGTCGCGCAGGGGAATGCATGACATTCCTTCAGGGACGTTAACCAGGGGCCCGTCAATGTCGGCGGCATGACAGTGGACGCCGTTCAGGGTTCCCAGGTACTGCCTTCTGGCGGCGTGTACATGTATCGATTCCGGATTCGTGATTCGTGGCACACACGTGAATTCGGCGCCGACATGGACGAGCATCGCGTTCTCGTGGAATAAATACCACCACGCCGGCTCGTCGCGATTCTCAGGGGGCTTGCATGAAGAAATGAAGTTCATAATTGATATCACCCCGGGTATTCGCCCGTAACTATTGCCACTGCCTGCTAACAACAGAACGGCAGGGTGCCGTCATGACAATCATTATTTACCGTATATGCCTGAAATAGCGGCATGCGGGCCGTGTCGTATCAGTCCCACCCGTGGATGCCATCTCCTGCCGGTCCCATGATGTACCGACGACACGACGATCCCGCGTGAAAGCCGTTCGCGGGATACACTCCAATGGCAACCTGATCAACGCCTGCGGTGAGTGTCCTATTCGCCGTAAAGAACGAAGGGGCTCCAGAAATAGGGCGAGGAGTATTTTTTCGACCGGATGAACTCGTGTCTGGTTTCCCGGTACGCCTGCCGGTGCGATTTCTTTTCCTTCTCGATCTTGCGGTACACCGAAACCATGAATTCCTTCGTCGCCTCGTCGTCCACCTGCCAGAGCGTCACGCCGACCCGGTTGGCGCCGGCGATCTGGAAGGCCCTGGTGAGCCCGACGACGCCGTCGCCGCGCACCGCCTTCCCGAGTCCCGTTTCGCAGGCGGAAAGGTTCACCATGTCCGCCGCGAGATTGAGCGAGGTAACTTCCTCCACGGACAGGTAACCGTCTTCCGGACCCTTCGCCATGCCCGAGACCTCGGAAAACACGATGGCGGAACTGGAGGGATTTTCCTGGTCGTAGTATCCGTGCAGCGCGAAATGGACGTTCCGGTAGCCGGTGAGCGTTCCGTTCCCCGAGAACGTCTTCACCCGCGATTCGGACGCGTCCTTCCCGGAAACGACGCGCGTGCCCGCGACGCCGAAGACGTCACGGGCGATCTCCCGCACCTCGTCCTCGCAACCCGGAAGATCGTCCCAGGCGAGCTTGAGGCTCGCGTAGTAGTCGCCGCCGGAATCCATTGTCCCTGCTCCGGGGTTCTTCATGACGATGCCGGAACGCCTCCCGCGAGTCGCCGACGATCCCGAGGGGGAATACAAGCACCCGCCGAAGGCGAGAAACGGCGACCTGCCCGCGGGAAATGAGCGGGCCCTGACCGCCATGGAAACCGACACCGACGGGGATAGCGTCAACGAGTACCGCTCGCACAGGTATGCGCCTTCCGGTTTCCCCCCCGCACCGGTCACGCGGAGCGCGTCGAACGGGAGGAAGGCGAGCACCCCGTCAGGGACTATCGTGAGTTCGATCACTCCCGCGAGCTTCTTTTCCAGCGGGGAGAAGAGCGCGCGATACAGGGAGCGCGAGAGTTCCACGGTTTCCACGGTCCTCCCCTGGATGACGGCCTCGCGGAATTTCATGACGGTGCCGGTGTAATCGTAGTCCGGGTCGAGCGTGACCACCTCGACACCCTTGGCGGTTATCACCATGCAGAACCTGAGACCGCGCTCGAACTCCTTTACCTTCGGGTCACGTATGTCATGAATCAGAAATTCGAGTATTGCGCCGCGCGTACCGCAGAGGGCGCGCGCGTCTGCCAGGGATGCGAACCGGGGCTTTCTGAGCGCACGGTACCGATCGTTTTTCATCAGCCTGTCGTCCAGCGCGTTGAACTCGTTTTCCAGTTTTTCCTTTTCGGCCCGTATACCCGTTAGGGACGCCTGGTCACCGCTTCGGGACGTGGACGACAGGGAAGCAAGGTGCAGCGAAAGCGATTTGATCCTGTCGTGCAGGGCGAGTATCTTCGTGCAGTCGGCGGGGGATATGCCCCTGTCGTTGAGGGCCGAGTTAAGCGAGAGCCTGTCGAGGAACATCCGCGCCCGCATGCGTTCGGCGGTGTGAAACGCTGCCTTCATGTCCCCCATCATGGCATTGATCTTGAAAAGGAAGTAGTACGATATGATGTTGGCAGAGAGCGTTTTCAGGTCGTTGCCCGAGCTTTGCACCCGGTACTGCTCGATAAGGTCCACGCTTTCCCCGAAATAGCGCAGCGCCCGCGCATTGTCCTTCGCGGCAAGGGCGACATACCCGCATTCCTTCGGTATCGTGATCATGTGCTGGAGCACACCTGAGAGGTGAGATGAATTGAATGCACGATCGGACATTTCAATGGCTTGTGAGTGTTCACCCGTGTGTGAGTGGCTGAACGCGAGTAAAATACAGGGCAGGGATACTTCGGTAATTTTTAATGCCTTCGCAAGGTCCAGGGCCTTTTTGCCGTACTTTATGCTTTCACGATAATCCTTTTTCTTCTGGTAAATATTGCACAGGTTGGTGTAAGAATTGTACACAGTTACATGATTTTCACCATGGATTTTTGTAAATGTTTCCATGGCCTTGAGCGTATTTTCAAGTGCGCCTTTGTAGTCCCCCTTGAAGACTTGAAAAAAACCGAGGCTTGATCGCGCTTCGGCTTCCAGTTTACCTTTATTAGCTGAAATTTTTTCAGCATAATGTAACGAGTTCTCAATACTATCAACTGCCTTATCGACGTCACCTCCGATCCAGTGGGCTATCCCCGTATCATACAAGATATAAAACAATTTTTCGGCGTCATTTTGTGCATAAGTATTTTGAATTTGGAATGCTGCTTGAAGGTGGGAAATAGCAGCTCCACAATCTCCACTTTGAAACGATGTCACGCCTGCAAGCCGGTGGGCATGGACCACATTCGTATAATTTTTATTGTTCGGTTCCCCGATGAGGGCGATTGCCGCTTTGAAATGCACGATCGCGTTTTTCATGTCCCCCTTCTCGCGCAGGGACTGCCCGAGATTGGAATTCAAGATGCCCCTGATTTCCCGGGTTTTGTCGGGCGTCTTCTCATATATCGCGAGTGAGCTGTTGTAACATTCGTTTGCCTTGTCGTAATCTTTCTTCCAGTAATGCATGATTCCTAGCATATGGTAGCGCTCCGCGATATCGAAGTTGTCAGGTACCTTGCTTTTTTTATGCGGAACGAGCGATTTCTCAAAAAAAGCGATCGCCGCATCAAGATCGTTCTTTTGATAAAAGGCATATCCAAGCTCCCTGCAGGTATTGGCGGCATCTATGCTTTCCTCTCCGGACAGTGCGACGTAGATTGCGAGCGCTTTTCTAAGGCTGTCGATGGCCGCGTCGGGCTTGCCGTTCCTGGAGTGTGATATCCCGGACATGTAGTGGCGCAGCGCGGTCTCGGCGTGCTTTCCGCCGTACACCTTTGCGCCGAGCGCGGCGGACCTGGCATATGCCGCGGCCGCGGCTGAATGGTCCTTTTTGCCATGCGCCTCCTTCGCGGCCGCGTCCGATGCGGCGAGTCCGAGGTAGTCGGCGTATATCCCCCCAAAACCCGGATAAAGCTTCGTCGCCCTGCCGGTGAATTCCTTCCGTATGGCATCGCGCACCTCTGCGGGGAGTGAACCGGGATTGTCGTCGATATCCCCCTTTAAAATCGAACAATACCGGACCGCCGGAAGCTTCAGGTCGAAGAGACGGTCGTAATAGGATGTTCCCGCCTTCGAGTCTCCCCCGGCCAGGTGATACAGGGCCAGGTTACCGAGGACATACGGGTTGCGCGGCTCGATGTCGAGCCCCTTTGCGGTGATCTCGACGGCGCGGCCGAGCCGACCGTCCAGAAAGAGGCACCAGCCATATGAGACGATGATGCCGATATCACTGCTGTTTTCTTTCAGTGCGAGATCATAATGGCGGGCGGCCTCGCGGTATTGTTTCTCGCGAAGCAATCCGTCGGCCCTTTCCCGGTTCGACTGATCGGCCGCGTTCAGGGTCGATATCGAAAAGAGGAGGATTATTATCGAGACAATTCGCGCAATGAATGCATGCATGCCGTTACATCTCTACTCACAGTATACCACCCGCTTACTATACTTTCAACCCAAAATTCGATTGACCGGCCCCGTATTGGCATGCATGATAACGCATACCAGCCACGGCCCGGTTGAAGGATCCGCCGGGCCCGCTGCATGTCCCACGGTTTATGGGGATATATCCCCCGATGGAGGAATCGCCATGAAACGATGTATCGCGATCTGTTGTGCCGTCGCGCTGTCCGTCACGGCAGCAGCCGCCGAGTACCGGCTGAAAAAAGGCGACACGCTCCATGTGCTCGCGGTCTCCGGGCTCAACCTGCGCGCGACACCCGAACCCGCGGGCAAAGTGATCGCGACGGTCCCCTACGGGGGTCGGGTCTCGGTGCTTGAGGTCACGGCAAGGGAACACCTGGCTGAAAATATTAAAGGACGCTGGATAAGGGCACGCGCGGGAGGCAAAGAGGGATATGTCTTCGACGGTTTTCTCAGCCGCCTCCCGGCCCCGGACATAAAGAACCCCCACACGATGGAGGAATACGCCGAATCCATGCTCGGGAAGGACGGCGGCGCGCACAGGGACGGGATGACCACCGTGCAGAAATATAAAAAAGGCGTCGAGATCCAGACCACAGGAGCCGAGGGCTTTAATCAGACCGACATGCGCATTGAAGGCATCGGCCTGCCCGAGGCCTTTCTTCTGGGGCGCTCCTTCGCGATCGGCATGGACTGGTGGTTCAGCCAGAAGGATGTTTTCCCCCTGCTACCGGGAAAGTACAGGGAAACGTACAGGACCAGGGACGGGCAGAGCTTCAGGCTGGACGTGACGGTGGAGGTGAAAAAGGACGCGCGGGGCGAGATCGTCGACGTCAACATCACCAAGGTGTGCGACGGGTACCAGCGGACCCTCCATGTGCGCAGGGGCCGTGACGGCGCGGTCATTGTAATGGCGGTGAACGACTGACGGCCGTGGACCGTTTTCACTGATCGCGGCGCACCATGAGGGCCTTGAGCGCGAGCGCCCCGATGATGGCGATGCAGAGAAGCGAAAGGCCCCATTTCGCGCACGATGCCGAGGCGCCCATGGCCGCAGTCACGGGAGTGAGAGACGATAATGATGCCAGGAACGCCACGTGAAACACGTTTTCAATCTCGTCGAACAGTGCGGCCAGAAACGGAAGCGCCAGGAACGCGTTGTACCTGGCGGGAAGCCCGAGGCGGTTGAAGGCCCTTCCCATCAGGAGCGACAGGAACAGGGCATACCACAGGGGATGGATAAAATCGAGCGCGAAGTGTCCTTCGTACCGGCCCATGAGCCCGGCCGATTTCCATTGCGCGAAGAGACCGGCCACGGTTTCTGCAGAGGGGGACGTCTGTGCCCGGATAAAGTCGACAAGGCCGAGAGGCGCCAGGATCGCGGCAATCGCCGCCTGGGACGCAAGGTAGGTCCCTCCCGCTGCCACGACGAGGCGAGTCGATGCGGCCCAGCACCGCAGAGCCGCGAGTGAATCCGAAAGAACCATCGGGAGCAATTTCAGCCCGCCGGGCACGGATGGCAAGCAAAATACAGAATGGCGCGGACACCGGCACGGATGTTGAGGCACCGCGATCCGTCGAATATCAAGCTTGACAAACACGGGGAAATACTGCACTATAAGGTCCATTCCCCGGTACCGTCAGAGTGCAACCGACGCCGCGGGAATAACGAACGGTATTGACGATGCCTAATTCGGCGAATGGAGCCATAAATATTTCGGTCCTTATCCTCGAGGACGACAGTGCGGTTATGGCAATTCTGGTCCGTCTTCTGGAAAAGAATTATTCCGTGACGTGCACGTCCAGCCTGGCTGAATTCAAGAACATCATGCCCGGGGGCGGGTTCCACGTGATCCTCCTCGATATCAACCTCCCGGATGGAAGCGGGCTTGACCTCTGCCGGGAAATCCGGAACCATGATTGCTGTTCCGGCGCCTTCATATTGCTGATGACGGGCGACATAAGCCACGAGATGGTCGAGATGGGATATGACGCGGGGGCCGATGACTTCATCAGAAAGCCGTTCGTCCTCCGCGAGGTGAGTTCAAAGGTGGCGACCTACGCCAATATCATCCGCGCGCGGGAGGGCATGAAGTCCGCGAACGAGCACCTGATTCGCGCGAACAGGGAGTACCGTGACGAGATCGACCAGATTCGTAAAATACAGGTCTCGCAGTTCCCTGACTTCTCACGAGTCGATAATTACAAACTTGCCATATCCTATCTGCCTGCTGCGGAACTTTCCGGCGATTTCATGGACGGCTTTTTCGTCGACGAATGGACCTACCAGCTCGTCATCTGTGATATCTCGGGCCATGGGATGGCCTCGTCCTATGTCGGCACGGAAGTCCGCACCCTCTTTCGGGTCTTTTCCACGCCGGAAAGGTCGCTGCCGGAGATCGTGGCCATGGTCAATGAAACCATGATCCTGGATTTCAAGGGCCTGTATTTCTACGGGACGGCCATCGCCTGCCGCCTCGATACCAGGAGCGGCAGGGTGCGTCTGCTCAACGCGGGCCATCCCGATGCCCTGCTGGTGAGGGGGGACGGGAGCGGGTTCGGCGTGTTCGAGAGCACCGGACCGCTCCTGGGTTTTTTCCCGAACTCGGTATTCATCGAGAGGGAGATCGATCTTCAGTCGCAGGATCTCCTGTTCCTGTACACGGACGGCCTGACCGAGGCCCATGGCGGGGACATACCCGGAATCAACATGTTCGGGACTGATCGTTTAAAAGATATTCTGCTGACAAACAGTCACCATGAACCGGTCGAATTGACTCATCTCGCCATTTCCGCCATGTATGAATTCACCGACTATCATCCTATATTTGACGACGTTACCGCGATCTGTATCAAGAAAAAGTAGACGGTGCTCCCGTTAAAAGCAATTCGCGGAGGCGCCGGCCCGGGCCTGTTAAAAATGTAATTGACCCGGCGGCCTGCATCCGCCAAAAACATGACGGCCGGATACCGGTTTTTCTGTCAATTTCCGGGCGCCCGGATGTCTGCTAATATGGTTACCCTTTGGGAGGAACCCATGAATAAAACATTCGTCGTATTGTACGCTCTCATCGGCCTCGCCGTTTTCTCATGCGCGAAGCCGGGTAGTCCGTCGGGCGACCTGGTGTTCGAGTCCGTGGTGGGTTCCGTGAGGATATCCGGCACGGCCGCGCAGGACGCAAAGTCCGGCAATACCGGGGGGGATATGATCCACGGCAAGACCGGAAAGTCCGCCGTCCCGGGAGACATTCCCCGCCCCGGTCAGGAGATCCGCACCGGGGAAAAATCCCTGGCGGACATGCTCTACAGGAAACTCGGCATAATCCGTGTCTATCAATCAACGGCAGTGAAGGTGGATACAATCGTCGAGAAGGCCGAAGCCGATCTCTACCTCTCGGGCGGCAGGCTCCTCATTGTCATGGACAGGCTTGGAAAAAATTCCCGGTTCAGCGTCAGGACGCCCGCGCTCACGGTGGCGATCCGCGGCACGGGTTTTTGCGTCTCCGTGAAGGACGGCCGCACGCGTGTGGAAGTGCTCAGGGGGAAGGTGGATATATCCCCCGTGGTCGAGGGCGCCAAGGCCGGGGGGGTGACCTGGACCGCGGGGCCCGGTACGTACGTGGAGCTCGACGAGAAGTCCGCGGCCGCCGCGCCGAACCCGGTGAAGGATCTCACCGCGAAGGAAACCGAATCGCTCAGGAACGGTCTTCGTTACATAGACGACGCGGTCCTGGCGCGGCTCGAACCCGGGGCCCGGGAGGAATTCAACCGTACCGCGGGGTCGCCCGGGGCGGGGGGCGCGGCGAAATCGAAGAAGATGTCAGCGAACGCCGCCGGCGCAGGCGACGACGGGGATAGCGCGCAGCGTGCCGAAGAAGATCGTCGCGCGAAGGAGCGTGACCGCGCCGGCGGGAGGCCGTGATGTCCCCCGGCCCTGTCCTGCCGCGCGCGCTCGCCGCGGCCATCGGCGCCGCAATCCTGTGGACGGCCGCGCCGCTGCGCGCGGGCATCCTGCACGAGGCGGCCCGGAAGGGTGATGTCGCGGCCATAGGGAAGGCCCTCGCCGAAGGGGCGCGCGTGGACGAACGCGACGACCAGGGAATGACCCCCCTCATGGAGGCCGCCTGGAACGGGAAGATCGACGCGGTGAAGCTTCTCGTCGCGAAAAAGGCGGACGTCAACGCGACGAGCGCGAAGGGCGGCACCGCGCTCATGGAGGCCTCCCTCAAGGGCTATCCCGCGGTGGTGAAGATTCTCCTCGATGCCGGCGCCGACGTGAACGCGAAAAACTTGAATGGGGTTACCGCGCTCATGTGGGCGTCGTCGAAGGGCTACCCGGCGGTGGTGAAGCTCCTCCTGTCCGCCGGGGCGAACGTAAGGGCCGTTTCGCTCCCCCACAACGACCCGGACACCCTCCTGCCGGTGCAGGGCAAGTGCGCCCTTGTGTATGCCCTTGAAAAGAGGCAGGGGAATACGGCCCGCCTGCTCATCGAGGCCGGTGCCGAGGTCGATCTGGACTGCGCCGCCATACATTGCCGTCCCGGGGGAAACGATTGGATACGCTCCCCTTTACTGTACGCCGCGTCTGCGGGATTACCGGACATCGTAAAGCTCCTGGTGGCAAAGGGCGCGAAACTGAAACCGGGTTGTAATAAAGACTGCATAAGCAGTGAGACGCCCCTCATCGCCGCGGTCCTGTCGGGGAACGCCGATACCGTTGGCCTGCTTCTCTCGCTGGGATCGGATGTGAACGAGGAAGGCGCCTCGGAAGAGGTCGGGAGCGGGGTGATCTACGCTTCCAGCGCGACAGGGACGCCGCTCATGCACCTCCTGTTCCGTTCCGGGCTGCAGGATCGGAACGACCGCATTCAACCTGCCATCGACGCGACTCCAGGCATCGTGAAAATGCTCCTCGATGCCGGTGCGAACATAAATTTTACCATGCGATGCTCGGGGTTGGAAATATCCCCCTATACCTATTCCGCGCTGTGCTTCGGGGTGATGACGGGACGAATTGAAATCGTGAAAATGCTCCTGGAAAAAGGGGCAGCGGTCAATCCCCGGATCAGAAAGCCCGGCGAAACATTCTCCGACGGCGAGGTGGACGTATCGCCGCTGGGAATCGCCGCGTCACGCGGTTTTGATGACATTGCCGCGTACCTGATTGACAGGGGCGCCGCGGTGAACGCCGCGGACAATCTCTACGGCACGACCAACCTGGACTATTCCGTCATCGTTGACCGGATAACCCCCCTGCAAAGGGCGGCACGGGCGGGGAAAACCGGGACGGTGAGCCTTCTTCTGCGGAAAAATGCCGACGTGAACGCCCGTACGTCCGGAGGAGACTCTGCGCTGATACTCGCACTGGAGTACGTGAACGACTACGATCAGGATAAGGAGACTATCCGAAGGATGCGGACCGAGATCGTGAGGTTGCTCCTGGAAAAGGGTGCAAACCCGAATGGAAAGGGACGCGAGGGCTTGACCGCGCTGTCCCTCGCGAGGAAAAACGGATATACCGCGGCCGCAGAGGCGTTGATCCGCGCCGGGGCGCGCGAATGACCGCCCAGGGCGCGGCCAATTGTTCAGGAAATGTTCTTGACCACATAGACATAATACGGGCATAATCATTGGGTTCACGCGATTGCGGCGGGACTGCAAACGCCTCCGGACTATAAAAAAGAGGGACAAGCTGGATCAAGGGAATGAGAAACCCGAACGACATGAGCGGCGTTGAAAGGGCCGCGGCGCTTCTCGTGGCGCTGGGACCGAAGGTCTCCGCCGAAATATTGAAGGAACTCGACGAGCCGAGCATCGAGAAGCTCTCGGTCGAAATGGCCAGGATCAACACTCTCGGTCCCGAGGAAAAGGAGGAGCTCCTGGGGCAGTTTCTCATAGACCTGAAGCGCGAGCGCATGACCGCCCGGGGAGGGCCCGAGCAGGCGCGGGAGACCCTCGAGATGGCCTTCGGTAGCAAGAAAGCCGACGAGATCCTCGCAAAGCTCGATGAAAAGGATTACAGGGAAGAGTTCACGTATCTCAACGAAATGGACGACGGCGTCCTCTCGCAGTTCCTGTCGGGGGAGCACCCGCAGACCATTGCGGTTGTCCTGGGCCACCTGGATCCCGCGAAATCGGCCACCATCCTGAAGACCCTGGGCGGAGAGCTCGCGACGGCCGTCGTCGGACGCATGGCAAGGATCGACAGGGTGGTTCCCGAGGCCGTGGTGAAGATCGCGAAGACCGTAAGGGAAAAGTACGAAACCCAGTTCAGGGGCGGTTTCGGCCTCACCCCGGGCGGCATGAAGACCCTCACGGACATCATCGGGCACCTGGACGGCTCTGACGAAAAGAAGATCATGGAAGAGCTCGAACGCTCCATGCCCGACGTCGCCCAGCAGATACGCGACACCGTGTTCAGCTTCGAGAACGTGGTGTTCCTGACCAACACCGAGGTACGGGTGCTCATCGACGAAATTCACGACGACAGGCTCATCGCGACCGCGCTCAAGGGCGCCGGCGACGACATACGCTTCAAGTTTCTGCGCAACATGAGCAGGAACCGCGCCACGGACGTCATCACGGAAATGAAGAACATGGGACCGGTACTGCTTACCGAGGTCGAGGACTGCCGCAAGAGCATCGTGTCCACCATGCGGCACCTCCACGACAACGGGGTCATCACCGTCAAGACCGAGAGGGACGTCCTGATAGACTGACCCTCACCTGCTGAAGATGATGATCGTCCCGTCCTTTTCGATTTTCTTGTAAAGCTTTTTGACCGGGACGGCGGCATCGCGCCTGCCGCTGTAGAGGTACATGATGTCGTTCACGTAGGCGATGGTGGTCTTGATGGGGGGCACCGCCATCCGGCGCGCGACCCTGCCGAGCCCCGCGTGGTATGCCGCGAGCGCCAGGGGCACATCGCCCTTGAAGTACTCCATGAGGAAGGCGAAGTGCTTTATACCGGCCTTGAGGTTGCTCCGCGGTTCCATGGGGTCCGCGCAGTCGTAGTATTTCGCGATTTCCATCATGATCTGCATGAGACCCATGGCGCCCGCCGGGGAAACGGCATTCGGATTGAAGTTCGATTCAACCCTGATGATGCATTTGACCAGGTATGGGTCGACGCCGTTGGTGGCGGAAAGCTCCTCGATGATCGGATCGTAGGCGCTGGTGAACTGGCGCCGCACGACCTTCGTCGGCGATACGACCGCGTCGCTCGTGTTGTAGTACTCGAGCGTGCCGTCACCGTGGACCTTCTTCTGCACGCGCGCGGCGAGAGGATGCGCGGCGATCAGAAGCGCTCCGGCCGAGGCCAGCACCATTGCCGCACGATACATCGTGGCTGCGCGGGGATTGATGTTCGTAACCATGCGTATAACATACCAACCGGGACACTATCTGTCCAACATTTTTTGAGGGGATATACCGGCGGCGGTTGTGCCGTTTTCTTTTTTCACCGGAAATTATTTTTACTTGAATGTATATCCTGCTGTGATAGCATGAATTATCCAATGGGGGACATAAACCATGGAATACATGCGGGCCTTTCTTTGCATAACTATCGTAGTATTCGCCAGCTTCATGGTCCCGGTCACGGGCCTGACGGATGCCGCGGCACCCGCGGTGAGACTCGTCCGTACCGTCGAAGGACTGAAGGGCTTCAGGGAAACAAGGGTGCATCCCACGCGCTATGTACTGAGCTCCTCCGCGGGATTCCCGGTCACGCCCGCGATTTACGATATTCAGGCCTCGGCGGTCATACCCTTTCCCTCGATCAAATCCCTGGACGGTCTCCCGCAGGAGCCGGTCCTCCCCGGGGGGAAGGAGCATGCATATCGAAAAAGCTCGCTCATCCTGAAGGGGGAATATTTCAGCTGGAGCGGCGCCGAGCTCGTGTATTACGACGGTGAAAAAGGGAAGGCCGGGATTTTTCTGGAAAAACACGCTTCTATCAAGACGCTCCAGGCCGAACCGAAATGTCCACAGTGTGGCGGCAACACCGCGCTTGTGGAGCAATACGGCCGGTATCTCTGCAAGTCCTGCCGGAAGTACGTACCCGAAGACAGTTACCTCAAGAATGTCAGCATCCCGCATTATGCCGAGGTCGACCTGAAGGGGCCGTCGGTAAAGCGACTGCATGAAATGAAGCACGAGGGGTTCGCCCCGGGCGAGCAGGAGGGCGTCATCCCGCTGGGAGTCGATCCATCGGGAAGGTATCTGTATTATTGCAACAGGATCTATTTCTACAGGCAGGAAAAGACCACCGGCCACATTCTCCTGTATCGCGCGTCCACTTCCTCCGGCGCGGTGGACTGGAAGTACGAGATCGCGGTACCGGTCCGGGTGAAGGGGAAGGCGCCGTTGACCTATTCCATGAACTACATGGCCTCGGACGATATGTCGCGGATCCTTTTCTGGGAGTATGACGAGGCGGGCGATGGAGGCAGGGGCCAGCTTGCGAATCCACCCGCGCAGGCATACGTGGTGAACACCACTACGAGGAGTCATTTCACGGTGCCGGGCCTCCTGACCTGTTATGGCCAGGCCTTCGACAGGGACGGTAAGTACCTTGTAATGGGAAGCAACCAGACTGGCGAGCTTGTCAGGGTCGACCTCGCGAAAAAGGCGATCGACCTCAGGGTCATCGGGGCCCGCTCCCTGTTCAAGCTTGTCGTGTCGCCGAGGCAGAGGCACCTGTACGCCTTCAATAAAAGCTCGATTGAAGTGCGCCGCTGGCCCGATCTTGCCCTGGAAAAGACCCTCCCATTCGGAAGCGTCATACCGGGGGTGAGGGTCCTGCTTGCCTCCGAGAGCATGTATGCAACGGCCGACGGTCGATTCGCCGTTATCGGCGTTCTGAAAAAGTCCGCGAACGGTCCGTGGTTTTCGAGCGACCTCAACGCGGGATTCCATCTGCTTTCCATCGAGGACTGAATGTGAGAAACGACATGTCCGGACCAATCACGCAAAGCCGTGCCGCGGCGCCGCCCGGCGCGATCGGCGACGTGACCATCCGGGAGCAAACCGGCGCAGCCTCGATTGAAATCCTGCGCGACGACGACCTGGTCGAGGTCGTCGAAGTTCATCTTCTCGATCGCGCCGATGCCGGTGAACGGGATGGTGCCCCCGCACCGGGAGAACAGTCCCTCCCGCTCCCCCCCGCAGGCCTTCCGCCCGGGGGGGGGCTTGATCCATCCAGCGACCCCTGTGCCGCGACGGATGACCGCATTCATTACTTCGAATACGGCGACGAACCGGCCGTCACGAGGGACAACCTCATGACACTCGCGCGCATCATTCGCCGGGTATTGTGCATCGCGGCGCGGGCCATCGCCTCGGAGCTGTCACAGAATACGTGCTTCACCATAATCAGGGCGGGTATATCCCCCATTTCCGCCGCATGCGCTGTCGCGGGGGAGGGTTTCACCGCGCAGACTGTAATGCTGGCTCCGGGCATGGGCCCC
Source organism: uncultured Leptospirales bacterium (assembly GCA_964423905.1). Classification (GTDB taxonomy): domain Bacteria; phylum Spirochaetota; class UBA4802; order UBA4802; family UBA5550; genus CAYRGX01. The sequence goes on along the minus strand of CAYRGX010000001.1, from coordinate 290,984 downwards.
CTGTTCATCCTGGTCAACGGCCGAAAGGCCATATCGGCACGGTGCGCGCGCCGCGTTGACGGCAGGGTCGACGGTTTCATCGCCGGGGCGATCGCGGCGGCGATTCCAGGGGGATGGAAGGGGATTGCGACCCTGGAGGCCGGCCCACCCGCGTACTCGCCCGGACTGCTGCGGGCAATACCCGAGGGAGCGCGTGCCGTGTCGATCGAGGTGGGCGTCTCGATCGGGGAAGCGGAAAGCGTCATGTACATGGTGTTTCCGCTGGCCGTGCTCGCGCCGGTAATCGCCTCCCTGACGGGGACACGCTTTGAATCGCGTGCCGTTGCCGGATAGAACACAACCGTGATCCAGGGCCTTTTGGAGGCCAGCCGCCGATTATCTTCTTTACAACCGCGAGCCCGGGGTGCCAACTGGCTAAAACGCTCCTGCGGGGTCTTTATGGAAAAAACGGTTTTGTTTGAAGTCGAAGAAGGTGTCGCTCTCGTCACGCTGAACAGGCCGGAGAGGCGCAATTCCATCAATCAGGACCTGCTCGTCAATCTCTACAATGCCCTCGACGAGGTGGCTTCCCGCGACGACATCAGTGTCGCGATTCTCACCGGCGCCGGCAAATCATTCTGCTCGGGACTCGACCTGGCGACGCTCAAGACCGACAATCTTTTCAACCCGCGAGGCGACGGGAAAGACCTTCCCGACGTTTTCGGCGCGTGCGCCAAGCCCGTCATCGGCGCGATCAACGGGCACGCCATCACCGGCGGATTCGAGATCGCGCTCAACTGCGATTTCCTCATCGCGTCCGAGAATGCCTCGTTTGCCGACACCCACGCCAGGGTCGGCATACATCCGGGATGGGGAATGACCCAGCTCCTCCAGCAGGCGGTCGGCCAGAGGATGGCAAAGCAGCTTTCCTTCACCTGCCAGTTCGTGTCCGCGGGGGAGGCCCTGCGGATAGGGCTCGTGAACGAGGTCGTCGCGCACGGGGAGCTCATCCCCCGGGCGATGCAGATCGCGCGTTTCATCTGCGAGGCGAACCGGTCGCTGCTGCCGGTCATCAAGGGGCTCATCGAGTACCGGAACGGCGCTTCGCTGGACCAGGCGCTCGCTCGCGAGAGGAAGGGATTCGGCGATTTCGTCCTGAAGAACATGGCGCGCTGAGCGTCAGTAGCCTTTCTTCTCGGCCTCGTTTATCTTTTTTTTCATCTCAGGATCGCTCGAAGCGAACATGAGCGAATACGACTTCCATCCCTTGAAGTCCCGCCAGTATTCGGTGCCCAGGCCGCCCGCCTCGAAGTAGGGGATATACTTGATGCGGCCGTTGGGCAGCCTCGTCTCGACCTCGCCCCGGCGGATGCAGAATACGATTGTATTTTTTATCATGCGGGGGAGGAGCTCGGCACGGGGGATGGAATACACGTCCATATCGCGGACGAACCTGAAAAAGCGGTCGGAGTGGAACTTGATGTAGCAGCAGTTGCGCTTGGTCAGGTGGAGCGTTTTTTTCGGGTGGTCCCAGGAATAGCTGTCGAAATCCCGGAAGGCCTGTATCTCGCCGCGGTTGAGATATATCCTCCCGATCAGGTATATAAGGTTCATCGTGAAGTAGCTCTCGTAGTACTTTTTCAGGAGGACGGAATCGCGCTTCTCGCGGTTTTTCTCTTCGTCATTCGCCGGGACCGGTCTCGATTTGTTTCTTTCACGGAAGATGTCCTTGAGCGTGAGGCCCTTCGGTGACGCGGGCTTGCGGTATCCCTTCACCGGCACGCTCAGGAAGGCGTTTTGCCCCGACGTTCCCCTTACGCGATACCAGTAAAGCAACCCCTCGTCGGCGGACGTATCCGAAAACGACAACGAACGGGTGATCCCGATTTCTTTCCACCTTCCGCCCGGGGTATCGGCCCTGAGAATGGTGAACTGCGGGTTCTGTACCGGGCAGTGCCATGATATGAACACCCTGTTGTAATGGGATCCCATGCCGGCCGAAATGCCGTCGATGACGGGTTTTCCGCCGGAAACGTAGCCGCCGACAGCATTCGCAAGCCGGCACGCCGCCAGTTGGATGCTTTCCCTTTTTCCGATGCGTTTCTCGGTAGAGAACGTGAATTTTTTCACCGACACGGTAAAGACCCGTGCCCTCAACGGTGAGGCCGGTCCGCCCGAACCCGCCTCGATGATGACCAGGTACTCTGCCTTGAGCTTGCGCGCCACGTACATATAATACGATGCCGTCGCGTCGGTCAGGATTCTTTCATCGGGTCGCGGCGGATACTTGAAGGCGGGCCCTTTCACCGGAGAGAGTGAAACAAGCCCGGTCCGGGTAAGACAATCGAAAAAGGCCGACGCGGATTGTTTCCCCGCGTCGTTTTTGGCGGTGATGGACGCCAGTACCGACACCGCGGGCCGGGCCGTGACCGCGTCGGGGGCAAACAACAGAGCAATGATCACCAGCACGAACGCAATGCCTTTCATAATCCCTGTGACAACCGGAGACCCGGTATTGTTTCAGATCATATCCTGAAGAATTTTTTCGCCGTTTCGAAAAAATCCTTTTCGAACTTGACCGACCTGTCCATTTCATAGATTTCGAGCGTGTAGTACCCGAGGCGGACCCTGTACCTGAGCCTGTCCGGTTTGAGGTAATCCTCGTACAGGGTCGTAATGGTCCTTTCGAATATTACATCCCTGCACACCGCGATGTACAACGGCATGTCCTTTTCCTTCCTGACTGCGCCCCGGCCGGATACGACGTCGATCTCGCGGTTTTCCAGGAGTTTTTTCATCAATTCGTGGTTATAGGGAACGAAAGATTGAAAGATGAGCGCCCGGAGGCGGTTTTCCATGACGAGCCCGGCTGACCAGCTCCCGGTGATGACCGCGTTCGCGGGCAATTCGCGTCCAAGCCTGCGGGAAAGGTCGCTGAGATTGTTTTCGTGGAAGAAGAACCATCGCCCGTAATTGAAAAGCTGGAGCGCAAGGATGGCGATCAGGAGAACCGACGGGAAGGCGGCCCTCGACGTCAACGAGACGAGCCTCCGCCTGAATACCAGCACCGCGGCCACGAGGATGGCCTCGGTCGCCATGACGGCGGCCGCGATCGGCACCATGGCCGCGTAATCGCCCCTGAGCCCGGCCGGGTACACTATCCTGAATATCTGGTACCTGACGTCGAAGGGGAGCGCCGTCACGATAAAGACCACGCCCGTGTAAACCAGCATGGTCACGCACAGGCCCCAGAACAGGACATTGAACGGGAATGGCTTTTTCGTTTGGATGAACGATGCTAGTGAAAGACCCTCCCATTCAGAGATGATCCGCGTGGCAAGGACGATCAGCGGAACCGCAAGGAGCAGGTAGTACCGCGACGGGTGGTAGTCGAGTATGCTTAGCAGGAAGAACCCAAAAAAGAGCCACGACGCGAGCGCCAGATCGGTGCCGTTTCTTTTTCCCTCGAAAATGAAGGAGTGGAATATCCTTATGGAACAGAGCATGGATGCAGCGAAGGTAAGGGGATGCAGGAATATGAATTCAGCGTACAATCCCCTGCCGATCACAAGGTGGATCGGGTCGAAGAGCACGACGGGAATGAAATCCGAGAGGATTTGGCCCTGGACCTGGGTAGCGTTCAGGACGAACAGCAGTATGATCTTGACGGTATTCATGTGGGCCAAAATCCCGTAGACCGCGAGAAACATCGCCATGAGCATAAGCAGCTTCCTGTTGAGCTTTTCGGGGGGATTTTCCCTCTTCGCCGCCAGGTAAAGGACCGCGGCCGGCAGGAGCGCCACCGCGATTATGAAAATCGAGCGCTTGATATAAAAGGCGGAAAGGATGGATGCGATCCCGGCGAGAAGGAAAAGCGCCCTGACGGCCATCCGTTTCGCCCCGCCGCCGGAACCGGTCATAGCCTCGGAAAAGCCGAGCAGGGAAAGCGCCAGGTAGAACAGGAGGTGCGATTCGTACAGCGCGAGGCGGCCGTGCATCAGGATGAAAAAATTCGTCCCGAAAAGGACTGTCGCGACCAGGGCGGGCACGCGCCCGTACCGCCTGGCCATGAATATCGCGAGTATGATCATGGCCAGGAAGGAATAGAATACGGATATTACCCTGGCCGATGCGAAACTCACGCCGAAGTGCGAGAATACCCATTCGAACGCCATCGCGGTGAGCGGGCTCCTCGTGTTCCATGCCTCGTATTCGTCTTCTGGCGTCCATTTCTGGGCCCCGACAAGTATGTCGTTGCGCGAATCGAAAGTCTTGAAGCCCTCGTCCGTGAAAATGGCGGCGGATATCGTCAGGTCCTGGGGACTGTCGGCGGACAGGTACACCGCCCTCATACCGGTGAACAGCGCGATAAGTGCCGCGATGATTGCGATACATACGCCTCTCTTCGAGGCCAGCGATTCAAGTGTGGCGAGCATAGTGATCTCCGGTGGTTGTGATTGCCGTCAGGCGCTATGGTAAGGGTATCGGGCCGCCCATTACAACACATTTTTTGGGAGGCCGCCGCCCGGGGGGGTGGACCAGTGTTCCTCCATGCGCTCGGCTTTTTCCCTGCGGTAGAGGTACTGGTAGTGGAAACGCTTGAATACGTCCACGTATTCTTCGACCATCCTTTTCCATGAGTAATTGACGATGGTGTATTGCTGCGCCTCGGCGCTGAATCGCGCCAGGGCCTCGATATCGGACAGTGCCGCGTTGATCTTCGTAATCCACTGGTCCTCGTTTTCGGTGGGGACCAGGAAGCCGTTCTTCCCGTCCATGACCGCGCAGGTGATCCCCTCGATCGCGGACGCCATGACCGGCACTCCGCTCACCGCCGCCTCAAGCGCGACCAGGCCGAATCCCTCGGCGTCGCCGGCGACCTTGATGTTCGGCATGACGAACATGTTCGCGTGCTTGAGGGCCTGCACCATCTCCTCGAAGGGGAGCTTGCCGAGATAGAACGCGCGACCGCGGACCTCGGGCCTGCGGAGCGCCTTCTGGATGTCTATTTCGTCGATGCCCAGTCCCATGCCGAGGCTGATCAGGTTTGAAAGGTTATCGGGCAGAAGGTTGAGGATAAAATTGATTTTCTCGATGTGGGGCTGCGTAGGGCCGACGATGAAATACACCACGTCGCTTTCGAGCTTGGGAAGAACCTTCGTGATGAACCAGGAGAAACCCTTGCGTCTGACGCTGCGCCCCACGGAGATGAGGATTTTCTTGTCTTCCATCGGGATTCCGAGGCGGGACGAAAGGACCTTCCGGAAACCCGGCTTCTTGGCTATCTGCGACAGGTCGGTATCGACCCCGTTTCTCACCACGAAAACCCTCGAGGGGTCGATGCCCCTGTCCAGGCATTCCTGGCCCGTGGCCTGGCTGACCGCGATCAGGCCGTCATAGTGCCTGAAACGGCGCACGAAAAGACGCTGGAAGAGCCTGCTCGGGAACACGATGTCCAGCCCGTGGATGGTCGCCACGATGGGGATGTCCGTGATGTTCTTGAGCCCCAGGCAGAATGCCGCGATGAGCCCGTCGTTGAGATGGATGAGCGATATGCCCGGGTTCGCCTTGAGTATCCTCTTCACGTTGCGCGGAATCGAAAGGAGGAACTTCACGCGGTTCGTCTGGTTGTCGTAGATCAGGGTGTGCACCTTGTAATCGCGCGCCACGCCGTTGATGAGCTCGTAGCTCTGCTTTTCCATTCCCCCGATGGATGGGGGATATTTATGCGTTATGAACAGTATTTCCATCTTTCAAATCTCCGCCGCGGCCGATAAGCACGAAAAAGGCGATGAATCCCGCGCATATCCAGAAGAGCTGCCGCGCCCTTCGCAGGATGGCCACCGTGATCCACACTTCCGAACCCGAAACGTTGACGAGATCGAGCATGAGCTTGCTCGCGTACTCCTCCACGCCGATCTGGCCGGGTATGAAGGCGCCCAGGGCCTTGAATACCATGACCCCCACCTCGATGGCGATGCACGAAGCGAAGCTCACCGGAAGTCCGAGAAAATACAGTATCAGGAAGAACTCCATGGCCCCCATGATCCAGTGACCGACTGACAGGATGTAGGCCGCGAGAAAATGGATTTTTTTCGTGCGGTAGAACTCGATCAGCTCCGCGTCGACCTCCTCGAGTTGTTCGATGAACTTGTTGACTTTTTCGGTCTTGAAGCGCCTGCCGATCGCGGCGGCGGCCACTCTCACCGGGTAGAATATCCCCCTGCCGTTGCCGAGGAGCGCGAGCAGGAGCGCGAGGAGCGCGACGAACACGCCTACGATCACGTAGATCGAATACACGCTCCCGCCGAATTGCAGCTGGTCGAAAAACGCGTATATGCCGACGAGGATCAGGGATATCGCCGAAAGGAATACCAGGAAGCGGGATATGGTGAGCGAGACGATGCCGTCCTTGTACGGGATACCCCTCCGTTTCAGGAGGACCGCCTTCAGCGTTTCACCCGCGATAAGGTTCGTGGGATTGATCTGCGCGAGGCTTTCCCCGACACACCTGATCACGAAGAGCGCCGCAACCGGGGCCTTTTCGCGGGATTGAAGGAACGAAAGCCACCAGGCTATCGTCACGAGAAGGTAGGCGATACCCGTGGAAACGAGCAGAAAGAAAAACTTCGGGCCGATGCGGAGGAGCTGTGTCTTGATCTCGCCGAGATCCGACCTTGAAACGAAAAAGCCCACAAGGGCCAGTCCGAGCAGGAGCGCGACGCCCCTGGCTATGAATCGGGCGCGGTTCGGTTTCCGCGCCTTCGGGTGTTCCTCCTGGATATCCTGGGGGATTTTCATGCGTCCGTTTTAACCTTTTTTTTCCGGGCCGCGAGAATGTCCTCGTACGACTTGAACATCTGCGAGCAGAGTATGTCCCATTTCTGCGTCTGGGCGTAGGCGACGCCCTTTTTGCTCATGCGCTTCTTGAGGGCGGGGTCGTCCGCGAGCCTGACGATTTTTGTCACGAAGTCCCTCTCGTTTTTGGGGGTGGCGTGGAATCCGGTAACCCCGTCCTGGACGATCCCCTTGGGCCCGCCCTCCGCCGCGGCGACGACCGGGAGCCCCGATGCGAGGGCCTCGAGCACCACGTTCCCGAAGGTCTCGGTGACCGAGGGGAACACGAAGACGTCGCTCGATGCGTAGATTCTCTGCAGGTCCTGCTGTATGAGCTTGCCCGTGAACACCGCGCCCGGCATCCGCTTCTCCATGTATTTCTGCTGGGGGCCGTCCCCCGTGATCACCATCTTGATGCCGGGGCGCTCTTTCGCGAGAAGCCGGTATATTCTCACAAGCGTCTTGATTTCCTTGATCCAGAAGAGACGGCTCACGAAAAGCACGCGGAAGGTTCCCGGGCCGCACAGCGCATCCATGTACTTTTCGTCCCGCCATGACGGGTTGTATCTCTTGATATTGATGCCGCGTCCCCATATCATCATGCGCCCCGGCGTGATGCCGATTTTCTCAAGGTAGTCCCTGATCGGGGTCGAAGGCACGAAAATGAGATCCGGGCGGCGGTACGCCATCCTGACCAGATTCATCCCGACCCAGGTGAAGAACTGGGCCACACCCGGTATCCTTTTAAAATAGTAGATTATGTACGACGGGAAGTGCGTGTGATAGGTCGTGAAAATCGGGAGGTCGTGCTTCTCGGCGTAGTTCATCGCGAAGTTGCCGAGGAGCGCCGGGGTCGTGAAATGAACAAGATCGGGCTTGAACTCGTCGAGGGCCCGCTCCATCTTGCGATCGAAAAAGGGAAGGGCGAGCGGGTATTCCTTGTAGAACGGCATGCGCATGTACCTGCAGACCACGATGGGAAAGGGAAATTTTTCCGGTTCCGTCGGTGGGAACGGCGTGAAGAAAAGATATTCAAAACGGTCGTGAGGCACCCTTTCGACGATGTTATAGATGGTGTGCGTGACGCCGTCCATGTGTTCCTTGAGCACATCGCTGAAAAACGCGACCCTGATCTTTTCCCTGGTTTTTTTTATCGGCTTCTTTTCAGTCTTTTTTCTGTTCACGGTGCGTATTTTTCTCCCGATGAAAATTTTACCGCGTGAAGGACCCTTCGCCGGGACGACCTATTCATGCCTGAGCGCCTCGATGGGGTTGAGCATGGACGCCTTGCGCGCCGGATAATACCCGAATACGATGCCCACCGCCATGGCAAACAGGAATGACGAGAACACCGAACCCGGGGAAAAGATGAATGGCTGGTTCGACGTCAGCGTTATCAGAAAGTATATGAGAAGCCCGAAGGTGATTCCCATGAAACCTCCCATGGAGCTGATGACCACCGATTCGAGGAGGAACTGCATGAGTATGTCGCGGTTTTTCGCGCCGATGGCCATGCGGATGCCGATTTCCCTGGTGCGCTCGCTCACGGACGCGAGCATGATGTTCATGATGCCGACGCCCCCGACGAAGAGTGAGATCGACGCGATGCCCGCAAGGAGGCTGGTCAGGATGTTCGATATTTCCTCCGCGGTCTTGATCGCGTCGTTGCTGGAAGCGACCGAGAGGTCCTGCAGCTCGCCCGATGGAAGCTGATTTTTCCTGCGGTAGTACTCGATGAGTTTTTTCTTAGCGATATCTATCTGGTCCTCACCGTAGGTCGAGGCGTAGATGCCGACGAATGTTTTTATGGGAAACAGTTTCACGGAAAGGGTGGTGTAAGGCCCGAGCACGATGCTGTCCATGTCCCGTCCGGAAATGGACAGCCCTTTCTCCGCGAGGCATCCCACTACCTTGAAAGGTATCTGGTTGATATGGATGACCTTGCCGATGGGGTCTTCGTTGTCGAAGAATTCCTTCTTGATGGAGCTTCCAATGATAACGATTTTCTCGTAGGAGCGTATTTCTTCGTCAGAAAAAAACGTCCCATTCTCGGGCACCCAGTTGTTCATATGAAAGTAGTCGTTGCTCACGCCCATGACCTTGCGGACGGCGTTCTTGTTGAGGCGCTTGATGTTGAATTCGTAGTAGTTCGTTGGGGTGACGTACTGTATTTCGGGTATTTCTTCCTTGATCGCCTTAAGATCCTGCTCTGTAAAGGGCTTGAAAAAGGACATCATCGATATGGCGTTCGTGCCGAACGTGGCGATCTTGGCCCTGACCGCGATGCGGGCACTGTTGCCGATTCCCACCATCATGATGACCGAAGATACGCCGATGATTATCCCTATGCTCGTCAGGGCCGTCCTCATCTTGTTGCGCTGGAGCGCCCTGGTGGCGATTGTGAAGGTATTACGTATTTTCATGTATAGCGCGTCTTTAAAGATCCTGAAAGGGCAATGATTTGCGACGTCGCGGATAGAATCAAGAAGATTTTTTCCGGATTGACCGGATAATCAGGCAGATGAGCGCCACAGTACCGCTCGCGGCGAGGCTGATGATGTGATACCCGAAGCCCGAGACGATTGCGTCTTCCGGGTTCATCCCCACCAGGATGAATCCGCCCGCCCATCCGGCCTCGAGCGTGCCGAAGCTCCCGAAGCTGTTCACCGGGAGGACGTTCGCCAGGACCCCTCCGGTCGATCCTATGACGGATCTCAGGAAATCCATTTTCATGCCCAGGGCGAGGATGCTGACGTAAAAGAGCAGGTACAGGGCCGTCCATGTGAGGATTGTCGTAAGCGCGAGGAGCGGCACGTGCCGCGAAGTCTTGAAAGACAGGAATTCGTCCGCCACTTCCCTCGATTTGTCGCTCGCGAACTTTACCGCGCCCTTATCTTGAAGTCCGAACCGGCGAACGGTCCATCCCAGCGCGCGATCGAAAGCCAGGAAGGCCCACTTGATGTTGAACAGGACGATGACGGAAGCGACGAAAAAAAGAGCTCCAATGACTATCAATCGTTCCGATCCCCCGCTGCCGAAATACATCAGCGCCGCGATCGCAAAAAACACCGAAATGACGATGAAGTCGAAGATGCGCGTGATTATCAGGGAATGGAGCCCCCGGGCCGCGTCGGTGCCAGCCACCTTTTTCAGGTAATAGATAAGGGTGAGCTCGCCGGTTCGCGCCGGGAGGATGATGTTGAAAAAATTCTGGTAACTCGTGATGGTGAAGAGGTCCCCGGTACCGATTTTCCTGTCTGTCAAAAGAACCGCGTACCGGAGGGTCTTGAAGAGGTTCGAACATCCATATATCGCGAAACCCAGCGCGATCATGCCGGGGTCCGCGTTCAGCAACACGTCGACGGTCTTTTTCAGCTCGAGCTTGCGGATAAGATAGACGCCCAGCGCGAGCGAGAGCACGAAAAAAACCGCGTTGCGGGGGGAGAGAATGCGTCGTTTTCTCTCCCTGAGCAGTTCGCCGTCTTTCAGTTCTTCGCCGGTTTCCTTCATTTGCGCGGTTGTTTTCCTTTCCGCGTGCGGGGCGCGGCGGGGACGATACCCTGCGATGTTTCCATTTTCCTGACACGGTACTGGATGTCCTCCATGAGCTTCCTGTTCACGGCGAGGAGGTCGACGATGAGGGCGGCCAGCATCGACTGGAAGCCCATGACCATGAGTATGCTCGCGAGTATGAGCGACTGCACGTGCCCGTTGCCGTCGCCCGTCAGGAGGAGCCAGAGAAACCTGATACCGATGGCGGTGCCGACCAGGAACAGAAACATCCCGATCCGCACGAAAAACTTGAACGGCTCGTACACCATAAAGATGCGGATGATCGTAATGATGGAGCGCCTCACGTAGCCGGAAATACTCTTCATAAGGCGGGATGGGCGAAGGTCCTCGTTCACGCGGATGGGGACCGAGACGATGGCCATGTTCTTTCTGCCGGCCTGGATGATCGTCTCGAGGGTATAGGTGTAGCTGTTAAACACGTTCAGCTTGAGCGCGGCGTCGCGGCTGATGGCCCTGAACCCGCTGGGCGCATCGGCGATGTCGGTCTTGCTCACTTCCCTCACGATATAGCTTCCGAATTTCTGCAGGAGCTTCTTTATGAACGAAAAGTGCTGGATCTGGCTGATGGGTCTCGCGCCGATAACGATATCGGCCTTGCCCTCGAGAATGGGTTGCACGAGGGCGGGGATATCGTCCGCGCAGTACTGGTTGTCCGCGTCGGTGTTCACAATCACGTCCGCGCCCAGGGACAGGCAGGCATCCAGGCCGGCCATGAACACGTCCGCGAGGCCCCTGTTCTTTTTGAAGTTCACCACGTGATCGACACCGTGCTGCTTGGCGACCTCTACCGTCGAGTCGATGCTCCCGTCGTTGATGATGAGCCATTCGACCTTGTCGATGCCCTTAAGGGAACGGGGGAGATCCCCCAGTGTGATGGGGAGGGTCTTTTCTTCATTATAGCACGGTATCTGGATGATGAGCTTCATTAATATGTCCTGGATATGTGGTTTGTCACATCGAATACTGCTCCCCGGGGGACCCAGTTGGCAAGTGAATTTTCATGACTGGATATTATTTTATGCCGCGCTCGCGGATCCGATACACCCTGCTTGTTATCCCCCCGGTGGTCTCGAAGGTCCTGACGAGTTCGAACCGGCCCGATCGCTCTCCCTGCTCCAGTACGAGCTTGAAAAGCTCCGCCCTCCGGTCGATGGCGTTGGGATCGCCGAACTTGAGCCTGCGGACGTAGAAATCGTCCACGAAAACCAGGGTGACGCCGTTCGCCGCGAGCTCGTCGGCCAGCGGACCTATCGACGTGCTCTTGAGCAAAAAGGGCGCGAAGAAACGGTCTTCCCTGAACCCGCTGTAGTACATGGGGACGTTCCACTCAGCGATGAGCATCCGGTCGCCCGGCGTGGCGGTGTCGCGGTACCAGAGCGCGGCCTTCTTGAATTCAACGCGGTGAAGGCCGTAATGGTCCATCGCCCGGTGGCCGTAATACAGCATGAGGTTGGCCGTGATCGCGAGCCAGAGCACCGCCGCGCCGTACCAGGTCCGCTTCGAGCGGGGCGTTCCCGACAGCACCACCGCGGCGATGAGCGCGAAGAACAGGAACGCGAAGACGAGGCCGGCCGCGCCCGCACCAAGGGCGACGGCGATCCAGGTGAGCACCAGGGTCATGAGGCCGGTATACGATAGCAACCATGCGAGGAGCTTCCTCCCGCGCGGTGTAAGCCGTTCGAAGCGGACCTTCACCGCGGGGAGCACGATTTCGGCGATACCCGCGCACATGAAAAAGGTGAGGAGCCAAAGGATGGGGATCACGTAACGGCTCTTCGTGTTCTGGTATACCATGTGTATCAGAAGGAAGCCCGCGAAAAAGACGAAAACCGGAGCCAGGTCCCTTTTCCATTTTTTTATCGATACGTAGATGCCGGTTATGAGCCCCGCGAGCGTTATGATTCCCGCGGGGACCGTGGCGGCGAACAGCGAAGCCTTCAGGATGGAGGATTCGGCATAATATGCCTGCGTACCCATCCAGGGGATAAAACCGGACAGGACGAGGAAACAATCGCCCAGGTAGCGATACACGTTCGGGCCCCTGTGCGCGATCTCGCCCACGTAGGGGTTCGCCGCGCCGACGGTGTGCACCACGCTCAGCGCGAGCCACGCGACCGCTCCCGCGGACGCGAGAGACCCCAGCGCGATGGCGGCCACACGCTTCTTCGAATAGAAGAAATCCCTGAACATGACCGCGGGTACCGCGAACACAGAGTCCCACTTTGTCGTTGCGGTGAAAAAAGCGGTCAGGTACGCGAGCTTCGAGTCCCTCATGGTGAGCCACAGCGAGAGCACGATCAGAAACGTCAGGACCATCTCGAGCTCGGCGTTGACCACCATGTAGACCGTGTTCATGTTGAGGGAAAGCAGGATTATGGCGATCATCCCCGCCTTTTCGTCGAGGAATCTCCTGAAAAGGAGGGCGCATACGATGAGGAAGGGGATATACAGGATCAAGTTCAAAGCCATCGCGGTCATGTACACTGGATCGTGGAAACCGGAAGGGCACAGCGGCGACAGGAGGGCGAGGATGACCGGGAAGAGCGGCAGGAACTTGTAGTTCGTCCCCGGAAAATTGCCTTTCTGGTAATCGAGCACGGGTGGAAGCACGTTGCCGATGTAGTCACCCGACGGCGTTTCGAAATAATTGAAATATCGCGCACAGTACGCGACGGCAAGGACGAGTATCAAGCACCAGAGGAGCCGTGTGCGGGTTTCATTTTTCATGGCCTTTCCCGTTATCGGTATGCGGGAGAGAGTCGTCCCGGACATCCGCTCTGTCAAGTGTAAATGCGGAACTCGTACCCGGTTGCGGCGAGCATGGAGACATAATCAGTTGAAGGATGATGCCGGGTGCGCGTATATCCCGCCCGAACCGCGAAGTTGCCGCGACCGGGTGGCGGGATTCGCAGGTATGTTTTTGGCGCATAATATTCATAATAAGTGATTGATGTATATTCAGAATTAAGTATATATAAAGCTTGTCAGTGTATAAATAATTTGTAAATATTTGTAAGAATATGGTTGACCGAATAGATATAATTGTAAAATTGGTATGTTAACTTTAATATGTACTACACATGTATGATCATGATCGATTTGTGCCACTAGTTCGGCGAATCCGAGAGGAGGAAAAAGGTGGGTCTGAAAAATAAAATCGGAATAGTCGCAATCTGCATCATCGGCAGTGTCTTCATTATTTCCTGCCAGCTCGACCCGTGGGTGATGGGTAAAAAAGACACCGACATCGTGACGATCACGAAGACCACAAAAAGGCTCGGGGCGAACGCGGACAAGCCGCTCATGAGGGCGCAGGTCGGCGCGGTGAAGATGTCGCACAAGGTCCATGTCGAGCAGGGGCTGCAGTGCATCCAGTGCCACCATAAAAAAGGAAACGACTCGCGCGAAAAGAAATGCGCGGTTTGCCATTACGGCGATAACGGATATGAAGTGATGCACGGCCTGTGCGTCGACTGCCATATCTCAAAAAACAAGGGCCCGCAGAAATGCAAGCAGTGCCACTGACGGGAAAAATGTGAGATGACGATGCAGGCCCAAAGTGTTCTTGTACTGGGAGTGGGCAATATCCTCCTGAAGGATGAGGGCCTCGGCGTGCATATCGTCAATCAGATTGAAGAAGAAGGAAAACTCGAAGGCAAGGCCGAGATCCTTGACGGGGGCACGGCGGGTTACGACCTGATGCCGCACCTCATGGGCAGGGAGAAAATAATCATCGTCGACGCGCTCAAGACCGACGACGAGCCCGGAAGCGTGTACCACTTCCCGGCGGACAGGCTCGCGCATTCCGGGGCGAAATCCTTCTCCCTGCATGATGTCGGCATCAGGCAGGTGGTAGACATGCTCAAGCTGATGGGGGAGGAGCCGCAAATCGAAATCATCGGCGTCGTCCCGGAGGACATCTCGTCATACGAGGTTGGCTTGAGCGATTCGGTCAGAGAGGCAATTCCGAAGGTAATTGCTCAGATATACAAGGCAACAACTCATTAATTCCAAGGAGGAACCTATGTCTTTCAGCAGGCGTGATTTCCTGAAAATAATGGGCGGATCGGCAGCTGCCCTGGCTTTTCCCTCGGTGATACTGCAGGGATGCAAAAAAGCCATTGAGAAGGCGGCTGCGAGAACGCCTGTCATATGGATTCAGGGCCAGTCATGTTCGGGATGTTCCGTGTCGTTGCTCAACTCGATGCATCCGGCAATCGCATCGGTTATCACCGAGCACATCAGTCTGAACTTTCATCAAACGATCATGGGCGGTACCGGCGACGTAGCGGTAAACGTCCTCGAGCAGGCCGTGGAGAAGAACCGGAAGGATTTCGTCCTGATAGTCGAAGGTTCCATCCCCACGAAAGACGAAATGTACTGCACCATCGGCGAGATCAAGGGCCGTCCTGTCGGCGTGAAGGAATGGGTGGAGAAGCTCGGCGAGAACGCCATCGCGGTGGTCGCCGCCGGGACCTGCTCTGCAAGCGGCGGTATTCCCGCTGCCGAAGTTCGCGCCACGGGAGACAATCCCACGGGTGCGAAGCCGATCAGCGAAATCATAAAGAACAAGAAAATCATCAATGTCCCGGGCTGCCCGCCCCATCCCGACTGGATGGTGGGAACGCTCCTGCACGTGCTGCTTAAAGGCATGCCGGCCCTTGACGAGCAGAACCGTCCTCTAATGTACTATGGAAAGACCGTGCACGAGCAGTGCGAGCAGCTCAGCTACTACAAGATGGGCGTGTTCGCGAAGCATTGGGGCGACAAGGGCTGCCTGTACAACCTCGGTTGCCTGGGCATGGATACCGGCTGCGACATTCCCTCCAGGAAGTGGCTCGAGGGCTCGAACTCCTGTACGGGTTCAGGCGCGGGTTGCATCGGCTGCACCGAGAAGGTGTTCCCCGATTACGGCAAGCGCGGCATATTCAAGCACCTTGAGGCGAACCTGGATGACCTGAACAAGCTCCATCCCGAGAGCCGCGACATCATTCACAAACTCAGGAACGGAGGTATAATCAATGGCTAAGGTAGTTCTTGACCCAATCACCAGAATCGAAGGTCACCTTTCGATAGAAATCGACGTGCAGGACGGGAAAGTGGCCGACGCCCATTCCAGGGGCGACATGTTCCGCGGTTACGAAAAAATATTCCTCGGACGCAACCCGGTTGACGCGAACCAGCTGTCGCAGCGCATCTGCGGCGTGTGCCCCATTTCGCACGGTATCGCTTCGAGCAAGTGCCTCGAGGATGCATTCAAAATCAAGCCCAACGACAACGGACGGATTCTCCGGAACCTGGTCCTCGCGGCGAACTATCTTCATTCGCACCTGATCCATTTCTATCACCTCGCGGCGCTCGACTTCGTCGATATCACCGCGGTGCTGAGATACAAGGGGAGCGACTCCGGCATCCTCAGGCTCCAGGATTGGGCGAAAAGCGAGATCGAGAAGAAAAAAGGCAAACCGGACGAGATAACGACGGTCGGTCCCTTCCTTCCCAGGTACGGAGGTCTGGACGGCAAGGGCTTCTATATCAAAGACGTGAACGCGAATATCGAAGCCATCGCGGGTTACGTGAAGGCCCTCGACATGAGGGTCAAGGCCCACAAGATGGCGGCCCTCTTCGGCGGCAGGCTCCCGCACGCGATAGCCCTGGTCCCCGGCGGCGTGACTCAGGTCCCCACCAGGAGCGCGATCAGGCAGTATAAGAAGCTTCTCGGCGAGATCGAGACCTTCGTCAACGAAACGTACGCGAAACAGGTCGTCGCGGTCGCCAAGGCGTTCCCCGATTATTTCAACTACGGCAAATACGACACGTTCCTGTCCTACGGCCTTTTTGACCTGGATAACGAGGACAAGAAGTTCATGATGCAGCGCGGCGTATTCTCGAACGGGAAAGTCGAGCAGTTCAACCCGGAGGCGATCAAGGAGCATGTCAAGTACGCGCGCTACTCCTCTCCGTCCCAGCTGCATCCCCTCAGGGGCCAGACCGAGCCGGCGCCCAAAAAAGGCGAGGCCTACACCTGGCTCAAGGCGCCGAGGTATGACGACAAGGCCATGGAAGTCGGCCCTCTCGCCCGCGTGGTCATATCGTACTTTTCGGGCAACAAGACGGTCAAGACCGAACTCGACGCCCTGCTGAAAGTCTTCAACAAGGACGTCTCCGCGGCCCTCTCGGTGCTCGGAAGGCACGCCTCACGCGTTATCGAGGCCAAGATGATCTGCCAGAACGCGCGTGAGTGGCTTGATCAGCTCGAAATCGGCGGGAAACCGAGATCTGATTATACAATCCCGGAAAGCGGCGAGGGGATGGGCCTCGTCGAGGCGTCACGCGGCGCCCTCGGGCACTGGATAGTGGTCAAGAACCACGTGATCGATACCTATCAGTGCGTGGTGCCGACCACCTGGTTCTGCGGGCCCCGTGACGATAAAGGCGGCAAGGGCCCGGTTGAGCAGGCGCTCATCGGCACCCCGATATCCGACCCGGAGAATCCCATCGAAGCCGCGCGCGTGGTGCGATCGTTCGACCCGTGCATCGCCTGCGCCGTTCACGTGGTTGAAGGCGACCGGGAGATCACCAATTTCAGGGTTTGCTAGATGATGTAACGCGAGTCAAGGCCAGAACACGAAGGGCCGCTTCATTCGAAGCGGCCCTTTTTCGTAGTCGACAGTGCTAATACTGGGGGGTGTCAGGTTTCCCGCTTAATTATCGATCTCGTTTATCGCGAGATAGGCGAGCGTCTGGTTGAGGAGCTGGTACGCAACTTCACCGAAGGTGATGGGGCCGGTGACATCACCGGTCTTTCTGCCTTCAAGCTCCGAATAGAGATAGTTCAATATGCAGTTACAGGAGAATAGCGTGTTTCCGCTGTCGTCACCCGGCATCTGGCTCGTGAACTGCTCCACGTAATCGCCGACAGGTGCCGCGTGACGGTAACGTATTGAATGGAACACGGGCGCATAAAAATGGACGATGCCCGATTCCTCGTCGATGCGCTGGAAGCTGGTGTTTATCATGGCGCCGGAATAGTCCGCGACCAGCGGCAGCCTGGTATCCAGGTCCTTTTCTTTTATGTAATCCGCAAAGACCGACGGCTTTCCATTGATGATCGCCTCCCTGGTGCTGAACCCGTCTTCCGGGAACATGATCTCGTCGCCGTCGCCCTGGGTGAATATGTTAATGATGTTTATCTCCGCATATTTATTCTCGGGGAGCCAGGCATGCATGACCACGGCGCCGTTCTCCATGATGCGCTGTTTATCCCCGAAAAAGACGAGAGGTTTTTCCCTGCCGATATCGTCAACGTGAACGCCTGCGATCCACCCGATCAGGGGGCTTGTCGCGAAGCCCTCGAAACCGGGCGCGTTAAGGGAAAAATTGAAATGGATGGCGCTCGAAGCGGGAAGGATGATCACGCTGAAGCCATGTTCCGGCGCATCCCTGTATATGTTCCTGATCGTTGATTCGCTGTAGGTGCGGATCGTCAGCTTCTTTACGTAATCGGGGAGTTCTGTAACGAATATTCTGTCGCGGGACATCATGCCGCCCTTTTCCGACATGAAATAAGGAATCGTCCCGCCGATCCAGTGACCGTCGGGCAGCGACCGGAGGAGCTTTCCGTCCCCGGCCAGGATGAGTTTTTTACCCCTGAGGATTTTTTCGGCTGTTTCTTGCACAGAGAATGTCACCTGTCTCATCACATGACTCCTTGGTCCATGATTTTTTTCAGATCGTTCCTCACCTTCGGCAGATACCAGTACTTGGCGAAAAGGGACCGCAATTCTCGGGCGCACCGCTCACTGCACGCTGGGGAGGGATTGATCCTTACGTCCCTCCTGAGCCTCGTGAGAAGTATCTTAGTCGCCAGGAACTCAAGTTTTATTTCGATGTCCGTCGATACCAGTTTCGTCCAGACATCATCGGGCACTGATGATGGATCCATGGGCCTACCCCTGCAGCGTTTTTTATTTCAAGCTTCCGTGAGGGCTTGATGAACACTGACGGACATATAATAATAGCGATGCATTTTATCAACAAAGATGAACAATAGAATGATGTAAAAATTTACGGTAAGGTAAATTTGTCCATCCAGGTCATACTATAATAGCAATTTAATTCGTTCAAGCATTAAAAAAGTGCCGAGGAGCATATTCAATCACACGGGTGAATGTACGGGACAATTGTCAGCGGAATAACCCGTTGAATAGTGGCGGTTTGCGAATCGAGCCCATAGCTATCGAATGCCGGTGGGTATACCCGTTGCCTTATCTCGGCATGTCCTTGAATGCCCCTCCGTTGATAACTTTCGTGAAGCCCTGTCCCTCAAGAATTGATTTCGCCTTTCCGCTCCTGTTTCCCGAGCGGCAGTACACCACTATCGGCTTGTCCTTGTTTCCGAATTCCGCGATCCTGTCGTTGATTTCAGAAAGGGGGATATTTATCGATCCTGGATAATGGCCATCCGCGAACTCCTGGGGTGTGCGCACATCCACGATAAGAGCCCCGTTGCCTATCGCCTTGCGCACGCTTTCCGGGTCAACCTTTTGACTTGCGGAAAGAAAATATCGCGTGCCTATAATCGCGGTAATGGCAATTAAGAAAAGAAGCAGCGCTATTTTCATTATTCGGTGCCTCCTGTTATGTTATTCCAGGGATAACATGCTGTTTTATTATGCCCCCTGGATTATATTCAAATTGTGTATATCCTGATGTTGTCATAAAATGAATATAATATAAAATACTAAAAAACTAAACTATCGTGTTGCAAATATATCCTAATGTGAATAAAAAACCAAAAATAATTTCTTGACATATACAAATAGCAAAATTTTGTCTACTTTATATAGTATAAGGAGGAATCAAATGAAAAAAAGTACCACAATTTTCGCGGTTGCCGTGATTCTTGCGGCTTGTATCGCCGTGTATGCTGCCGGCATAGGCGGTGCTCTGCCATCAGTTCAGCTGAAGAACTACAACTTGGCCACGGATAAATGGCAGATGGGCGGCATTCCCTATGTCGGGCAGAAAGTGATATCGATCATGTACACCGATGTCGATGTCGCCGACATGAACGATCCGCTTTCCAATGCCATTAAGGCCAAAAAATATCCCAAAACATATATTGGCATCGGCATAGGCAACAGCAAGGACGCGCCCCTGAAACCGGACGTGTTCATTCGCAGCGCGGCCAAAAGGAAAATGAAACAGTTCCCGGGCTCTCCCATCCTGCTGGACGAAACACATGCGTTCAGGAACGCCATGGGTCTTGGCGACTGCAATCAGAAGGCGGTCGTCGTGGTAGTCGGCAAGGACAGAAGGATCAAGTACCTCAGGAAAATTTCCAGTGCCGGGGAAAGCAGGGCGCAGACCGACGAGGTACTCAAGGTCCTCGACAAGGAACTCGGCGTGAAATGATCTTTTCGATCATGATGGTGATGAAAACGGCGGCGACCCCGCCGTTTTCGCGATATGCGAGCGCGTCCATTATCGGTATCGCATAACTCTACAGAGATTTCGGGCCCGCCTCGGCTTATTTAACTTGACACCCCCGTCGATCGTTATTATTATTGGCCAAACAATTAATACCATCAAATTTAGGAGGAACTAACCGGATGAAAAAGACTATCGCGATTATTGCGGCCATAATGATGGCGACCGTATTCATTAGCGTACAGATCAAGGCGGCCGATTCTCCCGCCGGAACATGGAAGACCATTGCCGACGAAGGTCCTGACAAGGGCAAGGCCAAATCCCATCTTGCAATTATCGACAACGGAGGCGTATTCTCCGCTAAAGTCACCAAACTGCTTCTCAAACCCCAGGACACGCTTTGCGACAAATGCCAGGGAGCGTTGAAAAACAAACCCGTGGTGGGAATGTTCATCGTGAGCGGTATGAAAAAGACCGGGAAAAAGGATTCGGATTTCGGTGATGAGTATGCCGGCGGAAAGATCATGGATCCCGACAATGGCAAGTACTATAACTGCAAGTTCTGGCTTAAGGGCGGAACGCTGGTTGTCCGCGGATATCTCGGGCCTTTCTATCGCACCCAGAGATGGTACAAGGTGAAATAATCACGCTAGACTGATATAAAAAAAGAGCATCCTGCAAGGATGCTCTTTTTTTGTGCACGTGGTAATTGTTGAATAACGGGCTGGACGTTGCCAATCGCCTTTTGAATAAAAGGGGGAAGAACGGCTGGCATCGCCAGGCGGCAGCGTTGATTGAAAACGCTTTGATATTATTTCTTGACATTGCTTATTCCGGAATATATCATATATGCAATGAAGTCAAACTCGCGTTTATCCGGACTGGCATCCGATGGATCATCAGCGGTAGCATCCCTGTCGCGTTCCAGCATCACGGCACAATTTTTCATCATACCATTCATTATCGCAATCGTCTTTGCGGGCATGCCCTCATGCGTTCCCGCAGAAAAAAGGATCATCGGCTCCTGGGAGAGCGTATCCATCAACAACGAAGGGAAGCTTTTTAAAAACGCAATACCCGACGGCGGTGCAGGCACTGTCAGGGTGGCGTTCTCCTCGGAGGGGAAGTACGTGTGGCAGGACCGCTCGGACGGCTCTTCGAAGGTCGGGACCATGCTCTTTACGAACGGACGGCTCGACCTGAGGGACTCCCAGACGGGCGAGACGACCGGGGTCGAGTACGGGTTTTCCGGCGGGCGGCTTGTCCTGAAAACGGGTGACGGTTTCACATTCATTTTCAGGAGGATCATCGGCAAATGAAATCATGTGTTTGTGTCACGTGCAGACTTCGCGCGTTCATCGCGCTTCTCGTGCTTCCGCTCGTGGTGTTTTCCATGTCATGTAAAAAGGATCAGGCCCCGCCGGCTGCCGGTCATGCCGTAAAAGAGGAGTCGGACAAGGCGTATAGCGGCAATTACCGCGGAATTCAGGGCGTCGTCTCGGGCCCGAACGTGCGGAAGAACGGCACCATCTCGCTGAAGGTGGGAGACACCACCGGGGCCAGAAGCTCGATCAAGTCGATCGTGGACGAATTACGCGGCCAGATCCTCGAGGACAGCACTTCCGTGAACGACGACAGCAGCCGCGTGGTCCGCATGCGGATCAAGGTCAGGGCCGAGAACCTCTCGGGCCTGATGGAGAAGATCGCGAACCTCGGGACCCTCCTTGACATGAACGTCCACGCCGAGGACGTGTCGGACGAGGTCGCCAGGCAGTCGGACCAGGTGGACCTGCTGAACTCCCGTCTCAACGACGCACGGAAGAGTGGCAACGCGAAACTGGTCGACAGCCTCACCGGGCGCCTGAACGAGGCGAAGAGGGAAAAATCCGAAACGAAAAAATCGATCATGTACAGCTACCTGAGCGTCACGCTGAAGGAACGCGTCAAGCTGCTGTATGCATTTTCCCTGGGAATAAACTATGGGGCCGAGGCGTTCGTGTGGATGGTGAAAGCCATGCTGGTGGCGGTCATCGCGTTCGTTCCTCTCGGTATTCTTTTGCTATTTTTCAGGATGCTCTATGCCCTGGTCAAATGGCGCTGGAAGAGGGTCATTGCGTTCATAGAGGGCCTGGGCAGGGGCAAGGCAAAGGGGCGTGAAGGCTGATCCTTCGCGGCGGGAGAACGATACAAACACTTGACTTCTGCCGTTCCGGTGCGTATTATTATTCATTGAATGAACCCGCTGTGAAAGGGAACTATGTTTCCCTCTCCCGCGATACCCGCTCGTGCGCATACCGCATGGACGTCCGGGACGCAGGGGAATGGCGGGTCCGGGATCGAAAGGAGGATGTGATGACGACTTCTTTTTTCCCCTCAAAAATGTTCACGACCGCGGTGTGTTGCGTCGTGCTTCTCGGAGCTTTCATGCAGTGCGGCATGTCGAAAAGCGCGGTGAAGATGCGGAAGGCCGGCAACTACCGTGAGGGATGGCGCGACGAGAGCACATACCGCTTCATTTCGGTCGGCTTGATCAAGCCCGACACCGAGGGAGATCCGTATCACAAGCGAAAGACAACCGCCTGCGAGTCCGCGCTTGTCCAGGCGCAGTACCAGGCCATCGAGCGTCTCGCCGACCTGGGCCTGGAGAAGGTGAAGGGCACCGTGAAGATGTCATACACAAAGGACCGCGTGGTCAAGGAGGTCAGCGGATTCATTCGCGGCGGGACCGTGATCGCGGAGATCTTCGACGGGAAGAACAACGTGTGCTACGTGGTGTACGACGTATCTGAAAAGGGGCTCAGGAAAAAGGTAGATGACGCGGCCTCGAGGGCCGTCACGGGCCTCTGAGCGCGGCAGCACGCCTTGCCCGGGGCAACCATCTGGCGCGCGGCGGCGATCCGTAAGCCTCCGCGCGCGGGGTTCTATTCTTTGTACATACCTTCGATAAGGTTTTCGTAATTCTTTCCGACTATCTTGCGTTTTATCTTGAGCGTGGGGGTGATCTCGCCCCTGTCCTGCGAGAGCGGGGCGGAGAGAAGGCTGAACTTCTTGATCTTCTCGTACTGTGCCAGCGTTTCGGACAGGGAGTCTATGCGCTGGCGGTACAGCTGGATGATCTCGGGTTTTTTCACGAGTTCCTCGTGCGACGAGAAAGATATCCCCTTTTCCTTGCAGTACCCTTCGAGGGCGTCGAACGCCGGGACCACCAGCGCCGAAACGTACTTCCGCTTGTCGCCGATGATCGCGATCTGTTCGATGTAGTAGTCCTGCCCGATGAGGGATTCGATGTTCTGGGGGGACACGTTTTTTCCCCCCGCGGTGATGATGATGTCCTTCTTCCGGTCGGTGATGTGAAGGAACCCTTCCTCATCCACGAAACCGATGTCGCCGGTCATGAACCAGCCGTCCGTCGTAAACGCCTCCTTCGTCTGTTCGGGCCTGTTGTAGTATCCCTTCATTATGTTGTCCCCCCTGGCCAGGATTTCGCCGTCGTCGGCGATTTTAACCTGGCAGCCGGATATGACCGAGCCCGGCGTGCCGAACTTGAACTTATCGGCGTAATTGCAGGTGATGACGGGCGACGTTTCGGTGAGGCCGTATCCCTGGGCGATGAAGATTCCCGCGGCGAAGAAGAACTCCTCGATGTCCTTTGAAAGGGGGGCGCCACCCGCGGAGAAAAAATTAAGTCGGCCGCCCATCACGTCGCGGATCTTCTTCAATACGAGGCCCCGTGCTATCGTATGGCGGATACCCAGGTAGGGGTCGATGAACTTTTTCCCGAATTTCCTGAACTGGTACTTCTTGCCGATCTCGATAGCCCACCTGAACATGGCTTTTTTCAGAGGTGACGCCTTCTCGAGCTTCTCGTAGACGGTCGCGTACATTTTTTCATACAGGCGGGGCACGCCGACCATGAAGGTGGGCCTGGCCTCCTGGAAATGTTCCATTATTTCCTTGGTGTTTTCACAGTAATACACGGTCACTCCGTGCGTCTGGGTCCAGTGGGTCGAGCTTTTCTGGTAGGCGTGGCTGAAAGGCAGAAAGCAGAGCTCGATGTCGTTTTCCCCGAGCTCGAACCTGGGATCAAGGCCTGTAAACTGGCTGTAGAAGTTTGCGTGCGTGAGCATGACGCCTTTCGGTCCGCCCGTTGTGCCGGACGTATAGATTATGGTGGCGACGTCCGAAGAAGGCGCGTCCTGAAGCCGTTTTGACGCCTCGCCGGCCTTCTGGGATTTTTTTCCCATTTCAAGGAAATCCTTAAAATACATGATGCCTTCCATCGCGTCGATTTTTACGGAATCGTCGAAGACGATGATCTTTTTGAGGTACTTGTTCTTTCCGAAGAGTTGGATCGTGTTATCGTACTGCAACTGTCCCCCGACGAACACGACGGGTATTTGCGCGTCGTCGATGATGTACTCCGCCTCCTGGGCGGTATTGGTTGCGTATATGGTGACCGTGATCGCACGGATTCCCATCGCGGCATAGTCAGTGATGGTCCACTCGGGCCTGTTCTGGGAAAATATTGCGATTCGTCCCTGTTCCTCGGTGCCGAATTCAAGGAGCGCCCTGGAGGCCTGTCCTATCATTTCCCCCATTTCTTTCCAGGATATGCTCCG
The DNA here is from genome assembly GCA_964423905.1 of uncultured Leptospirales bacterium. Lineage (GTDB taxonomy): Bacteria > Spirochaetota > UBA4802 > UBA4802 > UBA5550 > CAYRGX01. Next base: position 266,544 of record CAYRGX010000001.1, on the reverse strand, counting down.
CCAGGTTTTATTTTTTTTATAAAAAAGGGCCTTTTTATCGCCATACCTGGCGGCTCTTTCCAGTATCATGGCTGTTAAATGCTGCTTTTCCATGTGATTTCTCCTGACGGGTGATTCGTGTCGGCGTAATGAGTCCCATCCACTCTACCGTGGGACATTTATAATTGTAAACGATATTTTACTGGCGGATATCGTTGTCGAAAATCGGGATTGCCTTTTGTGAAATATACTGCCTGGAGTAAAGATTTCTAGTTGACAAAATAGTGCCGGTACTTACTATGCCATCTTAATTGATGATGCACTGAGAAATCTTCTATAATCTTACTTGTCTTACCCGCAGTAAATTTCATAGTAATTTTTTGGCACATCAGCTAGGGGATTACCCCGAAAAAAATTCAGGAGTCGTTTTTTATGCTACAGGGAACAGTTAAATGGTTTAACGATCAAAAGGGCTATGGATTCATCGCCGCGAAAGACGGGCGTGAGTATTTTGTCCATCATTCCGGGATTATCGGTGATTCTTTCAAAACCCTTCCCGAAGGCGCCGAAGTTCAATTTGATGTTGAAAAAAGCGAGAAAGGCCCCAGGGCCGTCCGTGTTTCCGTTATATAACGGCAGGTCATCGAAGAACACGAAAAGAAGCCCGATATCCATAATCGGGCTTCTTTTATTGTTTTCCATTCCCGCGTAACGAGGAGGCCTTGATGAAGAAAAGCAAGAACACGTATCGAAGCGACAAGCGGAAAAAGGAAGTCGAACGGCTGAAAAAGCAGGAAATGAAGCGCGAACAGCGGTTTCATAAGAGGGAAGATTCCGACGAGATTGAATCCGAATCGCCCGAAACGCCCGAAATGCCCGAAACGCCCGAAATGCCCGAAACGCCCGTCAGCAACGAGGGGCCCGCTTCGTCATAGGCCCGGTTCTGCACCAACACCCACACAGTCGTGATGGTTGCGATACCTCGCGGCAATCCGCGCATCCCTTGATCGCTCATGGAACTCCAAATCCGGCAGGATAACGATATCATAACACATGGAAAGTCCGCCACGCTATTCAAATTTGATGGCCTGAAGTTTTATTGACATTATTTACTATATGTCTAGCTTTTGGCGTATATGGCGTATATCCCCCCAAAAAAAATTTTTATGTCTCCAAAAAATATCTAATGCTTTTTTTTACATTACCGATGGTTAAAGCAGTGATATTCCATTGATGAGGATATACCCGATGTTCGAACGAAGCAAGATGATGGAGACGAACCGGCTGCTGGAAAAGGCGCTGGACGCCGAGACACTGCGCCGGAAAGTCATATCCAATAACATCGCGAACGCCGACGTGCCGCACTTCAAGAGGACCGAAGTCAATTTCGAAAGCGAGCTGAGGAGGGCGTTCAGGGAGAAGGAGGAGAGCTCCAACAGGCTTCCCGCGATCCTGACCGACGAGAGGCATATCCCCTTTTATATTCCCAAAGAGGTGCGGGAGGTAGCCCCGCGCACGAACCTGGATTACAGTACGACCCAGCGCAATGACGGCAACAACGTCGACATCGAGAAGGAGATGGTCGACGGGGCGAAGAACCTCATGAGGTACAACGCCTTCGTATCGGGAATCAACCACAACTACAAGATGCTGAAAATCGCCATCAGGAGCGCGTAGGAGATGAGCCATGGGTATGTTCGACAGCTTTAATATTTCCTCGAGCGGGCTCTCGGCCCAGCGACTGAGGATGGACCTCATAAGCAACAACATCGCGAACGCGAACACCACGCGTACCCCGGGGGGCGGCGCGTACCGGCGCCAGAGGGCCATCCTGGCCCCGATTAATATCAGGCCGAACTACCGGTCCGCGCTCGTGCCGGACAGGATTCATCACGGCGAAGGCAGGGGCGTCAGGGTTGTGAAGATCGAGGACGACCAGTCCCCGTTCCGTTTGAATTACGATCCGTTTCACCCGGACGCGATAAAAACCGGCCCCAAGCAGGGCTACGTGGAGATGCCGAACGTGAATATCGTCACGGAGATGACCGACCTAATTTCCGCGTCCAGATCGTATGAGGCGAACATAACGATGATCAACAACGCGAAGAGCATGTTCAACAAGGCGCTGGAGATAGGGCGCCTGGGCGTATAAAGGCGAATAAGGGAGGCAGGTTATGATGCACGAATCCATACGGGGCGACATTCACATCTCGCATGAGTTGTCCAAAAAGGACGCTCTGCACCGCGACCGTCGTTCGTGGTCGCCCGCGAAAGAGGGCTTTCTGCCCCCCTTCGCGGAGTCGCGATATTCCGAACTGAAAGGAGCTTAGGCATGAATACTAACTATATCGATCCAGCCGGACGGCAGGCCCTCATGCGGACATCCAATCCCCTTCACTTCGACAACAGGGTGAAGAGGGAAACCGGGCCCGATGACGTGTCCACGGACTTTGCCGGGGCCCTCATGAAGGCGCTGAACAAGGTCAACGACCTGCAGGTTGACTCGGAGCGCCTGAGCGAGGAGATGATATACGAGCCGGAGAGCGTTGATATCCACTCGGTCATGATCGCCCAGCAGAAGGCAGAGCTTTCCCTGAGCTTCATGAAATCAGTGAGGGACGAGGCGATCAGGGCGTACAGGGAGCTCATGAACCTGAGGTAATGCGGGGGAGGGGCTGTGCAGGCCCGGATAAGCGGCACAGGGCGTATATCCGGGCGTTGAATTAATATAATTAATTTTTTATGCATAAAAATGTCATTTTTTTTAATAAAATTAATTGACATTTTTTTTGATACTTGTAATATGCATTATGTCGCATTGATTGCAGCGGTCGCGGCAGGGATGTTGACACGGCCGTTCGGACGCATCTGACGGGGGCATGATGGGATCCCCGGAATGCGGACAACAAACCGCGGGGTGGCGCGTATGAACGAATTATTCGCAAAAATAATCGAACAGGTCAAGGCGATCTACGGAAAGCTCGATACCACGAAAAAGATAATCATCGGCGTCGTCACGGGCGTCGTGGTGGTCGCCTTCGTGGTACTTTTCAGCGTTTCCAGCGGCCACCCGAACGTGGTGCTCTTTTCCGAACTCTCATCCGAGGATTTCGGGCAGGTGACGAAAAAGCTCGAGGAGATGGGCTACCGTTACACCACGGTGGGCACTACGGGCGTCATGGTAAAGCCGAACGAGCGCGACGTCATCCTCACCAGACTCGCCCAGGAGAAGATGATTCCCCGGGGCATCCCCGGCTGGAAGCTCTTCGACATGACGAAATGGACCGAGACCGAACGCGAGCTCGACGTCAAGTACATGCGTGCGCTCCGGGACGAGATAAAGCGACACATCGAGTCCCTTAAGAACATAGACAAGGCCACGGTCGACATCGCCATTACGGAGGACAGCCTCTATTCGGAAACCCAGACGCCTTATACCGCCGCGGTCACCGTTCACCTCGCCCCGGGTTACGACAAGCTTTCGAAAAAGGAAATTCAGGGCATCGTGTTCCTGGTATCGAGGGCGGTCGGAAACAGGCTTAAACCTGAGAACGTCACCGTAACCGACGATACCGGCAATATCATCTCGGATTTCGACGACGACCTGGACAAGGCGAAGACGGAATACACGATAATCGAGTTTCGCAGAAAAATAGAGGAAAAGGCCCGCATCCGCATGTTGAAGGACATCCGCAGGGGCCTGGAGCGCATTTATTCTGCGGACAGGATCGAGATCGTCCGGCTGAACATGGACTTCAAATGGGACAAGATAAGCGAGGAGCAGGAGGAGTACACCCCGATCGAGATGGAGAAGGACAACCCTGCGACGCCGTACTCTGAACGCAAGGTCAAGGACTCGCTGGTCATATCGGAAAAAACGTCATCCGAGAAGTTTCAGGGCCACGGGTGGAACCCCGAGGGGCCTGCCGGGACCGAGGGCAACAAGCCTCCGGGATACAAGGCCGCGGACGACCAGTTCGCGAAGTATAACAAGAAGGAAAAGATACGCAACCACGCAGTCAACAAGACCATGCGGAAGATCGAGCGCGCACCGTATGACATCACGCGCGTGTCGGTGTCGGTCGTCATCGACGGTGAGCAGAGCCTTCCCAGGCTGCCCGGCGGCGATTTTGACCTCGACCCGATGAAAAAGCCGATCCAGGTGGCCCTCGCTCAGGACGATATACGAAAGGCCGAAAACGTCATCAAGAAGGCCATTAACTTCAGCGAGGAAAGGGGAGATCAGGTCGCGGTCGAGAATATCATGTTCGACCGGAGCAAGTTCTGGAACGAGCTGCGAGAGGAATATCGCAGGAAAGACCAGATCAAGAAGATCCTTCTGGCGGCGCTTATCGGCGTGATCGCCATATTCGTGGGATTTATTCTCTTCGGGACCATCACCAGGGAATTGGAGCGCCGGCGGCGACTGCGCGAGGAGCAGCTCGCACTCGAGCAGCAGAGGATGCGCGAGGCCGCGCTGCGCGCCGCCGAGGAAGAGGGAATCGACGTGGAGCTCTCCCTCGAGGAACGGGCCCGGCTGGAGCTTCAGGAGAGCGCAATAAATCTTGCACGGGAGCGCCCGGAAGACGTCGCGCGACTCCTGCGGACCTGGCTCGCAGAGGAATGATGCGAAATTTCTTGACTGATTGCGCAGAATGTTATTAATTAAAAATACGGCGGCGCTCCGATAATAAAAAAGGGGCGCCCCCAGTTTTACCGGGGCGCGGCATACTACGAAAGGCGGTTTGAGGGGTAATGGCCCAGGTTAAAAAATCACAACTTACCGGCAGGCAAAAGGCGGCTATATTCCTCATATCGCTCGGGCCCGAATCGGCCTCCGATATCTTCAAGCACCTCCGGGAAGACGAGGTCGAGCAGCTCACCTTCGAAATCGCCCGCAACGACAAGATCGAGCCCGAGGACAGGGACAGGGTGCTCCAGGAATTCCAGGAGCTCATGATGGCCCAGGATTTCATCTCGCAGGGCGGTATTGACTACGCGCGGGATGTCCTGGAGCGGGCCCTCGGGACGCAGAAAGCCATCGACATCGTCAACCGTCTCACCTCGTCTCTGCAGGTGCGTCCCTTCGATTTTATCCGGCGGACAGATCCGAGCCATATCCTGAACTTCATCCAGAACGAGCATCCCCAAACGATCGCACTCATACTCGCGTATCTTGACCCGCAGAAAGCGGCCCTCATAATGGGGGGGCTCAGTCACCAGATTCAGGCCGACGTCGCCAAGCGGATCGCGCAGATGGACCGTACTTCGCAGGAGGTCCTGAAGGACGTCGAGCGCATACTCGAAAAGCGTCTGTCCAGCCTCGCGAGCGAGGATTACACGTCCCCGGGTGGTATCGATACCATCGTCGAGGTGCTCAACAACGTCGACCGCGGAACGGAGAAAATCATCATCGAGGCGCTCGAAGAGGAAGACCCCGAGCTGGCCGAGGAAATCAAGAAGAGGATGTTCGTGTTCGAGGACATCGTCCTCCTGGACGACCGCTCCATCCAGAAGGTGCTGCGCGAAGTCGACCAGCAGGACCTCGCGAGGGCCCTCAAGGGTGTCGAGCCCGACGTGCAGGAAAAGATCTATCGCAACATGTCCAAGCGGGCCTCGGCCCTTCTCAAGGAGGATATGGATTTTATGGGTCCCATACGCCTGCGCGACGTGGAGGAGTCCCAGCAAAAAATTGTTAACATCATACGAAAACTGGAAGACGCCGGCGATATCATCGTAGCAAGGGCCGGCGAGGAGGAACTGGTTGTCTAAGCTCGTATTCAAACCCGGAGAAATCCGCACCTCGTCATTCGTCAAGCAGATCGAGATGCCGAGCAAGTACCAGAAAAACCTCCTGGAAGCCGAGGAATTCAAGGAATTCGAAGTCGACGAGGAAGGGAACCCGATCGACGTGTACCAGGGCCCTTCCATCGAGGAGATGGAGGCCGAACTCGAGCGCTACCGCCGCGAAACCGAAGAGGAGATGCGCGACAAGCAGGATTTCGCGGAGCGCGAGGCGCAGAGGATAATCGAGGACGCTAAGGAAAAGGCGTTCAAGGAGCTCCAGGACGCAAGGGAAAAGAGCAAGAAAGAAATAGAGGAAGGACATCTCGCAGCCGAGAAGGAGACGGAGCGTGCGCGTTTTGAGGCCGAGATGATGAAAAAGGAGGCCGAACTCCGGGTCTCCGAGATCGAACACGAGGCGTATAAAAAGGGATACGACACCGGGCGGGAAGAGGGCTATAAGGAAGGCCAGGCGGAGGTCATGCGGTTGATCGACCGGCTGGGCACGATCGTGTCGACGGCGGTCGATATCCGAGATGATATCATACGCTCTTCCGAGAAGCTCATGACCGACCTCATACTCATGATCTCGAGAAAGGTCATCAAGGACGAAATCGTCGAGCGCCGGGAAGTGGTCATCAATAATATCAAGGAAGCGATCAAGCGCGTGAAAGACAGGGACAGGATCGACATAAGGGTCAACTTCGCGGACCTGGACATGACGACCGCGCACAAGGACGAGCTTATAAAAATGATGGAGACGCTGAAGAAGGTCAACATATACGAGGATTCCCGTGTGGAAAGGGGCGGTTGCATTATAGAAACGGACGTGGGAGCGATCGACGCGCGCATATCCACGCAGCTCGATGCGATAGAGGAAGCGATTCGAAACACGAGCGCACTCTGATCGGCGCCCCTTCAGGCGGCAATGACATGAGACATAACGTTGCACGCGTGAAAAAGCGGACACAACGGTAACCATATGATAAAAGTTCTGCCACAGGAAAAGGTCGACATACTCTCAAAGTACCGGGGGCTGATCGACGATGTCGACGTCATCAAGATGACGGGGCGCGTGGACCGCATCATCGGCGTGACCATCGAATCAGTCGGTCCGTCGGTCCAGTTCGGGGAGCTGTGCAGGATACGACTCCTCGACGGCAGGTATCTCTATGCCGAGGTGGTGGGCTTCAACAAGAACAGGGTCATCCTCATGCCCGTGGGAGAGATGAAGGGCGTGGTGCCGGGCGCGGAGGTCATCGCAGCCGGGACGGCGCTCATGGTACCGGTGGGCAAGGAGCTCCTCGGGCGCGTGCTCTCCGGCATCGGCGCGCCGCTCGACGGCAAGGGCGACATATTCACACAGGTCCGCTATCCCGTTGTCGCGGAATCGACGAACCCGCTGCATCGCACCCTGATTGACAAACCGCTTTCGGTGGGGATTCGCGCGATTGACGGGCTCAACACGATCGGACGCGGGCAGAGGATCGGCATCTTCTCGGGGTCGGGTGTGGGCAAGTCCACTATTATCGGCATGATCGCCAGGTACACCGATGCCGACGTCAACGTGATCGGACTCATCGGCGAGCGCGGCCGCGAGGTCAAGGACTTCGTCGAGAAGGAGCTTGGCCAGGAAGGACTGAAAAAATCGGTGGTGATCGCAGCCACGTCCGACCAGCCGGCCATGATGCGCATCCGTGGCGCCTACCTTGCACACGCGGTGGCGGAATACTTCAGGGACCAGGGTAAGCAGGTGAACCTGCTCATGGATTCGGTGACGCGCTTCGCCATGGCGCAGCGCGAGGTCGGTCTCGCCGCGGGAGAACCGGCGGTGCAGCGGGGATATCCCCCTTCCGTGTTTGCGCTCATGCCGAAATTGCTCGAGCGGGCCGGCACGAGCGTCACGGGTGGCAGCATTACCGGGTTTTACGCCGTGCTGGTTGACGCGGACGACATGAACGAGCCGATCGCCGACCAGGCAAGGAGCATTCTCGACGGGCACATCGTCCTGGACAGGAAGCTCGCGCATATGGGGCACTATCCCGCGATAGACGTGCTCGCCTCGATATCGCGGTGCATGAAGGACGTTGCTACCAGGGAGCACCAGCAGGCGGCGTCGAAAATGCGCGAACTCCTCGCAGCCTACCGCGAGAGGGAGGGCGAGATAGTGCTCGGGGCCTACGCGCGGGGATCGATACCTGCGGTCGATACGGCGATCCGCATGATGGACGAATTGAACGCATTTTTGCGACAGGGTATCTACGAGAAGGACGATTTTAATTCCATCGTGGGAAAGCTCACGGGAATGTTCGCAGAGAAGAAAGAGAAGGCTGCGCCCCTGGCCCGAGTCAGGGTGCCGGCGTTCGCGCAGATCGTGCGCTGAAGGATTAGGCCTTGAAAAAGTTCAAGTTCGGTTTGCAGGCGCTCCTGAACATACGAGAGGCGAAAGAGCGGGAGGTGCAGTATGAACTGGCAAGGCTCCTCGCGATACAGAACAGGGAGAAGGAGCGTCAGGCGGCCATCCGGGCCAAAATGGAAGAGCAGAAATCGCTGTTTTCCCGGAAATTAAGGCAGGGGATATACTCGGGTAGCGACGCGGTCATGCTCGAAAGGTTCATAGACGTGTCGAACAGGGCGATCGAGGCGGCCGAAACGAACATCCAGTCGATGGAGCCGGGAATCGCCGAGGTGCGATCGAGGCTCATCGAGGCATCGAGGGAGAAAAAAGTGGTGGAGCACCTGAGGGAGCGGAAAAAGGCCGAGTACGATTACGAGGTAAACCGCGAGATCAACAAAGAAATAGACGAGATGAACCAGAAAATATTCGCAAAGCGCCGCGCGGCGGCGGAACGGGAGGCCGCACGTGATTGAAGACATGTACGCGGTAATGAACCGCATAAAGGAACTTCGCGAGCGATTCGGGCTCGTATCGCGACAGGCCGGGGCTATGGCGCCAAAAGAAGCGCCCACGAAGGCGACGTTCGACAGGGAACTCGCTGCCGCACTCGACGGCATGGAAAATGCGGAATCGGTCGAACGCTACAATAAAATCGCCGAACTGAACGCCGAACGACGGGGCATACCGCCGTCGCTGGTTAAAGCGGTCATAGAGACTGAATCGGGATACGATCCGCGGGCCGTGTCGCCGAAGGGCGCCATGGGCCTGATGCAGCTCATGCCGTCGGTTGCGCAGGAACTGGGAGTGACCGATCCCTTCGAACCGGCGGAAAACATACGGGCCGGCGTGGATCTCCTCGGGGACCTGTTGAAACAGTACCGTGGGGACTACAGGAAGGCGTTGGCCGCCTACAACGCGGGACCGGCTGCGGTAAACAGGGAAAACCGCGTTCCGGACATACCCGAAACGAAAGAATACGTAAAGAAGGTAATCGACGCATATATGAAACACGCCGAATAAAGGTTTCGCGCGCCGGCGCGGAATGGCGGCGGTCATCATGATACAAAAGGAGAGCACGACATGACAAGCTTATCGAACAAATCGAAAATACTGTTTCTGAGTTTGTTCATACTGTTTCTTTCTGCGTTCGGGGTTTTCTTCCTGGATTTTATCGGCATGATAAACCTTGACAAGAAATTCGCATCGTTCAGGGGCGAGCCGGGACTTTCCGCTGAAGCGAACGACGACGAACCGTCCCTCATCGCCCGCGAGGAATTCGAGAAGGAAAAGGAGAAGCTCCAGGAACGTATTGAGGACCTTGACAAGCGAGAGGCGATGCTGACCGAAAAGGAAAAGGGCATCGACGGCGAAAAGGAAAAGATCGACGAGGTACGCAAGGGATTGGCCCTCGAAAAAAAGAAACTCGAAAAGGAAAAGACCCAGTATTCGGGTTACATGAAGAACGTGAAAAAGCTCGCGGGAAAGCTCACCAGCATGCCGCCCGAGGAGGCAGTGAAAATCATGGTCAACTGGGAAGAGACACTGACCATCGATGTCCTGCGCCAGATAGACGCGGAGTCGGAACGGGCGGGGAAAATGAGTATATCTTCATACCTCATCACCCTGATGCCGAAGGACAAGGCGAGCAGGATCATGTACCTCATGACCCAGATATGAGATTATCACTTGACAGGTCCGTCGGAATGTACATTATTGGATAGGTGGAAAATACAGATGAATGATAGTATTATCATGGCGGATCTGTCGGATATACATGATGATGACAAAAAGCCCAGGGGCGACGAAGGCGAAGAAAAGGAAAGGGAGCTCGAATCCTTCGACCTGAACGTCATCAGTATCATGACGCATCTTTTCAAGCACAACGTGGTCGAAGATTCGGTCATGGAGACGCTCAGGGAACTGAACGTCATCTACCATACTCTCCTCGATAAAAACAACATACTCGAGGAGAAGGTAAACATCGACGTCAAGACCAGCCTTCTCAAGTACCGTGACGATTACCTGGCCCTGATCCTCAAGGCCGCCTCACGGATCATCGACATGATCCCCAACGAAAATTACCGCGTCGCGTATATCCGTTTCGACATCGACGATTTTTCCAAGCTCAACAACAAGTACGGGCACGACAAAGGCGACCAGGTGCTGGTGGATTTCGCGCACATCATGAAGGAATGCTCAAGGCCGACGGATTACATTATCCGGTTCGGGGGGGAGGAATTTGACGTCATTCTCCCGTCGACAGACCTGAAGGGAGCGACCACCTACCTCGATAAAATGTACCAGAAGATAAAAAACCTTCAGTACGATTTCGACGGGAACATGGTCTCTGTTACCGCGAGTGCGGGCCTTGCCATTTTCTCCATACCGTTCCTGCACCTTAAGCGGATCAACAACGAAAAGGTCCGCAACCAGTACCAGAGACTCCAGCGAGCCGCCGACGACGCGCTCTATGACGCGAAGCTTTCCGGGAAAAACCAGTACAAGCTTTACAACGACAGGGTCGATTACTCCCTCATCAGGTCCGAGTACGCGGAAAAAACCAGGCGTTAGTCCTGCTTCCCGCCGCCGTATTCCTCTATCAAATCGAGTATTTCCTTCCTGCCCTCGCCGGTCTTTGCCGACGTGCAGAACAGTGCGTGGGATTCGACCTCGAGTGCGGCCGCGATTTCACGGACAGCTCTGAGCTTTTGCGCGCGGGAGAGCTTGTCGCACTTGGTGAGCGCGATGGCCACCGGTATGCGCCTGCGGGAGAGGAGCTCGATATATCCCCGTTCGTTTTCGTCCGGTACGCGCCGGACATCGACGAGGAGAAACGCCAACCGCAGGGATTCGCGCACGGTCACGTAATCGCGGATGAGCGGCACGAGCGTATTCCTGATCGACCTTGGAAGCTTCGCGTATCCGAATCCGGGGAGATCGGCGAATGACATTTTTCCGTTCAAGATGAAGATGTTTACCGCGACCGTAACGCCGGGGCGTGCGCCCGTTTTCACCAGGTCCTTTCTGCCGGCAAGCATGTTTATGAATGACGATTTGCCGACATTCGATCTGCCCAGAAACGCGAATTCGGGATAGGGCAGCGGGGGAAGCTGCTTCGTCGAGGGACAGCTCTTGAGAAATTTCGCATCGGTTATCTTAATAGCCACGGATAAGCTCCAACAGGATCGCGTCATCGTCTCCATAGTAGCGGGGCCTGCGCCCGGTCTCGGAAAACCCGGCCGCGCGGTAGAGGGCGCGTGCGGGCCCGTTGCCCGCGGCGACCTCCAGGAAGATCCTCCGCGCCGTCGGGGCGAGTTCCAGAAGAGAACGGATCATCGCCAGGCCGGTGCCGGTCCTCCTCCGGGAAAGATCGACCGCGACCCTGTGAATATCCATTTCGTCCTCGACGCACCACGCGAGGGAATAACCCGCGATGACGCCGCGATACCCGGCCACAACGAACACCGCAATGGGCCTGGCCAGCTCCGAGAGAAAGCGCTCCTCGTTCCAGGCTGGCAGTTCCGGGACGGACAGCGCCCTCATACCCGGCACGTCGAGTGCGGTCGCCCGCCGAATCGCGAGACCGGGGAGAGTATCCACCCTACCTGTCTTTCGCGGCGGGTTCGCGCTTTTCAAGAAACGCGGCGACTCCTTCGCGCTTGTTTTCGGTCTCGCAGAGCGTTCCGAACGAATCGCGCTCGTATTTCTGCGCGTCCGTGAGGTCCATCGCAGTGCCCTTCCTGATCACGTCCATGGCGGTCCTGACTGCCGGGCGACCCTTCTTCGCGATTGCCAGGGCGAGCTTTGTCGCCTCCTGCACGACCTCTCCCTTCGGGGCGGTCCTGTTGACCAGGCCGTACTGGGCCGCCTGCGCGCCGGTAATGAAATTGCCGGAAAGAACGAGCTCGTAGGCGCGGCCCTTGCCAATAAGACGCGGCGTCCTCTGCGTGCCGGCGTATCCCGGTATGATGCCGAGCTTGATTTCCGGGAGGCCGAGCTGGGCGGTCTCGTCGGCGATGCGGATGTGGCAGGCGAGGGCGAGTTCCATGCCGCCGCCGAGTGCGAACCCGTTGATTGCCGCGATGAAAGGCTTGTCCCCGCCCTCGATCAGGTTGAATGTCTCCTGGCCGTTGATCAGGTAATCGCTGCCCTGCTTCGCCGCGTTGAGTCCCTCGACCTCCTTGATGTCCGCTCCCGCAATAAACGCCTTTCCCTCGCCGGTGAACACGACAACGCGGACCGCGTCATCGGAAAGGGCTTTTTTAACGCATTCCCTGATGTCCTTGATGACGGGGGTGCTGAGCGCGTTCATGGGGGGATTGTTGATTTTCATGAGGGCGATGCCGTTTTCATCCGTGGTGTAGGTACAGGCTGACATAATGAGCTCCTTGTTGTATTATCATTGTATGGGTGCGAGCAGTATACTTTCACACCGGCCCGGACTGTCAATTACATTACCACGCACTGGAATATGGTTGCAATAAACCGGTAAAGGAGGAACGCTGGCGCGTTGATTGAAGGGAGGATGCGATGAACATAGCCTTCGAGGCGCTCTCGCTGTCGCTCGAAAGGCTGACCGGGGTGGGCAATGTTGCCCTGAATTACCTGGTCAGACTCGAGAAAATGGACCGCCGTAATACCTATTACATTTACACGATCGACGGCCTCAGGCATTTCACCCCGGACGGCTCACGTTTCATACCGGTCGAATACGACCACCCGGTAAAAAGGGCGAAGGTGCGGGCGAGCGCGGCGTGGTCCCGCGAAAAGGAGCGCTTTACGCGGACGCATTCTCCCGCGGCCTTCGCGCGCATGGTCGCGCTCCGGCTCATGAAAATGTGGCTGGAGCTCGCGAGCAGGGTCGTTTTCCCGTTCTGGCTCGCTTCTTCCCTGAAAAAGAACCGGATCGACATCTATTTCGGAAATTTTGCCGATTTTTTTCCCTGGCTCTTTTTTCATCGTCCGGCCAGAATATGGCTTATCCACGATCTGGTATGGAAGCTCTTCCCGGAAACGATGGAACTGAAGAGGCGTTTCTCCCGCAACGTGTTCATCCCGCGCGCCATGCGGCGCGCCGATCTGTTGCTGACGGTGTCGGACAACACGGGAAGGGATATACAAAGCGTGCTCGGCATCGGAACGCCGGTTCAATCCCTTTACAACGCCGCGGACCCTGCGATCTTCCATCCTGCGAAAAAGGGCGAGATTACGCGTGTGAAGGGGAAATATGGACTCGCCGCCCCTTATGTCCTGTCGGTCTCCACGCTGGAGCCCCGGAAAAACCTCGAGACCCTGCTCGCCGCGTTCAGGGACATGAAGAAACCGGCCGGGTGCAGGCTCGTGCTGGTGGGGATGAAGGGCTGGATTAACGAAGGCTTCTTCAGGCTGATCGACGAGATGGGGCTTGCGGGCGAGGTGGTCACTCCGGGTTACGTGCCGGACGGGGATCTCGCCCCGCTTTACAGCGGGGCCTCCGTGTTCGCGTTCCCCTCGATCTATGAGGGCTTCGGCCTTCCCGTGCTCGAGGCCATGCAGTGCGGCTGCCCGGTTGTCGTTTCGAGTTCGTCGTCCATTCCCGAGGTCGCGGGCGACGCGGGGATCATCGTCGACCCCATGGACGCGGCCGGTTTCGCGCGTGAAATGGGCCGCGTCATGTCGGACACCGTCCTCGCCAAGCGCATGTCCAGGGCCGGGCTCGCCCGCGCGGGGTACTATTCATGGGACAGGTCGGCGAAAAGCCTCATCGAGGTCTTCGAATCCTTTTCGAAGGCCTGAGCGCGGTTTTCCCTTCGTAATTTTTTTTCGGGATCGACATTTTTGTATTGAAAGGGCGCGTGCCGGGGCGGTATTCTCAGGGACATGACTTATCCACGGAGATACGTCGCGGGGATCGTCCTTTCGGTCCTCGGGATGGTGCTTTTTGCCGGGCAATCTCTGCAGGCGCTTCGTCCGCTCGGGATCACCGGTGACAGGTGCGCATACCCGCTTGGAGGCTCCGTCGAGATACTCGAGGACAGGACGGGAAGACTTACCTATCGGGATGTCGCGGTCCCGCCCGCTGACGCGCGCTTCGTTCCAAGCCGATCGCCCGTGCCGTCATACGGGTTCTCGAAATCCGCATTCTGGGTTCGTTTTTCTATCAGGAACAATGAGTCGCCGGGCAGGTTGATGCTCGAGCTTTCATACCCGCTCATGGATCATGTTGAACTGCACGTTCCCGGTCCCGGGGGAGAGGTATTGTCCTTTCGTACCGGGTACGCCACGCCGTTCGACACAAGGGCGTTCGCGCACCGTAATTTCGTCTTTCCGCTCGGTTTTTCCGGTCGTGAGGAGAAGACCATATACGCCCGGTTCGAAAATTCGGACAGGATGGAAATCCCGCTCACGGTCTGGACGGAGAAGGGATTTCACTCCAACGAGCGCATCGAGCAGTATGTCCTCGGCATGTATTACGGACTCCTCGCGGTCATGATCGTGTACAACCTGTTCCTTTTCGCGACGGTACGCGATAGGTCGTTCCTGCACTATGTCCTGTACCTCGTGTCGTTTTCCGCGTGGCAGCTCACTCAGAACGGGTATGCCTACGAGTACCTTCCCGGGCCGCTCCGTGGAAGCAACCATTATATCCCCCTTACGATATCGCTGCTCATCGCGAGCGCGGGTCTCTTTTCCCGCTCGTACCTCGACACCCCGGCGCGGGCCCCCGTGATGGACAGGATCATAAAGGCGCAGATGGCCCTCGCCGGTTGCATGGTACTCGCTCCGCTCGCGTTCGACTATGCTACGAGCATCATCATGAACCTCATCATCGCGATGGCCGGCATCGCGACCATATTCGTGACCGGCGGCATCATGATCGCGCGGCGCTACCGTCCCGCGATATTTCTCATGCTGGCATGGACCTGCTTCCTCCTGGGGGGGCTGGTGTACACGCTCAAGGTGTTCGGCGCCCTCCCTGGCAACTTCTTCACCACCTATGCGATCCAGGCGGGATCCGCAATAGAGGTCATCCTCCTTTCGCTCGGCCTCGGCGACAGGATTAACATCCTTAAAAAGGAAAAGGAGGAGGAGACCCGGAAGCTCCTCCAGATTTCGCAGGAGCTCGATTTCGCCAGAAAGATCCAGCAGTCGACCCTGCCGAACAGTCTTCCAGTGCAGGAGTCGCTCACCATCGCCGCGACCTGCATTCCCATGGAGAAGGTGGGGGGGGATTTTTTCGATTTCCACGACATGGGCGACGGCAAGATGGGAGTCCTCATATCGGACGTGTCGGGGCACGGCGTGCCCTCGGCGCTCATCGCGTCCATGGTCAAGATCACCTTCGACGTGTTGAAGAAGACCGCCGGCGACCCGGCTGACGTGCTTTCGGGGATGAATAGGATTCTGTATGGCAATATCGAGAACCAGTTCCTCACCGCGCTGTATGCGGTAATCGACCGCGAGGCGGGCCAGGTGGTGCATTCAAGGGCGGGGCACCCGCCGCTGATGATAGTGCGCAAGGGCGGGGAGGCCCCAGAGTCGCCAAAGCCCCGCGGAAAGCCGATCGGGCTTCTGCCCGAGACCGATTTCGAGCTCTCGAGTGTCCCCGTGCGCCCGGGAGACAGAATCATCCTCTATACGGACTGCATCATCGAGGCGAAGAATTCCCGCAACGACATGCTCGGGGAAGACGCCTTCAGGAAGGCAGTAATGGCAAACGCAGGCGCGACGCCGGGCGGGCTCATCGCGTCCATCGTCGAGTTGCTCAGGCGCTGGACGGGGATGGAGCAAAGCTTCGACGACGATTTCACCATGGTGGTGGTCGACATCAAGTGAGGGAGGACGCCCTCATGTCATCCCCGCGAGTTTTTTCACCATCCCGTAATGGCCGATCGAGAGGATCCGGTCGCCGCTCGAGAGGACCGTGTCGTCGCGAATGAGCACGGGACCGCGCTCGTTGAGTCCCAGGAGTACTGTCATCCCGTGGCGCATCATCCGCCTCGCGGTCTCGTAGCCATCCTCCCCGAGGCCCGTGTCGAGGAGAACGTACATGACGTCGTCGATGACAAACGCGTACTCGACGTCCGGGTGGAGCACGGAAGCCGCGAAGGTCGGGGCGGCTATGTACGACGTGCTCATGGCGCAGTGTATGCCGAAAGACTCGACCGCCTTGCTTCCGATATCCCTGTTAAAGAACCTTCCCACGGTGCGGATTTCCGGGTTCATCAGTTTCGCGTCGATGAGAATGTTCAGGTTCACCATGTCGTCGTCGGTGAGGGCCATGACGGTCCTGGCCCTCTCGATGCCGGCGCGCATCATCACGTCGTTCTGCTTTGCGCTGCCGAATATCACGGGGATCCTGCCCCGCAGGGCGGAAAGGTGCTCGCTCGACTGGTCCTTTTCCACGGTCACGATTTTTTCGCCGCTTTCGCGCAGAAAGTTCGCCACTCTGTACCCGACGTTACCGAGTCCTGCGATCACCACATGGTCGTGCATGCGCCGGACGGATATGCCGAAAAACAGCCCGAAGCGCCTGCTGATGATCGCCTCGGTCACGATCGAGAAGACCGAGGCGAGTATCGCCGCGCCGCCGAGCATCACCGCGCACCCGAACAGCTTCACGGCGGCGCCCGCGTGCTGCAGGTTGATGTCGCCGTAGCCCACGGTGGTGGTCGTCGTCACGGTGAAGTAGAGCGCATCCAGCGGCGATACCCCCAGTCCGAGCGAGAAGACCGGTATCGCGGCTGCAAGCAGGGCCGCGTACGCGCCTGCCACGATTTTCACGTGCGAGGGTATGTTTCCGAGCCATGCCGCGATGCCCCTGACGGATTTTTTCCCCGACTCGACAATGTCCTCGATTACCTCGCCCCGAAGCATTTCGTTCAACCGGGCCGAGCCCTCGCCGTCGGCAAGGAAGATCACACTGTCGCCGGGCCCTACGGTATGGTCCTCGTTCGTGGGCGACGTCGCACCGGAGACGGCCATTACCGGGACGACCGAGTACCGTTGTTGTATCCCGGCAAGGGTCATGCCCGAGAGCGGCGATCCATCGTCTATCGCGATCACCGCCAGGTTGTATACGGCACCGGCGAACCTGAAGGTATGGAATGTCGCCCCGGACATGCACGACGAGACGAACGACGAGAACGCCAGGTGGGAGACGCTCAGCGCCTTCTGGATGCCGAAGCCCTTGCTGATTTTTTTCGAAAAGTTCTCGTCGAATATTCTCGCGACGATGCGGACCGAGTGATTCATCTCACGTGCACGGATCGCGATCTCCAGGTTGACCTCGTCGTCGCCGGTTACGGAGAGGATCGCGTCGCAGCGGCGGATGCCCGCCTTCTGCAGGACCCGACCGTCCCTCGCGTCGCCGCGGACCACGGTGCATTTCCACGATCTGGCGAGACGCTCGTGCATCTCGTTCGCGCCGTCCGACACTACCGTGGGCCTTTCGCCGAGACGAATGAACTGCTCCGCAACGCGGATGCCGATGTTGCCCAGCCCGCAGATGATGATCTTCATGGCCTGTCTACCTCGCGGGGGGCGGTGGGGATATATTCGCCGCGGTCGGCGCCGTCCTGTGGAAGGCGATCCTCGCGACGACGAAGGCGCTCGCGATAAACGGAACGACGACCTCGCTCACCAGCTCGATCGCGAAATACGGGGAGGAGGCATCGAGCCATGCGACAATTAAGAAGTAGACCAGGAACAGGGCGACCGTGATGCCGAGGTCCCTTGCCGACGCGAAAAGCGCGTTCGCCTTCATCGCCATGAGCGCGGTTCCGCACGTCACGGGGAGTGCAAAGAACAGGATGAGCGACACAATCGAGTAGGGGCTCCGGAAAATCGATTCTGAAATCGTGATTTTCATCCTGGCAGCCTCGAGGAACTGGCCGCTCCAGGCCAGGAGGCCGTAGATGAACAGAACCTGTCCGAGCCAGAACAGCTGCCGGCCGAATCCATCGGGTGCCGCATGAACGTGGCGCCAGAGCATCAGTGCCGACAGCACGGCGATCACCGCGAGCAGGATGAGCATTTCCGGCTCCCCGAAGAACGTCGTCTGGCCCCTGGCGGTCATGATCATGTGCCCGTCCAGGGCGGTGAACGACACAATGATCATGATCACCGGAATCCAGAAAAAAGCCTTGCGCCCGATGAGGGGCCTCGGGGCGGCCATTGCCGGGGATTGTTCCTCGTCCATCAATTACCGTCCTGACGAACCGGGACCCTCACGGTCCTGTTGTTGATGATCTTCCCGCCGTTGATCTTCAACTGAGCCGGATCCATGACGATGCCTGCGAGGGCGTTCCCGGTTATGGTGCAGTTGTTCATCGTTACCGGCGCTGTCGCAGCGGCGTTCGAATATGCCTCTTTGGTAACAAGAAAGCCTGCAGCCGCGGCATCGTAATAGAACTTGGACTTCTTTTCCGCAAGGACGACGTTGTTGCTGAACGTGCAGTTGTTGAATACGACCTTCTCGACGTCGCCAAGAAGGATGAACGAGGAAAACCAGAATGTCCCGGTAGTATTGTTGTACATCCGGCAGCTTTCGAATGTTACGTTCGAGCATGCATACAGGGACATGATGCCTAGGTTGCATCCATATATTTCCGAATTGGCGCATGTGAGGTTATTGGCCTTGTATCCCTCGATTCCCCAGTTGCCCGAACCGTACATCTTGCAGTTCTTAATGGATATGCCCGACGAGTCGGTGAACCTGAATACCGGGGACGTGGTGCTCCCGCATCCCTGGTACGCCGATCCTGCCGGCACGTGGCCGGCCCGTATGTTCACGAGCGTGACGGATGAACACTTCTCGAATTCTATCACCGGACTCAGGGTGTTTTTGAACACGATATGGGAGGGGGTCGCTCCCTTCCCGACGATCGTGAGATTGCGGACGTTTTTAATTTTGTAGTGTTCGACGTACTCGACGTAGGCGCCGTCCTTGATCAGGGGATACATGCCCGTCCTCGAATCGTACGTGAGCTGGGGGAGGGTGTAATCGCCGGCGGATAGTTCAATTATCGTGTCGGGGGCGATTGCCTGAATTAACTGGGTCGCGTTCATCGCACGTACGGTCCTCGATTTCTGTGCAGTTGCCTGGTTCGTCATGGCGAACACTGCGAGTAAAGCGCATAACAGCATAGCCCTGTGTTTCATGTTGTCCTCCAGTTATGTAGTGATAAATCGTATATCCCTCTTTCGGATGCCGTCAAGTCATTTGCCCCTCTGCATGTGCGGTTTTCAATCCCGCGATGAACGCCATATCGGTGATTTTTCGCAAGCCGGGCATCCTAATCATTATAAATAAATATATGTTCCGCTTCATCAGTCAATAAATTATTACGCATTGCAACACCGCGATCCTTCCAGCGGCGGCCATATTCGATAAATGCCGTACCTCTAAAGGGTAAATAACTTGACAGAGAATAACCACCCGTCTTTAAGGTTATGGCAGACCCGCATTGCGTCTGAACCGAAAACCTATTACGGTGGTGAGACCATGAAACTTTCGAAAAGAATCCAGTCACAGAAACCGTCGCCCACGCTGGCCGTGACGGCGCTTGCGAATGCCCTCAAGGCAAAGGGGATCGACGTCATAGGGTTCGGATCGGGCGAGCCCGACTTCGATACGCCAGTCAGCATCAAGAGCGCCGCGATACGCGCCATCGAAGGCGGGAAGACAAAGTATACCCCGGCCGGCGGAATAGCTGAGCTCAAGCAGGCCGTCGTGGGTAAATTCAAACGTGAAAACAATCTGGAATACGCCATTTCCGAGGTCACCATCAATTCCGGGGGAAAGCATTCCTTCTACAACCTCATGCAGTGCATCCTCGATGACGGGGACGAGGTCGTCGTTCCAGCTCCCTACTGGGTGTCATATCCCCCCATGACGGAGCTGGCGGGCGGCGTTGCGG
Source organism: uncultured Leptospirales bacterium (assembly GCA_964423905.1). Classification (GTDB taxonomy): domain Bacteria; phylum Spirochaetota; class UBA4802; order UBA4802; family UBA5550; genus CAYRGX01. The sequence goes on along the minus strand of CAYRGX010000001.1, from coordinate 246,483 downwards.
TCATCATCGATACGGACGAATCCTCCAATTTCAAGATATCGCCGGCGCAGCTCGAGAAGGCAATATCCCCCCGCACGAAGGCGGTGGTGATCAACTCGCCTTCCAATCCCACGGGTTCCGCGTACACGCGGGAAGAACTCGAGGCGCTTGCCGGCGTTCTTTCGGGAAGGGATATCCTCGCCATATCCGACGATATCTACGAGTCGATCCTCTACGACGGCAAGAAATTCGTGAACATCGCCAACATATCAGACGAGATGCGCGCGAAGACAATGGTCCTGAACGGCGTATCGAAGGCCTACTCGATGACCGGGTGGCGCATCGGCTACATGGCGGGCGACAAGTCCATCATCGCGGCCGTGGAGACACTCCAGAGCCAGTCCACATCCAACCCCACGTCGATCGCGCAGTGGGCGTCGGTCGAGGCCCTCAACGGGGACCAGGGCGTCATCGACCAGATGTACCAGGCTTTCGAGCGCAGGAGGACGATCATCGTGGACGCATTGAACAGGGTGCCCGGTTTCACCTGCCTGTCCCCGGCCGGCGCTTTTTACGCCTTCCCGTCGATCGCCGGCTGCAGGTCGCTGAAGGGATGGAAAACGGTGAGCGACAGATATCCCGACGCCTCGCTTTCGAGCGCGCTCACGTCGTATCTTCTGGAAGATGCGAGGGTGGCGGTGGTGCCGGGGATAGCCTTCGGTGCGGACAATTATATCAGGCTGTCGTTCGCGACCTCGGATGCCAACATCATCGAGGGGGTGAAGCGTATCAGGGAGGTTATGGAAAAGCTCGCCTGACCGGCGCCTTAACCCGTCATTTCGAAGAGGAGACCTTCACCTTCCTCGATCCTCCGGACAAGGAGGGAAAACTCGTTATGGGTTATGTTCTTCCTGATGACCCCCGCGACAGAACCGTCGCTTCCAAGTCTCACAAGGTTGATGTAAATGTTGTCGAATTCCTTGTAAAGGTAGAACCGGTACGGGGTTTTTTTCTTGAGAAATTCCTGGTTGAGCAGGGTTACCGTCGTCCTCAGGCTCTCGAAATGATCTCCCGCCTCGTCGTTTTCGTTTTTCCGGTACTGCTGGTGCTGCTCCTTTTTTTTCTGGTCATGGGAGAGCTCGTCCCGCGGATACACGGCGGACTTATCGTGAATCTTGAGGCTCCCCGGCGTCTTTTCGTTCCTGGCGGAGGAGGGAGTGTTCTTTTCACCGAAAATCTTGATATCGAACATGTACCATTACCCCGTAGTATTATCGGCAGAATGCAACGGATTCATTAATAAAACATGCAGACGGGATATGCGGTTTGTTACCGACGTAAAGACAGAACCGGCGGTTTGTACAGAAACGCCGGGTGCAATGGCGGGATTTTTGCAACGGCGGTTTTTTATTGACATGCCGTCCGCGCTACTGTCCATTGATCCGGATGCGGGCGGGGGTTTATAGATGAAGAAAAAGATAATACTTTCAATTATTCTCGCGGTGGTTGCCGCGCTGCTCGTGGTATACCACGCTTTCCCGGGTGCAGTTTCGGGCCTGCTCCAGAAGATGGAACACGGAAGGGCGGGGCTTTCGATGAAGACGTTGAAGGCCGGCGATTTCAATATCGCGTACTGCAGCAGGGACGGCAAGGGCGAAACCATCGTCATGATCCACGGGTATGGCGCGAACAAAGACCACTGGACGAGGATGTCCGCGGCAATTCCCGGCGGATTCCGGCTGGTCATTCCAGACCTGCCCGGTTTCGGGGATAGTTCGAAGCTCGGGGACCGCTCCTACGACATAATGAGCCAGGTTGAACGCTTGAAGGACTTCGCGGACGCGGCCGGGCTCGAACGCTTCCACCTGGTTGGGAACTCCATGGGAGGAAACGTAGCCGCGAGGTTCGCGGCCGAGCACCCCGAAAGGGTCATAACCCTCTGCCTCATCGACACCGGCGGAGTCAGCGGCGCGAAGAAAAGCGATGTCATGAAGAAGATCGAGTCCGGCGACAATCCGTTGCTGCTGAATAACGTAGACGATTTTGACAGGTTCATGGCGCTTGGAACGTATCACCGGCCCTATATTCCCGGCGTCCTCAAGCGGCATTTTGCCGAAGAGGGCCTGCGGAACAGGCCGTTTTACGAGAAGATAATGCGGGACCTCAACGCGAAGCCGGCCCCGGTGGATTCCATAATGATGCGGATCTCCGCGCCGACGCTCGTACTATGGGGAGACCATGACAGGATCCTCGACGTTTCGGCCGTAACGGTATTGAAAGCGGGAATCCCCGTCAACAGGGCTGTCGTCATGAAAGACTGCGGCCATGCGCCGATGATCGAGTATCCGGCCGAAACTGCCGGGCTTCTTGTCGGTTTTATAAGGGCAAATAAAAAATAGGCCGGAAGTGCGGCCTTATCCCGCTTCCGTTCCACGGTAATCATCAATGCTGTCGCTATACAACTCAATGAGCAAATCCAGGGAAGCGTTCACGCCAAGGTTCAGCGACGGGGTGAAGGTGTTCACCTGCGGCCCCTCGATCTACCGGCGCCCGCATATCGGCAACTACCGCACGTTCATGTACGAGGATATCCTCATCAAATACCTCGAATACATGGGGTACGCCGTTTCGCGATCGATACCCATGACCGACATCGAGGACAAGACGATTTCGGAAGCCCGCAAAAAGAACGTACGGATCGACGAACTCACCGGCGACATAGCCGAGATTTTTTTCAGGGAATGCGCGGTTCTCGGACTGGCGCTCCCCGACCCGGTTCCCCGTTCCTCGCATTACGTCACCGAGGCGGCCGATATCCTCGTGCGCCTCATGGAAAAGGGAAACGCCTACCGCCACGGCAAAGACATATACTTCGACCCCCTGACGTTCGGTGATTTCGGCAAGCTCTTCGGCCTCGACATGTCGCGCTGGCCTGCGCGAAAGGTCCGGTTCCACCGGGACACCTATCCCGGGACGCGCTGGAACAGGGGCGACTTCATCCTGTGGCACGGGTACCGTGACGGCGACCTCTCGTCATGGGACACCGGCATCGGTCGCGGCAGGCCGTCCTGGAACATCCAGGACCCCGCGGTCGCCGCGGGCACGATAGGCCTCGCCGTGGACATCAACTGCGGCGGCATAGACAACATCTACCGCCATCACGACTACAACATCGCGGTGATCGAGTCGGTGACGGGAGAACGTTTCGCGAACTACTATCTGCACGGCGCACACCTTATTGTCGACGGGAAGACCATGTCGAAGAGCAAGGGCAACATCGTGTACCCCGAGCACGTTTTCGATGAAGGATATTCTCCCTGGCATTTACGGTTCATGCTCTGGCACACGCACTATCGCAGGAAGCTCAATTTCACGTGGAAGTCCCTCGCCGCCCACTCGCGCAGGCTCGACGCCGTGCGCGCGCGCGTGGCGGAGCTTGCCGCGCGCGCCGGTACTCCCTCGCGCGGGAACTCCCCGGCAGCAGCCGACATCGAGAAGGCTTTTTCCGGGGCCATGGACGACGATCTCTCCGCGGGACGCGCGTTCGACACGGTCGCCGAGATTCTCGCGCGCGCGGGCGCTTACGGCGGGGAAGAAGCCGCGGCAATTGTGGATTCCCTCCGAAAAATCGACACGGTGCTGGGGGTCCTGTTCTGAATGGAAGCGACAGGCACGTATATTCTCGAGATCCGGGAGCTGAAGAAGCACTTCGAAGAAGTCAAGGCCGTTGACGGAATCAGTTTCGGCATCGAGCCGGGCATCTGCTTCGGCCTTCTCGGGCCGAACGGGGCCGGCAAAACAACCACGATCGAGGTGATCGAGGGGATTATTCCCCCGACCTCGGGCGAGATACTGTACCGCGGCGCCACGCGCGGGGCCCGGTTCCGCAACGAGGTCGGCATACAGTTCCAGAACACCCAGCTCCCGCACTATCTTACGGTGAGGGAGTGCCTGAAGACGTTCCGTGCCCTCTACGACAGGCAGTCTTCGCTCGACTATCTCGTCTCCGCCTGTCGCCTTGAAGACATCCTCGACAGGGATAACCGGAAGATTTCCGGCGGGCAAAAGCAGCGCCTTCTCCTCGCGATGGCCCTCGCGAACGATCCCGAGCTCGTGTTTCTCGACGAACCCACCACGGGCCTGGACCCGCAGGCCAGGCGGCACGTCTGGGAGATCGTCAGGAAAATCCGGGACGACGGGAAGACGGTGGTGCTCACCACGCACTACATGGAGGAGGCCGAAATCCTCTGCGACCGGATTGGCATCATGGATGACGGGAAGATCGTGGCCCTGGGGTCGCCGGAGGAGCTGCTCGCCGAGCACTGCGGCGGCGTGACAATCACCATGAGAAACGATCCCGGCGATCGCATCCTCGGGGCCCTGCCGTGCCGTTACTTCCGCGAGGAGGGGAGGGTCGTCATCCAGACAGGCGACCCCGACGTGTGCCTGAAGGCGCTCATGAAAGAGGGCGCCCATCTCGGGTCGCTCGACGTCCGCACGCAGAACCTGGAAGACCTGTTCCTGAAGCTCACCGGGCACGAGCTTCGCGCATGAGGAGGATCCGATGATACGAAGGATATGGACGCTCTTCGTCGCCAGAAACAAGGAGTTCCTGCGCGACCGCTCCGCCCTGGCGTGGAGCATCCTCTTTCCATTTCTCATCATTCTCGGCTTCGGGCTGGTCTTCAACGAGGACCGGCAGACCCTGTACAAGGCGGGAATCGTCGGTCCTGACAGGGCCGACGATTCGTTCTCGTTGCGATACCGGGCGTTTCGAAAGACCAGGTTCGTCGAGTTCGTGCAATTCAAAACCGGGGAAGAGGCCGCCGGCAAGCTCCTCCACCACAGGATCGACATTCTCATCGAGCCATCGACGGGCACCTACTGGAAAAGCGAGACGTCTCCCAAGGGATACATCGCCGAGAAGCTCCTTCTCTCGGCGGGTCTTGACACCGGCGAGAGCATATTCCGAAAAACCGTGAAGGGGAGGGAGGTGCCCTACCTCGAATGGTTTTTTCCCGGCATACTGGGGATGAACGTGATGTTCAGCGCGCTCTTCGGCGTCGGGTACGTGGTGGTGAACTACCGCAAGAACGGCGTGCTGAAAAGAATGAGCGTGACTCCGCTGCGGCCGTTCGAATTCCTCTCCGCGCAGATCCTCTCGCGCATGTTCATCCTGATCGGCGTCACGGCGGTCGTCTTTACGGGCTGCATGCTGTTATTCGGCTTCAGCATGCGCGGATCGGTTTTCGACCTGCTGGTAATATATTGTCTCGGCGGGGTGAGCATGATATCCCTCTCGCTCCTCGTCGCGTCGCGGAGCGACAGCGAGGAATTCGCGGGCGGAATCCTCAATATCATCACCTGGCCCATGATGTTCCTTTCCGAGGTCTGGTTCTCGCTCGAGGGTGCCGCGCCCTGGATTCGCAACGTGTCGAAGATATTCCCGCTGACGCACGTGGTGGACGCTTCCCGACGCATCATGAACGACGGCGCCGGCCTCACCGACCTTGCGGTGCAGCTGGCGTTCCTTGCCGGGACGACGGTGGTGTTCCTCGCCGCGGGTTCGTTCCTCTTCAAGTGGCACAGGAGCTGAGGCGGTCGTGGACCCGGTAACGCACGCGACCGCGGGGGCCCTCGCGGCGGTGACCCTCCTACCCGCCGAGGACAGGTTCAAGGCCGCCGATCTCGGGGCCGCGGCAGGTGTGTTTCCCGATATTGATCTCGTACCGCTCGCGTTCATGGACGACCTCGCGAAGATATTATTTCACAGGGGCCCCACGCATTCGCTGCTTTTCGTTCTCGTCTGTTCGTTCGTCCTGGGGGCGGCATTCTCGCGGTTTTACCGCGACCGGGGGCCTTCTCCGCGCGCGTGGATGGCCGCGGCGCTTCTCGCGATGATGATCCATATCATCATCGATTGTTTCACGAGCTACGGGACGATGATATTCCTGCCGTTCGGCTCCGCAAGGGTCGCATTCAGCATCATGTGCCCCATGGACCCGCTGTTCACGCTGCCCGCCGCGGGACTGCTTGCCTTTTCGCTCCTGTCGCGCAACGTGTCAGTGCCCGTGCGGCGAATGGCTGTCGCGGGAATGTTGTTCATGGCCGCCTATGTGGCGTTTTCCGCCGCGGTGAGAAGCCATGTCATATCAGCCACCCGGGCGTCTCTCGCTGAAAGGGATATCCGCCGTGTTTCGGTCACCGCGACCCCCACACTCGGAGGGCCGTTTCTTTGGAACGTCATCGCCGTCACAGGCGATGGTTCTTTCATGACCGGGTTCCGGTCCGTGTTCGACCGCGGCGGATTCGATCTCTGCCCCCTGCGTTCGAACAAGGCGCTTCTCGAGGAACGCGATCTGGGCGTGATGGAGGTCATCTTCGACGCCTTTACCGACGGATACTACTCGGTCGAAAAGTACGGCAAGGGCCTTGTCGTAACGGACCTGCGGTACGGGCGCGTACCTTCTGCGGGTGGTGCGCCCGTACCGGTCATATCGTTTCGCGTCGCGGGGCACGGGGGTGGCGAATCCATTGAACAGATCCGGCACGGACCGCGGCGGATGCTCGAGGGACTTGCATTTTATTTCAACCGTCTTCCGGGAAAATAATTTTGACGCGCCGTCCCTTTTGTAGTATAATTAACCGAGCTCGCCGTCGCCGCGACTGGCAGAGAGTCTCAAGCTGCGGGTAAATATCCATAATCGCATAAGGATGGCAGGCAATGATTCGCATTTCATCGTTCATGATCGTCACTCTGATAGCCGCCGCATCATACCTCGCCGGATGCCAGAGGGGTGATCTGGAGCATTTCGAACCGTCGCCGGCGGTTCTGCAGCCCATATATATTTTTAACGCGGGTTTACAGGTCGGGGGCACCCTCGGGGGGCGGGCCGGGGCTGATGCGACATGCAGGGCCGCCGCCCAGTCCCAGTTAGTCACCATGGAGGCAGCATATGTGAAGGCGTTCTTGAGCGTGAACGAGTATGACGAGTTAAAATATGTCGTTCCGATCAGCAGGTGGGCCTCGCCTGTTTTTGGAATGAAAACCGACGGGACACTCATCCAGATATCAGCAGACTGGAACAGCCTCTGGGACGGCACAATCGATGTCAGCTTGAAATCGGCTGTTGAAGCCAACATGAACAACCACTGGACGGGGAGCACTCAGTATGGCACATATTCCACGGATCAAACCTGCAATGGGTGGACGGATAGCATGGCGTACGGCATGGAAGGCTCTGCAACAAACATTGACTACCAATGGATGGACAATGGTGCAATCCAATGTGACGGTGCCGATTATCTTCTCTGCGTGGGATTCTGACGGTCAGACAGTCGGGACCGATACAGTTTCAGATCACGGTGTTGCTCATCCTTTTCATGTACATCATCCTGCATACACGATCATCCTTCAAATTAACTATTCTATTTCCATAAATAATGGACGAATCCGCCGGGAGTCTGTATAATGTATATCAGGTAGCTTAGACTTGACGGAAAATTATTATTGCCGGCCATGAATTTACCGTCAATATAAAGGAAGGGGAAGACTGAACATGTTAAACCCGGCAAATGTTTCGAAATGAATGGATATTGTATACGGCAATTGCAGATTGTGATGATTCCCGGTACAACGGCTTTTATGAATAACACGAGGATATTGACAACAAAACAATCGGATCAGGAGAAGATACTGTGCGTTTTATAATTGCCATGGTGCTCGCATCACTTCTGATACCGGTGGTTCACTTCTCATGCGAACGGGCGAATATGGATACTTTTGCCACCGACGCGCCACGCACCTCGGCTGTCTATATCTTCAGAGCGGGAAACTACATGGGTAATTTCGGGGGCAGGCTGGGTGCGGATTTACTGTGCCGAACGGCATGGCAGAATAATTTTTCTCATTTTTCGGGCATTGGAGTCGTCCGGGCCTTTCTGAGCGGGGGGCCGCTGGATCCGATCATATATACCGTGCCCTCTGATTACTGGCTTGTACCGGTGGTTGGGATAGGGCCTGCCGGATCTACGGGGCTGCTCTCGGAGACATGGGTAGGCATGTTCGAGAAAGGCGTCAACATTCCCCTCGAAGGCCCGCTTGAAATGACCGGCATGTGGTGGAGCGGCAGCCTTTCCAGCGGTTATCACGAATACGGGCAGGATTGTAACGGATGGACCGATAGTGCCGTTACCGGGGAAGCGGGAAACATGACAATCAATAGCGATCCAACCTGGATTACCGCTTCGATAATGGGATGCAACAATCTTTATAATCTTCTTTGCGTGGCATATTGAGCATAAGGCATGCACGATTTCTTAACCGACATAAATGAAATGATGTATGCCTATCCGTGACTCGATTCGGTCAATTGGTACTAATATTGCGATTACCAGGGAAGTCGATTTATGCTTCGAATCATAATAGTAATAATTCTTGCAACCGTTTCAATGTCGGGATTCACATCATGTGAACGGTCGGACATGTACGACATGGCTACCACGGAATTACCAGTCATACCGGCCGTTTTTATATTCAGTGCCGGTGAATACAACGGAAACCTTGGCGGTCGCCTCGGGGCGGACAGCATATGCAGGCTTGCGCTGGATGCGCAGTATTTTCAATCCGGTCAGTTGGCGCATGTCAAGGCCTTCATCAGCGTCAGCGAATACGACCTGATCCGCAATACCCTCCCGCTCGAGTACCAGTACCTTCCGGTGTACGGCCTGACAGTAAACGGACCCACGGTGCAAATCTCGGCGAACTGGCCGGGCCTCTGGGACAGTTCCGTTGACAGCACACTCGAGTCGGCCCTCGGTCTCGCGAATTACTGGTGGAGCGGAAGCTTCGAGGACGGTTCTTTTTATTCATCACAGGGTTGCGACGGGTGGATGAGCACCTCGGTGAACGGGATGACCGGTCAATATACCACTATTGATTCCACATGGATAAATTTTTCCAACTGGACGTGCGCAAACAGTTATAATCTGCTCTGCGTTGCATATTGAGGATTGGCTGGACCGGAACCGAACGATACTTGAATAATGAAACGGAGCTATATGAAAGCTAGCATGGATAAGACGTTTGCCACGCTAATGGCATTTCTCATCTCAACCGCCTTGTTCGGTTCGTGCAACCGGGCCGATATGTTCGACGCGGCCTCTGAAATCCCGATCCAGTCGGCGGTCTTTATATACGAAGCGGGGCTCCACACCGGCAACATGGGAGGGCGTCTCGGGGCTGACAGCCTCTGCAGGATGAATTTGCAGGTTAACAATTTTCTGAGCAAAGATATCACCCGTGCAAGGGCCTTGATCAGCACCAGCGAAATCGATTCCATTCGCAATGCATTGCCGGTTGATTACTGGTACCTCCCCGTATACGGGATGAATGGCGGCAACGGAACGACCCTCCTGGCCGATAACTGGAACAGCCTGTGGGACGGCTCAATCGATACGACACTTGCCGTTGCGGTGGGCATCTCCACCCGCTGGTGGAACGGTAGCAATTCCGATGGCAGCTACTATCCCGGCGGGACCTGCAACGACTGGACGGACGAATCGTCGGCCACCGGGATTAACGGTGACAATGCCGTGACAACGTGGGCATGGGTGTATTTTGGAAACTCGGCATGCAACATCACATACCACCTGCTGTGCATTGCATACTGAGCAGGGGCGGGACGGTATGCCCGGAGGAGAAGGAGGTAGTTCATGCGGATCATACTGCGTTCAATGCTCATTGTGTGTATGGTTTTCCTGTGGCTCATGTCATGCGAGCGTGCTGATATGGAAACCTTCGCGACGGAGATACCAATCCAATCCGGTGTATTGATATTCAACGCACAGATGACAACAGGGAATATCGGGGGTCGTCTCGGCGCGGACAACCTCTGCAATGTGAGCCTGCAGTCCCACAATCTGGTATTTAAGGAATTCTCCCGGGCGAAGGCATTCATCAGCGTGGATGAGCTCGATACCATACGCTATGTATTGCCGGTCGAATACTGGTACTTGCCGGTATACGGAATTGGAGGCAGCATGGGATTTACGCAGATTTCCGCCAACTGGATCGATCTTTGGGACGGTACGATAGACAACAATCTATCCGTAGCGTTGGGACTCACTACAGTATGGTGGAGCGGGAGCTACCCTGATGGCAGCCTCTGGGTGGGCGGCACCTGTAACGGGTGGACCAGCGATACAGCGGGCGGAATTTACGGCGACAATGCCTCAATATCGGGTTCGTGGTTGTATGCCGCCAGCGGCACCTGCGGGAGTGCCTACCAGCTCCTGTGTGTCGCCTACTGAGCGACGGCCTTTCTGTACATTTCGATAAGCCCGATATAATGCCTCCACGCGTGCTCGATGCCTTCGAGCTCGCGGTCGCCCACTTGGCGCACAACGCGCGCGGGCGAACCCATGACCAGCGAATGGTCCGGGATCACCGCCTTCTCCGTGACGAGGCTGTTTGCGGCTATCACGCTGTACGACCCGATCGACGCGCCGTTAAGCACCACCGCGTTTATCCCCACGAGCGAATGGTCCCCGACCGTGCAGCTGTGCAGCACAGCCCTGTGCGCCACCGTAACGCAGGCGCCGATGGTAACTCCCCCGCGGTCGTCGGTGTGGATTACCGCGCCGTCCTGGACATTGCTGCTCTCGCCCAGCACGATGGGCGAACTTTCCGCGCGCAGTATCGCGCCGAACCAGACGCTCGCCATCCGGTGCAGCGTCACGGCGCCGATGAGCGTCGCGTCGGGCGCGATGAAGCATTCTTCCCCGGGCAGTATTATCTCGGTTCCCGGAAGTTTGATGATCATGTACTGACTCTCCGACTTTTATTGATGACGAAAAACAAAAAGCCCGCATCGCGCGGGCTTTTTGTTCGATCGGTGCTGCATCGACTACGCTGCGGCGGCCTTTTTCTTCTTGCCGACCATGTACACCGCAACGAAGACCCCGACGCCGACCACTATCAGGCCTATTGCCAGTATCGGGCGCGCCGCGATCCATGCTATTGCGATTACAAGGAGCGACAGCAGGAGCGCCACGACGAACGCGACGATACCGAAGCCCATGCTGAGAATACCGCCGAGAAACGGCACCACGTCGGCGACCGTGACCAGGGGTTTGAAGATCATGGACAGACCTGCGAACATGAGGATGAAACCGATGAGCCTGACGATCCAGGTTTTAAACTTGTTCTCTTCCTGGAGAGTCGTGAACATCTTGTCCGCGGTCTGCTCTCCCGCGCGGAGGTCGAGTATTGCGTTGCCGGTCGCGGGCTTGAACTCCTCGAAGGTGTCGTTGTTTTGCTTCGCGAGCAGGGACACCATCTGGGGCTTGACGATTGAGAAGGACACTTTCATGTCCCCGACCTGGGGATTCGACGAGCTGGCGCCGATGTAGATGCCGCCTCCCTCGAGCTTGGCCTTGCCCTTGATGTCGCCGGGCAGTTTCGCGAGATCCTCCTGCTTGAGGGTTAACGCCTCCTCGGCGGGGACCTTCGCGATGAGCGCGGGGCTCAGCCTGAACGCGCCGATTTTGACCAGGGAGGCCAGTTTGGATTCTCCCTTGTAGGGCATGTTGGGATTATTGTAGCCGGGTTTCTTGAACTTGCCCGAGTCTATGCGGTCCGCTGACCATGCCTTGTTGTAGGTGTACTTGGTCACGGTCTGGGTCCCTCCGCCGAGCTTTTTCTTCGTCTCGGACTTGGACTCTTCCTTCCACTGGTACATTTCGACCTTGCGGACGAGCTTTATGCCATTCTCGCTGATGTTGAACACGCCGTCTGTCAGCGTTTCATCAGTAGTCGCCTGTCCGCTCATGTGGACCAGTTTTCCGTTATTGGCGGAATCCACTTTATCGGATTTAACCGATACCACCGCCTTCGAACCCTCGGTAAGGCCTTTCGCGTTTTTCACCGCGCTGCCCTCGTTACACCAGAGAACGGGAAACGCGACGATGAAACATATCACGCCCACAAGGACTCCTTTTATGGAATCCATCAGCCGGGAACCCCATGACTGTGATGTTACCTCGGTATAGCTATCGCCACTTTCACCACAGTCACTGCTTTCGCAATCACTGCTATAATCTTCATTATCGCCCATTAACGATTCCTCCTCGTACTTAGTATCTGTTATTTCTGTTCGCATAAAAATATGTATTGAAAAAGGTTTGTCAAGAACAATTATGCGCTCTCCCGTTGCATGAGAACGGGCGGCCTGGTGCGTTCTGTATATCCCCCCGCACATTGTCTGAGAGACAACGCCCATGTCTATTTTATATTCATTTATGGAAAAATGTATTTGACAATCCAGACTCATTTTTTATTCTGCCTTTCATTCATTATTTAAAAAGGATGTGATTGCATGACCAACCCATTAGAGGTCGACGTTAACGGCGACATCGAGAAGGCCTTTAAAAACCTGAAAAAGCGCATGGCCTTCGAGGGAATATTCAAGGAACTCAAACGGCGCCGTTACTACGAGAAGCCGAGCGAAGAGAAAAAGAGAAAGCGCGAGGAAGCCGAGAGAAGGCGCATCAAGAAAATGCGGCGCATGTCCATGCAGAGCAAACCAAGAAGGAGCCCCGGCGGAAGGGGGGGTAAAGACTTCGGAGAATAAATCGATTCTCGATTCACGCTATTGTAAATACTGTGGGCTGTCCCGAAAGGACAGCCCATTTTGTCTTTCGCGCCCGTCCGGCGCGTACTGAGGGAGGCCGTCAGATGAAGAAACGCGAAAACCTTGCACCCCTTGCGGACCGCTGCAGGCCCTCGAGCCTCGAGGAGTTCGTCGGGCAGGGACACCTGCTCGAGAAAAGCAGGATCGTGCGAACCATCCTGGACACGGGGAGGGCCTTTTCACTCATCCTGTGGGGAGACCCGGGATCGGGCAAAACCACGCTGGCGAGGCTCATCGCCGCCTCGTGCGACCTGGACTCGCATTTTTTGAGCGCGATTTCCGCGGGCGTCGCCGACGTGCGCAAGGTCATCGAGCACGGGAAGAAGAACCTGCTCGAGGGACGACAGACGCTCCTCTTCCTCGACGAGATCCACCGCTTCAACAAGGCCCAGCAGGACTCGGTGCTCGCGTCGGTCGAGAACGGAGACATCATACTGATAGGCGCGACCACGGAGAACCCCTCGTTCAACGTGATCGCGCCGCTCCTGTCCCGCACTCGCGTCCTGAAGCTCAACCGGCTCGACGACGGCGCCCTGTCCGCTATTCTCGCGCGTGCGCTTTCGACCGACGCGGAGCTCCTCGCCGGGGGCGCGAAGGTCTCTCCCGAGGCTGAACGCGGCCTGATCGCGCTCGCGAACGGCGACGCGCGCCGGATGCTGAACATCCTGGAAACGGCGTTCACCATGAGCACCGACGGGAACATCGGCAGGGAGCAGGTTGACGAGGCGGTCAGGAATTCCATGCTGTATTACGATCGGGCGGGCGACCGCCACTACGACACGATTTCCGCGTTCATCAAGTCCCTCCGCGGCTCGGACCCGGACGCCGCGGTCTACTATCTCGCGCGCATGATCCTTTCTGGCGAGGATCCCGAGTTCATCGCGAGGCGCTGCGTCATCTTCGCGTCGGAGGACGTCGGCAACGCGGTGCCGCAGGCGCTTCCCCTCGCGGTGGCGGCCATGACCGCGGTCCAGAACATCGGGCTTCCCGAGGCGGAGATTATCCTGTCTCAGTGCGTGACCTTCCTCGCCTCGTCGCCGAAGAGCAACGCGTCGTACCTCGCCATCAAAAAGGCGAAATCGGCCGCGGGCGAATCCAACTACGAAATACCCATGCACATCCGGAACGCGCCGACCGGCCTCATGAAAAAGGAGGGCTACGGCAGGGGGTACAAATATCCCCATGATTTTCCCGGTCATTTCGTCGAGCAGGAATACCTGCCGGCCGAGCTCGCCGGATCCGTCTTCTACGAACCGGGGGTGGAGGGCAACGAGAAGGCGGTCGCGGAGAGGCTGAAAAAGCTTCGGCCCGGGAGGTACAGGTGAGGAGAGGGGGATATACCTACGGGTTTTCCGGCCGCGGTGGCGAAAAAAATTGACCCGCGCCCGTCCGCGGTGTATTCTGAAAGAAACCGCAACCTGGAGGACCGAAGGCGATGAAAAGAATAGTTCTTGCCGCGATTGTGTTCTTATCACTTCCCGCGGGCGTCGCGCTCTCGACCGCGCAGATACCCGACATACTTCATTACAACGGCGAGAGGATGAGCATCTTCTCGAATCCGCTCGAGCAGTATCTGCGGAAGCTCAACGCGAGGCCGGAGCGTTTCTTCGAGGGTGGGTCGACCGCGTGCTGGAGGGGCTACCAGGCTGAATGGGAGATCGATGAGGCGAAGCTGTACCTTGTCAGAATACGCGAGTGTCACGGCGACAAGACCTACGAGTTGAAGAAGCTCTTCGGGGACAGGGTGAAGAAGGGCAGGGTCGAGGCGGACTGGTTCACCGGCACTCTGGTCGCGCCCAGGGGTAGGATGACGCAGTACGTGCACATGGGCTACGAGTCACGTTACGAAAGGTACCTGTTCCTCAGGTTCGAGAATGGACGCCTGGTGTCCGCGGAAGAAAAAAATGAACGATGAGCGCCCGCCGCGGGCGGTCTTAACGCTCAATGCGCGAGCTTGAGCCCGACCACGCCTGCGATTATCAGTGACACCGACGCGATCCTCAGCGCGGTCACCTGGTCCCTGAAGAGGACGATCCCCGTGACGAACGCTCCGACCGCGCCGATGCCGGTCCACACCGCGTACGCGGTCCCCATGGGGATGCCCCTCTGGGCGAGCCACAGGAACTGCCCGCTCAGGGCCATCGATACGATCGCCATCACGATCCAGGCCACCCTGTGAGTGCCTTCCTGCGAGAGCTTGAGGCCGAGCGGCCAGCCCACCTCGAATATTCCCGCTATCAGAAGGTATATCCAGTTCATGAGATTCAGCCTTTTCTCTTAAGCAGCTCGACGACGAGCGCGTCCATGAGGTCGACCGGCGGCACTCCCACCATTTTATGTCCCTCGATGTAGATGGTCGGCGTTGCGTTAACCTTGATTTTTTCGGCGATGGCGATGTGCGACGCGAGTATCTCGTTCACCTCTTCCCCCTGCAGCAGCGACGCCAGGCCGTGATTGGTCATGCCGTTTCGCCGCGACGGCTTGATCGTATCGAGTACCGCCATCGGCGACTGCGGGGTGTAGTTCATGTGGAGGGCGTCGTACATCGCGAAGTGGGCCTGTGTGTAGTCCTCCAGTATCCCCTGCTTGTATGCCGATATGAACGCTCGGGAGGCGTAGCATGAATTCCCGTACACGGTGTTCTTGACCGACTGGTTGCACGAGCGGTCGAGGGGGTAATTGAAATAGACGATCCTGACCTTTCCCGGGTACTTCGACAGAAGGAATTTTTCGACCTTGTAGAACTCGTAGCACGCGCTGCAGAGGAAATCGGTGAACGCGACGATGGTCACCGGCGCGCCCGGGTCCCCGAGCATGATTCCCTGGTCCATGAAGTCGATGTTTTCCCTCGGGCTGCCGAAGAACCCCTTGAGGAAGGAATTCACGTCGGCGCGGGAGACCGCCATCTGCCCGGTCCTGGTCCTCAATATCTGACCAGTGGAAAAAACGGCGAAGGCCAGCAGTATGACGAAGAGCATGAACGCGGAAGCGAAGGCCCTTTTATGGGAGAGGTCAAGGGGATATGTCAGCGCCTTTTTCATGAACGCAGCGAGGCCGGAGCCGTCTTTCGTTCTCTCGCTCCGCTGCCAGACGATAAGGACCGCGAGCGCGAGCAGGTTGACCGCGTAGGTGGATATGCACAGCGGGCAGAGCGTCTTCATCGAGACGAGCACCGCGCCGAGGAATACGTCGAACGCGACCCCGAACGCGATCACCGGGAGCAGGACGCCGAGTGCGAGAGGGGGATATTCGTCCGAGGCGTAATCGGCGACGAGGAGCGTGAAAAGAATCACAAGGTAGTAGAACAGCCCGAACGACGCGAGAGGTATGCCCAGGACGGTCCCGAACCGGGACTGGCTGACCGTAATGCACGGGTTCACGAGGCCCGATCCGCAGGTGAGCAGCCCGAGCTTCGCGTCGGGAAAGAAATGCTGGTAGAGCAGTATCCCCGATAGGATCGCGCCGGCCAGTGAGAGCGCGGCAAGGATGTAGACGTATTTTTTCATTTACTGTTCCTCTCGCAATTCGATTTTTTTCCCGCACAGCGTCACGTAGAACTTTCCGTCTATTTCATCAAGCCGTTCCAGGATATGGAACATGGGGGAACGCTTGAATTTGGCCTTGAGCATGCCATCCCGCACCCTGCAGTACAGGACGCTGTTCCTGTAATACAGCGTGTCCACGTCGAGAAACTCGGTCTCGCCGAGGGTGAGGTTCATCTCGATCCTTTCGAAGAAGCCGAAACCGTGGATGGTCACCCCCGTCACGAATACAGGCGCGTCCTCGACGACGATCGGGTAGGTGTAATCCGCGTAGTGGAGGACGTAGGTCCCGTCCGCGGTGACGTTCACCGACCTGTTGAAAAACTCTATTATCCGCTGGTTGGTGAACGTCTCGCCGTTGTGAGTCCAGACGCCCTCCCTGTCCAGGCGTATCTCCTCGATAGCCTGCCCCTTCCGGATAAGGTCGAGCAGGTAATCGGGAATTTCGGGAAATGAATAATCCATGGAGCCCCCTATGCCCGCACCATTGGATCGGTGAGCTTGCGGTGCTCCTCGAGCGCGAACCTGTCGGTCATCCCCGCGATATAATCAGTCGCGACGCGGGACAGTCCTTCCGCCTGTATGCGGTGCTGGTAATCGTCGGGCATGGTCCCGGGATTCTGGGTGTAGATCGTGAAAAGCTCGCGGATGACCTTTTCGGCCTTGTAGGTCATGCGCGTCACGCGATAGTTCCTGTACAGGCGCGCCGACAGGTAACGTTTCAACTCGCCGTTGGCCAGGTCCACCCGCGTCGAAAAGCACGGAATCCTTGCCGGGTTCGTTTTCACGTCATCGGGTGTCTCTATCGCGAGTTCCTGCAGGCGCGCCCGCGTGTTTTCGATCAGGTCCGAGGCGAGCAGGTTGATGATCCGGCGGATCATTTCCATCGTGATTTCTTTTTTCGAGGAGGGAAGGCCTCCCGGGGACGCGCCGACGGCCAGTTTCCATATGTCGAGATCGCGCACCTCCTCGTAGGGCAGTATCCCCGACGAGAGGCCGTCGTCCAGGTCGTGGTTGTTGTAGGCGATCTCGTCGGCCAGGTCGATGATCTGCGCCTCGAGCGAGGGCTGTTCACGCGGGTCGAATCCCGCCGCATCAGGGTGGTCGTAAGGCGTCGAGTGCTTGATGATGCCCTCGCGCGTCTCCCAGGTGAGGTTCAGCCCGTCGAAGGCGGCGTACCTTTTTTCGAGGTGGTCCACCACGCGAAGGCTCTGGCGGTTGTGCTCGAAGCCGCCTTCGTCGCGGAGAAGGACCGAGAGTTCCCTCTCGCCGGCGTGCCCGAAAGGGGTGTGGCCCAGGTCATGCGCCAGCGACACGCTTTCGGCGAGGTCCTCGTTCAGCCGGAGCGCGCGCGCTATCGAGCGGGCGATCTGCGCCACCTCGATCGTATGGGTAAGCCGGGTCCGGTAGTGATCGCCCTCGTGGTTGACGAACACCTGCGTCTTGTATTCCAGTCGGCGAAACGCCCTGGAGTGTATTATGCGCTCGCGGTCGCGCTGGAATTCGGTGCGGTACGGGTGCGGTTCCTCCGGGTGGCGCCTGCCCCTGCTTCGCGAGGAAAGGGCCGCATACGGCGCCAGGCACGATGCCTCGTGCTCCTCGATGCGGCTTCTGTCGGCGAGCATCAGCGGTCCTCGTCCATCTGGCGTTCGTATGCCTGCATGGCCGTTTTCCGGTTGATGCGGATTTCCTCGTTCGAGGGATCCTCGTCCACTCCCCTGGAGAATGACTGGAGGGCTTTCTTGAATTCCTTTTTTTTGTAATAGGCCTTGCCGATGTTATTGTAGGCTTCGGCGACGAACTTCGCGTCCCTGCTCGATTTCACGACCTGGTAGAAGGTGTCGATGGACCGGTCGTACATGCCCCGCTTCGAATAAATGACCCCGAGCGCGAAGAGCGCTTCCGTGTCTTCGGGTTTGATCATGAACGCTTTCTGGACCATCCTGACCGCGGACTCGAGGGATGTGTCGTCCGACTTGTTTTTTGCGATGATGAGGGCCTGGTTCACATAGGCCTTCCTGGCCATGTCGCTTTTCCCGTCGATCTGGATGACCTTCTCATAGGCGCGGAACGCGTAGTCGAACTGGTTCTTCTTGTAACCGATTGTCGCCATCTTGAAATGCGCCTCCTGCGACGACGGCCATCTCCCGGCCACGTTGCGGTATTCCTTTTCGGCAAGATCGTACAGTTTTTTTTCATAGTAGTAGTCCGCGATGGCGAGCAGAGGTTTCGGGTCCTTCGTGTCCAGGTTCGAGGCCTTCCTCCACGCGGCGATGGCGAGCTCCGGTTTGCCCGCGTGCTTGTAGGTCACCCCGAGGTTGTAGAGCGCCTCGTCGTCCTTGGGGCTTATCGAGAGTGCCTTCTGGTACGCCTCGATGGCCTCCTCGTAGCGCTCCGTGTCGTCGAGGATATTTCCCATGTTGAGATAGGCGATCCGCGCGTTCTCGGTGGTCGGCTCGAGTTCGGTGATGCGCTTGAAGCTCTCGTAGGCGCTGTCCATCTCGCCTTTTTCGTAGTAAATTTCACCGAGGCGCGAGAGGATTTTCGTGTTGCGCGAGTTCATGCCGCGCAGCTTGCCGAACACGGCGAGGCCCCGGTCGTAGTCCTTGAGCGACACGTATGCCTCGCCCAGGTTCTGCATGAGGGCCGCGTTCTGTTCGCCGAGCTCCTCGGCCTTTCTGAGCTCCGCGACTGCCTCCTCGCGCTTGTTCTGTCGGAGGTATGCGATACCCAGGTTGTAATGGTTCGTCGCATCCGCGGGCCTGACCGAGACCGCCATCTTCAGGTATTTTTCGGCCTCGTCGAACGCCATGCGGTCGATGTACATCGCACCCAGCTGGCCGTAGGCCCTGTAGGCCACGTCCCCGATGCGGTCGGCCGCTCCCGCCCTCTTGAAGTAATCCATGGCCGACATCTCGTCGCCCCTTTTCATGAGGGCCGTGGCGAGGTTGAAGAGAAGTGCGCCGTTCTCGGGCGCCTTGTCGAGAGCCTCCCTGTACTGCTTGGCGGCCTCGTCGTATTTTCCCTGCTCGTAGTAGATATTGCCGAGGAGAATCCTGCTCGCGATGTCCCTGTCGTTCAATGAAATTGAGCGGCGCGCGTTTTCCTCGGCGCGGCCGAAATCCTTCTTGTGGCGGTACGCGAGGGAGAGGTTCTTGTAGATGTCCGAGTTGAGCTTGTTGTATTTCTGGGCGCGGCCGTAATAATCGATGGCCCTGTCGTGCTCGCCTTTCTCGTCGCTGATGATGCCGAGGTAGGTGAGGGCGATCGCCTTGTCCGAATCGGACGCATCGGACTCGACGACCTCGTTGAATTCGTTCACCGCGTCGTTAAGGTACCCGCGGGAATGGCTTTCCCGGCCCCTTTTTATGTGGATATTGTCCGATTGAAGGTTCATATCCCGCTCTATCGTGTCGAACGGCATGGGTCCGTCCTTCGATGCGCGGATATTCGGCTTCGTGTAGAACCTCGTCACGATGACGACCGTGAGCACGAGGACGGCGGCTATAGAGGCCAGGATGATGAGGGGGATCTTGTAGTTGACGGGGCGCGATGGGGCGTGGGCGGTTTCGTCCTGCGCGACCTCGATGGTATGTATGCGATTTTTTTCCAGCTGATCGTCGCCGCCGTTCAGATCTCCGGGACCCATCGCGATCATTCCTCCCTAAGCTCCGAGTTTTTCACCGCGTCGAGTATGCCATTGATGAACTGCCCGGAGCCCTCGCCGCCGTATATCTTTCCCAGCTCGATCCCCTCGTTGATGGTGACCGCCGATGGGATGTCGCTCCTGTAGAGGAGTGCGTATATGGATATTCGCAATATCGCCTTGTCCACCGCGTTCAGGCGTTCGATCTTCCAGTTTTTCGAGTACGTTACGATGAGCTCGTCGATCCTGCTGACGTGCTCGATGGCCCCCTTTATCAATATCTCGGCAAACCCGCGGATATCGTCCGACATCTCCCACTCGGTCCAATCGAAGGTGAGAATATCCTTCAGGGGAGTTCCCGAGACTTCATGCATGTAAAGGCCCTGGAGAGCCAGTTCCCTTGACTTGCGCCTGTGCCCCATCAGACCAGTTGCTTGTACAGCCGGGCCATTTCGATGGCGGACATCGCCGCATCGAACCCCTTGTTGCCGGATTTCGTGCCGGCGCGCTCGATGGCCTGCTCGATCGTATCGGTGGTCAGGATGCCGTAAATGACGGGCACGTCGATGTTAAGCCCGATGATGGCGACGCCCTTGCTGACCTCCGCGGCCACGTAATCGAAGTGCGGCGTCGATCCCCTGATGACGGCCCCGAGGCATATGATCGCGTCGTATTTTTTTGACTGTGCCATGATCTTCGCGACCGCGGGGATTTCAAAGGCCCCGGGGACCCAGATCAGGGTAATGTTCTCGTCCTGCGCGCTATGTCGTTTCAGGCAGTCCGTCGCCCCGCCCAGAAGCTTCGTGGTTATGAATTCGTTGAACCGTGAAATGACGATGCCGAACTTGAGCCCCGTCGCGTCCATTGATCCTTCGATGATTTTCATTGCATACCTTCAGCGCCTGCGGTTTCGTTCCCGCATCGCGCGGTGAACTGAGTGTGAGTCTTGTCGTATTTTTGGCGCAGTCAAGCCTTTTTTACTAACCGGCCATCATCTTCTGTACCATTTCGAGCGCCGCACGGGTCGCCGGATCGAACAGGCAATTGAAGCCCGATTTCCAGTCCTCGTCGCGGAGCCTCTGGCGCATGCGGTCCTCGTACGGCTTTCGCTGCGACGCCTTGAGGAGCCTGAAGGCGCGATGGGGATTGTCGATCCACTGGGATACGAGCTGTTTCGCCCGGTTGATGAGTTCGGGCTCTTCCACGAGCTCGTCGACGATACCGAGCTCCTTTGCCTTCTGAACGTCGTACATCTGTCCGAAATACATGACGTCCCTGAACATCCGGTCGCTGTTGAGCCCGAAGCGCATGAGTTCGGTCTGAACGATGGAGAGACCGAGGCCGAGGCGGATTTCGGTCATCCCGAGCATTATCTTGGGGTGGTTCTTCACCAGGCGGTAATCGCAGGCCATTGACAGTATGAGCCCGCCCGCTACCGACGCACCGTTCATGGCGGCGATAACGGGTTTCTGGCACGTGAAGACCCTGATGAAGACCTCTTCCGCTTCCTTGAAAAAGTCCACCGTCGCGTCAAGGTCCTTGAAGCCAAGGAACATGGGAAGATCGAACCCGGAGCAGAACGTCCTTCCCGCGCCGGTGAAGATGAGGCCCTTGATTTCGTCCTTCGTGTTGACTTCTTCGACGGCCGCCTTGATCTGGCCGATGGTTTCGGCGTCGATGGAATTGGTTTTTCCTTTTTCGAATGTCGCTATGAGGATATTGTCTTCTATGCGGGTCTGCAGCATGGTTTCTCTCCTTGGGTATGATTGCAGCGGGGAACGTCCCCGTACGATGGTTAATAATATATGGGTGGGATATATGACAAGAAAAATATGCGGCATGGCGAAAAATAACCCGGACATGTCCCGACGACGAGCGGCGCTATCGCGATGGGTGGATCGCCGGAGCGTCGTAGCCGGCAGGATTAATAAAAGAGGGAGGGCATCGCCCTCCCTCCGGTGGCATCAAATCGATGAACCTTATTTTTTCTGCAGCCCTTCGGGCAGCTTGAGCTTCTGGCCGACAAAAATAACCCGTGGATCCTTCACGACGTCCCTGTTCGCGTTATAGATTTTTTCCCAGTTCTGATAGTCGCCGGTGACCTTCTCGCTGATGGAAATGAGCGAATCCTTTTCAATGACCGTATAGGTGTTCGCGTCGTCGGCAGCGGCCTTCTCGGGGGCCTTGTCTTTGCCTGCATCGGCTTCGCCCGCGGCTTCCTTCGCGTCTTCACCGGTTTTCGCGCCTTCATCGGCGGAGCCGTCGCCCGAGGGTTTGAGCTGGGTGTTTCCCGCGAGGCTCTTGCTGTTATCCTTCGACGCGCCGGAGTCGTCCTGCGGGCAGTACTTGAAATAGAGAATGATGAGTCCGACGGTTAGGATGACCAGTATGAAGATCAGTATCTTTTTCCAGGGACCTCCCTCTCTTTTTTTCGTGGCCCTGGATTCGCGCGGCGGTTCCGCGTACGAAGGTTCCGCGAACGGCATTGGCGCGGGGGCAACGCGCTGAGGCCTGGCGGCTTTTTTTGCGGTCGTCTTTTTCGCCACCGCTCTTTTTACCGCTTTTTTCACTGCTTTCTTGATCGCGACTTTTTTTACGGTGGTTTTTTTTGCCCCCCGCTTCGCGGCCCACGAACGGACCTGGGCGCGAAACCAGGTATCGGCCTCGGGCGTAAACTGGTATTTGTCGCGGATATACTGCATGGTGCGTTTTTCCGTGGGAGAGTACGATCCCGCGTCGCTCACGATCGCGAGAATTCGCTTCGCGTCCTTGAGCGATATGCGCCCGTCGCCCTTTCCCTTCACGGATGATTCGGCCGCGTTCAGGAGGGTGCGGTCGTAATCCTTTCCACCGATCTTCTTATAATATGCTGCCATCGTTAGTACCTCTGTTGTGAGTCAGTTATTCGAAACGAGAAAAATCGTCCCGTCGCGTACATCGCGGCAGGTATAGAAAGAAAAACGTCAATAATATACCATACCGCCCTGTCGCCTAAAATGCAAGCATTTTTATTCGGTTGTTATTTGGGAAGGAGCGCCCGTATGAGGTTTTTTTCGATACCGAGTTTTTTCTCGGGGAGTCCCATGGCATACCCTATGAGCTGCGTGACCAGTATTGAAGGAACCGGCACCCATGGAGGTACGAGCCTGGCGCTCTGAACCGTGTCGAACTGTATCTGGCAATAGGTGCACGCCGTGCACACCGCCTGCGCCCCGGATTGGCGCGCATCGGTGAGTTTTGTCCTCATGAGCGCGTCCGAAAGGTCGTCGTTTTTACCGTGGAGGGGGTTGCCGCAGCAGTCAAGCCTGCGCGGCCAGTCCACGGGGGTCGCGCCGGTCGCCCCGATGAGACGTTCGAAGATAGTGGGGGAGAACGGGTCGTCAAAACCCGTCACCGCGCTGGGCCTGAGGGCATGGCAACCGTAGTGGGCCGCGATCGATACTCCCGCAAGGGAACGCACGGTGCGCGACGCGATTTGACCCGGACCAACGTCCTCGGAAAGCACGGTGAGCAGGTGACGCACCCGGGATATCCCGCGGTATTCAAGCTTTTCCATGCGGAGACCGTCATTGATTTCGTCGCGGAGTGCGGCGTCGTTTTTCAGTAAATGTGCCGCGTGCGCCAGGCTCCCGAAACAGCACTTGCAGGGCGTGACGATATCCATTCCCTTTTTCTCGGCGAGGGCGATGTTTCTCGCCGCGGAATAGACAGACGCCTTGAAACTGATGTCGCGGTTGGGATACCCGCAGCAGGTGAACTTCAATTCGACAGGCTTTATCCCGAAGGCCTTGAGCACGGCAATCGTTGACGAGCCGTAGCGTTCCATGTAAAAGGGGATCTTGCATCCCATGAAGAGGGCCATTTTCATCGCATCAACCTCTCACGTATTGTCCGGCCTCGGGCGTTTCGGCCAGGGCCTTCGCGCGGTCGACCGTCCGGAGCCGCTCGTACGCTATGTTTTTCAGCTCGTACAGGATATCGGTAACGCAGATCGACTGCGGGCAGTTTTCCTGGCACTGGTAGCATGTGACGCAGTCCCATGACATCCGCGTGGCGGCGGCCATATCCACCATCCCCATGCGGAGCAGGTTCATGATTTTCTGGGGGGTCACGTCGACCGATCGTTCTTCGGACACGTTTGCCGCAACGACCGGGCACACGCTCGTGCATGTCTGGCACTGCACGCAGGCGGTGAAGCTCTCGGGCGAGGCCCGGGTCAACCAGAGGTGCGGGGAGAAAGGACCATCTCCCGCAGGCGGAGCGTTGCGCAGCACATCGGACCACCGCGCGGCGCCCGCATCCCTTATCCACACCTGCGGTGCGGGATGGCCCATCTCCGCGAGGAGCTTCTTCGACGCCGCCCACTGGTCCTGGAGGTTTATGCCTGCCGGACAGAACTCGGTGCACTTGAAACAGCCGGTGCATATGTGGGATCCCTCGGAAAGCAGCAGGAGGCTTTCGACTGGCGCATCGGCCGAGGATGCGAGCCTTTTCACCGCGGCGAGTTTTTGCGAGGGAAGGATAAGCTCGTTGCCGATGATTCTGTACACCGGGGCCACGGAACAGCGGTCGTTGCAGGTGCCGCAGTTGATGCACGCGTCGAATTCGAGGGCCCTGCGCGGGCCTGCGGTGTCCTGCGAGGGCTTTTTCCTGTCGGCGACTCCGGCGGCAATGAGGGAAAACGGGTCCGAAATGAAATGGAAGAGCTTGGTAAAGGGTAAAATAGCCAGGCAGAAGAAGCAGGCGATCACGTGGATCCAGTACGCCCAGATATCGGCCCTGCCACCGTTTAGGGACGGGGCCGCGGGCGAGAGAAGGCGCGCGAGGGGATACGACAGGAACGCCTTCCGGGGATGCGGGTGGCACGACACGCACCCCTGCTCGTGCAGCTCCTTTCCCTTCGCGCGAAGGGCGGGATCGCGCAGCTTTTGCATGTCCTTGAACACCACGCCGTAGCCGTCCGCCCAGAAAGCCTTGAGGGCGATCACGTCGTTCGGATTGTCCATCGGGTAATACTCCTTGACCATTCTCTGGTAGACGGCCTCGGAGACAATTTTAGCGCTGTCCAGGAAAAAGCCGGAGAGGATGATAACCGCGACCGCTGTCAGCGCGATCGCGTCGGCGGCCCTGGTCCTCAGGAACGCGCCCCTGCGTGCGATCCTTCTCGCGACGGCGACGAGAATGCCGGCGAGGACCATCGCCCCGAAGAGGTTGCGAAGGAAAAAATACGGGTCGTTCGTCGACTGGTAGCCCGGATCGAGCTTCAGCGTGACGAGCTCGTCCATGGCATGGAACAGGACGAGGGCGATGAAACCGGCGAAGATCAGGAAGTGCATGATCCACCGGACCGGGTTGACGCGCAGCACCCTTGCCTGAAGGAGCGAATCCACGAAAACCGCCTTCAGGGCATAGACCAGCTTCAGGCTGAAGATCGCCCCAAAGAATCCCTTGAAAAATGCCAGGAACCCGCCGGGCGCCGATTTCCGTTCGTTCGAGGGGCCGGACCGGACGACGAACCACCGGAGCACCTTGAAGAGTATGCCCGCCGAGCAGATTCCCAGCGAGGTGAGGAGCAGTATGTTGAAAACAGTGGGGCTCATGGCCTGACCTTCCGGAAATTATTTTTTACCGATGCTCATGCAGCTTTCCACCGCGGCAAGGGCGGTCGCGATCGAAAGCCCGGAGCCGCATTTCATGCGCATCCAGTCCTGGTGGGCGAGGATGGAACCGGCGATGAAGATATTATCGAGTATGTGTTCGCCCCTCACATCGGCGGGCCTGAACGAACGGTCGATCTCGAGGCCGCACCTGTTCGCGGCGTGTCCTCCGGGGTTCAGGAAATCGGAATGGTGCCACTTCTTCCTGTCGGCCGGCTGGGTGACGGGCAGATCCATGAGGGGTTCGTATATGGCGGTGCGGTCCGCGGTGAGTCCCTTGCCGAGGAAGCGGCCTGTCGCGATCAGGACGTTTTTCGCGGAAAATGACGCGGCGCCTCCCTCCATCGTTATGGTGAACACGCCGTCGCCGCCCTGTTTCACCGTTGTCGCGCGCTTCTCGATCATCCTTGTGACTCCCAGCGCGGGGAGCTGGACGTCGAAGAAATCCTTGAGCCGGAGTCCCGGCACGGATGCGGGCATCGTGGGGATTTCAAACACCTCGACGCCGAGTGCCTGCTCGAGCTCGGCGTGTATGCGGGCGGTCCTGCGTATGCCGAGCACGGCCGGTATGCCCAGGTATTTGACCCCTTCCGCCGCGGGCTTGAGTGCCTCCGCGAGGGCCCTGACGGTCTGGATGTCCTCCAGCGCCTGCGCGAGATGGGCCGCGAACACCTCGTTCTTGCGTTCGGTCCCCGGAAAAATGATCTGTTCGCCCCGAAGGGCCGGCCATGCCGAGCCGAGCACTTCGGCGACCTGCTTCGCGCTGAATTCCTTGAGGCCCCTGAACCCGACGATCGCACAGGGGGCCTTTTTGTCGAGCGCGTCCGCTCCCGCTTTCATGGTGACGGGGAGGGCGTAGGTGCTTTTCACGGTTCCCGCCGACGTGATGACGGGAGTATTCGATGTCCCGCGCGTGAAATGGCGGAACTCCTTTTCGTTGTAAAATGCGATGAGTTCGTCAATGGCCTTCCGGATCACGTCGGCCCCCGCCCGCGCGTAGGGATGCACGGGAGAATCTTTGATGACCGCGTCGATCGCGCCCCACGGATCGTCCCACGTTTTCATGTTTTCGATGGGATATACACCCATTAGGTCAAGCAGCCCCGATGAAAATATCATGCCGCCCTGTCCGCAGGCCTGGGCGGTCCTGATGCCGCGCCTGGCCGCGAAGAATGCCGCGGCGCAACCCGCCATTCCCCCGCCGATGACCGCGAGGTCAAAGCATTCGCGTCCTGTTGGTCTGTTCGTGTCGCTCATGTCCCCGTGTCACTCCTTGTTGGTCCCGGCGGCGAGTTCCAGCCCGAAGGTGGCGCAGTGAATCGCCTCGTTGAGCTCGGCCTGGCCTATCTGCTCTCCCCAGAGGATGGCGTGCACGCCCTTCCAGCGTTCGCGGTAGAATTCGCGAAGGTCGGCGATGCCGGTATCGCCCTCGATCGCGCCCGAATCGTACATGGCGTGTACGCCCCGCGCCCCGCAGAAGGCGCCCTGGCAGGTGCCGCGCCCGAGCCTGCTCCGGAAACCGACGTCCACGATGTGCGGCCGCTCGCCGTTCGCGCGGATCGCCGCGGCGATCTCGTCGAGGGCCTTTTTCGAAACCATCTCGCAGTCGCAGACCAGCGTGTCGTCGAGCGCATGGCCGCGCATCCACTTTCTCGGGGACAGGGAGGGCTCGGTCCATTCGTAGTCCTCTTCGGCGGGGAGCGGCTCGGCGGCCGTCACGCAGGGCTTGTCCACCCCGAGTTTCTGGCACACGAGGTCTGCGGTCTTTTCGGCCATCAGGCGGAAGGTGGTGAGCTTGCCGCCGGTTATGGTGCACATGTTGTCCACGCTGTTGTCCGCGTGGTCGATCAGCGCGAAGCCGCGGCTCACGGAACGGCCCCCGGTCTCGTCGTCGTCGGTCGGGGTGCTGCCCACCAGCGGGCGGACGCCGCTGAAGGCCCTGATATAGCGGACCGATTCGAGGCCCGGCATCATCTTCGAGATTTCCTGGACGATGTGGTCGGTTTCTTCCACGGTGGGATAGATGCTGTCGAGGTCGGATATCCTCACCGACGTGGTCCCCACCACCGAGACCGTGCCTCCGGGCACTATGATGTCCGCATCGGAAGGCGGGCGCAGCCTGTTGATGATTCGCGTGCTGACCCTGCCGTTCGTGATCAGGAGGGTCCCCTTCGAAAAGAGTATGTAGATTTTTATTCCGGCGAGTGCCGTAATCTGCGCGCTCCACGCGCCGGCGGCGTTGACAACCTGCTCGGCCTCTATGGTGATTTCCTGGCCCGTGTCGAGGCTCATGACCCTGGCCGAGGTAATGCGCGCTCCCTCGCGATTGAATCCGATGACCTTCGACCTGCGAAGCAGGCCCGAACCGAGCTTCTGTGCGTGACGGATATTCTGGATGGTCAGCTTGAACGGGTCGATGGATGCGTCCGGTACCTGGTACACGGCGATGGCCTTTTCGGACAGGCCGGGCTCCATCTCGCGCGCGGTCGGGATATCGACCGGTTTGCAATCGATGCCGCAGTCGCGGCAGTAGGCCGGGAAGTCGGCGATGTAGGATTCCCTGTCCCCTTCGATGGCGACGAAGAAGCCGCCCGTGTCGTCGATGAGCTGGGGCGCGGTCCGTTTGAGGATTTCTCCCTCCTCCCGGCATTCCCGCGCTGCCTGCTGGTCGTTGGACACGTAGCGGCCTCCGCTGTGAAGCAGGCCGTGGTTGCCGCCCGAGGCGCCCGCGTTCAGCTCTCCCTGTTCCACGAGGATGCAGCTCACGCCCCTGAGGGCCAGATCGCGGGCGATCGCCGTTCCGGTGGCACCCCCGCCGATGACAAGAACCTGGGTCTGCACGAGTGCCTCCTGTGGTGTTCGCCGGACGAACCGTGGACCGGCGGACCGGGGAAATAACGGACCCTGGAGGGTCCCTGCTGGCACTATGTCATACAGTACCTTTACGTCAAATTATTTTCCGTTGATCTGCAAATGACGATTCACGCGGCGCCCTGTCCGGCGGGAGGTGGGGACTGTTCCCGGGTCATGTCATGCCGCGGGCGGGGTAATCACTTCGATTTCTGGATAAAGTCGGACAGCGTGTGCGATCCTATAAACGCATTGAACTCAGTCTGGAACTTGTACATGATTCCGCTGAATATGCATTCGCTGAATGGACAGGTTTCGTGGATGAGAGGGCACGATTCGGTATTTACCTTTCCCTCGATGGCGTCGAATATCTCGCTGATGGTGATGTCCCTGGGGTTTCTCCTGAGCACGAACCCGCCGTTGGGGCCGCGGAAAGATGTCAGCAGCTCG
The DNA here is from genome assembly GCA_964423905.1 of uncultured Leptospirales bacterium. Lineage (GTDB taxonomy): Bacteria > Spirochaetota > UBA4802 > UBA4802 > UBA5550 > CAYRGX01. Next base: position 217,667 of record CAYRGX010000001.1, on the reverse strand, counting down.
GTTTTTACCAGGCGCTGGAACACCTTGGCAAGGTGCGCTTCCGATGCCTTCATTCTCGCGGCGAGTTCTTTCGCCGAGAACACCTTTTCATGATCGCGGGCCATGATTTCCAGCCCGTGGAGTGCAAGCGAAACGGCTTCTGAAAAGTGGAAGTAGTGTGACATCTCTTTATTCCTACCCCGGTTTGTTATGCGGTTTTATGAATGGATGTCCGGTTTCCCTCGGGGCGGTCAGAATTCCGGGGGTAGCCGGTTGATCTGCTCAAATGAGAATACTGGTCCGTCCTTGCACACGAAAAATTTTCCGATATTGCACCTTCCGCACTTTCCGACCCCGCATTTCATGCGGTTTTCCAGAGTGGTGTAGATGCTTTCGGGCCCGAAACCCAGCGTGCTGAGCACGGGCAGGGTCAGCTTGATCATGATCGGGGGGCCGCACACGATGGCGATCGTGTCGCTGCTCGACGGCGCGGTCTGCTCAAGTATGACCGGTACATATCCAACTTCCCCTTCCCAGTCCCAGGGGATAATACCGGGGTCGACGGTCGTTACGAGCTTCACGTCGCCGCGGTTTTTCCATTCCTCCAGCTCGCGCTTGTACACGAGGTCTTCGACGCTCCTCGCGCCGTAGACGATGGTTATATCCTTGAAGGAATCGCGGTTGTCCAGGGCATGCCAGATGACGCAGCGGACGGGCGCGAGGCCGATTCCTCCGGCTATGAACAATAGGCTTTTCCCGTGCCAGCTGTCAACGGGAAAACTGTTCCCGTAGGGCCCGCGGAAGCCGATGACGTCGCCCGGGAGGAGTGAACCAAGGGCCTTGGTGACCCTGCCGACCTTTTTAAAGGTGCATTCTACGTACCCGCTTCTCGTGGGGGATGAGGCGATACAGAAGGTCGCCTCGCCCTCGCCGAATACGGAATACATGGCGAACTGCCCGGCCTTGAACGTGAAACCGTCGCGTACCGCCGGGTCTTCGAACACGAGTTTGAACGTCCTGGTGTCCGGCGTTTCGTCGATGATATTCTCTATGCGTGCGAGATAGGGTTTGTAGGTATTATCTCCGTTCATTTTCGCTTCTCCACTATCGACTTGAGGTGCTCGAGCAGGTTCATGTCCGCAGGACAGAGTCTGGAACACCTGCCACAGCCGGTGCATCCCACCACCTTCAGCCTGTCGGGCTGGTAGTAGAACTTGTGCATGATGCGCTGGCGCCACCTCCTGCTCTGCACCTGGCGGGGATTGTGCCAGGAGGTGTGCAGGGTAAAATGCCCGAATCCGCACGAATCCCAGCAGCGAATCCGCACCCCCTTGTTGCCTACGACTTCGTCCTGTATATCGAAGCACGAGCACGAGGGGCAGGCGTACGAACAGGCGCCGCACCCAAGGCAGCGGAGGGACTGTTCCACGAGGATCGGGTCGTCGAAAAGCGACTCGCCGATCGCCAGGAGCTGGTTCATGTCGAAGGCAACGGGAACGTCGGCGAGGTAGGGGGCCTTGTCGATCCCGGGCGCGTCGGTGAAGAGGCCCGGCGCTGACGACACCAGCGCTTCCCCTTTCGCGGTGAGTATCTCGGCCAGGTAGCGGCCGCCGTCTATTTCGGTGAGGAGGATATCGCTCCCGTCGGTCTGCCCGGGACCTCCCCCGAGCGACGTGCAGAAACAGTACTTGTCCTTCTTCGCGCAGCTGACCGACATGATGGTCGTCACTTCCATCTTCGACGAGTAGTGAACGTCGTCGTTTTCCCACATGAAGACGGCCGTCAGGGTTTCAAAGCTCTTCGCGTCGCAGGGCCTCGTGCCGAGTACGAGCGTGGGCACGGGTTTGTTCCTGAAGTCTTCCATCCTGATTTCGTTGTCGGACAGGTCGTAATGCAATATCTCCTCGTACGGGGGAAACACGGCCAGCTTCGCCGACTGCGCTGTCTGGACGTAGTCCGTGGCCATCTGGTCGAGCGAACGTATCTCGTCGAAGATGATTTTTTTCGCCTTCACCACGGGCGCGAGCACCCTGGAGCCGCCCGTGGAAAGCTTCGCGACGAGTTCGCCGAGTGATTCCCTTGTGATTATCTTCCTTTCCATGGCTTCACCTGATGAAATTTTCCCTGTCGCCGGGCTTGAAGGTCGCGAGCGCGTATTCCTCGTCGTGCTTCGTCCCGGCCCTCACCCCGAACTCGCGCTCGATCTCCTCGGCGAGCCTGATCGTCAGCAGGTGCAGGGGGATATCGAGCGGACATGAGCGCGCGCATTCCCCGCAGTTGGTGCATCGGCCCGCGAGGTGCATGGCGCGCATGATATGCCACTCCAGGTTCCCGAGCTCGTGGGCGGGCACGTGGATCCACTGCGGCTGGTTGCACTCCACCGTGCATCTGGTGCAGTAACAGAGCGGGCAGCTCGCCCTGCACGCGTAGCACTTGACGCACATCGAGATTTCCTTCATCCAGAAATCCCAGCGCTCACGGGGAGTCATCGCGTCGATCCGGTCTATCATCTTGCGGTCCTCGGGGCTGATGTAGATCGGTATGCTCGCCACGTAATCGGCAAGCTCGCCGAAATCTGCGAATTCTCGGACGGTTTGTTCGGGGGTGATCCCGATGACCGTGATGTCTTCCTGGCGTATCTGGTGCTCGGACACGAGCTGGACGATGCTTCGCATCACGTGCGGTAGCGCAATAATCGCGATCTTGCCGAAATCGCGCACCTCGGGTTTCATGAGGTATACCGCCAGGTTCCTGTCGCAGCGATCGTCGATGACGAGCTTGCCGGCGTCGGCGGGGTCTGTCACGAAGATCGCGTGGATATGGTCCTGCGAACCCTCGCCGTACCCGATAACGACCCCCGCCTTTTTCGATTCGAGGAGTTCGCGCGCCCTTTTGACAATTTCTTCCCTCATCACGCTCCCTCCGCTTCCTTGAACCAGATATGGTCGAGCTTCTTGTATTCGTCGAAGGGACCCAGCCCCCGGACTTCTTCCGTCACGTGGTTGATGAGGTCCGCCCACTTTGCGCCCTCGGCCGCGGACACCCAGGAGAAGAAAATCCTCCTAAGATCAAAACCAAGGAAACCCAGGAGCGTGCGGTACACGATCCACCTGCGCCTCGCGTGAAAATTGCCGGAAGTGTAATGGCAGTCGTTGGGATGGCAGCCGGAGACGATGACCCCGTCGGCCCCCTTCGCGAAGGCCTTCATTAAGAGCATGAAATCGATCCTTCCGGTGCACGGAAGCCTGATTATACGTACGTTGGTGGCGTACTTGATGCGGCTCGTCCCGGTCAGGTCCGCGCCCGCATAGGTACACCAGTTGCACACGAAAGCCACGATCTTGGGTTCGAATTCAGTCATTGCGTCTCTCCTCTAAACCGACATCACCTCGGCGAATACCTGCTCGTTCGAGAATCCCTGGAGGTCTATGCTCTTCGAGCGGCACAGCGCAACGCAGGTCCCGCATCCCTGGCAGAGTCCGGGATTCACCCTCGCGACCGTCTTGATGAGCGATCCGTCCTTCGCGCGGATTTCCTCGCGCTCGATGGCCTTGTACGGGCAGGCCGTCTCGCAGATGAAGCACCCCACGCAGGTCGAGTAATAGGGCGGCGCGATGCGGTTCACGACCGCGATGACCGGTTCCCTCGTGAGTTCGTCCTGCGAGAAGAGCGCGAGCACCTTGCTGGCCGATCCACCCGCCTGCGAAACCGTTTCCGGGATGTCCCGGGGGGACTGGCAGGCGCCCGCGAGGAATATACCGGCCGTGTTCGAGTCGACCGGCCGGAGCTTCGGATGGGCCTCCGCGAGGAACTTGTACTCGTCGTAGCTGACGTGGAGCCGTTGCGCGATGTCTTCCGCGTCGTGCTGGGCGATCCCGGCGGTCGCGAGGACCACCATGTCGGCCTTGATTTCGACGGGCTTGTGTCCCATGAGCGTGTCCGCCCCCATCACCACGAGGGAACCGTCCTGTTCGTAAATACGCGACACCCGGCCGCGGATGTAGCCGGCGCCGTCCTCCTCGATGGCGCGCCGCACGAACTCGTCGTAGTTCTTGCCCGCGGCGCGTATATCCATATAAAACACGAACGCCCGCCCCCCGTGGACCTTGTGGCTGTACAGCATCGCGTGTTTCGCGGTGTACATGCAGCAGATTTTCGAGCAGTAGGGACGTCCCTTCGCCTTGTCCCTCGAGCCTGCGCATGCGATGAAGACGATTGTCTCGGGCACCTTGCCGTCGGAGGGTCTGCGGATCTCGCCCAGGGTAGGGCCGGAGGCCGATGCGAGGCGTTCGAACTGGAGCCCGGTGATGACATCCTTGTAGAGCCCGTACCCGTATTCGGGAAAACTGTCCGTTCCGAGAACGTCGAAGCCGGTCGCGACGACGATCGCCCCGACGTCGAGCTCGAGGATTTCATCCTGCTGGGTGTAGTCGATGGCCTTCGTCGGGCACACTTTTTCGCACACCCGGCATTTTCCTTTCGTGAAATACGTGCAATTCTCGCGGTCGATGACCGGCTTGTTCGGCACCGCCTGCGGGAACGGCACGTAAATGGCCGTGCGGGTGCCGAGTCCGGCGTTGAACTCGCTCGGTATTTTCTTGTTGGGGCATTTCTGGTAGCAGGCCCCGCAGCCGGTGCAGAGCTTCTCGTCGACGCTTTTCGCTTTTTTCCTTATCGTGGCCTTGAAATTGCCGATGAATCCGTCCACGCTTTCGAGTTCTGCGTATGAATACAGGGTGATGTTGGGATGCTGCGCCACCTCGACCATCCGCGGAGTGAGAATGCATTGCGAACAATCCAGGGTGGGGAAGGTCTCTGAGAGCTGCGACATGTGCCCGCCGATCGAGGGCTCGCGTTCCACCATGACGACCTTGTGTCCCGCGTTCGCGATGTCGAGGGCCGCCTGGATGCCGGCGATGCCGCCGCCGAGAACGAGCGCCGTTTTCGTGACCGGAACCTTTATCGGCACGAGGGGCTGGTTCCGTTTGACCTTCTCTACCATGATGCGGACGAGGTCGATGGCCTTCTGCGTGGTCAGGTCGCTCTTCTCGTGCACCCATGAACAGTGCTCGCGGATGTTGGCCATCTCGCAGAGGTAGGGGTTCAGCCCAGCCTCCGCGCAGGCCTTTCTGAACGTGGGTTCGTGCATCCGGGGCGAGCAGGCCCCGACGACGACGCCGGTAAGCTTGTGATCCTTGATCGCCTGCTTGATCAGGCTCTGGCCCGGGTCGGAGCACATGTACTTGTAGTCTGTGCTGTGGACCACGCCGGGCACGTGGGACATGGTTTCCGCGACCTTGACCACGTCGACGGTCGCGCTGATATTCTCTCCGCAATGACAGATGAAAACGCCGATGCGTGACATGCTATTCCTCCGCCGTGACCGCGGGTGCCGGCGACGGCCCGCCCTGTAGTGTGATGGGATTCAGGTTGAATTTTGGCACGCTCACCACGTGCCTCTGCAGCCCGAGGGATCTGCGGTCAATGCCCAGGGCGAGGCCCACGTACTGCGTGATATAGAGAACGGGTATTGATAATTTCTCGCCCGCTGCCCGGTTGATGTCCTTGCGTCGCATGTCGAGGTTCGCGTGGCACATTGGGCAGGCCACGACGATCATCTCCGCCCCGCGCCTGACCGCGTCCTTGACTATTTTCGACGAAAGATCTGCGACGATGTCGGTGCGGGACACCGAGAACCCGGCCCCGCAGCACTCGGTCTTGAAGGGCCAGGCCACGGGCGTGCCGCCGAGCGAGGCGACGATGTCGTCCATGGACCGGGGGTCCTCGGCCCTGTCGAAGCCCAGGGCCTTCGGGGGCCTGACCAGCAGGCACCCGTAGTAACAGGCGACCGGTTGGGCGATTTCGCCGGCTCGGGCCGACTGGATGTCGTCCGACATGGAGGCGAGCGCCTCGACGATGTTGAGGACGCGGCTGGTCCCCGCAAGGGGCAGGCCGATTATATCGGATATCCTCGAACGGAGCCCCTCGTCCGACGCGAGTTCCGTCCGGGTCATCGTGAGCCTGTTGTAGCATGCCGCGCAGGGGACGAGAATCTCGTCGAGTCCCTCACGTTCCGCCAGGGCCAGAATGCGCGCCGGCAGTGACAGGGAAAGATCCCTGTTCAGGTTGTGGGCCGCGGTCGCCCCGCAGCAATTCCAGTCCGGCACCTCGACGAGTTCGACGCCGATCCTGGCCGCGAGGGCGCGTACGGACTCGTCGTATTCGCGGGCGGTCCCGGGCATCGAGCAACCCGGATAATATCCCAATCGTTTCATCATCGTTTCTCCAGGGTCTGCGTGAAGATTTTTTTCATCGAGCCTCGGTCTTTTATCCCGTGGGGGAGAAGTCCGAGCTTTCCCTTGATGAAGAGCTTCGGGGCGGTGAGGATGTCCTGAAGGAAGTGCCGGGTTCGGAGCTTGTACGCGCCCACGAGGCCGATCTCGTAGAGCCTTCCGGTATATCGTATCGAGTCGAGGAAGGAGCGGTGGAAGGCGATGATGTCCTTCGCTTCAGGGGAAGCCATGTTCCTTCTTAAAGATTCGACGCGGAGATAATCCGCCACTTTCGGGTAGTCCACCTCCTGAGGGCAGCGCGTGATGCATGTCTCGCAGGTGAGGCAGAGCCATATGGAATTCGACCTGAGTACGGTTTCGTCGTATTCGGGGAGCCCCATTTGCAACATGCGTAATATGCTGCTCGGGGGATAGTCCATCCTGTCGGACAGAGGGCAGCCCGCAGAGCACTTGCCGCATTGATAGCATTCGAGTACCGGTACGTGGGCCTCGCGGGCTATTGTTCCTGCGAGACCGGGGATGTGATGCTCCATTGTTACTCCTGCCTGTTGTAGATGCGCTGCCGTCGTTTCCCGTATCCGGCGAAAAGAATTACCATGATGGATTTATTGAAGTTCTGAATCCATTTCAGTGCTGCATCTACGACATATAAGGATAGTAATAAATCAAGTAATTAAGTATAATAATACCTAATTACTTGATAATCGTCAATCCAAAATTTTTTTTAATTAGGGGATATGTCTGCAGGAGAAAAATATCGATTGATTATTCATGACTTTTTATTATGAAAATCTTGACAAAAGTAGAGTACATAACTACATTCAATTAAATCTTTTGGAGGATGTAAAAAATGAAGAAAAGATTGGCAATTGTACTTCCGACTCTCTTTGTATTCTGCTTCGCGAGCGTTGCGCTTTTCGCCAATGCCAAACTCTTGAAACAACACAAGGAAGTCAAGGGCGCGGCGAAGAAAATCGCCACCTGTAATGACTGCCATAATACCAAGACCAAGCTCGAGAAGAAGAAGGGAAAGAATTTCAAGGCGCTCTACAAGACCAATAGTTGCAACGGGGCGGGATGCCACAAGTAAAATGAAAGAAAACGGCCGGTTTCACCGGCCGTTTCTGTTTATGTGCGCCAGACGTGCGGCGGTCACCAGAACAATCCGCAACCGGCCCGCCGTGTCAGGGCTCACCCGCGGCTGACTTCTTCTTCCCGATAAGCTCCGACAGCTCCTTTTCATCGAGCCTGTATACTTTTTTACAGAATGCACAGATAACTTCGGCTCCCCGGTCCCTGTCCCTCATGTCGGCGAGTTCCTCCGCGCTCAGGACCGTAAGCGATGTCGCGACGACGTCCCTGCTGCAGCGGCATGCCGCCGCGAGGGGAGATTCTTCCAGTATCTCGATCGTGTCCGGCGCGGTGATAATCCCCGCATAGCCGGCAATATCCCCTCCGGATGCGAGGTGCGCGCCAAGCGTCGTTTTCATTGACGATATTGCCGCCTCCACGCGCTCGATCGCTTCCGGGGGCGTGTCGGGAAGGGTCTGGATTAGTATGCCGCCCGAGGTTTCCAGAGCCCCCTCGCGGTCGAGGGTCGCGGCGATTATCAGCGCGGAGGGGACCTGCTCCGACACGGTCAGGTAGTAGGCTATATCCTCCGCCACCTCTCCGCGAAGGAGGGGGGTGACGCTTTTATACGGTTCGCGCAGGCCCAGGTCCTTCATCACCGTGAGGAGCCCCGCGCCGATGGTGTGCGAGAAGCTTATTCTGTCGGACGGGTCCGTCAGGTCCGGAACCGGGTTCGCGGCGTATCCCCGTATCGCCCCCGTCGCGTCGGCCTGCACGTATACCTCGCGGATGGGCCCGCTGCCCGAGAATTTCACCGATATGCTCTGGTGCGAGCGCGCCTTGAGCGTCGCGGACAGGAGCGCGGCTGCCGTGACCGTTCGCGACAGTGCCACGGTCGCGTTCGGGCTCGTGCCGTGGATCGAGGCGATCTCGCGCGCGGTATGCAGTGTCATGGCCGCGTAGACACGAAGACGGAGGTCGCCGCACAGGCCCCGCAGCAGGCGATCGGAATCCATCAGCGGTTTCCCGCCGGCGTGCATCCCGGGACCGGGCAGTACCAGGGAAGGCCGCATCGCTTCGTCCCGGATGTCGCGCAGTTGATTATCTCGGGGACCCATTGCCTGCGGTAGTACGAATACGAGAGGTGCGCGTGCACGGTGCAGTCGTACACGGTCCGGACCGATCGGTAGGTTTTCACCGGTTTCCCGCCGACCTCCGTGTCGTAGTATTCCCTTCTGTCAAGATGTATCCGAGTGCGTATGAGGAAGGGGATCACGGTCCCGTTGTTCTCGCGGGGAAGCTGCCATATCAGGATGAACCGCGCGATAGTACCCCTGTCCCGCTGAAATGCATACTGCGCGGAGTACTCCTTCCTGAGCATCTCCATGGCGACGGCCCCGTCGACGTCCGGAAGGACCGATTCCACCGGAAGTTCCTTGCACGCGGTCGGGTACGAGCACGGCATTTTCCCTTCTTTCTTACCGTCGGAGGTAAGGCACGAGATCTCGGTAACCTGCCACTCTGCGTCGTAGCGCCGTATTCTCGCGAATACGCGGCAGTCGAAATTCCGCATGGTCGGCACGAGAGGGTCCTTCACCGCGATGATGGCGCGGGCTCGTACGTCGTAAGACGGCACGCAGAATTCACGAGTTCCCTTTTTCTGCTCTATGACCATGTCGCGGACCTGGATCTCGTTCCGCGCCGCGAATTCGTTCGATATCAGACTCTTCGCGTCCAGGTCGGGCAGGTAGGGGATTTTTTTTGACGGCGCCTTTATCTCCCTGTGGCTGACGAATTGCAGGCGCTTGAACCTCCATTCCTCGCCGGTGCGGTAGTAATGGATTTCCCAGGTTTCGCGCGAAACGAGCCCGCATTCCTCATGGAGCACGTCGGCCGAAACGAGGTGGGCCCTGAAATCCACGGGCAGCTTGAGCTCGGTCTCGGTAAACTGGCGGGGCCTCCCGACGTATACCGCCCTTATGATTTTCCTCCCGGTGACCGAATAGTGCTTCTTGAATTCCGCGACGGCACGGGCCGCGGACACTGTCCTGTATTTTTCGGGCGGCTGCGCGGCGGAGAGGGCAGTCACGGCAGTGAAGAATAAGATGATCGCTGCAAGGATCGTTCGCACGTCAACCTCCTCGGGGGTGGGTGATTTCAAGTTCGATTCCGGGCCCCCGGCCGGGCGCGACGGCCAGGTGGGAGAGGCCGTATTTCGCGGCAAGGTAGGATATGTTCCCGCGCCCAGGCCCGCGGAACTGCTCGCAGAGCCGTTCCGGCACGCGCGCGACGACGCGTGCGCGGCCGTCCCGCGCGTGTAATTCTCCGCGTGCGGCGAGTTCCCGGTCGAGCGCGTCACGCTTCAGGCGCGATTTCACCATGTGGCCGAATGAGGGGTGATAGGGCCCGGCGACGATGGCTTCGCCGGCTTCGGGAGAGATCGGGTGGAGGCCGGTCCGTATCACGGTGATGCCCGCGGCGTCGAAGACCGCGTGCATGGCCGCGCAGGTGTCCACGGCCTCGTCGAGGGCGATGGGAGAGTACAGGCCCAGGCGCCAGAGCGACTCGAGCCCCGTGCCCGCGAAGACGCATGCGGGGTATATTCTCGCGCACGCGGGCCCGAGTCCGGCCGCGGCATGCGCCGACCGTACCGATGTCTCCCGGGTGTCGCCGGGGAGCCCCGGCATGAGCTGGATCCCGAGTTCCATACCAGCGGATGTTATCATGCGGGCGGCGCTCGCGGTCTGTTCCGCGGTATGTCCGCGCCCGGACGCGGCGAGCACGTCATCGTCGAAGGATTGCGCGCCGAGCTCGACGGTCCCCACACCGGATTCCCTGAGTTCCTCGAGCACGGAGCTGTCGATCATGTCGGGCCTGGTGGATATGCGGATGGACTCCACGATGCCGGCCTCCCTTAGTTCGCGCGCGGCCGCGAGCAGAGGCCTCCTGATCCCGGCGGGGATGCCGGTGAACGTCCCGCCGAAAAAGCCGATTTCCGCATGCCGCGGGGCATATCCCCCCGTGGCCACATATGCCAGCACCTTTTCCCTGATCGATTCAGGCGTTGGAATGGTGACCGCTCCGGTAGCCGCTTTCTGGTCGCAGAACACGCAGCGGTGCGGGCATCCCATGTGTGGCACGAATACCGGGACTGTGAAGCGGACTTTACTCATGGCTCATACTCGCGTACGAACGGCCAGCGCGTCAATGACAATTCCTGCACGGGGCGCCCGTATTGTGGCGGGCATTTACCGCATGTCGGGTTTTTCGGTGCAGGCACTCTTGACATAAGGGACGTGATGTTGTATATTTTTTTCTGTCGGTTTGCGCCGGTCCGGTGATTCCATGACCGTTCCGGGCCTGCCGAAGTGCGGTCAATGGAGGTTGGAGGCTTATAATGGATACACGGACTGCGTTCAGGGCGATGGTCATTATAGCGGCGATGCTTCTCGCACTGGTCCCCGACGGTTCCCAGGCGGGAAGAGCGGCCATCGGATCGCTGTCGTTCGACGTGCCGGAAGGATGGAAAGTCGTCATGGAGCCGAAGAGAATCATCGGGACGCCTGTCAAAGCCAGCGGCGGATCGTTCTCCGAATTCTTTTTTCTCGGGCCGGCCGCCGATAACGGGAAGGAGCTCGCTGACAACCTCACCAAGTACCTCGAGAAAACGTTTGCCGATTACACGGTCGCCGAATCGAAATCCTTCAAGCTGGCGCTTCCCGCGGGGATCGAAAACACCGGATTCTCGGCGAAGGTCCTCCACAGGAAAGACCGCAGGGCGCTCTATACGATAAACATGATCTTGCGCCACTCGGGTGCGCTCTATTTCTTTACCTATGATACGGACAGCGATTCACTATTCAGGAATTTTTCGAAGAACGCACTTATCAGGATGATGAACGCGATGCAGGCGGGTGATAAAAAGGACGACACGCGGGGAAAGGAAACCGATCCGGGGACCGTACGGAAGAGCATCGCCGGTTTCGTACTGTCGGTGCCCGCGAACTGGAAGGCATCGAAGAATCCCATGCCGCCGAACCAGTTGCTTTTCTCGGTCCCCGCGGGGCCGCCGGTAAAAGGCCTCCGCCCTTTTCGGGCGCTTGTCGGCCTCTATGTGGGGCAATGCAGCGCCCCGGAGAAGGAACTGAAGCTCTGGACTGAAAGGACATTCATGCCGGCCGCCTATGGAGCGAACGACGGCTCGATTACCGTGCGCGACGAAAAGATAACGCGCCTCTCCGAAGGAGGAAGGGATGCCATCGCCTGCACCACCGTCCGCGTGCTTTTCAAGGGACTGCTGCATTCCCATACCACCGCCTTCATCGTTCCCTTCGAGGGGCATTCGGTCCTCATGGGGATCACCTACGAACACGTCGAGACCATCAACGGAAACCAGCTGAAAAAAATACTCGCCACCAAGAATGCCGTCGTGAAGTCCATGCTGAGGTGCGCATCGGGTACGACCTATTCAGCGCTGCCGCGCCAGAACCAGTGGGAGGAATTCCTGGCGAAAAAAGGGATCTGGCGGTATTCCTACGATTCGCAGATAGGCTCGATGGCCGGCGTGTACGGAATAACGGTCCGGAACATCAGCTGGGATTTTTCCCGTGATGGTACGTGCGTGGTAAAGAGCTCCGACTTTTCGGGAATGGGATTCAGCGTCTACAGCGTGACGAACCCGGACCGATACCTGGGGGGCAGTCACGACAGCAATCGCGAGGACGGCGACCTCAAGTCCCCGTATTTCGTATTGGGCAGGGGCCCCTCCGAACTCTGGATCATACTGCGGCCGAGAAACGGGATGGGTACGTTCCACAGGCTGAATCCCTTCGCGGAGGGAAAGTTCGGTGAACAGGCCATCAAGGGGGTGGCTATCGACGGCAGGATCGAGGGAACCTATACGAAAGGAGGTGGCATGCTTCTGTGGAAGCCGTGATGGCATTTTAACCGGTTTACGGATTGAATAAATATTATTTGACAATAAAGAGATGCGATGAGATATGGCGCATCAGTTGATAAAATGTATAAGTATCGATGGAAGGAGGTGACTATGCCCACCTATCAATATGAATGCATGGAGTGCAAGCATCAGTTCGAGGTCGTACAGTCAATGAAGGACGAACCCGTAAAGAACTGTGAAAAATGCAATGGCCCGGTCCGGAAAAAGTTCAATGCGGCCGGCATTATTTTCAAGGGTTCGGGATTCTACGTCAACGATTACAAGAACGCATCGAAAAAGAGTTCCGGTTCATCGGAAAAATCATCTTGCCCCGCGGCCGGCACCTGTTCTTCGACGACATGTCCCGCGGCAGCGGAATGAACTATTTCCCGAAAAAAGCCCCGGAAGGGGCTTTTTTTTTCGGGTAAAATCATTTCTTTTTCTTGAGCTGAGCCTTCTTCTGGCGATGGAGCGACAGCAGGTATTTTTCTATCATGATGATGGTACCGCCGGTAATCGATTCATCCCTGATTTTTTCACCACCGAGCGAATCCGTGTAGGCGCGAATGGTTTCGGGGGATTGTATCACATCGGATTCCACGAGCAGATACTCCATGTCCGATATCAGATACTGCTGGCTCCTTAGCGGGTAAAGCTGTTTTCTCGCGCTGTACACCGGAATAACGATCTTGATCCCGATGCTCCTCAGGTCGTCAATGATGCCCTCGATCAATTCTTCGTTACCTGGCACGATATCAATGTAATTTGATAGAGGGATTATCTTCGCCTGGGATCTCTTGATCCCCGCGATGATATTTTTACTCCCGACGCTTACCGCAGGTCTTTGCTCCTTTTCGGCATCCTGGCGTCCCTTCTGGCCCATCGACTTTTTCTTCTTGCGGCTGAACAGGGACCCAATGAACTCCATGATCGTGTCAAATAACGTATCACCCTTTTCTTCCTCGCTTTCCGTCGTTATGACGTTTTTAACCGCGAGCTTTTTCTGATAGTTGTCGAAGTCGGATACGATCGAAGCCATTCTGGACGCTCCATCCTCGGTTATGAGCGCTTTTCCGCCGTCATCGGCCTGGAGGAGGTAGTGAGCGGCATTGCAGAGAATTTTCATCTCCTCAAGCGTTTTCTGGCGTTTTGAGTAATCCTGGGAGGCGAACGCATCGTGATCCAGAAGAATTTCCTTGTGCAGAACGGGGAGGCGGTTCAGAAGGTGCTCGCCCGAAATGAAACGGGTAACGCTTTCAGAATCCCTGAATACGAGTATGCGGCCTGGAACGGCGTGCTCCGATGCCCACGTTTCAAGCCGCTCTTCGTCGAGTTCGCTGAATACCCCGATGATGTCAGATGCCTGACAGCTGCCGTTCTGGTGAACGAACTGGGTGATATCGCTTGCCAGCGTGATCACCGGGTCGATGATTTTTTCCACTTTCAGCAGGCAGGTCCTCAGGGAATGGAAGTTCTTCAGCTCTATCTTGTCCTTCGGGGCGAGTGAAGGCAGAATGTCTTCCATTAGAATATTGAGAAGGTAATCGAGCTTCGATTCCCTGTAGTCGCTGAAGTCTGCATTCAGTATCCCGAATTTCTGCAAACGCCGGTTGACGAGGGTGGAATTGGCCGATATAATTTTTTTGATCGCCTCGATATTCAGCGTCTTTTTAACGGAATTATAATGGTCCCTGTGAAAACAGAAATCCTCGACGATCTCAAAGTTGTTCCTCGCCAGCGCATAGTTTTTAAACGTGAATATGCTTTTTCCGATCTCGCTTTTCACCAGCCCCGTGAGATGAGAACGATCGACAGCCTTCTTAATCAGCTTGGTGAGGTTGAAGAGCCTGAATTGTTTCAGAAGCGCGATCAGGCTCTCGGCTGATTTTATATCCCGTTGTTTTTGAAGGCTGTTCACTGTATCGATAGAAAGAAGCACGCAGTATTCCTTTTTCTCGTTTATCGTGAGTTTTTTCGTTTCGGGATCGATGATGAACGTGAAGGTGATGAGGGACCGGAATTCGTCAGGATAATGCTTCTCCAGGAGGTCAACGAGGTAGCCCATGGTCTTGTTCCTTACCGGGGAGAAGGGAATCTTTATGTTCCGTGAATTTCTGAGATCTTCGAGCGTGGCCATCTCGTCGGATTCGGTCTTGAGGCTGCTTTCCTGGATCAGGGAGATTTCGTTCAGGACGTCGTAAATATATGGCTCCTTCGCGATATGTGAATGGAGAAAATAAAACTTTTTATTGTTGTCACCTATGGACGCCATAACCTGCGATTCTAACCCCTTCAGTCGTCGTTGATACGATGCGGATCCGGGACCTATTTTCCGTGTATCATCGGAACGAAACGGACATAGGTCACGGTACGCTTGGTCAGGGAGCCATTTCTTTTCTCTATTTTAACCAGCTCCTGCATGAAATCACCTTCTGGCGCAACCAGTATCCCTCCCTCGCCGAGCTGGTCAAGCAGTGTTTTGGGTATTTTTGTCGGTGAGGCAGTGAGGATTATCACGTCAAAGGGCGCCTTTTCCGGCCAGCCGTTGAATCCGTCCCCGATCCTGATCTCGACATTGTCGTACTTGAGGCTCTTGAGACGGGTCCTCGCGCTTTTACCGAGCGGCTCCACGATCTCGATGCTGTACACCTCCTTCGCGAGCAGGGACAGTACCGCGGCCTGGTACCCGCACCCGGTCCCGATTTCGAGCACCTTTTCGTGGCCGTCAAGCTGGCAGAGCTCTGTCATAAGCGCGACAATGTACGGCTGGGATATTGTCTGGCCGTGACCGATGGGCAGGGGATGGTCCTCATAGGCTTCGGACTCCTGGATTGACGGAACGAACTTGTGTCTCTCGACGGTACGGAGCGCGGCAAGTACCCTGGCGTCGCTGACGCCCCGCGCTTCGATCTGGTTTTTTACCATCAGCTCCCGGAGTTTTTCCATTCCTTCCCTGCTTCGACCCTGGCACGATGAATTGACAATCAGTGCAGCGAGAAGAAGTGCTATTCCCGCAAAGTTCATATACCACCGCCTGAAGGCCCGAATACCAGTTGAACCCCCACGACATATTCATTTGGACCGGAAATGTAAAGGCTCGACGGGTATGATTGTATTTATTGCTTGAAAATATTTCAAGAATTTTATTCTTATAAATAATATTTGATGACCGGTATTAATGGCCCCGGAGGCAATGACGTGGCAGTAAAGAAGAAGGCGCCCGCGAAAAAGGGTGGAAGAAAAAGGAAATCCCGCAGCCAGGGATTGGGCGCTCTCACGGCCCTGCTGATAATGGTTTTGATCACCATCATAGTCGTCCTCGTGACAAAAAAAACCCCGTTCGACGGAAGTTTGACCCCTTTGAAAAAGGAACGGGCCGCTGAACGGCAGAAAAAGGACGTGGGGGATAGTGCCGGGACGAAGGAGAAGGCACGCGAGGCGAAAAAAGATGCCGCGAAGGACGGTCGCGATGAGAGCGAGAAGGGGGCGAAGCCCAGGGATATCAGGGTGTACTTTCTCGCCGTGGACGACACGACTGAAAAGATAAGGGTCGTCTCGACGAAACGGACCGTCAGGAGCGGCGAAGTCCTGGAACTGGCACTGCGGGAGCTTCTCAAGGGACCCGGAACCGCCGAAAAGTCGAAAGGTTACATCAGCGCGCTTCCGCCTGGATTGAAACTCAGGAGCGCAGTGATAAAGAACGGGACTGCGGTCCTCGATTTCAACGGAGCCCTGGAACAGGGCGCATCGGGCAGCATCCTGATCAGCAGGGTTGACCAGATCGTCTACACCGCTACTCAATTCGGAGAGGTGAGGGGCGTTATCCTTAAAATAAACGGTTCCGCAAGGAGCACCATCGGAAGCGACGGTCTGTCGGTTTCAGGACCCCTTCACAGGAGGCCACAGTGAAAGAACTCGAAATTGAAATAAAGGCGTCGTGCGACGATATCGATGAAGTGATAGGAAAGGCCCGTTCGCTCGGGGCGGCCCCCGTGGGCACGGTCGAGGAGGAGGACCGCTATTTCAACCACCCGTCGAGGGACTTCGCGAGCACGGACGAGGCGCTACGAATACGCCGTATCGGTAACGAGGCGCGGGTGACCTACAAGGGGCCGAAGATCAGCCTTAAGGCCAAGACAAGGGTCGAGGTTGAGCTCGGCATCGATGATCCGGAACGGCTCGGCACGATACTCGAATACCTGGGGTTTATCGAGGTCGGTTCGGTCAGAAAGAGGAGGACCATGTTCAGGACAGGCACGACCGAGATTTGTTTCGACCGCGTCGAAGGGCTTGGTGAATTCGTCGAGCTCGAGAGGATGGGCACCAATGTCGCCGCGATCGAGGCCGAGCTTTTCTCTCTCGCCGGCGAGCTGGGCCTTTCGCGTTTCGAGCGGAGGTCGTACCTCGAAATGATCCTTGAAAAAAAGGGATTCGCGCCTCAGCGCAGCTGAAATCCCTTTTTCGTGAGCGCCGCTATGACGCCCTGCTGGAGTGACTGGACTTCCTCCGGCGAAAGCGTCTTTTCCTGGGAAGAGAAAATCGTCCGTATGGACACCGACTTTTTCCCCTCGGGTATCGGGGCGCCGGTGTACACCGACACGATGCCGGTCTGCCTCACCAGGTTGCTCGTCTTTTCGATGATGGCGCACAGCTCCGAGGAATACGTTCTCTCGTCGGCGAGCACGCTGATCTCGAACGGGACCTCGGGGAACCGCTGGAGATCCCGGAACGTCATCTCACGGCGAGGCGCGCCGAAGAGGGCGGTGCAGTCGATATCGAAAAGGGCCGCGGCGCCCCTGATTTCAAACCTGTCGGCGATGTCTGGATGGATTTCTGCGACGATGCCCGCGCGAACGCCTCCCGCCATGAGCGCGGCGGCGCGCACCGGGTGCGCCCACGACGGGATGTCAGAGGCGGCGGGAACGAGTTCGAAGCCCGCGATTTCCAGCCTGTCGGCAAGGCCGCGCACGATGTTCTTCGCGCGGTAGAAGAGCGGATCGTCGCCCTTTTTCGCAAACACCCCCCCGGCAACCATGGTCCGTTCGGCTATAAGGTCGCGGGATTTCCTATCATCCTTGAGGTACACGCGCCCGAGTTCGTATATCCCGAATTCGTCGTGATATCGCTGGTTGTCGGCGACATTCTTCACGACGTTGGGGACAACGCTCCTGCGAAGCCTGTCCATTTCGCTGGAAAGGGGATTCGCAAGGCGCAGTTCGCGGTCCTCGTTCATCCCCATCCGGTTCAGCATGTCTTCACCCACGAACGAGTAGCCGCTCGTCTCGATCAGGTTGAAATGGCCCGAAAGGATGCGCTTGACGCTCCTCTCGAAGAGACGGAAATGGTTCTTTTGAGGGGCCGCGCACGCCACCATGGGCGGCACCGGCGTAATGTTGTCGTATCCGTAGATTCGGCCGACCTCCTCCACCACGTCCTCGGGTATGGTGATGTCCTTTGTCGCGCGATAGTGCGGCACCCCGATTGTGAGCTGGTTTCCCTTGCGGGTGATCCTGAAATCAAGCGATTCCAGAATGGAGAGGATGCGCGCATCGTCGATGTTCTCCCCGAGGCGTTTCCTGATGTGATCGGTCGTGATTTCTATGGATACCGGTTTCATCGGGACCGGGTATCCGTCCACGATGGGCGATGAGGCATGTGCGCCCGGTATGATCTGCTTGATGAGGTCGTAGCACCTGAGGAGCGCCGCTTTCGTCAGCTCGGGTGAAAGGGCCTTCTCGAAACGGATGGCGGCCTCGGTCCGCTGGGTGTAGCGCGCCGCAGTCTTTCGGATATTCACCGGGTTGAAGTTCGCGGCCTCGAGCACGATCATCGAGGTCGAATCCTCGATCTCGCTGTTGCCGCCTCCCATGACCCCCGCCAGCGCGACCGGCCCCGCGGCGTCGGCGATGACGACGTCTTCAGAACACAGTTCGAAGGTCTGGCCGTCCAGCGTCATGATGGGTTCTCCCTGCGATGCGAGCCTGACGATGATCTCCCCGCCGTGAAGTTTGGAACGGTCGAAGGCGTGCATGGGCTCGCCCACCTCCGCCATGACGAAGTTCGTGATGTCGACGATGTTGTTGATGGGGCGCATGCCGATGGCGGTGACCATGGCCTTCAGCCACGAGGGCGATTCCGCGATTGTTATCCCCTTGACGACCAGGCCGCTGTAACGCGGCGAGGCTTCAGGCGACTTGATCGTGACGGTGATCCCGTCCCCGCCCGCGCATTCCTTTTCGAGGTCCCACTTGATGATGTCCTTCACGGGCCTGCCTAGAATCGCGCCGATCTCGCGGGCGAACCCGGTGTGGCTCCAGAGGTCCGGGCGATGGGTGATCGACTTGTTGTCTATCTCCAGCCGGATGTCCACCCAGTCCGGGAAGAGCTTCGAAAGCGGCGTGCCGAGCGGGGTGTCCGGCGGGAGGATCATGATGCCGCTGTGTTCGTCGGAGAGACCGAGCTCGCGTTCCGAGCATAGCATGCCCTGGGACTCCTGTCCCCGGATTTTACTCTTAGATATGGTGAAGCCTCCGGGGAACACGGTCCCCACGGTGGCGAGCGCCACGATGTCGCCTTTTTTATGGTTGGGGGCCCCGCACACGATGGGGAGCGAAGCCGATCCGGTATCAACCTCGAGAAGACTCAGCTTGTCGGCGTTGGGGTGGGGCTTCATGTCGGTGATGCGCGCCGAGATGACCGTTTTCAGGTGCGCGTTCATGTAGTCGATGGACTCGATTTCCGCGGTCGACATGGTCAGCCTGCGGCCGAGATCGACCGGGTCGACTCCGGTGAGATCGACCATGGATGAGAGGATGTTGAATGATAGCCACATGGATATACTCCGGTTAGAACTGTTGCAAAAAGCGGATGTCGCCGCTCAGAAAATGGCGAATGTCGTTGATGCCGTAGCGCATCATGATGAGCCTGTTGAGACCGAGGCCGAAGGCGAAGCCCGACCATTGCTCGGGATCGATCCCGCCGAACCTGAGGACGTTCGGGTGGACCAGGCCGCAGGGGAGGACCTCGACCCAGCCGCTCTGCTTGCACACGCTGCATCCTTTGCCCCCGCAGATGAGGCAGTTGATGTCCAGCTCGAAGCCCGGCTCGACGAATGGAAAATATCCCGGCCTGAGCCGCACCTTGACTTCCCTGCGGAAAATTTCCTTGAGAAGCTCCTTCATGAAATAGATGAGGTGCGAGACGCTGATGTCGCGGTCGACCATCATGCCCTCGACCTGGTAAAAGGTGTTCTCGTGCGAAGCGTCAGTCGCCTCGTAACGGAACACGCGGCCGGGCCCCACGATCTTGAAGGGCGGCTTCTTTTTTTCCATGCCGCGAATTTGGATCGCCGAGGTGTGCGTGCGCAGCAGGTTTCCGTCTTCCGTCCAGAAGGTGTCCTGCATGTCGCGCGCGGGGTGGTGCGCCGGAATGTTGAGGGCCTCGAAGTTGTAGTAATCGGTCTCGGCTTCGGGGCCGTCGAGTATCTCGAAGCCCATCGAGGAAAAAATGTCTTCTATTTCGTACTGGATCTGAGAAATGGGGTGCATGCGGCCTGTCTGCGGCACGGATGTGGTGCCTGGACCGGCCAGGCTCACATCGATCCAGTCACGGTCGAGCCTTTGCGCCAGCCCCTTGCTCTTGAGTTGTGCGCTCCTCGAGGTGAGGGCTTCCTCGATCTCGGCCTTGTACTGGTTTGAAAGCTTGCCCATCTCGGCGCGCTCTTCGGGCGCCATGGTTCCGAGCGATCTCAGAATGAGCGTCAACGCGCCCTTTCTACCGAGGTACTGGATTCTGTGATTTTCGAGTTCTTCGTTGTTTACGGCCTTTTCGACCGCGGCGAGTGCCTGATCGCGTATTTTTTTCAGTTCTTCGAGCATCGGCGTTTCCGGTGTGCAGTGTTAGTGCCGCCGATTCGAGCCGGTCAATGCCCTACCGGCGACCCCTGTAATAATCACACCATTCGCGCTGATAAGGGCAAAAAGTCAAGACAATTTGTCACGGGGCGGTGCCGGCCGGCGGGTAAGCGGCCTGTCGTTTGTGCTTGACACGGGTGGAGGCGATGATATGCATCCAGACGCATCTTTTACTCCCGAGGAGTGGATAATCCAGCGTTATTGGACGACCTATGGAATATGTTGATCTTCACACCCACACCACCGCGTCGGACGGCATCTATTCGCCCCGAAAGCTGATCGATATAGCCGTGAGCAAGGGTGTTCGCGCCATCGCGATCACCGACCACGACACGGTCGGGAGCATATCCGAAGCGCTGGATTACGCCTCCACTATGCGGTACACCGTGTTCCCGGGCATCGAGTACAGCGTGGATTACAGTCGCGGCTCTCTCCACCTTGTAGGCCTGAATATCGACCATGATTATGCGCCGATGCTGGAAGAGCTGGAAAGGCTCAACGACATGCGCAGGCAGAGGGCCTACAGGATGATCGACGATCTTCGGAAGCACGGTTTCGATGTCACCGCGGCAGAGGTGGAGGACATCGCCCGGGGGGCCGCGATCGGGAGGCCCCATATCGCGAGGATCATGGTGAGAAAGGGATATGCGAAGGATATGACCGATGTATTCCAGCGTTTCCTGATCAAAGGCAAGCCGGGATACGTTAAGAAGGAAAAGATCAGCCTTGAAAAGGCGGTCGAGCTCATCAACGGCGCGGGCGGTATCCCCGTGCTCGCGCACCCGCTGTCGCTCGAATACAAGGACGGCGGGGATTTCGAGGAACTTCTCATGGAATTTATCTCCAAGGGGGTGCGGGGAATCGAGGTTTACGCGGGGATGCATACCGTCAAGGCGGCTGAAAAATACATGGAATTCGCCAAACGCTACGGGCTTCTCGTGTCCGGCGGGAGCGATTTTCACGGCGACAAAAACGAGGCAATGGGTTGTTATGCGGGAAACGTACCCATCCCCGTGTCAATCCTGGACGCGGTCGAGGAGCTGACGGGGCGTGCGGTGGCATGGTAGTTTTTCTTCGGGATACCCGAATAATGAATTTGACATGCCATGGCGGCCGGTTTACGATGTAATCGGTGAATTACCAGTGATCATGAAGCGTCATATCATTCTCATCGCGATACCACTCGTACTGACATTACTCATGGGCGTTGTCGCCTGCAGTGGCGATTACGCGACCGAGAAAGAGCCGAACAATACCTTCCATAATGCCAATACGATATCCGAAAGACGACCGATGAGGGGATTCATCGATTCTTCCATTGATAGGGATATATATGTGTATCGCTCCGACAGGAGGGGCTGCCTTGAGATATCGCTTACGGGCATCAAGGGCGTCAATCTGGCGATCAAGGTATGGAGAGGCGGCAATCCCCCGGTTCTGCTTAAAGTGATCGATGACAACAGGAAATCATCCCCCGAAAGGATGGCGAACCTTGCGGTTACGCCGGGCTCCTATTACTTCGAGGTTACCCACGGAGAGAGGGATGCGCCTGCTGCGAACAAAGATACCCACTACGAACTCCTCATTAAATACAGGGAAATATTCAGGGAAGAAACGGAGCCGAACGACGGGATGAATGCCGCGGTGCCGCTCATCATCGGAAGGGAGATAACGGGCTTTTTCTCTCCCGCGCTCAACAGGATAATCCCGTCGGACAAGGAACCTTTCCGCGAGGAGGATTGGTATTCTTTCGAGGTCGGTGAACGGCAAAGCCTCCCCATGATCGTCGACCTGACGCTCACCGGAGTGGCAGGCGTCAACTCGGTGCTCGCGGTCGTCGATTCCAGGGGACGCGAGATTGCGGCCGCCGACAATGGTTCCACAGGCGAGGGCGAGGAGTTGCGTGCATTGGGCCTTCAGGAAAGGGGGACATACTACGTGGTGGTCTATGCCAAAGGAGCCCAGGCAAATCACGATGAACCCTATACGCTGAAGATCACCGCCAAGGATCTCGACACGGGAAAAGAAATCGAGAAAAACGATACCATGGAGTCCGCGAACGCCATAATCAACGACTCGGTCTCCGGGCGGATCGACAGAAAGGACGATATAGACTTTTTTCTCTATAAGAAACTGCCCGGGCGCGATATCGTACGAATCGAATTGAGGTGCGCTGATGGCCTGGACGGGAAGCTCGCGCTTTACAATGGCAGGGGCTCGAAACCATTCGAGGTGGACATCGAAGGCAGGGGCGGCAGGGACGTGTATCCCGATTACTACATGACCGGGGATCTGTATTGTTCCGTGTCAATGAAGGGGGGCATGCTTCCTCCCTCGCGGGATTATGTTCTGTTCATAACCCCCCTTCCCGATGCGAAGAACATGGAGAAGGAGCCCAACAACGAGATCGTCAGGGCAACACCCATTGAGAACGGTATCGCGAGGGGATACATTTCGACCAGGGACGACAGGGATTGCTTTTCAATCGTAACCGAGAAGAGGTCCAGGATGAAATTCGAGGTCCGCGGCGTTCGGGGGGGGGAGATGCGCGTCTCGATAACGGACCAGCTCGGGTATGAACTCAAGACGGGTACCGTGCGCGGTGACGATGTACTCACACTCGTCGAGACCGTCGATAAAAAGGCCTATATCATCCTCGATACCCTCAGGGCGAACTTCGATTATCCATACACCATCACCGTCAAGGCGGCCCGATGAATCCCGGCCTGCGCTCGCATATCTTCCTTCTGATCACACTTGCCGCAATCATCGTGACTGCGGGATGCGGCACCGCGAAGGTCCCCTCGGAGCAGCCCCCCGAAGGCAGAGACGGGGGTGAGCACAGGCGCGTTGACGGCCAGAACCTCTTCGTTAGTATCAGGGATGCCGACATTTCCAACCCGGAGAATGATCGGAGATCGTATTACAGGGTTTTCATAGACAAGGTCGAGGAAGGGCGTACCTCGATCGCGCTCGAATCGCAGGTGAAGGTGTTCGATGCGATGGTGAGCGCCGAACGCCATCTCGTTACCATTGAAAAATGGGCCCTGGATGAAAAAGCTGGAAAATACGTAAAGCTCAACAATATTGATCAGCCGAGACCGAATTTTGTATATGTCGAGGTCCCCGCAGACCGCGTCGTGAAAATTACGGTGACCGTAATCAGGGGCGCGGCCCGTTATACGGTCACCATCGATTGATCGGCGATCTCAATCCATTGTAGGCGCCGCGGCCGGTTTTCTGGCGCGCGGACTGCTCGCGTTGAAGTTCTTCACTATCTTGAGCGGAATATCATAATCCTGCCGCGCATTCCAGAGGATGTATCCCCTGATCTCGGCATCGCGGACTGCCTTAAGCTGCGATATGATGTACTTCTCGTAGGGTATGTCGAAAAGCTTCATTTTAAACGCCTGTATATAAGTCACGATGACCGCGTTCTTGGCCCTGTTCCTGGCCTGGACGGATGTTTCATGGACCGCGCAATAGGGATCCTTCTGGTACTTGGCGCTCCAGGTGTAATGGGAAGGATAGGCCATCGGACAGATCATGTCCGCGACCCTGTCAAGGCTTTCGATGTTCTGCCCGATCACGTCGTTGCGGTTCAGCGGCACCCTTCCGAAGATGTCCACCGCGATAACGGCGTTGTATTTTTTAATTCTTTCACGGGCCGTGGTGATGATCTTCTCTATGAAGGCGTATTTCTGTTTCAGGGTGAGGTGCCTCGTGGAGGGGGAATCATGGAAACGGATATAGTCAAACTGGATCTCGGTGAAACCGTTTTTACAGGAATCCTCCGCGATGCCGATGCGCTCCTGCAGGTATGACGCCTGTATGGGATAGTGCTTGAGCCCGTCAGGGAACATAACGACCCTGGCCACGGGATGGATGCCGTTGTCCTTGCAGTACTGCACATTTTCGGGGGGGATATTGCATTTTAGCGATTTGCCGTTCTGGACGTCGATGACGAACGTGTTGATGTCGGCAGCTTTGGCTTTTTCTACGAACTGCTGCAGCCTGTCCATCTTGTTGGCGGAATTTACCGTCAGGTACATGCCCCGGTACTGCTCGGGATAGCGGTAATCGGTTCTGTTGAAGGGGGGATTGCCCCTGGATTGTCTCGTATCGACCGCGGCGGCCCGGCCTCTGTTGCCTGCAACCGCGGACGTGCGGGCGGTCTTCGCGGTTTTTCTGCTATGTTTCTGCTTTTTAATTGTTGCGGCATATCCTGCGCAAATGATGAGTACGACTATGACTGCGGTAATTTTCAGGGTCCTGGACATGTGATCCTCTATCTTTTTTTTGTGTGTTGTAATGGTGCAAATTTTTTTGACAATTACTTTTTATCATTATCGACCCGTATTGAATATTTTTTTCAGCGCGAAATCAATATGATGCCCTTTTCGCGAAATAATTGTAAAAAAAGTTCCTCGATGGCGAATGAGGACATAATCTCTTGACGCCTTTTTTCCGGATTGTTACTATATTTATATTGGATCGGGCGCGGTCGCCTTTTATTTACGTATACGAAATGGAGTTGTATTGTTCATATCCCCCGAAACTATCGATGCCGTTCGGGAAAGGGCTCCCATTGAAGACATAGTGCGCCGGTACGTACCCTCCCTGAAAAAGAGGGGAAAAAATTTTATCGGCCTGTGCCCTTTTCACAAGGAAAAGACGCCCTCGTTTACGGTTTCCGCCGAGAAAAGGATGTTTCATTGCTTCGGCTGCCATGCCGGCGGGAACGTGTTTACGTTCATATCGAAAATCGAAAACGTAAACTTTGCCGAGTCGGTGAAGATCGTCGCCGACTATATGGGAATACCGGTCGTTGAAAATGCCCCTCGCACGGACCCGCAAAGAGATGCCGTCCTGTCGTTGAACAGGCGCGCGGCCGACCATTTCTCCGCCTATCTCAGGTCTCACGCGGGAAAACAGGCCATGAAGTACCTCGCAGACAGGGGTGTCAGGCCGGAGAGTATCGATGCGTTCATGCTCGGTTTCGCCCCTGAAAGCTGGGATCATCTCAAAAAACAGCTCGAGAAGGCCCGCATTCCCTTCGAGCTTGCCGAAACCGTGGGACTTCTCAGCTCCACCCAGAAAAACGACGCAAAGCACTACTATGACAAGTTCAGAAACAGAATCATGTTTCCCATCATGGATGCGACTGGCCGGGTGATAGCCTTCGGGGGCAGGATAATCGGCGATGGCCAGCCGAAATACCTGAATTCACCAGAGTCGGATGTTTTCAGAAAGAGGTCGGTCCTGTACGGCTTCAACCGCGCGCGTGCCTCCATCGCCGAGACAAAGAGGGCGATAATCGTTGAGGGATACCTGGACGTGATAGGGTGCCACCAGGAGGGGGTCACCAACGTGGTGGCGCCGATGGGCACGGCCCTCACCCAGGACCACGTGAAGCTCCTGCTTCCCCTCTGTACCGAGATTATTCTGCTTTTCGATGCCGATTCGGCGGGAATCAACGCTTCCATGCGTTCGCTCGAGATCGCGGACGAGTTCAACGTTGATGTCCGGGTTGCGGCGCTGCCGGAATCGGACCCGTTCGAATTTATACTCGGGAAAGGGATACGCGCGCTGATGGCAGTGGTCGAATCGGCGCTCACGCCCCCGGATTACAAGATATCTCGCATTGCGACGGCAACCGCACCGGCGGAACGCCTGAAGTCACTGATCCAGATGTTCGGGGTGGTCGCGTCCATGAAGTTTGAAACGGAGCGGAGCGGATATCTGAGGAAAATCAGCATGCTTCTCGGTATGGATGAAAATGCCGTCCGCACCGATTTCAAGAAATACCTGGCCAAGCAAACGATCACCGCTCCTGACGACAACGGCGGCCATTCCCGCTCCGGCACGGATTTCATGAGAAAAAGCTCGCGCAGGCTTGTGACCCTCCTGCTCAGGCACCCTGAGCTGATCGAAAAGGCCACGATTGATTTCACGGAATCAGATCTCAGCGATGAGATCGCGGCCAGGGTATTTGCAAAGATCGCCGGGATATATTTTTCTCATTCCCAATTTACGCCAGATAAAATATTTGACTTTTTCGATGGTGGACAAGAAATGGAGCTTTTGAATCAGGCTTTCGGCGAGAAGTATTCGGTCAAAGACCCTTCAAATGAATACACTGAATTATTTCTGAATATTAAAATTCATCAAATTGATGAAAAAATAAACAAATATGTTGATTTGATCAAATCTAACACGAATGAAAAGTATAATTCGTATTTAACCGAGCTCGAAATCCTTAGACGGGAAAAGGAAAAGCTCCGATATTATATCTATAACCGCTGAACCTTCGGGTTTCATCCAGTACCTAAGGAAGTAATCATGAGTAAAAACGATCTGGCTCTCGATGCAATCCCTGAAGTGAAAAAACTTATAGAACTTGGCAAGGCCAACCTTGAAGTCACGTACGATGAAATAAACGAGATCCTTCCGGACAAGCTCCTCAACTCTGAGAAAATCGACGATATCTTCATCCTGCTGAACCAGCTTGGAATAGAGGTGGTCGAAGAATCCACGCGCAAGGAAACGGCCGTCGCCGGAAAGAAAAAAAAGGCCTCGTCGTCAAAGAAGGCCGCGGCTCCGGTCAGCGACACCTCGCACGTGGACGATCCCATTCGCCTGTACCTGAAGGAAATCGGGAAGGTTTCGCTCCTGTCCGGCGACCAGGAGGTCGACCTCGCGAAGAGAATCGAGGACGGAGAGATACTCATAGAGCAGGCGGTTTACAATTCAACGCTCCTCGTCAATGATCTCATCAAGAATTTCCCGAAAGTGAAGCAGGGTAAAATCAAGCTCGTGGAAGTGCTCCGCATCAACCGGTTGTATTATTTTTCCTCGGTGGACATGCACGAACTCGAGAAGAAGTACCAGGAGATGATGAAAATCATCATCGAAGAGGACGGCAAGATCCTTCAGAACACGTCGAAATTGAAAAAGGTCGAGGAAAACCCCAAAAAATCGGTGGATCTCCGGGAAAAGATCGCGGTATCCCGCGAAAGAATCCGCGAGGCGATCGAAAAGATCGGCATCAACGAGGAAGAGATCAACAAGCTTTCAAGCAAGATCAAGTCAATGGTCTCCCGTATCAACGAGACCTACGAATTCTTCACCGAGGTTGAGCAGATATACAAGAGGGATCTGAAGGACCTGAAACACATGGCCCGAAAAATTGAAAAGGGCGAAGAGGTGAACAAGATCCTAAAGGAGCTCGGTCTTTCAAAAAAAGACGAGCTTCTCGATGTTATCAAGGACGTCCGCAACAACGAGCGCAAGATCCGGAGGATAGAACAGGAAGCCGGCGCCGCCGCGAACGATATCATGACCTGGGGTAGCCAGATCGCCAAGGGGAAGAAGATAATCACCCAGGCGAAAAAGGAGCTCATTAACGCGAACCTTCGCCTCGTGGTTTCGATTGCAAAGAAATACGCGAACAGGGGGATGCATTTCTTCGATCTCATCCAGGAAGGAAATATCGGGCTGATAAAGGCGGTAGACAAGTTTGAATACCGCAAGGGATATAAGTTTTCAACCTATGCCACATGGTGGATACGCCAGGCTATTACCAGGGCCATTTCGGACCAGGCCAGGACGATCCGTGTCCCTGTCCATATGATAGAACAGATAAACAAGGTCATGCGGGAATCCAGGCTCTTCCAGCAGGAATTCGGCCGCGAACCCACACCCGAGGAAATCGCGGACCGTCTCGGGTGGTCGGTGTCGAAGGTGAAGCAGGTCAAGAACGTGGCGAGAGAGCCCATCTCCCTCGAGACACCGGTCGGCGAGGAGGAGGATTCCCTTCTCGGCGATTTCATCGAGGACAAGGAAGTGGATTCGCCTGCGAACACTGCCGCCTACAGGCTATTGAGCGAACAGATCAATTCCGTATTGAGCACTCTGCCGGCCAGGGAGCAGAAGGTCATCCGCATGAGGTTCGGTCTCGATGACGGGTACTCTCACACCCTCGAGGAGGTGGGCTATGTATTCAAGGTCACCAGGGAACGCATACGACAGATCGAAGCGAAGGCCCTGCGGCGCCTGCGGCACCCCACCAGGGCGCGGAAACTCAAGGACTATCTCGATTACATGTAGTCGCGTTGCGGCCGCCGCGCATCCGTGCGCGAAGCCGCGCACATCACGACAATGACCGGCATTGAATCAGTAAAAACCGTGGCCGTGGTCGGCGCCGGATCGTGGGGCACCGCGGTAGCGAAAGCCGTCGGCGAAACTTATCCCCGAATCGACGTGATCATGTGGGCCCTCGAAAAGGAGGTGGTCGCGTCCATCAACTCCCGCCACGAGAACGCGAGATACCTGCCCGGTATTGTCCTTCCCCCTTCAATCAGGGCCACCGGAGTGATTCGGGACGCGGTGGGCGGGGCGGATATCGTGCTCGTGGCGACTCCGTCGAAGGCGGTCTACGAGATTTCCCAGAAGATAGGGAAGTGCATGCGCGCAGGCGCGGCGGTCGGTTACCTGTCCAAGGGATTCTGCAAAATCCAGAGTGAAATATTCACAATATCGCAGACCATCGAGAGAGCCATTCCCGCGTTGAAGGGGCGCACGGTCGCCATCTCCGGTCCGAGTCATGCCGAGGAGGTATGCCGGCGTTACCACACCTGTCTCAACATCGGCGGCAGGCACGCGGGGGACAGGGCCCTGATCACGGCGCTACTGTCGGGTGAATATCTCGCGTGCAGGGAGCGCGAAGACGTCATCGGGGTGGAGCTGGGTGGTACGCTCAAGAACCCGGCCGCGATAGCCGCCGGCATGATAAGCGTTCTTCCCGCCTGCGGCGACAACCTGTCCGGCGCGCTCATTTCCGAGGCGCTGAAAGAAATGATAGGTCTGGGCGCCATTTTCAACGTGAAACCCGAAACAATGATCGACATATCGGGACTGGGAGATCTTGTGGCAACCGCGCTCTCCGACCACAGCCGCAACCGTCGTTTCGGAAAGGACATTGCCTCGAAAATCATGCACGGCGGCAGGGCGCTTGGTCTGATCGACCGGATAGTGCTTCGCGTCCGGCCGCAGAGCGTCATCGGAAGGATGAGTGAAAAGCTCAATTACCTCGCTGAGGGCGCCTATGCCATAGAGCCGCTCATAGAGCTTGCGCAATCGGTCGACCTGCCCATACCGGTGTACCGTTCCCTTTACGAGGTCCTGATGAACAAGAAGGACCCGTCACTCCTCATCGAAACGATCAAAAACCCGGCAAAATTCGAGGAATTGTATTCGAAAACGAAGATACATCTCTCGGGAAGGAGGCGGGGACTCGAACGGCTGCGGGGCAATGTCTTCAAAGATATTATAATGCGAAAGACGATGGAGAAGCTCATTCCCACCGCGTCCCCTGACCCTGGCATGGACCGCGAGGTCATCCTTGGAAGGCTGACGGGGTGTATCGCGGTCATGGACGACATACACGATCGAGAGTGTAAAAAAGAACTCAGGATCATCGATTCAATGAGAAGCGGGGACTACGCTTCGGGCCTTCGCAGGCTCGTCGAGCATTACGTGGACATCGTCACCGATCGTTTTAGCCCGTTTTTTTTCTGGATAGCCGTTATCTACCTCTACCTGTGCTCTCTCATGAACGTTTTCAGGGGTCGAAGGGGAACGATTGCCGTCAGGGGGTACCCGGCCGAGCTGAAAAAGGCCGTTGTGTCGGCGCATGTGCTTTACCTTGCCCCCCGTAAAGGGAACCTTGATTTTCTCTATTACCTTCTCGCGATCGTAAAAAAGGGTCTCCCTGTCCCCCGGTTTTACGTTCCTTCAGAGGCGGTGACCGGAGCATACATGCGATGGCTGGTCCGTCGCGCCGGGGGATTCATCGTGGACTGCGCCAGGCTCGTGAATCCGGTATACAGGGAAACCCTATCCCAGTACCTGTCGGTTCTCATCTCGAACGGCATCCCGCTTCTGTATTTTCCGTCCTTCAGGCCCGGCGAAGGGTACGATCCCGCCGTGCACGAGCTCTATTCAAAAGTGATCGAGAACCTCTACGCCAACACGATAGAAATCGCGGCCGTGCCCGTGGTCGCCTCGTTCGACAGGGATCCCGGCACGTCCAGGATCGGGGATATCCACCTGGGCAGCGCCCTTTCGGGAAGGGCCGATATCCATATATCGCGTGTGATGCGTTTGTCAGAGTTTACACGGAGCGCCGAGCTTCTCAAGACGGTGCCTGCGGCGGTGGAACGCGCCTGGGGGCGCGGGGAGTAAGCGTTTACCGGAGCAGCCTGTCGATGAGCTCGCACGCCTCATCCGGGTTGTCGGCGCGGTATACCAGGCTCCCGCGGCGGGCCTCCTCCGGCGCGGCCGAATAGATTTCGGACCACCCACCGGAAAAAGCGCAGCACACGACCGGTTTTTTATATATCCACGCATAGGCGAGTTCCGACAGGGTCCCACCCGCGCCGCAGAGAGCCACCACCACGTCCGCGGCGAGAATGTTCATGCTGTTGCGCGCGAAACCGATGCCGGTGGGTATCACTATTGAACAATTGGCGTTGGCGCCGTCAAAGGATTCCCACGGCAGAATCCCCACGACGGTCCCCCCGCACTCGGAAGCGCCGCGCGAGGCGGCTTCCATGATACCGCCGCGCCCGCCGCTGATGAGGACATATCCCCTTCGCGCTATATGCATGCCGATTACGCGGGCCTGTTCCTCGAACCCCGTGGGTTCCGATGAGCCTATGACGACAACCTGCTTCATCCTCACGATTTTCTACCTGAAAAGGCTTCTCACGCAGTTCGCCCTGGCGGTTTCGTTGCCCAGGTCGTACGCCTCGATCCTGGAGGGGATGGGAGTGCCGGAGAAGGTCAGCATGAGGGGCTTGGCGAGATCCGGGTTCGAATCGCGCAATCCGTCGAAGACGACGATGTGACGGTAGTAGCTGAGGGAGACAAGATGGCTGTCCGAAGGGTACCTGTCCCTGATGGCCCCGGTAATGAGCCCGACCGCGTTGTCCAGGTGGACCATGCCCATGGGCATAAAAATTTTACCGAGCACATCGTAATTGTGAATGCACACCATGAGCGATCCCGAGGTTGGCGACTGCAGGAGCGACATCAGTGAATGCAGCCTGGCGGAATGGGTATACCTGGCTATTGGAGTTGACATGGCCTCGCACCCCGCGAAAATATCGCGTATGAGGGAGTGGAACCGGTCGAATACCTCGATCCTGAATATCGGCGATGACGTGAGGGCTGTAAAGACACATTCGCTCCCGTGGAAGCGCATCAGCCTTGCCGCGAGGTAATACTTTCGGCTGCCGCTCCACGAAACGTTCCGCGTGACGGATTCGTCCGGGACGAGTCTGTCGAGCAGGTCGTTCAGCAGGCCGGGGACCGCAGCGAGGAGTATTCGGTCCCCGACTGCTCCTGCCTCGTGGTAGGTATCGCCTTCCTTCTTCATGACGGCGGTTATCTTGCAGTAGTTGGCCAGGTTGTGATGGTAAAGGAGGCCTTTGAGGTATCCCTGGGAACGCGGCGAGATGAGGCGCCGTTCCAGGGTCCTGTATTTCGAAAGCAGTACGCGATATGCGTTTTTTGTCTGCTCTATCGTCGCCGAACCGTCAATGCAGTCCTTGATGGATTGCCGTATGATGTCGACGAGAATGGGTACGTTCTGCCTGTCTTCCATCCGCCGTTTTCCACGCTCCCATCCTCATGCTACCGCGCGCCGATTTTTTTGCAATCACTAAATGTCACAGGACCGCGGCGAGGCGCCTGGCCGCCGGATAGAGGCGGAACGATCCGGTCATGAGGACCGCATACCCCGCCGACAGGCGGTCCTTCAGGAACGCGCCGAGCGACGGCTCCGAATGATACACCGATGACCAGGGGGATTCGCCCTTCGCGGGGAGGTAACAACGCGGGTCATCGATGGGGTAATACGCGTATTCAAAATCGTGGCGGGCGCATTCATCGCGTATGGCGGCGATGTCCTTGTCCTTCATGATCGTCATTACGGAAACGATGCCGCGTGAGGGGAAAGAATTCCTCATGACGGAAAATATCTCGGACAGCGCGGCGGGATTGTGAGCCGGGTCGAAGAACACTGGCATGGCTTCAGAAAGCCTTTCGAAGCGCCCGGGGACATTCGCCGTTGCGAGGCCGGAGATGAGCGCCTCGCGGGGGATTCCTGCGATTACACCGCCGGCGAGCGCCGCGGTCAGTGCGAGCGCGGCGTTGCGGACGCGGCTCGGTACCGGGCTTGCGATGACGACGTTTTCCATGGTGACGGAACAGCCGCGTCGCAGGGTATAATCGAAGATTTGTGAGCCGCCACGTTCCCTGATATTGTCAATCGTGAAATCCCTGCCAAGCACGAACATCTCGCACCCACGCTCCGCTGAAACCGCTTCGAGAACATTCAGGACCTCCGTGTTACGGTTAGACGTCACGAGCGGGGATCCAGTCTTTATGATTCCCGCCTTTTCCGCCGCAATGCGGGCGAGCGTCGTGCCGAGATGGGCCCCATGGTCGTACGATATGTCAGTAATGATCGAGCATGAAGGCGCGGCGACGTTGGTCGAATCGAGCCTGCCACCGAGCCCGGTTTCGATAACCGCATGCGAAATCCCGGCCCGCTTGAAGGAAAGGAACGCTGCCGCGGTGAGGATGTCAAAATATGTTGGAACAATCCCCGGTATCGATCCTGCGGCACGGGCGATATCGACAAGCGATGCTTCGAGCGCGTCATCATCGATATCGGTGCCCCGAATGCGGATCCTTTCGTTGACCCTTTCGAGATGGGGGGATGTGTAGAGTCCCGTCGGGACACCCGCCTTGGCGAGAATCGACGCGAGCATGTGGGCGGTGGAGCCCTTTCCATTAGTTCCCGCTATGTGGCAAACCCGGTAGTCGAGCTGCGGGTTCCCGAGGGCGGACAATATCGAGGTGATCCCCTCCAGCGAATAGACGTGAGAGGCTTTCGCGCTTTCGTTGTCGATATAGGGGGAGAGGATGCGGTCAATCATCGAATGAGATATACCTGGAGAGTGCGGCTTTCATGACATCGAACGGGGCGGTCCTGCCCGTCCATATCTGGTATTGAAGAGCCCCCTGGCAGAGGAGCATCTGCGCGCCCCTTACAGTGGTGCACCCCCGTTCCGAGGATTTTTTCAACAGCATCGTTTCGGCGGGGGAGTAGACGATGTCGAATACCACGTGATCGGGTCGTATGAGATGCTCTGAGATGGGCATTGACAGGGAGTCCGGCGCCATGCCGACAGGTGTCGTGTTTATGATGATGTCGACTTCATCCATGAAAAACTGGTCCAGGTCGCCGAGCAGTACCGCTCCGGCCTGGTACCCGTGCGCTTCGAGCGACCCGGAAAGGTCGTCGATTCTCGACCGGTTACGGCCTGTGATGGTCACCCTGGCCCCCCTGGATGCGATGGCATGTGCGATTGCCCGCGCCGATCCGCCATTGCCGATGACAAGGACCGACGCGCCGTCCAGACCGACACCGGCCCTGTCCAGCGCGAGTGCGGCGCCGTCACCGTCGGTGTTGTACCCGACGATACGCGTGCCGTCGTTCACCAGAGTGTTGACGGATCCGATCGCCCCGGCGAGCGGGTCCACCGCGTCGATGGATCCGAGAACCGCGACCTTGTAGGGGATCGTGACGCTGGCCCCCATGATGGGAAGGGACCGCATTGCCGCCACCGCATCGCCGATGGAAGCAATTTCAAACGCGAGGTATACCGCGTTGATCCCGTCGTGCGCGAACGATGCGTTGTGCATCGCGGGGGATAGGCTGTGCCTGGCGGGATTCCCGAAGATGCAGTAGAGGGATGTGCGGGCGTCGATCTTCATGGTGGATGATCATGACGTGGAGGCGACGGGGCTGTCAATGTTTTTGCGAACGCCGTGTAACATAAAACGATTAAAAAATGACCGGAAATGAAATAAATGTGTGGACTAATACCCTCTCGCCTTATAATTGCTGCATATCACCTCGGGGACATTCTGCTATGACACCATCTATCGGGCTGTTGATCAACGGGTCTGCAAAAAAGATCCGCACCGGGAAAATATCGGTCGACGCGCTCAAGGCGCTCGACCCTGACGGAATATTCATCGTAGAGACCCGCTCCGTTGAGGACATCGATGGCGCCGTCAAAGCGATCATGGACAGGGGATGCGAGTATCTCGGCATTCTCGGGGGCGACGGCACGATCCACCTCACGCTCGGCAGGATGATGCGGATGATGGATCCATCTCTCATACCGCCCATGCTCATCCTGAAAGGGGGCACCCAGGATCATATATCCATCTCGATTGGCCTCAAGGGCAAAAGCGTTGACATCCTGAGACGTTTCATCGAGGCGAAAAAGGCCTCGAAGAAAATAGAAATCACCTACCGAGACACAATGAGAATCGATGACCGTTATTGCTTTCTTTTCGGGTTCGGCATGGTGACAAACTTTCTCAAGGAAGCCTACAAAGGAAGCGAAAAGGGAATAAAGCAGAACCTCAAGACCATAGGAAAGGCGGTAAGCCAGGCATTCATCAAGCCGAAAGAGGATTATATTTTCGGGGGAGTGAACGCCGAGGTCTCCGTTGACGGAAAGAAGGTCCATTTTAACTATATCACGGCCCTCCTTGCGGGCACCGTCGAACATCTCGCATTTGGATTCAAGCCACTTCCAAGGGCAAACGAAAAGCAGGGATGTTTCCATGCCCTGATCACGGGCGCCACCGCGTTCGAAATCGTATCGCGTCTGCGTTCGGTGAAAAATGGAAAACCGATCAAGCACCCGCGCCATTGCGATACGCTGGCATCGCACCTGAGGATAGAGGCTTCGTCGCCATTCGATTACACGATGGACGGGGATATATATGTCTGCGGCGATGCGCTCGAGGTCCACATGGGCCCCCGCATTCCGTTCGTGTCCGTCTGACAGTCCCCATTTCAATCGACCTGGATGATCACGTTCGAGAGAATGATAAACAACACCAGGTTCAGTTCAATCGCGATCTCGTACTTGATCGGTATCAGGTAATCCCTTCTCCTGAGGATGATCGCGCATATGGCATAATAGATGAAATTTATCGTAAACACCGCGATCCCGGGATTGTTCGTCGTGCACGCGAGAAGCGCCAGTGCCGCGGTTCCCGCGATGAAGAGCGGAATTATGAGATGGATTGATACCCTGGTGCCCGCCCACATCGGGATGCTGCCTCTCCCGAGGATCATGTCTCCCTGGTACGCCACGATGTCGTTCAGCAGCGACCTGATGCTGATAAGGCAGAACACGGCAAGCGACAGCAAGCCCAGGGTCAGAACGGATGGTGAATAGGCAAACAGCGGAAATATGATCGTAATGGTCACCCATCCCATGGAATTGACCGCCTTCGAGTAATACAGGTAGTGCAATTTCCTGCTCCCGATCCTTTTCACCAGGGCGCGCGTGCCTTTCATCGAGTACGCGAACCCGAACAGGTATATCACGAAAAGGAAAAACGTGACCGCGAATGAATACGCCAGCGAGAGGATCATCGATACGAGGAAGAGTACGAGGGAGGATATGAACAGGTACCCCCCGTAGCGCCTGTAGAATGCGTACTTGTGGGGGTGTGAAAACAGCAGGTGATCCCTTTCCATGAAGTTGTATATGGAATACATCGAGAAAATATAAAACAGTGTTATGCAGGGGAGGATCCTGTCGGTCGAGGAGTAACCGAGCTCAAGGACGATCCTCGTGATGAAATATCCCGCCGCGGAAGTAAGGACATTGAAACGGACGAGTTTTTCCATGAAACCCTGCAAGAGCTTGAGGGCGGGAATGCCGTTCTGCGTCTTGATGATATAGAGTCTGTTCAGGATGTTGTTGATGATCCATCCCGGTGTCGACGCGCCCGCGGCGACGAGCACCTTTTCTGAACGGTTGAAATCGGAGGCGGTCAGATCGTCGTGGCTCTCGACGAGGATGGTCTTCGCGCCGTACTGGCGCCCCAGATCGGCCAGCCTGGTTGTGTTCGCGGAATTTTTCCCACCCACGACGACAAGCGTATCGACGCCGGCCTTGAGGTACTCGACCAGCTCGCCCTGCCGCGATCCCGTCGATTCGCAGATCGTATTGATCACCACGAGGTTGTTCATTCTCGCCGCGAGTTCTTCTGCTATCTTTTGAAAGCTTTCGCAATCAAACGTCGTCTGGGACACGAGCAGGTATTTCCCTTCCGGCGGGAGGTCGGGGATATCGCAGGGGCTCCCGATGACCGTGTGACCTGCCCGGGCATAGCTCTTGAGCCCCGCGATTTCGGCATGCCCGTCGTCGCCCGCAATGATGGCGTGATATCCCATACCTGAATACTTTTTGATTATCGCCTGGACGCGGGCCACGCGCGGGCAGGTGAGGTTGATCAGCCGTGCCGAGCGTTCTTTCAGTATCCGGTGTTCGGTTATCGGGATTCCATGCGTGCGGATCACCACGGCCCTGCCGGCGGCTTCATCGATCGAGCCGATGGTTTTCATGCCTTTTTTCGATAGCGCGGACAGCGCCTGTGGATTGTGAATGAGTTCTCCGTAGACGTGGATTTCGTCGGAGCCGTTGTCGATTTCCCTGATGACCCGCGTAACGGCCTTTCGAACCCCCATGCAGAATCCTGAATGTCGGGTAAGAAGGATTTTCATCAGCGTCCTGCCCTATTCCGGCGGGTTGCCTTTAGTATTCGGTTCATTGCCTGGCTGGTTGTGCAGGTTTACCGGAGGGCGGGGAGGTTCCTTGCCTTCGCGCATCTCGCGGCCTTCCCGGATGTCCCGACCTTCGCGTCCCTCGAATTCGAACCGGGGATTCGAAAAGGTCCCCCTGAGCGGTATGGTGATCATGTTGCTGCTGTCCATGAATCTCCCCAGAAGCCCCTTGAAATCCGATATCAGCGAGGAATTCGGATCGATGGAAAGCCTGAGGTTCAGC
Organism: uncultured Leptospirales bacterium; assembly: GCA_964423905.1. Classification (GTDB taxonomy): domain Bacteria; phylum Spirochaetota; class UBA4802; order UBA4802; family UBA5550; genus CAYRGX01. Next base: position 180,517 of record CAYRGX010000001.1, on the reverse strand, counting down.
CTTGAGTTTCCCACGAACCGCTCTATGTCGATGGTCCCGGTTACGCTCCCGCGGAGGTCCTTCCCGGTGATGCGCATGTTTTTCAGCGTCAGTTTTCTCCCGTTCATCTCCCCCTCGATGAGCATCGATTTGATGAATATCGGGGGAAGCTGTATCGGGGATACGCCACCCGAATCGGGAAGGTTAAATTCGTTTATTCTAATAGAGAGGTTCTGGGTCATGATCCGGATGGTGCCGTACACCGGGAAATCGTTGAATGACTTGAAGTCCAGGAAGATATTGCCGTTGACGTTGCAGTCGAACCGGTTCTTGTCGCCCTGGTACCTGAGGTTCGTCAGCTGATAATCGCACTTGATGTCCTTTTTCAGCAGCAGGGTATAGGGATTAACCGAGAGGTTGAAATCGGCCATTTTCGTGCTCATTTCACCGCCGCCGTTCGTGATCACTATGATATTGTTGGCCATGATGCTGTTGATGATGCTGAAGTTCAGCTCGCCGATGTAAATGCTCCGGTACAGGAGGTTTTCCATTTTCTTCAGCTTGCTGCGGATAAGCATGTCGTAGGGGTACGTCACTATGAGAAAAAAAGCCACGGAACCCGCGGCGACGAGCAGGTAGGTCTTGGCATAGGGAAGCCGCATCGTGTCCTTGATGAAAGAAGAAAGGGATACCTCACCGAAGAGTCCCTTCAGCCTGCCGAGCTGGTGCTTGATCAGTTCCTTGAAATTCGCAGCCATGGTTTTCTACGGGGCGCTCAGCGTGTCGAGTTTCAGCGTTACGTCGTACATGTTCCTGCCTTTCAGCGCCTGGTTTATCCTGATATAACTTACCTTTGTCAGCTTTCCGGAGTTTTCCATCCTGTATATGAATTCTATCATGGATTTGATGTCCACTCCCTCGAATTTGACATCCGTCGAAATTTTTTTATACTTGTCCTGGATGTTGCTCGGCATGTCCCTGGTATAGACCTTGTTTCTCAATATATTCAGGCTTTTTGCGGTTTCCTCGATCTGGCTCGTCGTGCCCTGTCCGCTCATAAGCTGCGAGCGGTACCGCGCGACCTGGTCCCTGGCATCGCGGTATTCCTCGTGGATGGTATCGAGCTTGTTGAGCTTGTCCATGTTCGAATCGAATTCCTTCTGCATGTGGGACCGGAAGCTCACTATCGGCGCGATTATGAGAAAGTAGAGAATCGCGGTCCCGCCCACGGCGATGAGCGCCTGCAGCATCTTTTTTTCTCTTTTCGATAGGTCGATCACTTATTCCGATCCTCCCGTCGCGGTTTTCTTGGGTGCGCCTTTCAGCTTTTGCTTGATCGTCAGCGTGAATTTCACTTCCCTGTTTCTGGAATACTTGATGTTCAGGGTAACCGATTCGTATTTCTTGCTCTTGATCAACCGCTCCTTGAAGCTGTCGACTTCGGTGCTCTCGGCGGCGGTCCCGTCGATGGCGATCACCCTCTCGTTGTACACGAGGTTGTTGAGGACGAAATCGTTCATTCGTGGAAACGAAACCAGTATCTCGTTGAGGAGTTCAAGGAATGACGTGTCGTTGGACATGAACTGGTTGATGTTCTGCAGCTCTTTCTTCTCCTTGCGGAGGATCTTCATTGCATCCGTGAGCGGATCGTCCGATTGAGGGTTTGTGTGGAAATAACGCTTGTACTTTTCCGCGAGCAGCTTGTTGTACTGCTGGTTCGATCGGTACGTGAGGACCAGCGAGATGATGAAGTTCATGATAAGCGCGATCAGGGTCAGGACGCCGAACATGCCCGCGAGATAGTATATTTTCTTCGATTCGCGCGCGATGTCGGGGAGAAACTCGCCTTTCAGGAAATTGATGGACGATTTCCTGGCGTTCATGTAACAGAGCACGGTGCCGAAGGCGATCGGGAACTGGGAAATGACTTTTTGCTCCTTGTATTCATCGAGGAAGGGAAGGGCCACGATCGGCAGTTCCATCTCCCTTGAAAGGACGCTGCCGATGCCGGAGATGTTGGATCCCCCGCCGGAGAGCAATATCCTGCTGAATTCGATGGAGCCGCAATCCTGGCCGACGGCCTTGACCGTCAGGATGATCTGTTCGACGAGTTCGTTCAATATCTCGATGATGCTGTCGTATATTTTTTTGAATTTCGGTTTTTGCACGCCGAGACTGCTGTAGTAATTCCTTTGTATGTTGTTCTCGTACGATGTCAGGTCCACGTTCAGGTGATGGAACAGCCTCACCGCCTCGGAATAGCCAGTTTTCATGATTTCCATGATGCTCCGGTGTATCAGGTTGAGGCCGATGGAGATGGACCGGGTATATATGAGGCGGTTGTTCGCAACGAAATTGATGATGGTCTTGTTGTTGCCGATATCGAGCTGCATGATCGATTCGTCGGGTATCTTGTTGAAGTACTTGTAGCATTCGAACAAGGCATTGGCTTCCATTCCCATGTTTACGGGACGGATCTCGCAATCCTCGAGCACGCGCAGGAAATCGTAAAGGCTTTCCTTGTGGGCGGCGGCCAGGAGGATGCGCCCCTCAGAGTCGTTTCTGCTTTTCAGCGACTGGAAGTCGAGGACCAGGTCATCAAGCTTGAAGGGGATATTTTCCTCTGCCTCGAAGGGGATCGCCTCTGCGATTTTTTCGACGTCGCTGAACGGGAAGGTGATATTGCGGATGATTTCCTTCTCCATAGGGAGGTTCGTCACGACGTTGAATCCCTTGAGGTTTTCCTCCGCGAGAATCTTGCGGATCGCCTCTTTCGCGGCGTCCAGCGCGTCGTCGTTTTCCTGGTCGATGTCCTCGTAAGCGAACGACTTGACCTGGAAATCCTTCAGTCCTGTCCGGATTTTTACGAGCTTGACAGCGTACGATCCGATATCTATGGCCGCTATATTCTCAAACAAGTAGATGGCTCCTCGATGCTATTCCTGGCTCCAGTACAGCACTTTACGCGTCGATCTGTTGTATACCGCTTGCACGGTCACCGACGCATTATCGACTGTCGCGGTTGCGATGATCCTGAAGATGTTCGATTTGACCGATAGCCTGTCCAGAATTTTTTCGTCTTCCTGGTTCACGACAATCAGGTCCTTGATTTCGTTCACTTCCTTGAATGGCTGCACCAGTCGACGATTGATTATTTCCGTCACGATATCAGGCGTGATATTTTCTGTCAACGCAGATAATACCCTGAACGAGGCGGTGTTTATGTTAATTTTATTGAAATCGCTCGTGTAGTCGTTCCGGTCTCCGTACACGGTGAAGTAATCGGGCAGGCGGCGGCTCTTCTCCTTGCCGATGTTGAAGCGATCCTTGAAGGTGTCTTTCAGCTTGTCTTTCGGGATGTCCTTCCTGCCCGTCATCGCGCTTATGCGGTCCAGGTCGAGCGTTATGTCCCCCTTGTTGTGCTCGACCAAATTGTGCTCGGTCCCGAAATTGCCCCCGCCGAACCCGTAATAGATTTCCGGGGTCATTCCCTTGAGCATGAGCATCTCATCGATGCTGTCCATGGCGTTGTTTTTCGCCGCATAGGGGCGCGGCAGTGTGGCGTAGTAATCGTGCGTCTCTGCGCCATACGGCATCCTCGAGTCGTCGATGTCCACCCAGTCGTGGATGATATCCGCGAAATCCGGGAGAAGCCCGAGGTTCATGAAAAAGGTTCTCGTCATGTAATAATACTTGGTCTTATCGGTGAATTCATTGGCCAGGACGCTCAGGTTGATCTTCGCGTTCTCGTCCTCGATCACGATCTTGAGGGTCCCGTCGTCGAAGGGGAGCTCGGGGAGGTCTATTGCCCAGATATCATTATAACTGTCGATGTCCTTGTTGCTGGACTTGCCGGTGATCGACTCGGTGGCCACCCCCTTCATGTCCGCGTAGAGGATATACTTGCCGAGTTCTATGCCCGATTGCGCGAGAAAGTCCGCCTTCACCCTGTTTTTCGTTTTCCGGATGTACCCGATGTTCGTCTGCGCGACCGAGAGGAATTCGCTCGAAAGGGATATCAGGAGGGTGGTGATGACCATGACCAGGATGAGGACATATCCCGAAGAGCCGCGTAGGTATGAGAATATCCCTTCCTTCCGGAGTCGCGCGCTCCTGCGCGCATAATCGTTCTTGAACCGTGCTATGAATCCTGGCCGCATCATGTCTTTTTCAGGTTGATGATCGATATGAACTCGAATTTTTCTTCTTTCTTCTGGTAGTTCTTGACCGTGATCGTCGTGCGCACCGCGGTCGGGAACTTGTTGTTCTGGCGCGAATCCCACTGCTGCGTCCAGTCATTGCCCGACCTGAAATCGAACCGGACGCCGACCACATTGGGGAGCAGTATGCTTTCCATGCCCGGCGATTCGGTGCGATCGTCGTAGTATTGCAGTCGTTCATGTTTCATCAGGTAATGGAGTCCCCTGATCTCGGGATCCTTCTTCAGGTAGTAACTGACTTCCTTGACGTCGCTCACGGGGTTCGGTTTGCGAATGTTTCCATGGATCATGTATTCGTTGTGGTTGACCGTCACGAATATGATCCGGCTGCTTTCACCCTCGACGGTGCCGGCGAAGGATATCTTCTTGTTGTTTTGCGTGAAGTAGGCGTTCGAGAGGTCCTGGTCGATTTTAAGGAACGCCAGGTTGACATCTTCATAAAACTCGGCGGTGCCGATGGACCTTTTAATGGACGTCAGTATGGATTTATACGACGAATAGACCATGAGCATGATGATCGAGGCAATGGCCGAAGCCACCATGATCTCGATTATCGAAAAACCGGCGTCGGGATCGCCTGTGCGCCCCGACCGGTTACGGGTTCCGTTACTTGCCCTGGTATACATAGAATACGCTGTAATGCTTCTTTCTCCCGCGTTCGATCCACGAAACGGTGACCTGCGTCTGGAAGGCCGGAAGGGCGCCGAGGAGCGGGTGCCTGAACGGTTCGGTTTTCCGGCTGTACACGAACCCGCTTTCGCCGCGGACCTGCTCGTTCTGGACGTCCGCGCCGCGCATCTCCTTGAGTATGAACTCGTTGAGTTTCGATTTCGCTATGATCACCGCGCGGGTGGCGTTCCTGTTGCCGTTCATCACGTATATCCCCGATGACACGCTTGAAAAAACGCTGAGCAGTATGATCGACAGGATGGAAAGTGCGATGAGAATCTCGATCAACGCGAAACCCCGGCACGTCCCCGGACATATCCACCTATTCATACGGCAGGTTCTCGAAAGCGATAAAACCTGGCACCACTTTCGGCTCCTTCATGTGCTTGTATATGCGAACGGACCACTGCTCGGTTCCGTTGACGGTGACGTGCACGATGGCGTCGTCCGCGTACCCCTGCGGGTAAAAAGGGATAAACACGTTGCCGTCGGTGACTTTTTCTCCGCTTGGCAGCATGACTTCGTCAATTCTGAAGCTCTCGGGAAACTGCCTGAAACGGAGGAGCTTCCTCGGGGAGTCCGTGATCACGCCCTTGTTGTTGTTCACCACCGAGATCCCGTTGCGGCGCAGGAATTTTTCGTCACCCGAGAGGGTGTCCTCGGGATCGGACGCCTTGAGGTGAACGATCAGGTAGTTGGTCTTGTTGTTCAGGAAAGAATCGTCGAAGGTCTTCGCGATGAGGCCCGTCATGATGGCGAAGTTTTCCTTCTTGTCGCCGAGCGCCCTCGCCAGCCGGGGGACGGTCACCATCGCCATGATGGACAGTATCGTCATGACGACCATGAGCTCGATGAGGGTGAACCCGTCCCTGTTGCCGGCCGCGGCCCTGAAAGCGGAAAACGCGCGCATGCGACCCGGCGGGCTATTTCGTTTCCCAGCTGGTGATATCGGCGTTGAAGCCTTCGCCGCCTTCTTTCCCGTCGGCGCCGAAGCTCCAGATGTCGAATTCCTCGTGCTCGCCGGGGGCGCGATACTGGTAGGGACGTCCCCACGGATCGTTGAGGCCCTGCTTCTTGATGAGCCCCTCCTCGACGATCTTGTTCAGGCCCTCCTCGCTCGAGGGAGGCGTTCCCATCGTCAGTATGGACGTCTTCAGCTGTTCGATCTGCGCCTTGGCCGCGGTTACCTTCGCGCGCTGGATGTAGTTCCTGTACACGGTGATGGATATCCCCGTAAGGATTGCGATTATGGTAACGACGATCATCAGCTCGACCATGGTGAATCCGCGATTGTCCGAGAGGGATTTTCTCAGTCGGGCGATCACGGTCAGGAAAGTGTTACGCATGTGTTTCCTCCTCTGCGTTAATGGTTCAATTCTGGGCCGGTTACTGCACCAGCATGTTCATGTTCATTATCGGGAGCATGACGGACATGACGATGGTTCCGATGGCGACACCCATGATGACTATGATGAGCGGCTCGATCAGGCTCGTGAGCCCAGTGATGGTCAGGTCTATTTCGGTCTCGTATACCGTCCCGATGTTCATCAGCATCCTGTCGAGCTGGTCGCTCGCTTCGCCCGCGGTGATCATTCCGATGACGAGCTTCGGCAAAAAGTCGGCGCGGGAGAGGGCGTTCGAGACCGACGATCCCTCCTTGATGCGTTTCGCGGCCTCGGCGATCTTTTCCTCGATGATGACGTTGCTCACGATCTTTTTTACGATTTCGAACGATTTTATGATATCCACCTTGTTGCTCACCAGTATTCCCAGGTTCTGGGTGAACCTGTGCACGAGGATCTTCCGGTAAAGGTTGCTGATCAGGGGAAGCCTGAGTTTAAGCTCGTCGATTTTTCTTCTGCCCTCCGCGGTCTGGGAATATTTCTTGTAGAAGTAGATGCCTCCGGCTATGACCAGCGGGATCGTGAACCAGAAAGAGCTGAGAAAATTGCTCACCCCGATGACGATCTCTGTCGGCAGGGGAAGATCGCGTTTCTGCTCGGCGAAGATTTCGGAAATCCTCGGTATGACGTTGATCATGATAAACACCACGATCACCGATGCGAACACCAGCATGAAGGACGGGTACCACAGGGCGGCCCTGATTTTGCCCATGAGGATGTTGTTCTTTTCCTCCCTGTCGGCAAGCCGCTCGATCACCTGGTCGAGCGATCCGAGGTTCTCGCCGACCTTGACCATGTTGACATACATCTCGGAAAAAATATTCTTGTGGCGCGCCAGGGCGTTCGAGAACGATGTGCCCTCCTCGAGGCGCTCCTTGACGTCGGCGACCACTTTTTTGAAGTGCTTGTTGTCGATCTGTTCCATGATGTCGCCGATCGCCGTCGGCAGCGGGAGCCCCGCCTTGAGAAGGGTGCCGAGCTGGCGTGAAAAGAGGCCGACGTTCTTGGCGCTCATCTTCATGTTGATCGTCTCGGCGATCTGGTCGGCCAGGTTCCTGAGGGACGACTTCTTGTCGGTCGAGAGATCCCCGATGATGATCTCCTGCTTCTTCAGGCGGATGATGTAGAGTCCCTGGCTGCGGATTTTCTGGCGGGCGGCCATTTCGCTCGGGGCGTCCACATAGTCGGCGACGTTGTCCCCGTTCTTGTCGAGAGCCTGGTACTGGAAAATCATTGTCGCGTTCCCCGCTGTCCGTATGTCGCTGATGACGCCGAGTTCAAATTTTTACGAGCACACCCTCATGACTTCTTCGACCGTGGTCTGGCCTTCTATGGCCTTGTTCAGCCCGTCCTGCATGAGGGTCGCCATCCCTTCCTTGATGGCGGTTTCCTTGATGATGTACGATTCCGAGTGGCTCATGATGAGTCGGCGTATGTTCTGGTTCAGAATCAGGAGCTCGTATATCCCGATCCGTCCCGAGTACCCCGTGTTCAAGCACTCCCCGCAGCCCTTCCCCCGGTAGAGCTTGCCTCCCTTGAGCTGTGACGGCTTGAGGCCAAGCTCTGCCAGGAGCTTCGCGGGGGGTTTGTACTCCTCGCGGCAGGATGGGCAGATCTTTCGTACGAGCCGCTGCGCCAGGTACGCGTTGACCGAGGACGTGATGAGAAACGGCTCGATACCCATGTCGACGAGGCGCGTGATGCCGCTCGCGGCGTCGTTGGTGTGCAGCGTCGAGAGGACAAGGTGGCCGGTGAGCGCCGCCTGGATGGCGATTTCCGCGGTCTCGAGGTCGCGGATTTCACCGACCATGACGATGTCCGGGTCCTGCCTGAGGATGGACCGCAGTCCGTTCGCGAACGTGAGGTCGATACCCGGCTTCACCTGCATCTGGCCGATCCCGTTGATCTGGTACTCGATCGGGTCCTCGACGGTCAGGATGTTCACCTCCGGCGTGCACAGCCGCATCAGGACGCTGTACAGGGTCGTGGTCTTGCCGCTCCCCGTGGGGCCCGTGACGAGGATGACGCCGTGGGTCTTCGAGATGAGCTCGCTGAACGACTTCAGGGTGTGTTTG
>CAYRGX010000001.1:100935-172161 GCA_964423905.1 uncultured Leptospirales bacterium | reverse complement strand
TGTCAGGTCGCATACGCTCAATGTCAGCAATGGGGGTGTGTTTGTCGAAACCGAGCGCGTTCAGCTCGTAGCTCATGTCGGACTTGTTCAGGATACGGAGCACGATACGCTCGCCGTAATAGGTGGGGTAGGTGGATACGCGGATGTCCACGTCCTTGCCCGCGATCTTGATCTGGATCCTGCCGTCCTGGGGGAGCCGGTTCTCGGCGATGTTCAGGTTCGCCATGATCTTCACGCGCGATATGACCGCGCCCTGGTATTTTTTCGGGGGAGAGAACATGGGATACAGGATGCCGTCGATCCTGAACCGCACCATGAGCTCGCGCTCGTACGGCTCTATATGAATATCGCTCGCGCGATCGTTGACCGCCTGTTTGATGATCGTGTTGACGAGGCGGATGATCGGCGCCTCGTTCGCCATGTCCATGATGTCCTGGGTTTCGCCGAGGGAGGAGGCCAGGATCTCGAAATCGGATTCCTCGAGGTCCTCGATGACGTCGTCGGTGGACTCGGCCTTAAGCACGTTGAAATGGGTGTTGATGATTCTCTGTATCTCGTCTTCGACGGTGATGACGGGATCGAGATCGTACCCGGGAAAGAGCATTTTCAGGTCGTCGAGCGGCTGGATGTTGAGCGCGTCGACGATCGCCACGGATATTTTGCCGTCGCGGGCCCTGTAAGGAACGACCTTGTTTCTCTTGAGGAAGTGGATGGGAATGGCCCCGAATATGTTATCGGGGTCGTCGAACTCCAGGTTCGCGTCGAAAGGCATCTCGTAATGCTCGGCGAGGGCCTTGAGAATGTCCTCTTCGCTCGCCAGGCCCTTCTTCATGAGGATCTGGCCGAGGCGAAGGGGGGAGCCCTTCTGCGCCATGAGCGCGTCCTGGAGCTCGTCCTTGGTGATGACCTTTTTCTCGACGAGGATCGTGCCAAGGTGTTTTGTCGTGATCTTGGGCATGGTCCTATTTCTTGCGAAGCCTGTCCTGGACGTCGCGCTTCTGCTTGGTGATAGCGTCGAGCTTGTCAACCCGCGTCACTATGTGAGGGGTAATGAAAACCAGCAGGTTCGTTTTCTTGTTGCTCACCGTCTTGTGCTTGAAAAACCACCCGAGAAGGGGGATGTCGCCGAGCAGGGGGACCTTTTTCTCCGAGCGGTTTTTCTTGTTGCTGATGAGACCGCCCACCACGATCGTCTTACCGTCGTTCACCGTCACCTTGGTCTTTATGTCGCGCTTGGCGAGAGTGGGCGGAATCGTAGTGCCTGTGGTGGTGGTGGTCTCGCCGATGATTGAGTTGACCTCCTGGTAGAGGTCGAGCGTGATTTTCTGCTTCTTCGTGATATGGGGCGTGATTTTAAGCTTGATACCGACGGTCTTGTACTCGTAGGTCTGGAAGGTCGTGTTCTGCTCCGTTATCCTGTTGTTGGTGGGAACACCGATTTCCTCCCCCACGTTGAGTTCGGCCTCGCTGTTGTCAACGGTGACGATCTGCGGTGTCGACAGGATGCTGAAATTCGTGTCGGTCGCAGACGCGTTGAGCAGCGCGAAACCAAGCACGTTCTTGTCGTTCACGAAACCGAGCTGGAAGCCCTCGCCGAACGGTACCGGGATTTTCGTGTTGGTGCCGAAAGCGTCAGGGACCTTGTAATTGGGGACATTGGAGCTCATTATCGAAGATCCGCCGATGATATTGTCTCCCAGCTTATAGCCGAGCATCCAGTCGATACCGAGGCCCCATCCGTTTTCAACGCTGACCTCGACGATCATCGCCTCGATGAGGACCTGCTCCCTGACGACGTCGAGTTCGCGAATGATGTTGAGAATTTCATTGAATTCATCCGGCTTGGCATGGATGATCAGGGAGTTGGTGTCCTTGTACGCTATTATCGATAATTTGCCTGTCGCGGCCGTGCTCGATCCCTGTCTCTTTGTTACACGGTCCTCCCTCTTCGACGGTTGTATATCCTTCGTGCCCTGGTTCATTCCCGGAGTGCCCTGGTTCCCACCGCCCATGCTGGATCCGCCGCTGCCGTCGGATGATCTTTTCAGTGGGGACGTATCGATCTTCGCGGAATCGGAGAACGGTACCCGCGATAAAACCGCGGCGAGGTCCTCCGCGTTCGCATGCTCGAGGTGCACCACGTGGATGTTGCCAGCTGATTTCACGCCCGCGCCCCGTCGATCGTCCAGGTCGAACGCCTTCGCGATCCTCACAAGGCCGTCAATCTCGGCGGCGGTGCCGCTGAAGATGATCATGTTCATGGATTTGTACACGACGATGTCGACGAATCTCGACTTGAGGCTCTTCAATACGTTCGCGACTTCATCCGCCTCGGCGTTCTTCAGCTCGAGGAGGAAGGTCAGGGTGTTGTCCTCACCCGCGGATATTTCTTTTTTTTTACCGTCGATCACGATTTCGGCGTTTTTCTTTATCGCGTCCTGGATCGGGAGGACTTTCACGAGGTTGCCCGACTCGACGACTGCAAGGCCCTTTACCTCGAGTATCGATTTCATGATGCTGTAGGCCTGTTCGATGGGGACTTTTTTCGAGGAGCTGATAGATATCTTTCCTTTAACGCGGTCGTCCAGGATTATGTTCTTCCCCGTGAGCTGCCCCATGATGTTCAGGAACTCCGCGATATCGACGTCCTTGAAATTGAGCGCGAAGTTTCTCGGGCCCCTGTCGGCCATTCCCTCCTTTTTCTGCGCCGCGTGGAGCATGCCGCTCCGCGTTGACGTGTCGCCGAGAATGATGATCCCCGGGAGGGCCAGCAGGCATGGCAGGACGATTATCGCTGCGTTTCGCTTCAAAGATGTAAACATCGCGTGATCCCCGTTCAATCTGATATGTTAAAGACGTACGTGACTAATTTTCCCTGGCGCTCTATGTCGACCGTGATCCTCGACTCGGTTTTCATCGCCTCCCAGAGGGTGTAAAGCTTTTGCGTGCTGTCAAGAGATTGGCCGTTGACTCGCTTCACGATATCACCGCTTCTCGCACCGAATTTGTAAAGGATATTATAGGGGCGGACGGTCACGAGCTTGTAGCCGACTATCTGCCCGTTCACCCTGTGGGGCGCGCTGTTGATGCCGTAGAGGGCGTTGTCCACGTTGTTAAAGACCTTCTGCTTGATTTCCGCCCTGCTCAACTGCTGCTTGACGTTCTGGCCGCCACCCTCGGGCCCTTTCTTCTGTCCGTCGACGTTTTTCGCGCCGAACAGGTCGAGAACGATGCGCTGTCCGTTCGCATCGAGATATATTTTTGACGAGTCGATCCTGACGAGCCTGTATCCGTACACGTCATTGTTTATGTCGCCGGAGATTTTATACAGTGCGAAAACACCGGGCGTTGTTTCGCCCTTTTTCTGCACCATGGCGCGGGCAATGGCCGGCGGTCCGGTGATGGTGCCGATCAGGGTTAGTTCCTCGATTGAACCGACCGCGTTTTCTCCCTGGCCGGCCGTGTCGGCCAGGCTTGCGATTTTGAAAAATCCGCATTCGAGTACGTTTTTATAGGATTCGAAGGATTTGGGGATATTCCTGACAGGGTTCCTTCTCGCCGTGCTGAAGGCCTTTTCGTAGGACGGCGAAATGGCATATTTAACCACCTGGTTTATGGTGGCAGCGGTTATATAAGAAAATATCAATATGGAAGCCACATTGAGAGAATGATATTTAATGTTCTGCATTCGACATCGTACTCGATATATGCGTATGAAACGGTTCTACCGGAAGTTGCCAGTCGGTCGTTCATAAACGATTCCAGTATTTTATCCAGTTAAAGGCGTATTTTAGTCAAGTAAATTACATGGCATGATGATATTATATCCCTCCTGGAAAGGACGTTTCTTCAGCCATCGGTCGGAATGACAGAGGCACCATTTATTTGTGGCGGGACGTTTTGGTTTTGTTACCTGAAACGGGATGATGACTCCGATCAGGGACGGATTCGTTCCCTCGAATAAGATATCGATCATGATACAATAAAAGGCTCGGAGAGCACGGCTGGCTGCCCTTTTTTGACCCAGACCCGTATCTTGAGGGCGCTTTTGCCCTTATCGCTCGTGATGGTCCCGATTTCCTCAATGAAACCGATTGACTCTATCGAGAATTCGTATATCTTTTTATTCGGCGTAAATGGATCCATGATGAGTACCAGGATCCCGTCGTTATAGGGATGCTTCTGCGGAGCGCCCTCGAAAGAGGCATGGTGAAGCGAAAGATTGTCCCTCGAGATGGTCGTAAGTTCGTAGCTGCCCGACGAAAGATTTTTCCCCAGGCCTGGTATCTGGTCCAGATCGTTTATGGCGAAGGAACCGTCGATGTCAAGATGCAAGGGAATGGATTTTTTACGTTTCATCAATGTCTCCTGGTGCCATAGACTTCATTGAATATGCTTGACTCCCCATGACGCTTGCTGATAGTAGCATATCCAGCATTTCATCCGGAAAGAGATATGCAAAAAAGAAAAAAAGCCGTCATCGTCGCCCTTTCCTGCCTGATAATGGCCTGCTGCGCCCTCCTGCTCGCATCCAAGCTGGTGCTCATCCTTCAGTTCGATGATAAAAAGCTTAAAGAACATTTACAGGTTTATTTCAAGAATAAAATTTCCAAGGCCATAAAATACGAGAATGCCTCATTGTCGGTCCTCGGGAACGTGGTGATCAGGGATTTTTTCATTTCGAATTCCTCGGACTTCAACGACAATGTCAATCTTGTCCATAGCAAGAAAGCGGTCATACGCCTCAAGCTGATTCCCCTGCTGGCCGGCTCGGTCGAAGTGAGCGGCGCCGATTTTTACGATAGCGATATCACCATAATTAAAAAGTACGAAAACGGGTATATCGAAACCTTCAGCGGATTATTCAAAACGGATCTTCTGTCGCGGAGTGGAAGCGGGGCGGTGCAGCTCAGGTTCTACAATTCCCGCGCGCGCTACAAGGAGTTCATGCAGAACGCCCCCGTACTGGCCGAAATGTCGGATTTCTATATTAATTTCGTCCGCGACGACGAGGAATTGTCATTCATACTCAAGGGGAGCCTCGATGCCCTCCCGGAAAGCGGGCAAAAGCACGGCCATTTTGACGCCCGAGGTTCGGTCAAATACGGGAAGGTGGTGCATTTCGTGTCAAGGGTGGTCTTCGACGGCCTCGACATGTCGTACTTCTCGCCTTATGTGAGGGAGCGCCTGCAGCTTCCCTATTCCCTGAAGGGGACCGGCTCTGCGGACATACGCATCGCGAGAAGGGGTGAAGCGCTTTCGGTTTCGGGGACCGTGAAGACGAAAGGATTCGGCGTATACGATCTTGAAAAAAAATACAATATTTTCACCGGGGAAGAGGCGTCGGGAGATTTCGATATTCACTATGACCCTTCACGGGGGTCGTGGCGATGGAAACGCATCAACTTCAGGGACCGCGAGGCGCACCTCGAAACGTCCGGAGAATATGTCTGCAACAGGAAAAGGCACGCATTCTCCGCGAAGCTCAAAACCGGCGAGATCGACCTCGCAGATCTATCCGATGCCTTCACCCCTCTCAAGGGATGCCGTTTCAGGGGGAAGCTTTCGCTTGCCGGCGATATATCGCTCGATCTGAAGAAAAATACGTGCGGCACGTCGTGGCTGGAACTGGACCTCCGGGGTTTTGACCTTCTCGATGCCGCATCGTCGAAGAAGCTGATCGCCGGCGGTTACCTGTGGGTCAAGATGAAGGGCGACAGGGTGATGCTATCGATGCACGCGAAAGCCGACCGTTCTGACCTCACGGCAAGGGCGGCGGGTTCCCTGATATCTCTTTCGCCGGTTAAAACGAATTTTTCGGCCGTCATAGATTCTGATTCCTTCCAGCCCCATTACGCATGGAGATTCCTCACCGATGTTGTTGAAAGACTCTATGTGAGCGGGCTCGAGGACAGAAAAAAGGGTTACGACGAAGTGCTCTTTCTCCAGCGGCCCGCGTCGGTCTACCTCAATGGAAACGACGTTTCGCTTTCCTGGAGGGCCCGCACCCTGTTGTTCGGAAAAAACGCCCGGCTCCGCAACTTCCGCCTGGATCTTTCATTGCAAAAAGGACAGTTCGCGCTGGGCGATTTTTCACTGGCGGGGTATGACGGGGCCTATTCCCTTGCCATGAACGCGGTTTTCAACACAGACCATCCCTTCATGAGCATGAGGGGCGGGATTGATAACCTCGATGCTGGCGCGTTTTTCCGTGATTTCGGAATGCGTTCCCTGAAGGGAGGGAAGATGAAGCTCGAGTTCGATTTTGCACTGGGCGGATATCGCCTTGGTCATTTCGTCGACAATTCCCTGAGCAATTTTACACTGACGCTTTCCGACGGCATCGTGGACGGGCACCCGCTCCAGAGCGAGTTCGACTCATTTATGAAGAAAAACGGCATTGCCGCTCCGTCCTGCGGGCCCTTTGCCTATTCGACGATGTCGTATTCGATCAACCAGAATGGCGAGAACTTTCTTTTCAAGGGACTTCAGATCAGCTCGGACCGGCTGAGCTTCAATGCATGGGGGCCCTATTCGTACGCGGACGGCATCAAGATGCCGGTAACCATCACGGTCAGGGACAAGGAGCGCGCCGTCAACGCGCAGGTGCTCGTCACGGGCCCGCTTATGTCTCCATGCCTTACCGTCCCTGCCGCGAAGAATCCCTCCGAGTGGTGCCTTTTCAGGACGCAGGCGCAGTAGTAGTAACCGGCGTTGCGGAGACATGCTCCTTCACGTCCAGGAGCTCGAATATCTTGACGGGGAGGGCCTTGCCTTTTACCCGGATAAGATCCAACTCCCTCGCAATTATGTCGTCCTTGACATGCTCGTATGTGAATTCACTGATGATGATGTGCGTAGAATAGACCTTGTTGGTCCCCTCGAGCCGCGCTCCCAGGTTAACCATGTCTCCCATGAGCGTGTAGTCCATGCGGGAGGAAGAGCCCATGTTCCCTACGACCATGTCGCCGGTATTGATGCCTATACCTATGTCCAGGGGCGGCTTGTTCTGCGCCTCCCATACCTTGTTCATTTCGTGTAACTGGATCATCATGTCGAGGGCGGCCCTGCACGCGAGAAGCGCATGGTCGGCCTGGGGTATGGGGGCTCCCCAGAACGCCATGATCTCGTCGCCGACATACTTGTCAAGCGTGCCGTTGTACTTGATGACGATATCTGTCATGGCCTGAAGGTAAACGTTAAGGTGCTCGACCAGCGCCTCCGGGGTGAGCTTCTCGGAAAGGGTGGTGAATCCGCGGATGTCGGAAAAGAGGACCGACAGGACCTGCTTGTCGCCGCCGAGCTTGAGCTTGTCAGGGTGCTTGAGTAGTTCATCCACGACCGATTTTGAAACGAATTTCGAGAATGTCTGACGTATGTATTTTTTCTCCTTTTGTTCCGTCAACACCCGGTATGTGATGATGATGGTGAACGTGAGACCGATCTGGAGGACCGGCGTCGCCATTATGACGATATAGCTCTTTGAATCGAAAATCATGAAGGATCCGACCATGTACGCCAGCGCCATTACGCCTGTGAAGATGATTGACACGATGATGGAAACACGCGGGATGATGATTCCCAGAAGGACCGCGATCACCAGCAGGATGATCACATTCTGGATCTCACTCAAGCGGTACAGGAAATCCTGCGTCAGGATCGTGTTCAGCGCGTTGGCGTGGTGCTCGATGCCGAACATCGCACCATACGGAGATTGTTTTTCGTCCGTCGCGATCCCCGTCACCGAGTATGCCGCGACGAGCACGATTTTGCCCTTCAGCGACGCGTTGCCTTTCATGCTCCCGTCGCGGTAGAAGTAATGATATGGCTGGTGTATGAAGCTGCCGGGGCCTCCGATGAAGTTTACATCCATGAAACCCCTTTTGTCGATTGGAATGACGATCGAACGCTCGCTATTGGGTTTCTTCATTTTTGCCGCGGGAAGGTTCTTCAGCTTGATATACTCTCCCCACTTGATTTCGAAGTCCTTTTCGGTAATGCCGAAGTAATTCATCACGAGCATGAGGTCTATGTTGGGGTAGTAGTAGCCGTTGTATTTCAGGTAGAGCGGGATGGTCCTGTTGATGTTGTCTCGCTCGTCCGGAAAAATATTCGCGAAACCGATACCTTTCGCGTTTTTAATGAGCACCGGATTGGGGGGGACGGCTTCGGTTACGAGAGGTTTGGTGTCGTCCTTCGGATCCGCCTTGAAGCGGATGCGCTCGAAGTATTTCAGGCGCTCCGCGATATCCGTATACTTGGTCTGGACCGTCTCGGTCTCGAAGGGGAAGTCCAGAAACACGGACCCGGCCTCCTTGAAACTCGCGGCGAAATCGTCCTCGAGTTTTTTCTTTCTTTTGAGGAACATAATATCATAGAAGATCGCGTTCGGTTCGCCGGTCCCGACGTACCTGGTAAACTTGGCGTGAATGTTCCACGGGAATGGCCATTCAATCTCCTGGTTGTCGAATTCCCTTATCGTTTCTTCGTCGATTCCCAGCACGATGATGTCACGGTGGGCTCGAGGGTTCAGGGTTGTCACCTTGACGTTGCCCTTCAGAGTCCTTGCCTTCTGGGAGGGATCGCGCAGGAAAAAACGGAAGTCGGTGGAGCTCCATTCAATGCCGTCGAGCAGTTTCGTCTGGGTATAGACGATACTGAGTAAACCGAATATCAATATCGCGATTAAAAACCCTATGACTTGGTTTATCTCGATTTTAAACTTTTGCATGAGGGCCCCCGGTGACGATGGAATTGAGTCGCTTGATAACGCGCCGATTAGCATAGCCGGGCATAATATAATTTGCAAGTATTTTCTTGTAAAACATCAGTAATTATTGGATCAGCCAGAAGCGCTCCCGGACCATGCTCAGCGTGTGTTCCGAAGAGTCGCGCTACAAGGGAATAGTCTTGACAAAACCGTGCCGCACTCTCAAACCTTCCGGTGTCGGGGATCATCCGCCACTACTATAAACTGGAAGGACAACGTGAATTTACGCGACGAACTGGTCCAATTGATAACAAAGGCATGCAGCGAGGCCGTGGCCGGGGGAGCCCTGCCCGGGGAGATCCTTTCCCTGCCCGTGAAAATCGAGTACCCGCGAGACTCGAAGTTCGGGGATTACGCGACCCCGCTCGCAATGGAGGCCGCGCGACTGCTCCGGAAATCTCCGATAGCCATAGCCGAGGCGCTGGTCCCGTACATATCGAAGGATCCGCGCATCGGTCAGGCCGAGGCCGTCAAACCCGGTTTCATCAACATCTTCATTTCGCATACGCATCTTTATGATATACTCAAGCGCATTGGCGCCGAGGGCCGCGCCTACGGGAGGAACACGAAGGAAAAGCCGCGGCGGATAAACCTCGAGTTCGTCTCGGCTAATCCCACCGGACCGATGGTTATCGTCTCTGCCAGGGCCGCGGCCCTCGGGGACTCCATCGCCAATTTATTCGAGGCATCGGGAGACACCGTTGAGCGCGAATTTTACGTGAACGATTACGGCAACCAGGTTACCCTATTCGGCAAATCGGTGCTGGAGAGGATCAAGGAGATCGAGGGGAAGCCGTTTTCGATTCCCGAGGACGGTTACCACGGGGAGTACGTGCGCGATATCGCACGCTACGTCGCGGATACCTTCGCCGCGGAGCTCGCCGCGATAACCGACGACGACGGAAAGGCCGAATTCTGCGCGCGCAGGGCCATCGAACATAACGTTGAAGACCAGCGAAAGGACCTGGAAGAGTTCAATGTCCGCTTCAACCGATGGTTCAACGAGAGGGTTCTCCACGAGTCGGGTGATGTCGAGCGGGCATTCGCCACGCTCGAGGGCAAGGGTTACATAGCCGAGGAGGACGGGAAAAAGGTGTTCCTTTCGTCCCGGTTCGGCGATGACAAGGACAGGGTGGTGGTGCGCGAGGACGGCAGGCCGACATATCTCATGGCCGACATCGCCTATCACAACGACAAAGTGAAAAGGGGATACGATCTCATCATCGATATATGGGGGCCGGACCATCACGGGTACATCGCGCGCCTCTCGGGGGCAATGCAGGCCCTGGGGTTCCCTCCGGAAAATTTCAAGATACTCATCGCGCAGCAGGTGAACCTGCTCATGGAGGGGGTCACGGTCAAGATGTCGAAGCGCCTGGGCAGGTTTTCGACCATGAAAGAGCTCGTCGAGGAAATCGGCGTGGATGTGGCGCGGTATTTTTTCACGATACGTTCCCTCGAAAGCCACCTTGATTTCGACCTTGCCCTGGCAAAAAAGGAAAGCTCCGAAAATCCCGTCTTTTACCTCCAGTACGCACACGCACGTATCTGTTCTATCTTCAGGGAGGCGGAGAAGCGCGGCATTCCCTGCGATACGTCTGTCGCGGCGCGCGCGCATCTGGATAATCCCGAATCCGAGGTGATCATGAAACTCCTGGCGCGATATCCCGAGGAAATCTCCGACGCCGCGGAAACCATGGAGCCGCACAGGATCGGCACCTACCTCATGAAACTGGCTCAATCGTTCCACAGGTTTTACGTGATGCACAGGGTCCTTACCGACGACAGGGAAGCCTCGGCCACATTCATGCTCCTTTCGGATGCGGTGCGTTATGTCATGGAAAGCGGCCTCGCGCTCCTGGGTGTCTCCGCGCCGGAACAGATGTAAGGGGAGGCTCATGAAGACCGTCGCGACCATATCCACGGGTACGGAGCTGCTCACGGGCCGCGTCGTCGACACGAACGGCGCGTTCATCAGCGGGCGGCTCATATCCACCTCGCTCGAGATAATGGGACACTCCGTGGTCGGCGACGATGCCGCGGAGCTCGAGAGGGCGGTCAGGGACGCGCTTTCCCGTGTCGACATCGTCATCGTCACGGGGGGGCTGGGGCCGACGGATGACGATATCACCGTAGAATCGCTCTCCCGCATTTTCGGGACCGGCGTGGTGCGGGTGGCCGATGCCGAAAAGAAGATGAACGCTTTTTTTTCCTCGCTTGGCATGAGCCCTTCGGAGAAAGACCTGAAAATGATCGAGGTGCCCGAGGGCGCGCTCGTGATTCCAAACGACGCCGGGCTCGCGCCCGGGTTCCTGATCGAAACGGGCGGGAAATGGATCATCGCGATGCCCGGAGTCCCGCGCGAAATGAGTTGCATGTTCGATGCAAGGGTCTTGCCGCTCCTGCTGGAGAAGGCCGGCACGGAGCCTCGGAGGAATCTCGTGTTCCGCATACTCGGAATGCGGGAATCCGACATCAACGCGCGCGTACAAGCGATGGATTTTCCGCGCGACGCGATTGACTGGGGCGTCACCGCGGGCGGCGGCGTTACCTCGCTCTGCCTCATTCAGAAACACCCTGCCGCGCCGTTCGACGAGCGCGCGCTGACCGGGCGGGTGAACGAACTCTTCGGCGGAAGACTCCTCTCCCCGGGCTTCGACTCGCAGGAGGAGGAGGTGCTCTCGCTCCTCGCGATGAGCGCCCTGACCCTCGCGATCGCAGAATCGTGCACGGGAGGCCTCATATCGAAACGGATCACCGACGTGCCGGGCGCGTCGAAGTCTTTCGCAGGATCGGTCGTCGCGTACTCGAACGCGGTGAAGACCTCGATCCTCGGGGTCGATGCTGGCGTGATCGAGCGCTTCGGGGCGGTCAGCGAGGAAACCGCGCGCGGGATGGCCGGCGGCGTGAGAAAGGCGCTGTCGGCCGATATAGGAATATCGACCACTGGTATTGCCGGCCCGGACGGGGGGAGCCCGGAGAAACCCGTGGGGACCGTGTGCTTCGGGTACGCCGACGCCAGCAACACGTTTTCCTTCACGAGAACGTTTGCCGGAGACCGCAAACAGGTGCGCTCCTTCGCGGCGCTTTTCGCGCTCGAACTTCTCCGGTCGCGTCTTCACAACCTGCCGCTGGAGATGTAAACGTCACCCAAAAAAGATTTGCAGAAAAGGATGCCCCGTGATAGGTATCTGATTGGAAAAGGACGGCGCCGTAACGCGCCGCAGTGGGGGGCCGATGACAGCTGGAACGCGAATACTCATCATCAACGGACCGAATATCAATCTCCTGGGAACGAGGGAACCGCATATCTACGGCACGGACACGCTCGAGGCCATCGAGGCCGCGGTGGTCAATCGCGCGAAGGGACTGGGTCTCGATCCGCTCCTGTTCCAGTCGAACCACGAAGGGGCCATAATCGATTTTATCCACGAACACCGCGATGCCGCAGGGATGGTCATCAACCCCGGCGCGTACACTCACACCTCGATCGCAATACGGGACGCCATCGCGGCTACGGGGCTGCCCGCGGTCGAGGTTCATCTGTCGAACATCCACGCGCGCGAGGAGTTCAGACGTTCGTCCGTGATCGCGCCGGCATGCGTGGGACAGATATCCGGCTTTGGCATGCATTCCTACCTGCTTGGCGTCGATGCCCTGCGGGCGTTCCTGGCGAAGGCGGGGAACTGACCGGGGTCGCGGGATGGAGCGCATCGTCATCGTCGGTCTCGGTTCGGCGGGTTATGCGGCCCTGATGGCGCTGAAGGCGGCCCCGGGCGCCCGGCGTCTCATCGTGATCGACGGCAAGAAAAGCGATATCTTCCATCCCTGCGGAATGCCCTATTCGATTGAAGGCGGCGTATCCCCGGAGGGGCTTGTCCAGGACATCGGGCTCGAGAGGATGAACGTGGAGCGTGTTCGCGGGGAGGCTGTCGGAATCGGTAACGGCGCGGTTGCCGTGGTACGCGAGGGCGTTGAGGAACGGATCGGATTCGACCGCCTGATAATTGCGACCGGTTTCGTACCGGTTGTCCCCCCTGTGCCGGGGCTCGGTCGTCTTCTCGGCCGGGGTGTTCACACCCTTTCTTCCGCGGAAGACCTGGAGGCCATCCTTTCGCGCGCGGGTGGCCGCGTTCCCGCGGTCGTCATCGGAGGAGGAGCGATCGGTGTGGAAGCGGCAGCGGCGCTCGCATCGCGCGGGTGCCCCGTTACGATCATAGAAAAGGAAATGAATGTCATGGCCGGGGTCCTCGATCCGGACATGGCGGGACTCGTCGAGCAGGAACTCGCGAATTCCGGGGTGAGGGTTCTTGCTGGTACCGAAGTACAAGGCATTAACGGGGAAGACTCGCTCGACTCCGTTGAAACCGTTAATGATTGCATTCGCGTCGGACTGGCCATCGTCGCGGCGGGATCCGGCCCGTCGACCGCCCTGGCTGCAGCATCGGGGATCGAATGCGACCGTGGAGGGATCGTCGTTAACCGCCGGATGGAAACGTCCATGCCGGGGATCTACGCCGCGGGCGATTGCATCCAGGCCTGGTCGGTCATCGATGGCAGGCCGGTCGGTGCGAAGCTCGCGACCTCGGCGTACCGGCAGGGAACCGTCGCGGGTCGCAACGCGGCCGGGGAGACCGTGGAATATCGCGGCACCGCGGGAACGTTCGTGACCCGATTCGGGGGCGTCGAGGTTGCCGGAACCGGTTTCACTACTGCCGCGGCAAGGACGCGCGGGTTCGACGCTTCCCAGGGAAAGATACGCTCCCACGTCCGGCCGGATTACTACTCGCCCAACGCCATCATCACGATCAAGGTGCTTATGGATCCAGCCACCGGTGCCATTCTCGGCGCGCAGTGCGTGGGGCAGGAAGGCGCCGCTGCCAGGGTCAACGTCGTGAGCGCCGCGATCGAGCTCGGCGGCAGGGCCGGCGACCTGGAACGGGTTGAGCTCGCCTACTGCCCGTCAGTGAGCGAGGTAAACGACCCCCTGCTAAGGGCGCTCGAGTTCGCGCGGAGGAGGGGCGGAAAAAACAGGGGGAGGGATTGATCATGAACAAGACCGAGCTCTATGACGAGCATCTCGCGGGCGGCGGCAGGATGGTCGAATTCGCCGGGTGGTGCCTTCCCGTGACATACGGGTCTATTATCGAGGAGCACCTCGCCGCGCGTAACGCGGCGGCAATGTTCGACGTATCGCACATGGGAGAGATATCGATTCGCGGCGAGAGGTCGCGGGAGTTCATGGCGTCTCTCATCCCAACGCGGCTCGACAAGCTCGCGCCTGGAAAATGCATGTATTCCGTTCTCTGCAGGGAAGACGGCGGTGTCATCGACGATCTCTTCGTCTATATGGTATCTGAATCCGACTATTTTTGCGTGGTGAACGCGTCTCGCACCGCGATCGATTACGCCTGGATGCGCGACAGGGTCCCGGAAGGGGTGGTCGTCGCGGACATATCTGATACCCTGTCCAAAATAGACGTCCAGGGCCCTCGCGCCCTCGAAGTGCTCGTTCGGATTCTTCCCGACATCGGATCTCCTGTCATGCCGAGGTTCTCGTTCGTCAGGGTGCGCTGGGATGCGCACGAGGTTATCGTTTCCCAATCCGGATACACAGGGGAGTACGGTTTTGAGATATACTCGCCGTCGGGCGCGGCGCCGTCCCTGTGGCGGGCAATCCTCGACGCGGGCAGGGACTCGGGCCTCAGGCCCGCCGGGCTTGGCGCGAGGGACACGCTTCGCCTCGAGGCGGGATACAACCTGTACGGTCATGAACTGGCGGACGACATCAACCCGTTCGAGGCGGGTATCGGCTGGACAGTCAGCTCGCAGGAACGGTATACGGGCAGGGACGCGCTCGACGCGGTCGCGAAATCGGGTCCTGGGCGATCGATCGCGGCCTTCCGCTCACCGGGCAAAAAAATTGCGCGCGATGGGGCGAGGGTCCTGCGCGGAAGCAACGTCATAGGCCGGGTAACGAGCGGGGGATATTCCCCGACATTCGGGTGCGCGATCGGGCTCGTGATGCTCGACAGGAATTCGGCGGGCGAGGGCGACCGGGTTTCGCTCGCGGAAGGCGAGAGGATGATTGACGCGGTGATCGCACGCAGGCCGCTCTACCCGTATATGGGAGGCAGGCCCGCGCCGTCGCGGTGATGATCAGGATTTATATTTCTGGAGTTCGGCAACCGCGACGATATTGTGGGGATCGAACTTAAGAAGATGTTTCCACACGGGGAGGGCATCTCCCGCCCTGTCCTGCCTCATGAGGGACATGCCCCATATTTCATACGCCTTGATGAAGTTCTGCCTGAGCTGGGACGCCCTTTTCGCCGTTTCCTCCGATTCGGAAAAATTCTGCAGGTTGAAATGCGACGCGGCGAGCATAGCCCATGCGTCCGCGTCGTCGGCGTTCTTCTCGAGATAGACGGCAAGGTTGTCGGCGGCCAGTTTAAAGTCCCCTGTCTCGTAATAGCAGGAACCGATCATCTGCCTGACCGGAAGATAGGATGGGTCGATCTCGATGGCCAGCTTGAATTCCTCGATGGCCTCGTTGAAATTGTTATGATAGCGGTGGGTAAGCCCGGAGCTCTTGTGCTCAAGGAGGTCCCGATACCGCGGGTCGATCTCGACTATGAGAAAAGTGATATCGTCCTTGATCTCGACATCGGCGGTATGCTTTCGCCATGCCTCGATAATATGCTCGCGCACGTCTTCTATGGTGCTGTGCGCGTTTTCGGCGATTATCCTCTTGATGATGTCCGTTCCGAATTCTTTCCCGTCGGCGTTCCTCGCTTCGGGCAGGCCGTCGGTATACAGCAGCAGCCGGTCGCCGAAATCGAGGAAATCCTGCCTGTCCTCGTAATGCTGATCAGTCCCGCCGATCGCGCCGATGAAAAGGCCCGGCGAATCCCACTCTTCGAATTCCTTCGTTCGCCTTCGATAGATGAGCGGTTTGGGGTGCGATGCGTTGGCATAGTACACCTCGAACGAAGGGCTTATGACCAGCATGAACGCGGTGAGGTAGTCCTGGGTCTTCAGGGAACTTATCAGCTGTTCGTTCACCCGCTGGAAGATCTGGCCCGGGTACTTGGAAGACTGTGATATTTCGTGGAAGGATATCTTTGCCATCGCGGTGACGAAGGCCGCGGGGATGCCGTGTCCCGACGCGTCGCTGATCAGGACGCAGAGGTAGTTGCTGGAGAGCTGGAATATATCGAAAAAATCCCCGCCGATTTTTTCCATCGCGTCGTAATACGCGCAGATGTGGACGCCGTTTGCGGAGTATGGCGTCGCGGGAAGAAGTCCCTGCTGTATGTCGGCCGCGAGGTTCAACTCGTCCTGGAGTATCCTGTCCTTTTTTTTGAGCTCGTCGAGCGTCTCGTGCAACGCATCAGTCCTGGCCTTCACGAGACTCTCGAGCTCCTGGCTGAACCGCTCCTGTGCCTCGCGTTCCCTGCGCTCCTTTTCCAGTATCTCCTGCTGCGCGCTGAAGGCATCCTGGCGGAGAATGTTGATGTTGTCCCCGAGGGCGAGAGAGAGGAGCGTCGCCTGGATGGCAGAACCTGCCTGGTAGCCGTACTCGGTGATTGTATTACTGGGGATCAATCCCCAGACCTTGAGTCCGTACATCAGACCGCCGCCGATGATAGGTATCCATGACAGGAGATAAAATCGCGCCGCACGGTGTCCCTTGATCAGGCTGAGAAATCCCGCGAACCCGATAACCGCGCCGCCGGTCATGCACATTATAACGGCGCTCTGGATCGCGATATAGTAGTCTACGGTGAGTGATAGTATAATTTCGAGGATCGCCCATGCGGCGCAGGCGATGAGAATTTTATGCACCACGGGTAGGATCGTGGCGGTCCTGAGGAACCCGGCCGCGAATATCACGAAGAAGAGCATCCCCGTGCTGACGAAAAAGGCGATCGAGTCCCTGGCCCACCATAATGAGGAAGGTCCGATGAGCTCGTACGACAGGCCGTTGAGGCCGAACTGGAAAAGGAAGTGCATGCAGACCAGCACGAACACATACCATAGGTAGTTCACGTCCCGGATGGTGAAGAAGATGAAAAGGTTGTAAAGGATCATGATCAGGATAAATCCATAGTAGAGCCCCAGGATGAGCTGGTCATAATGGTTTATAAAGAAGATCCTGTCGGGGTGAACAATATGCAGGGGGAGGGCCAGTGAGTCTTTGGTGAAGACACGGAGAAAAACGGTCTTTTTCTCTCCGGGTGGTATGTCGACCGAAAAATTGAACTTCCTGTTTTTTATTTCTTTTTTACTGAATGGATAGTCCCGTCCCCCCTGCTTGACTGTATACCTCCCTGCATCGTCCCGTACGTAGAGTGTGATGTCGTCCAGCAAAGTGTAGGGGATTTCCAGGTACCACGAGGGGGTCTTCGACGCGTTTTCCAGCGTAAAGGTGATCCAGTAATGGGACCTTGTATATCCGAAATTCAATACCGGATCGGACGAAGCCCGGAAGCGCGAGGCATATTTTGTCCCGGCCACCGTGTCGATTTTCAGGCGGCCGCTTCTGTCTTCAAGCCAGCTGACGGAGGTGCCGATGGAGTATTCGTCTTTCCCTTCCCCGAGAACCACCGCCCGGGTCGACGAATGGGATGGGCCGCACAGGGCGGCGACGGCCAGTATGACGAGCAATACAATTCCTGCATTTGAGAAAACCCGCATGGGGAGACTGTAACCGATGCCCGCGAGTCTGTCAACACGATTACGCCGATGTATCGGAGGTTGATCCGGTTTATTGCGGCGGAGTTGCGTTAAGAGCAGAGAAAGGCCAGGCAGGCGGCGCCGAGCACGCTGCTGTCTTCGATCGGCACGAAGGAGACACGGTCCTCATCGATGCCGAGCTTGACCAGTGTCCGGATGACGTTCTCCCTGAAATGCCATGATTTCCAGAAAACGCTTCCCTCGATGAGCGCATTGAGTTTCATAGGGCCCTTGAAGTCGCTCATCGAGGCGATCTGGACGGCGACGAGCGATGCGGCGCGGTTGATCACGGTTTCCGCGAGAATCGCGCCATCACCCTCGGTGGCCGCGAGATCGGACAACTCGCGCGAAGACGAGACCCGCTTGTCCAGGCCTTGCCTTTCGGCGTAATAATTGAAGTGCCGGTAGAGGTATGCGCCGGAAACCTCCTTTTCAAACAGTTGGTTGTCCGGATTGTTCGAGACCATGTCTATGTATCTGCCGGCCTCCGACTGTTGAAAATTATTGAAATTTCCCGACTCCAGATTCAATATCGTGTTTTCGTCCAGGAATAGCCCGAAGTTGAAACCGGTCCCGACCACGCCCCCGATAAGGCTTTCCGGGGGAAAACCCGTAACACCGGTAAGGATAAGGCAGACCGTATCGTTCGCCGCAACGACCGATACATCGGGGCAGCCGTTGGTCCTGGCGTGCTTTTCCAGCGTATCCCCGACGAGGGTCCCCACGATTCCCGTCATGGCATGGGATTTCGTCCCTTTCTTGAGCCTTCCGTCAAGAATGCCGTCACGCACCTCTGGCTCGAGAGGAAAGGCGAAGTTCAGGCCGATGAGGCCCGTTCCGGGCTTGATGAGACCGTCAAGCAGGCCAAAGAGTATGTCCTTCGACGACAGTACGGGCAGTGGTCGTTGGAGGGATCCGTTGATGACGACGCTGCTACCTTCCAGCCTGGCCGAGGCTGTCTGGAGAGTGCTTCCCCCGACTACGATGCAGAGGCAGGAGCCCGAATCAGGCAGGCGCTTCCTGTTAATCCTGTGGGAGAGATGCGAAATGCATTTCGAGCGCCCGTTAACCGCGAGGCGGAGTTCGTAAAGAAACGATTCACGGATCGCTTCAAGCTCGTGAAGGGGATACGGTCCAATGACTCGTTGCATGAAGGTTCAGTCGTGCAATGCGGACTCAAGCTGGTGACGCTTGATGGCCGTGCTGATGATCGAATCAAGTTGTATGTGATCTATGGGTTTCAGGAGGTACCCGTAATGGCGGGTGTTGTTGGCGCGTTTAATGGTCGTGGGATCGGCATTTGCCGTCAGATAGATTATGGGGACGTCGCAATGCTCAAGTATCTGTCGCGCCGCCTCGATACCGTCCAGTTCCCCATCGAGAAGAATGTCCATGAGCACCAGGTCCGGGGTGTGTTCGGTTACGTTATTGACGGCGTCCGCTCCTGTGGCCACTGTCCCGGTGACCTGGTAGTTATGCTTCTCGAGCATGCTTTTTATATAGAGGGAAGTGATCGCTTCGTCTTCAACTATAACGATTGTCTGTTTGTCGGTCATAGTATACATTTCTTTCTACGATTACTTACAAACATATCAAAAAGTCGAATTTGAAGCAACGAAAAAAAGCTCTTATAAAGCATTTTTGTATATTTTTTTCAAAATAGTAAAATCATGTTCAGGGCATGAGCCGCGATCGGATGAACTGGATTGTTTTCAGCAAGTATGAATCTTCCGCACGGGATGTATCGATTTCGGAACCCGTTATCACCGGAGTGATTGCTTCAATGATTTCCGGGCTCAGGTCGCCATATTGCCCCATGAACGAACGGAGCCTGGACCAGAAGCTGAACTCGATTTTTTCACGTGGCCCGAGCGCCAGGTAGTCGTCGATCCCGCGGAACATTGCGTCCCTGTCCGCGGGAAGCACGCCGTTAACCTCGAGCAGGTTGGTCGCGCTGTCGCTGACGATCGTCGTTGCGCAGCCGATGTTCTCGAGCATCAGGCGGATTTCCCGCACCACGGTTTCCTCGGACGCCTCGGTGAATTCCCCTCGTTCCCGCGCGCGGTCGAGCCCGGTCATGGGGAATACCTCGAGGGTGCGCAGCCTCACGTAATCCGGGCCGATGGCGCTGATCGCGCGGGCGGTTTCCAGGGCGTGTTCCACCGACAATGCCTCGCCTCCAAGGCCGGGCATGACATAGATCGAGCACGATATTCCCGCGTCCCTGATTTTATGACAGCCTTCCACGTGATCGCTGAACGTCGTTCCCTTGTTGACTGCCGCGAGGACCGCGTCGCTTCCGCTTTCCAGGCCGAAATGGACGCGGTCAACGCCTGCGGCGGCGAAGCGCCGCAGGTCCCTCGGAGTCCTGATACGCGCGGCGCTCGAGGTCCTGCCGTACACGGTGAAGCGGGATATTGACGGGAACGCCGTCTTCACTGCGCCGATGGCCTGTTCAACGAAATCCGGCTTGAGCGTGAGCGAATCGGCATCGCCGAGGAAGCAGGTCCTCGCCCCGTCGATGCGCCAGTTGATCATATGACGCATGCATTCCTCGACGCCCGGCGTGGAGTTGAACCAGGACAGGAACCATCGCATCCTCGGATCGAGGTCTCCGCGGTCATCATACTCGGGAGCGGGCTCGTCGAACGAGCCAGCCTCCCACCGGGCCTTCCGGATTTTTCCCGCGAGACCCGCCGCCCTGTCGAAATCGGCCGTGCTGAAGACCGGGTTGCCGATGCCCTCCGAGAACATGTAATCGTCGAGCGCCGCGGCCCTGCGCACGTCCTCGCGCACTTCATCGATCGTACGGCGCGAATAGCGCGCGCCGAGCTTGTACACCGGACAGAAGGCGCACCTGTTCCAATGGCAGTTGCGCGTCAGCCTGAAGGTGAGGCTGGCGTTCTCGGTGGGCGGCCGTATGGAGCATATCTCGAATGGCCTGATTTCGGCTGGATCGTGTGCTCCGAACATGGGGAATTCTCCGATGGTCGCGCCGGTCCGGCCGGGAATATATCCCCCGCTCCTTTGACCGTCCCGTAATCGCGGATTATTTTCCGACTGGAGCGCGAATGTTCTTGAAATACATGCATGCATGTGATAGTTGATTCTTCAAGAAGATTTTTGGATATACCCCTTCCCGGCGCAGATCGATGAAGCAATTACGAAAAAGACTGATATTCGAACCGGCCATGGATCCGGACGCCCCGGAGGACGATTGGAAAAACCAGCTCGAAGACATGACCGGGCGCCTGGTCCGCAACAGCGTACTCTCGGTGTTTATCGTGAGCTCCATGGCCGTGGATCCCGGCCGCTATCTCGCCCTTGGCGAGGCGATCGCCGGCAGGGGGATGCGGGTCAGGAAAATACATCTTCCGCGGCTTACCTCCGCGAGGGCATCCTCCCTGCACAAGATAATGCTCGAAGTGACGATGGAGTACCGGTCGGGCAACTGCGCAGTGATATCGTACGGGGCGAGCGTCGCGCCGATCATCGCGGCATCGTATTACGTGTACTCGGGGAAAAGTCCCTCCCTGGCGCTCAGGGAAGCGGAACGCTGCTTTCCCGGCCTTTCGACCAGGCCCGACGACGTGCTGATGGTTTATTCGTACAAGAAATACCTGAACGATCTGAACGAATAATCTTCTTGCCTAATTGGGCCCCCTGTGGCTTTGTGCTCCCGTGCGCGGGCGCCGCGCATATCTTGTTGAAGTGGGGATGTACGATGATTGAGCTCGATTTTAACAAAATGGGAGGATTGATTCCGGCGATCGCACAGGACTGCCGCACCGGCGAAGTCCTCATGATGGCGTATATGAACGAGCTTGCCTGGCAGAAAACCCTCGAAACGGGCAAGGTCCACTACTGGAGCAGGTCAAGGAATTCGCTCTGGCTGAAGGGCGAGACCTCCGGGCACCTTCAGAAGGTCAGGGAAATCAGGGTCGATTGCGACAACGATTGCATCCTCGTGAGGATCGAGCAGGTGGGGGGAGTGGCCTGTCATACCGGGCACCGCAGCTGCTTCTACCGGAAGGTCGGGGACGGCGCCGGCACGGACCGGGTGCTCGTGGAAGACGAAAAAGGACTTGCATAGGTGACGGCATGGCGAACGGTATAAAGCTCGGGATCCCAAAGGGGAGCCTTGAAAAATCGACCATAGAGCTTTTCGAAAAGGCGGGATGGAAAATCAGCGTCTCATCGCGGAATTACTTCCCTGTCATCGACGATCCCGAGATCACGTGCTCCCTGGTCCGCGCACAGGAGATGGCGCGCTATATCGAGAGCGGCGTCCTGGACGTGGGTCTCACGGGGCTCGACTGGATACTCGAGAACGATTCGAACGTCGAGCTCATATCGGATCTCGTCTACTCGAAGGTCAGCACCAGGAAGGCCCGCTGGGTCCTCGCCGTGCCTGAAAACGCGGGCATCGACCGCATCGAGGACTGCGCGGGAAAAACCATCTCCACCGAACTCGTCAATTTCACGACCCGGTATTTCGCCGAGCGCAACATTCCCGTCAAGGTCGAGTTTTCCTGGGGGGCGACCGAGGCGAAGGTCGTCGAGGGACTTGTGGACGCCATCGTCGAGGTGACCGAAACCGGATCGACCATCCGGGCGCACGGGCTGAAGATCATACACACCCTGCTCGAAACGAACACCAAGCTGGCGGCAAACAGGGAAAGCCTCAAGGACCCATGGAAAAAGGCCAAGATTTCGCAGATCGCGATGCTTCTCAAGGGGGCGTTGAACGCGGAAAACATGGTCGGACTCAAGATGAACGTTCCGGAGGGGGCGATGGAGGGAGTCATCTCCATCATTCCATGCATTACCTCGCCGACCGTGTCCCGGCTGCATAACACGACATGGTTTTCGGTGGAAACGGTCATCGATGAGGCGATCGCGCGCGAGATAATCCCCAAGCTTATCGAGATGGGCGCGGACGGAATAATCGAATATCCGCTGAACAAGGTCGTGAACAAGACGGACAGGTTATGAGAGCGTGAATTGCATTACATCCTGATGATGAGCCTGTAGCGCGCGATAATATCGTTCAGGGACCGGATGAGCCGGTCCCTTTTCGTATAATCGATCGAGCCGTGGTCGTGGTACAGGTCGATGATCTCGCGGATCATTTTTCTGTCCATGTTCGCAACGGCGCGCGATACCTTCGCTAGCTTTATCGGCAGAGTGACGGAGTTGCCCTTCAGCGAGCCCGCGGTTCCCATGGCGCAGATCATGATCATCGCGTTAAGCACCGTTTCCCTCTCGATTTTTTCCTTCTCGATGCTGTTGAGGTTCTCGAGGATAACCCTGTGGGACATCTGTATGCGACTCGCGAGGCTTTCGAAGAGCTGGATGGCGAAATCGGTGTTGTTCTGGATGAGCGCACTGAGCCTTTCCTTCTCCGCAACGGCGATGACGCAGTCGGTTATGCATTGCGCGGTGAGATCGTGCGCAGTGCCGCTGAAAACGGCCATTTCACCGAAAATCTGTTCGTCTTCCGCGGTATCGATCGTGATGATCTCTCCCCCGGGAAGGGTCTTGTAAAAGATGATCTTGCCTTTCTTTATCAGGTAGAACTGGTGCGCGGGATCCCCCTGAGAATAAATGATCGATCCCGCCTTGAAGATCGTCACATCCTGCATGGTCGATATGGGTCGCGTAAAGAGTTTGCGTATCGTCTCAAACCCGGGAAGGCGCAGGGCGAAAATGATGCCGCGCAGCATGCGCGCAAAGTAATAACGCGCGAGGAACACGTACACAAAGCCCGGAGGGGGCGACACGATCCGGAGTATGGAACCCTGCGGGGTCCTGGGATTGGTGTGGTTCTCCCAGAGCACCTGCGTCTCCATGGAGGGAGAGGAGTGGTGCAGGTACTCGAAGGCGATCGATATGCGCCTGCCGATTCCCAGAGGCTCGCTGGTCTTGATGAAACAGCTCGCCGAGCTGAAATTGTAGCTCACCGATATTTCCTGCATCGTGCCGGCCTCGTCGGCAAGCTGCACGTCCGCGATGATGGGGATACGGATGGTGCTGCTCGTGAAAAACGCGGGATTGATCGCGCCGACCAGGATGATGATCAATCCGATGGAGAAAGGGAAAATTCCGAGAATGATAATCTGGTCCTCGTTCGTGAGGTTCAGGCGCAGGAGCGCCACGATCTCCTGTCTGAACGAGAGGCAGACGAGGGCGGTTATCATGAGAAGAATCACCGCGATAAAACGTAGTATGCCGGGCTGCCACTGGAAGAACGGCTCGGCCCTGTCCCCGGCCGTTCCGAGCGAGCGGATTATCCACCTGTCGTAGCGCGGCTGCCTGTACATGAGCAGCCAGTCTTCGAATCGCATGTTGAGTGCGCTGATGATCGTATGGGGAAGGATCGTCTGCGAACGCGCCATGAGCACTTCGAGAATGATGACGGTGAGGAGCAGGATCGGGATTGCGATGTATGAAGCATAGCCCCCGCTCAGGAGCAGCGAATCGAAGGTGCCGTGGATGGCGATAGACAGCACCAGCGCCTTGAATGCGTAGAGAAGGCGGAAGTTCCAAGATTTACTCATTTTTGACAGGCCGAGGTAATAGCCAAGTATTCCGCATGTCGTCAGGTGGAGGGGAACCGAGAGAAGCACTCTGACGAGAACGACGTTGTACCCGTAGTTCATCGCGTAGGACAGGTTTTCCGCCAGGGAAAAACCAAGACCGAAGAGAATGGCGGAAAGGATTGATTCGAGAGCGCTGAAATTCGGATAATACAATTGTATCAATATTAGTATGAGTAGCGCGCCGATTTTTTCGACGAGTGCCGCGTAGACGAAACCCTGGAATATGGAACCGTGAGGCACTAAAATCCCCTGGGATCGCAGGGCGGAACCAAGAAATAGAAGCAATAACGCAAATCCTATGCCTGACAGGAATCCTTCAACATGTTTGATAAGCTCTGGCTTGAAAGTGAAATACCGGTAATATACCAGGTAGAATACCGGTATCGGGAGCAGGGCGATGAGGATCTGGACCCAGGGCATAAATTAATTCGAATGCCGGGAGTCAGTCACATGATCTCCTGTAGAGACGAAAGCTGAAGAATTTTCTTAATGCGATCCGAGGGATTGGTTATTTTTAATGCTTTTCCCTTTCTCTTTAGCATTTTTGACAGCGTAAGGAGAACTCCCATTCCGGATGAATCCATGTAATCCACCTTGCTGAGGTCGATTTCAACGTTCTTGTCGCTGTTCGTGCCGATTTCGAGGAGTTTTTCTTTCAACGGCTTGAGAGTAATGATTTCTATGCTACCCGTTACTGCAATCTTGATTATCTCATCAAGTTCCTGGATGTCTATGTCCATTCGGCGCCCCCCGCTCTGCAAATCATCTTATTTTCATCCTGCCATACGATTGCTCTTTTGTCCAGAAAAAATTATAGTAATACATCCGGGATTAGTAAGAACAGGCGGATTTTTCAGTATATGGACAGGAGGGCGAGGAAGACCCGCGTTCATTTTGAAATGTCTTGACACGTGCGGCATACCGGACGAGAATTTGTGGCGTTCGATTTAATCTGTGACATTTTACAAAGCGGCCGGCAGATTGTGCGAAACAAAGGACCGGATACTTGTACATGAAGAATATCGCAACCATCCTGACCATAATGCTGTTCCCTATTTTCGTGACGGGCGCCCATGCAGATGTGACACGCGGTGAGATCCCGCTGGAAAGGATATACATCGCTACCGGATTTTCCGCGGATTCAATCGGGACCGTTCCCGCCGATACGACGGGGTGGATGGTTTTGAGTGGGGTCGATCTCAAGAAGAAACCATTGCGCATTCAGGAACTTGGGCTTGAAGGCGTTCCCGTTCACAGATGGTTTTCCATGAAAAAGACCGATAGCCGCGAGTTTACCTTTCTCGCGGTGTTCAATGTCAGTGATTCCGAAATCCTGAAATCGCGTCATCTAGGCCTGATGGTGCGGCAGATCGCCGATAACTGGCAGGTATACCTGAACGGCCACCTCGTGAGAAGCGAGATGGACACCGACAAGGACGGGAACATCCGGAAATCCAGGTTGCTCTCGTTTGTGCTCGTGCATTTAAGCCCATTGTATTTGAAAGGCGGAGAAAACGTCATCGCGTTCAGGATCGCCGGTGACCCGACCTGCATCGATACCGGCTTTTACAGGGTTAATCCCCTTGTCATCGACGATTACGATGTACTGCTCGACCGGAAAAGCGAAACGGTGACACTAGTCCTTATTTTCATATATCTTTTTATCGGATTTTATCACCTGATACTGTTCATCAACAGGAGAAAGGAGAAATACAATCTCTATTACGGCTGTTTTTCAATACTTCTCTTTCTGTATATATTTTGCCGAACGCATACGGGAGAGAGCCTGTTCCGCGATACGTTTTTTGTTAAACTCGTCGAGTTTTCCCTTCTCTACTTGCTGATACCGTTTGCCGGGATGTTCCTGAGCTCAATTTTGCGCGGCAGGATAACGGCGTTCCTGAAATATTATTCCATCTTCAGTGCCGCGATGGTGGCATGGACTTTCCTCGCCGCGATCTTCGTTCCGAACCCGATGACTTACATGATTGACATCCTCAGGATATGGCAGTTCACGGCGATCATCCCCCTTCTGTATTGTCTTGTCGTCCTGATCGGCATGGCATTCGTCCGCGACATTCGTGACAGGAACAGGAGGGGGCGGGGGATGATCTCATCGTTCGCCGCGTCCCTTGCGAAAAGCGTACCGGGCAACCTTTTGATAGGGACCATCGTAATGCTGTTCTGTTCGGTTTTCGATCTTCTTGACTCGGTCTACTGGTCGTACGGACTCGTGCTGATCCGTTATGGTTTCCTCATTTTTGTCATGGGGATAACCATCATACTCTCGAATCGGTTCATCTACATCCATAACAGGATCGAGGCATTGAACACGGATCTGAAAGGCAGGATCGATGATCTCGATGAGGCGAACAGGAGGCTTGCCGCTTCAGAACGGAGGTACAAGTTTCTCATTGAGGGCACGACGGATTGTATTTTCACAATGGACCAGTCAATGGTGATCCACTCCGCGAACAAGACGATGCTCTCGCAGACAGCCATATCCCCCGACGACCTGTCGAAAGTGACACTGTTCGACATCATGCACGAAAGCGTCGGCCCCGAGGGGGGGAACCGGGCATTCGTGTCTCAGAAGCTGGAGCAATTCCTTCTGGATCGCGCGCCGGTGACCCTGAGGTTCGAGTTCAGGTCCTCGTTCGGCAACGAGCCGCTTCTCATGCAGGTGCGCCTCGAGTTCATATCGGGAGAAGGGCAGAACGAGATACTCGGAAAGGCCGTGCGGGTTACCGAGGACGCCCTGCTCACGAGCCTCGTTTCAGAACAGCAAAAATACACCATCGGGAACTACCTGATGACGGCAGACGACCTGAGCCACAGAATCACGCGCAACCTCAACAAATTTTTTCCTGTGAAGGATATCACTCTTATCAGGATCGCCGTGAGGGAGATGATCATCAACGCGATAGAACACGGGAACCTTAATATTTCTTTCGACGAAAAATCACATTACACGATGAACGATGCATACATCACATTTATAGTGGAGCGTCAGAAGCACCCCGACTACAGGGACCGGCACGTCCACATCGAGTACGTCATAACCGATACGAGCGTGATTTACAGGATCAAGGATGACGGAGACGGCTTCGACTACAATGATATCATCGGCAACAGGATCGACTCGGTAAACGACCAGATGTTGTTGCACGGAAGAGGAATAACATTCGCCCGGAGCGTTTTCGACGAAATGCACTACAATGATTCGGGTAATGAGGTGACACTGATAAAGCATATTACCCGTTGAGATTCGATCCAGCGTTATGTCCGTTTGGATAATCCAGGCAGAAATAAAAAAGCGCCGGTCTTGAAGAACCGGCGCTTTTACTAGTATCAGCCGTGTTTTGGTATGTGTTATTTAATGGCTTCGATCTTTGAATCCGGCGGGAGCATATCCACGTACACCGAATAGTTCAGCACGTTCGATACATTGCCCACCTTGTCAACGGCCTTCGCTTCGATCATGTGCTTGCCGCTGGTAAGGAACTGGATTACGTCTTTGTCCTTATTATAAGGAACGAAATCGCCTTTTCCGTTGAGCCTGAAGAGAATGGTCGCAACGCCGGAATCGTCGTCTTTCGCGGTAATCGCATACTTGACATCGCTCGTGGCAACGTTCTGGTAATTGTACTGTTTCACTTCTTTATCCGGTTTGATCTCAACAATCGGAGGAATCGAGTCGGTGAGGAGCTTTACGGTCGCTTCCTTCATGTCGACTTCTTTTCCCGTTTCGTCGAAGATCCTGAAAGCGAATTGTTCGGTGATATTATTTACATTGTCGATCGCTTTGACTTTAAGGTTGATCTCGTTCTTTTGCGTTATTTTAAAGGGAGTCGTATAATCCTGAAAAGCCGTGCCGTCCAGCGAATACTCGACTTTTTCCACACCGGAGAGTGCGTCGGTCGCGCTTATGCTGAACTGGATGTCCTTGGAGTAATAGATCTTATCGCCGATTTTCATGACGGGCATGTTCGAAGAAACGACAATCACGGGGCCCGTGTTGTCCACTATCACCTGGTATGCCTTTTCGCTTTCTTTGTTTCCGGCCTTGTCGATACCGTAGTACTTGATGGTATGAGGGCCTTCTTTTTCGATGGCGAATGGCTTGTCGAATAGGGCTATGGCTCCGTCGTCGATTTTATACTCGATTTTATCGAGGGCGATATCGTCCTGCGAGGTGAGCTTGAAGAGAACCTTCGAGTTGACGAAATTTGTCAGGCCGTCCGAAAAGGTTTTAGCGATTATCTGGACTGCAGCCTTGTCGTCGGTTTTTGCGCCTTCGTCCTTTTTAACGATGGTGTCGCTTTTTTTGATATCGTCCTTGACCTCTTTTTTCGCGTCGTCCGGTTTATTCTCGGCCGCGTCCTTGTCGAATTCGGTGGTTCCCGGTTCGTCGGATTTAGGCAGATTTTGTGAAAATGAAACGGTCGCTAAAAAAAGTCCAAATGCACAACAAACCGCCACTATGAGCAGGCGTTTTAACATACATGACCTCCCTTACCTATGCATTATAATAGTTTTTTTGCATAAAATTATGTTTAAGTAATCTATAGATTGATATATTTTGCTGTCAATATATATTTATTTAAAAAAGAACTAAAAAAACAAAATAATTATGGTTTTATCCATCGCGATATGATGATTTATTTTTTGTTATCGGTACAATATGTCACTTCGAAATTTTAAAAAGATAATACAGGATTTGCATAATGGTTGTATGTTAGAGTGCATCTAAAGAATACAATTTGTTCTAATTGTATACTATTCAATTTAGTGATGGCTCTCATGCAGTGACAAATGTATAAATTAATCATTACTTTCACTTGACATCGATAAAAAGTTTTTATAGTAATTAAAACAATAACCAGCCGGTATTCTAATAACTTCCAGATATGAACCCGGTAGGAATCAAATTTTGTCAGAGGAGTGTTGTATGGTGCACAAATTATTAGCGGTACTTACAGTATTTGCGACTCTCGCTTTTTTCAGCGTCCAGGGCGTATATGCGCATGGTGGTGGCCTCGATAAAGATGGCGGTCATTACGATCGCAGCACCGGTGAATACCATTATCACAAAGATGGAAAAACCGTGCTAGACAAGAAGAAGAGCGCCGAACACAGAGAGAAAGATAAGAAGGACAAGAAGGACAAGAAAGACGGCGACAAGAAAGACAAGAAGGACAAAAAAGACGCCGACAAAAAAGACAAGAAAGATAAGAAAGACAGCGACAAGAAGGACAAGAAAGACAAGAAAGACAAGAAAGACAAGAAAGACAAGAAAGACAAGAAAGACGGCGACAAGAAGGACAAGAAGGACAAGAAAGACAAGAAAGATAGCGACAAGAAGGACAAGAAAAGCGACGGAAAGAAAGGTAAGAAAGAAGGCTCAAAAAAAGAGAAGAAAGACGACGGAAAGAAAGGTAAGAAAAAGGACAAAAAAGATAAGTAGCATGGAGAAACGGGTGGCGAATAACACCCGAGCGCTTCAATAGATAATGACATGAACAGGCCCGCCGGAACCACGGCGGGCTTACTTATTATTCAGCGCTCACAAGATGCAGGGGGATCCTGATGAGGATCGGCTGGTATACGGCGGGATTGATATAGATGGCATAAATGGATTGTGTATCCTTGAAAATCTCCTTTGCTGAGTAGTAAAACATGATCGGGCGGCTCTTGATCACGGGAAGAGACGGTGGTCGGTACACCGTTTTTGAAGATGCCCGTCCGAGTTCACCAAAAACCCGGAAACTGCAGGTCTTGATGGATCCGTCCCTTGATGCGTACACAATCACGTAACGGTGTATCGCGTCATGGTATGACAACGACAACTCACCCATGATATCCATGAAGAAGCCGTCCGCCGGATTGAAGCGCGCGTGCCACATCCCGTCCTTCCCGATAAACTCATATTTTCCCCGCATTGCGATATCATCCGGACGAACGCGACAGACATACGCCGCCTGCGCTCCCTGGCGGTCGTTTCCGTGTCCGATGCAGTAGAGGTATCCGTCTCTGAGGATAACTGAGTCGCCGAAGGTCGGTTCTCCTGGCCCGAAGAGCATTGCTGTCCGCCGGAATTCCATTGAATCGGCCCCGGGAATGCCACCGGGCGGGGCATATTCGGCCAGCCCCATTCCCATGAAAACGAAGGGCATCGCGAGGGCGCTGTTCTGAATGACTCCGATCTTCATGTAGTAGACGTAAATTGTTCCTCCGTAGACAATCCCATCCACCGGCCACAAGCGTACCCGTGCCGGATCCTCCCCCGGGAGGTGCGGGATGCACTGGGCCACACGTCCGTTTTTACGGTGAAAAATGAAGTGCAGGGAGTTTACATTCTCGGAAGTCGCTTTTTCCGTCATGGCGCACGAGTTGGACAGCATGCCTTCCATTCGGGCGTCCTTTTCGAATGTGGAGTTGACCGAGATCTCACGGGTCCAGGTGCCGAGAATGGTATCACCGAATGTCCATAGCATGCCCCCGGTGTATTCTATGGGCGTGCACCCGTCCTGTCCCGCAATGCTTTTCAGCCGGTCCGGGGAAAATATCCCCAACTCTTCCACCCTGTCCCTGTCTGCGCAGGAAAAGACTATCATTATTGCGCAGAGTACGCGGGCCGCGCGGTACGCGATGTATGTTCTGGCTATCGGCATGACGTATATCGTTATAATGGCCATGATACAAATAAAAAAGTCAATAACAATACACCGGCATTCCCGACACGCATTTACAGGGACCCGATCGGGAAATTGTATTGCGTTAAATTGTGCGTTGTGCATAGTGGTATGTCTTTTTTTACGGCACTGTTATGCGCCGAACAACATTCTATCGGTAACGTACATGAGGGTTTTAATAACCGGGGCCAATATCATCTCCGCGCTCGGGTTGAACCTGGAGGAAAACTGGGACGGCCTTGTCGCGGGAAGGAGTGGTGTAACGGAAATCTCCCGTTTCGATGTTTCCCGGCTGCAGACCAGAATCGCAGCGCAGGTACCCGCCTCTTTTGAAGAGTACGCCGCGGGACGGTGCAAAAAACGCGTCGCCGAGCAGATGACCCGTGTTGCGCGTATCTGTTACGTATGCGCCCTGGAAGCGGTGGAAAAAGCGCGACTCACGTCGCACCCCGATGACCCGTCCCGGGCCGCGGTGATTGTCGGCGCAGTGTCGTCGGGCAATTCCTCTGTGGAGGAAGGGACCGTCCCGAGGAACAAGATCGTGCGCTGCATGAGCAACGCCATGCCCGCATGGATATCGATGCATTACGGCCTGACCGGTCCGTCATTCACCGTCAACACCGCGTGCGCCTCCTCGGCCTACGCGATCGCGCTTGGCTACGAAATGATTCGATCCGGGGCCGTGGACATGGTCATCGCCGCGGGCGCGGATTCAACCGTGAACCCGGAAGAGATACTGGGCTTCAACGAGCTGTACGCCCTCGCCACGGAAAACGATCCCCCGGAAAAGGCGAGCCGTCCCTTTACGAAAAACAGGGACGGCTTCGTGCTGGGGGAAGGCGCCGGAGCGCTGGTGCTCGAGTCGGAGGAATCGGCGCTCGCCCGGGGGGCGTTCGTGTACGCGGAGCTCGCGGGGTGTGCGTTGACGAGCGAGGCATACAACATCATGTCCCCGAAGAAAGATGGCGAAGGAATGGCCGATACCATGTCGCGGGCCCTGGCATCCGCGGGTCTTGCGCCGGGCGATGTGGACTACGTAAACGCCCACGGTACCTCGACGACCCTCAACGATCTCTATGAAACACTGGCCATCAAGAGGGTCCTCGGCGCGCGTGCGAGAGAGGTCCCGGTCTCGTCGAGCAAATCCATGATCGGACATACCATCGGCGCGGCCGGTGCGATTGAGGCGGCAATCACCGCGCTTTCCATTTCGCGCGGCATTGTAACCCCTACGATAAATTACGACATGCCCGATCCGGAACTGGACCTCGATTACGTGCCAAATATTTCGAGGGACCTGGAAATTAATGTTGCCATATCGAATTCTTTCGCATTTGGTGGTCACAATGCGGCGCTTGTACTGAAAAAATATAGAACATGATTATCGGAGCAATCCATGGCCGAAATAGCACCTGGCACAAGGGAAGAAGTGAAAAAGACCGTCTTCGAATTCTTTTCAGAGGAATGCGAAGTCCCGATCGAAGAGATCAACGAGCAGGTAAACGTATTGCGCGATCTTGAAGGCGATTCACTAATGTTCCTCGAGCTTCTCGAGATCTTCAAGAAAAAATACTCGCTCAACGTCGAGCTCAAGACGATCGGCAAGTATGTGGTCAAGCATCCCGCCGAAACCATCGGCGCGATCATCGACATGACGCTGCTCATAATCAGGCATGAGAACAATATCCTCAATCTGGATTGACGGCCGAAGATCATATGGTCCAGTCCGGGCCGCATGAGGATTGCGCGTGAATAAGCAAAAAAACGAACGGGTGTCCCGTCTTTTCCCAGCCTTCGGCGCGCCGCCAGCGGGAAACGAGGAAAGAGTTCTCGCGGCATGCGGGGTGGACCTGGACGCGATGTACTCGTCATGCATATGTTGCGCGACGCAACCGCAGGGAGAAAGCCTGTCACGCGAAATCAAGGGCGATGGAAGGGGGCTCGGCAGCCAGCTCTATACCTATACCATCAGCTGCGCCTTTTCGGATGTGCTGACGCGGGGAAAATTTTATCCCGACTATTCATGCGGCTACAGCATGGGCCTCTACGCCGCGTTTTATGACAGCGGCGCCTACTCGTTCGAAACGGGCGCGCGCCTGCTCTGCAGGGCATACGGGATCATCGAGGAATCAATCGCTGGCGCAGAGTATTCTACCGCGGTCGTGGTGGGGCTCGATCCGGACGATCTCGGAAAGCTCGTGGCCCGGGATGGGGCCACTGCGGAAATTGTGAACGTCAACAACCGGCACAGCATGGTCATCACCTCCCTTTCCGGGCATATGCCGGCACTTGTCGCAGCCGCGCGCGCCGAGGGTGCCATCAATATCGCGCTCATGGAGCATTCACATCCGTATCATATGAAAATACTCGAACGCGCGGCCGAAATCTTCCGCGATGAAATAGGCGCGATGGCCATCGGAGATTGCCGCGTGCCGGTCCTGTCGTCACGCAGCGGGCTCCTCGTCACCCGGGCCGCCGATGTGCGGGAGGAACTCTCGAGGAACCTGTGCGAATCCCTTGATTGGAGCACTGCCATGGAATGGCAGGTGGCCTGCGGGGTGCGGCATTTTATCGAATGCGGTCCCGGCAGGAGCCTCACGCGCTTTGCCCGGTTCATCCCGGGTGACTTTCACATCGGGACCGCCGCGGAGCTGCTCGCATCTGAAGGAACGCGAAAAAACGCGTCGTGAGGCGATGAAAGTCCTCCTGGTCAACCCGCCGCGCTCTCCCGAGAACGACATCTATCGCTTCGCCCCGGCCGAGGCGAAACCCTTCATACACAGGAAGCTGATCGGACCGCCTCTCGGGCTCATCACCGTGGCCGCGGCCGCGCGCGATTTCGACCTGACCGTGCTCGACATGAAGGCCGAGTACGACCTCGATGCCGATGCGCCGCAGCCGCGCCGTCTCGCGCGGAACTGGATGGACCGGGTGGAACCCGATGTCGTGGGCGTGACCTTCATCGCCTCGGAATACAACGCCGGCATGGACATACTCCGCGAGGCGAAGGCCCGCGGCGGGAACGTGATCACCGTGGCGGGCGGGCTCCACACCACGCTCTGCCCGGACGATTTTGCCGATCCCGCGGTGGACGCGGTCCTTCCTGGGGCGAGCGCGGCCGCGTTCGGCGACCTCCTCCGGGCGCTCGATCGAGGTGCCGCGGCGGAAAGCGTACCGGGCATATTGCTGAACAGGGACGGGCGGCTCGTCCCGACCGGGGGCCCGGGCGGTTCGGGGGAGCCCGCGGGCCGAGACTTCATCATGCCCGACAGGTCGCACCTTTCGAGGTGGCTCACCACCTACCGCGCGGGGGGATCGCCCCTGAACAGCACCTACGTGTTCACGTCGCTCGGCTGTCCCTACCGTTGCACCTTCTGCTCGATCTGGCCGCAGTACGGCGGACGCTACATGATGCGCGACGTCGAGAGTGTCATCGAGGAGCTCCGGGGCCTTGACGACTACGGCGTGGTGAGGTTCTCCGACGCAAATACCATTGTCGACACGGACTACATCTCCCGACTCTTCGACAGGATCGCCGCGGAATCGATAAAGAAGACATTCGTGATGGATATACGGTTCGATACCGCGGTGAACCACCCGCGGCTCATCGAGAAGCTCGCCCGGGGCGGCCTCCGGGTCGTTA
This sequence comes from uncultured Leptospirales bacterium, assembly GCA_964423905.1. GTDB lineage: Bacteria > Spirochaetota > UBA4802 > UBA4802 > UBA5550 > CAYRGX01. Next base: position 137,712 of record CAYRGX010000001.1, on the reverse strand, counting down.
TCTGCGGGTTCGAGTCGTTCCGCGAGGAGGAGCTCCGGCGCTACCGGAAGGGCGCGAATCCCGGTCTCATCGAGGAGGCGATCCGGGTGTTTCACGACAACGGGATCATGCTTCGGGGGAACTACGTGGTCCCACCGGACTACGGGATGGAGGACTTCCGCGCGCTGGCCGACTACGCCTCGGGTCACCGGGTGGTGTACGCGGGCTATACGGTGCTCACGCCCATGCCGGGGACGGAGTACTGGCGCTCGGCCCGCGAATCCATCATCGATGCCAACCTCGACCGCTACAATTTTTTCAACTCGGTGTTTCGTACCGCGCTTCCCGTGGAACGGTTTTACGAGGAAGTGGGAAGGCTCTGGCTCATCCGCCAGGGCACGGATGTGATCTGAAGTACCTCACGCGGAATACCGCATCGAGTAGCCCGCCTGCATGAACTTGCTCACCTCGGTGACGAAGCTCAGCACCAGATCTCCGTCGGCGAGCGTCCCCTCCCGGATCATCCTGTCCAGGGCGATGAACGCCATCGGCGGTCCGCAGTATCCCATCTGCGACATCCTGGTGTAAAGGCTTTCCGCCGGGATGCCGAGCGGGGCGCATTCCTCCATGACGAGCTCCTGTATGTGCTTCGAGGGAAGGTTCACCTGGAAGTACTTCAGGCCCGAGAGGTCGATCGCCTGCGATGAGAGCATGCGACGGAGTCCCTTGTAGAAGACGGTCCCGTCAGGGTCGTGGAAGTGCGCGCGGAGCCCGTCCTGGAACATCTGCGAGAGATGGTGATATCCCCCCTCGAATTCGCGGGCCGGGTTCATCCAGTAGGCGGGGCGCCTGTTCCCCATCGCCGATGGTTTATTCCCGCCTGCTGACTCCATGTATACCGACTCCAGCGCGAGCCCCGGCCCGTCCGAGGCGCGCAGCAAGAGCGCGCCGGCGCCGTCGCAGAGGAACCACCTGAGGAAGACGTCTTCCTTCGTGACCAGCGGCTGGTTGTAGTATTCGGCCCGGAGCTCGGACGATGACATGCTCGACGATATCACCAGGGCCGTGTCGTAGCGGCCGCTTCCGATGAACTCGAAGGCCGCGAGCAGGGCCTTGTAGGCCGAGGTGCAGTTCGCGTGCACGGAGAGCTCCGCGCAGCGCTCGATGCCGAGCGCCTCCTGTATGCGCACGGACGCGGTCGGCATCTGGTCCTGGTGCGCGCTCCCGTACGCGATGAAATCCACGTCGCAGGGGGCCATTCCGGCCGCCTCGAGCGCGCTGCGCGCCGCCCGCACCGACATGGTCACGTTGTCCTCTGTGAACTCGCGGGTCGCGGGATCGATGGCGTAGTGCATGAACTCGATGTCGACCATCTCGCGCATGAGAGGCGCCATGCGCCGCATCCATTTTTTCACCTGCTCCGGCACCCGGTCGAGCGTTCCAAGCACGCGGTCAATTTCCCCGTAGGGAACGGGATCACCGGGAAGATGGCTCCCGGACCCGGCCACGATCACGCGCCTCGCGCGATTTACATTCATTTCCCTTCGACCCCCGTTGCCGCGGCGTATATCCACATGCCGCTGTGACAGAAAATTGCGAGTTTCACAAAAAGTAAAGAAAATATTGCGGGACAATTGGGAATTGACAGGATAGCCCGGGCGTGGTACACGACGAAGACCCTTCAAGGGCGTGGGATATATTTCCTGGACGGGGGTGGCAGGGGTGAGGGTAATCGATCTCATGAGGGACTATCCATTCCTGAAACGCGCGGGGTACGCGGCGCTGGTCGCGATTATCGCGGCCGCGGCGATCTCTGCGGCGGATGCCGCGACGCGCGGCTCGGACCCGGGCATGCCCGACCGGGTGAAACAATGCCGCGAGCGCTGCTCGTCGCTGCGCGGCGTCGAAAAAAACAACTGCTTCAAGTCGTGCCTCGACGAGAATCAACGGGACTCCGGGGACGGGATCGGGGACACCGGGTATGCGGAGTGCGAGGCGCGCTGCGCTTTCATCGAGGGTGAGAGGCGCGTGCTGTGCATGAGGTCCTGCATGGCGGCGAAGAGGAAGAACGCCCCGTCGAAAGACACGAGGGCGAAGAAGAAGATGGCCGTATGCGAGCAGGAGTGCGCCGTCCTGAAGGGGCTCGACAGGATCAGGTGCATCAGGAAATGCATGGAAGCGAAGTGACGTAACAGGCATGTTCTTGCATGCCGAATCACGCGGACATGTAAATCAAGATAACGGGTGAGTTGCAATGAAAACCAAGTCTTCCCTGTATGCCATGCTTATGGTATCCGCATGCATTCTTGGCGTATCAGCTGCGGACAGATTTGACTACGGTAAGGTCGTCAAAGGAGAATACAGGAACCAATTCTTCAATTTCAGGATGAAAATACCCGCGAAATGGTTCGTCCAGTCGAAGGAACAGACGGCAGAACTCATGTCCAGGGGAAGGGATATCGTCGCGGGCGACGACGAGAACATGAAGGCCATGATGAAATCGTCAGAGGTCAATTCGGCGAACCTTCTCACGGTATTCAAGTACGAGCCCGGGTCCGCGGTCGAGCACAATCCGTCGGTCGCGGTCGTCGCGGAAAACGTCAGGATGTATCCCGGCATAAAGACCGGAAAGGAATACCTCTTCCATCTGAAAAAACTTCTCCGGCAGTCGAAGCTGAAACTCGACTCAATGGACGAGGGAACGAGGATTTCGACCGTCGGGGGTAGGGAATTCCACCTGCTGGCAATAGGCATGAATGTTCTCGGAAAGTCGGTACGACAGGAATACCGCGCCGCCGTAATCGACGGGTTCAGCTTCTGCGTAATAACAACCTACGTCACCGATGCGGAGAGGGCCGAGCTCATGGGGATTCTCGGCTCCATGAGTTTTAAATGATGTCATGAACGTACTCATTACGGGCGCGGCGGGAAACCTCGGCGGCCTGCTGGCGAGCCATCTCCGGGGCGATCCATCGTTGCAACTGGTCCTGATGGTCCACACCAGAGATGTCGCCCCGGAACTGAAATGCGATCCCCGGGTCAGGGTGGTCCGCGCGGACCTCGCCCGGAGGAAACCCTTCACCCTGCGCTGGAGGGCATTGACACTGTCGTTCATTTCGCCGGCGTGCCGTGAAATCGTCTCGTTCCTCTTCAATGTCAGGTCGCCGCTGACCCGCGATTTCATCACCATCGGCATGGTGTCATATTACGGCGACACCTCGAGAATGCGGAAGGAACTGCTGAAAGAACTGAAGTACGGGAATTTCAGGGAGGGATCGTCGATTCTTTGAAGCGATCGCTGATTCATGTATCGACGCACCCGATATTGTGATTGCTTAATAAAAAAAGAAATTCTACCCGGATATTGTTATATTATTGAGTAAGAGACAGAGGATCGTAGCGGAGTATGACCGGGTCATGCGATCCTCGCAAAGCTCCTCCTGCGCGTGATGACTCGCCGTGTCAGGAAAAGGGGGGCTCTTCATGCATATGTCGCGTCGTAGTTTTATCGTAAGACTCCTTGCGTCAGTCGGCTCAATCATTTCATTCCCGCTTTTTTCTTTCAAGGCACGATCGTATCCACGGATGGATTCGAAACGCCAGGATGACCGTGCGACATCGAGGAAGAACATGAAGAATACATCAAGAACAACCAGTCACGCCGTTGCCGTGGAATCATGCGATAGCTATGATACCGGGAAGATATATACGGCCATCCGACAGGGGCTTGAGGAAATCGCATTCACAATTCAGCCGGGAATGAGCGTTCTGCTGAAGCCCAATATCATCGGACAGAACTCTCCCGAACAGGCAGCCACGACGCATCCCGCGGTGGTCGCGGCCCTGTGCAGGTTGTTGCGCGAGAACCGGTGCAGCATAACCATCGGCGAATCGTCCGCGTTTTACCAGGGGGGTGGGACGCGGCTGGGGTTCGTGACCTCGGGGATCGCGGCGGTGGCGAAGCGCTACGGCGCCTCGCTGCTCCCCTTCGAGGCGACCCGGCTGCGAAAAATTACGTCAGGCCTCGTGTTGAACCCTTTTTATGTTACCGAGGCCGTCTTTCAACACGATCTCGTGGTCAACCTGCCCAAGCTGAAGGTGCATCGCCTCGCCCGATACACGGGAGCCCTGAAAAACACCTACGGCTGTGTCGTCGGCGGATCGAAACAGGTGTATCACAGGCGCTACCAGCACCGGGCCGATTACAAGGAATTCTGGGGCAAGCCGATCGTCGATGTGTACACCGCGGTCAATCCCGGTCTCACGGTCATGGACGGCATAGTCGGGCTCGACAGGGACGGTCCCGCCGCCACGGGAACGCCGCGAAAGACGGGCGTGATTCTGGTTTCGCGAAACGGCGCGGCGCTCGATGTCGTCGCATGCAGGATGATCGGATACGATCCCGCGTGGGTACCCGCGGTGCGGGAAGCGCTCGGGCGGGGACTGACGTCGCTCGAGAAGGCGGGGGCGACAGGGAAACTGCCGCACGTTCCCTATGTCAAATTGCCCGACGCGAAACCGCTGACCGGACTTCTACGAAAAGCCGACGATTACATGTTCGCGCAGTTCATCGTGGAACCGCGCATTAAAAAGAGTAACTGCAACAGGTGCGGCCTGTGCGTGATGGATTGCGCGCCGAAGGCAATAGGCCTCGATTCACGGAACTATCCGAAGATCGATTATGCGAAATGCATCTACTGCTACTGCTGCGAGGAATACTGCCCGAGAAACGCCGTATACCTCCACGGCAGCACGGCCAACCTGCTGATGCGTGGCATACGGAGCATCAAGCGGATATGACGTCAGTCGATCCCCGGGGCCGGGCAAGCGTTATTTACGCACCGCCTTGAGCGATTTGCGCAGGCCCGGGTAGATGCGCAGGGCGTTTTTATAATATATCTTCTCGAGTACGTTCTTCGGCAGGTTCAGGCAGCGATAGGCGCAATTGGTCCCCCCCCAGCTGAACGTCGCGCCGGTAATATAGCCGTCGGACTCGAAAAAGTAGAAATTGTTGTCATACTCCGCGGCCATGGCCTCGAATTTATTCGGCGGTGTCAGGTTGCCAGCCCTGCTCGTGAGGTCGCTCCCGAATAGAATGCGGTCCGAATACTTGATCATGAAGGCGCGCAGCCTATCGGGGTTCGACAGCACGAAATGACTGAAGCCGAAACAAGTATCGATGTGCAGATTCGGGTATGACTTCAGCATGCGTTCGAGCCGCTGTAACCTGGTCTCGTCGATAAACATGCAGCCCATGTGCGCCATCACGACCACCAGCTTCGGGTGCTTCTTGAGCACATGTTCCCAGCGGTCCATTGCCTCGGTCCATCGCTCCTCGGGAAATTCCTTGTTGAAGAAGGGTTGGGCGACGTGCGCGGAGGCGACCGGTAGGCCGATCTCCGCCATGCGCGCGTAGGTTGGCTCGTTGGCTGGGTCGTCTATCCCCTTCTGGTAACCCCACCACATCTTGTACCCGACCACGTCACCACGCCCGGCCAACAGCGTGATATCGTCGGGCTTGTGTGTCAAGATGTCCGTATAGGCTGTCTGGAGCACATACTGGAAGCGTTCGCCGAAACGTTTCCTGCTTTCGGAGGGGTAGGATTGGTTCCATCCGGCGCCGAAATTGCCGTCAAGGGTAATCCAGATATCGATGCGGGTGTCGTAATTTTTCTCAAGAATGGCGCCTATTGCGACAAAATCGGCGTTGCGGTCCAGACCCATGATGTGCGTGTGCACGTCGATGATCGGTACGTCGGCCATATTCGGCCGTTTTCGGGCAATCAGGTCGGCAGACGAATGAATAATACGGAACGAAAAGGTCTGCGTCTGGTTCGGATCGACATCACGAAGGGCAAACCACTGATTGTCCACGCAGGTGAGGGCCTTGCCGCTGGCGGCGTAAACCACCCGGTAACCTCCCTGGACCGGAACGAAACGCCAGGTGCGGCCGATCACCCTGTTGTCCCGCGTGACCGAGACCTTTCCGTCCTTGCCCTCTCCCAGGCTGAGCCCTTCCAGGTTACCGACAATGCGGTAGGCCCCCGGTGTGACGGTTTCTTGAAGCACAAAGCGCTGGTTGATACCCCCGTGGAATTGCCATGATATCAGATTCTTCCCGCTCGCGTTTGTCGCGATGTCGCAGGCCCTTTCGGTGGAACCCACCATGAGCGAAAAGCACTGGCCCGCGGGGGGTATATCCCCCTTGACCGCGCCGCTCACGGGACCGTACCAAACTCCGATAAGCGCAATGGTTAGTATCATCATGATAACGCGTTTCATTCTGGTCTCCTTGTTCGGTTTTCTTCGATGGGAATCTACATGAGGCCGTCGGGGATATACGTGTTCCTGTTCAATATCATATTAAGAGCCATACGCCGGCTGATTATCCGCAATTTGGAGTTGGATACCTTTCATGTCAAGCAGTATAGCGTATGGTTTGCATCAGGTCTACCTCGATGTAACTATTCATGTATCCGCGTACGGGATACCATTCGGTGGATTCACATGGTAAAAATATCGTTGCAATGGCGCATGAATGATGGTATTTTCAGAGCCCGGTGGGGGATATCCATAACACGCTATTCACCACGCCGGTCACCGAATTCGTCAATGGAGGGCATCATGACAGTCGCCAACGATTCCAGGATCACGTCCGTCACGGTCTACTCCGACCGCGCGCTTGTGAAACGCGTCGCCCGGGTCATGCTTTCCGCGGCGGACACTTCGATCCGCGTAGGCGGGCTCCCGGCGGGGTTGGAACGCCAGAGCCTTCGCGCGGGAGGGAGCGGGAAGGCCGCGGTGAAGATAGCGGGGGTATCGCTCCAGACCGAGTACATCGGCGTGCCTGTGGACGAGGAACGAAAGGCGGTGTGGGATTCGCTGGTCGCCATCCGCGACAGGAAGCGAAGTCTCGAAACCGGAAAGGAGATCATCGACGAGCGGGCAGCGTTCATGAGGGGCATGGCCAAATCGGGCAAGGACGACCTTTCGAAGACCGTTGTAAGAAAAAGGATATCGCTCGACGAGTGTAAAAGCATCATCGATTTCTATTACGACAGCATCGCAGAGCTCTCGGCGCGGGCGGAGGAACACGTTGTCGCGCTCCGCGATGTCGACAATGAGCTCGCGCGCCTCGAAGCGAGGTGGAACCAGCTGCAGAGCCCGAACTATCGGGAGGCGCTGGCCGCCACGGTGTCGGTGGCCGTGGACGGGGAGGGCGACTTCGACCTGGAGCTTTCCTATGTGATACACGGGGCCGGATGGAACAGCCTCTACGACATCAGGTTCGGCTCGTCCGGCGGGAAAGTCCTGCTCGGGTACAGGGCCGAGATCGCCCAGCGCACGGGCGAGGACTGGAACGACGTGGACCTCTACCTCAGCACGGCCAGGCCTTCGATGTCCATGGACGCGCCCGAGCCTGTTCCGCGCTACATCGATTTCTACGTGCCGGCGCCGCTCCCGCCTCCCATGCCCATGGTCATGCCTTCGGGGGCGCGCGCCGCTTCGGTCGATGCGCTCCTGGCGGAGGAGCAGGCCGCATATGCCGGCGCGGTGGAGTCGGAAGTCGTGTCCGCGGGGGGGCCTTCGGTGACATACTCGGTTCCGGGCCAGACGAGCGTGGCGGGCGACGGAGCGCCCCGCACGGTCACCGTGTCCGAGCGCTCGCTTCCCGCGGACATGGAGCGGGTCATCGTCCCGGAGCTGGACGGGGCATCGTTCATGCGCGCGGAAATTCTGAACGATTCGCCGATCGTCTACCTCGAGGGCCCGGCAAGCATCTTCCGCGACAACGATTTCATCGGTTACGGAAATATCCCCCTCGTCAATCCCGGCGCAAAATTCAAATGTCCGCTTGGCATGGACGAACGCGTGCGCGCGGAGTATCTGACCGCGAGAAAGGACGACGATTCCGCGGGCCTTACCGGTTCCGTAAAGCGGATTTCGATGAGCGTCGCCATGAAAATAAGCTCCAACCTTCCGGAGGAGGAACCGGTGCGGCTCTTCGCCACGCGGCCGGTCGCCCTCAACAAAGACATCAAAATCAAGTCGTTCAAGTTTTCCGAGAAGCCGAAATCCGAAGGCGAGGACGGGATTATCGAGTGGTCGATATCGGTGAAACCGGGAGAGGAAAAGACCGTGTCCTTCGAGTACGACGTGGAGTTCCCGAAAGACCGCCGGGTCAGCGGCCTCTGACCGTAGCCGAGGCGAGCGCCACTGCGCGTTCCATGAGACGGGAGGCGGGCACGACCTCGTCGACGATGCCCCACTGAAGCGCTTCGTCCGCGGAAAACGTGTTTCCCGTAAGCGCGAGCCCCATCGCGCGCGCCATGCCTGCGAGGTCCGCGAGCATTCTTACCCCGCCGCAGCCAGGCATGAGGCCGAACGTGGACTCGGGAAGCCCGAGCACCGCGCCCTTCGCCGCCACGCGCGCGCGACATGCGAGCGCAAGTTCGAGGCCCGAGCCGATGCACACGCCGCGGATCGCGGCCACGGTGGGAAGCGGCAACCCGTACAGGGATCTGAACGTCGAGAGGTTGGTCTCGATCACTCCGTCGCGTTCTCCGGCGACGCCGTTCGCTCGCACTGATTCGAGCAGCCAGTCCAGGTCCGCTCCCGAGGAGAAGTGGCGTCCCGTCCCGTGCACCACGATTCCGTCCACGCCGGCGCCCTGGAGAATCGATTCAATGCAGCTGGAGAGTTCCCGGAAAAACGGCCCGTCCATGGGGTTCGACGGCGGGTTGTCGAGCGCGAGGCGGCCGATGCCGTTTTGCACGGTCCAGCGTATTCTGCCGGGCATGTCAGTCGGCGTCCCGTTCGAGCACGAGCGCGCGGAAAAGCCTGGTCTCTTCCTCGAGCGCTCGCTCGAAGGGAAGGGTCCGCGAGTTGTTGATCGCCCGCACGATGGAGGTCACCACGCGGCGGGGCCTGCCAGCGGTCATCGAATCGATGAGGCTCACGGCAAAGGCCATGAGTTCCGCGGTCGGCACCCTGTGGTCGACGAGGCCGAGCTCCAGCGCGCGCTCGGAACCGATCATGTCGCTGGAAAGTATGAGCTCCAGGGCACGGGCGCGGCCCGCGAGGCCGGGAAGGAGCACCGTGCCGCCAAGGCCCGGCATGATCGAAAGGCCGGCCTCGGGAAACGCGAAGAAGGCGCTCTCGCAGGCCGCGCGGATGTGGCAGGCGAGCGCGATCTCGAGCCCGCCGCCAAGGCACGCGCCCCGAATGGCGGCTACGACCGGCACCTCGCACGAGAGTATGACATCAAGCGCCTTTTTCCCGGCCGACATGTGCGCCGCGATGCCGTCCCTGTCCAGGGCGAGTTTCTTCAGGCTCTCTATGTCGGCGCCCGCCGAGAAATGCCGTCCCTCTCCTGAAACGATCACCCCCCTCAGGCTTTCGTCCGAGAGCCAGCGCGCGAGCGCGCCCTCGCCGGCGATCTCGGGGTCTACGAGGCAGTTTTTCGGCGGGGCGCTCAACGTGAGCCGCCCGATGCCGTCGCGGACCTCCCAGGTCACGATGCCGGATCGCTCGAGCGTCATGCGGTCAGTCCTCCGTAAAAAACGACGGGATATCCTGGGGAACGCGCTCCCTGTCGATGATGATCATTTTCACGGTCGCGCGCGCCACGGCCCTGCCGTCGTCGGCCCGGATTATCTTGTGAGTAAACACCAGGTAGGGGGGCTTGCGGTGCAGCTCGGAGAGGATGGTGAGGCGGTCGAACACCATGGCCTCGAGCACGTAGCGCACGTGCACGTCCACCACGACCGGGAAATTTCCCGACGTCGCGAAGTAGTCCAGCAGGCCTTTTTCACGGACGATTTCCCATCGGGCCTGCTCGATGTAGTTGAGGTAGACGGCGTTATTCACGTGCCCGAACGAGTCAAGTTCGTAACCGCGGACAGTCAGGTCGTACCGGTGCGTCATAATCCTTCCTTTGTAGAATATGTTGAAGGGTACCGCACCCGGCCCCATTCTGTCAAGGGAATCATGCGTGCGAATGTCGCGGCGTGTCCTTAATTGGATTGACTGCTGGCACGCGATCCGGTAAAGGTTCCCATTCATATGGATGTGAATCTGCCGGATATACCCGCCGCCGGATTCGGACCGGTCGCGGTGATAGGCGCGGGCACCATGGGACGCGATATACTCGCGCTCCTTGCCGCTGCGGGGCTCGACGTCGCGCTCTTGTGCCGCGACGGGGACGAGGCCGAAGCGAGAAAGGCCGAACTCCGGAAAAAACTGTCCCGCTGGGAGGCCGTGGGCGCCCGGGTGAACGTGACGCACCTTTTGGCCGCGTCGGAGGCGATCGCCCGGGCCGGCCTCCTGATCGAGGCGGTGCCGGAGGACGCTGCGCTGAAACGCGAAGTTCTCGGGGCGGTCGCGCCGCATCTCGCGCCGGGCGCCCTGGTTGCGACGAACTCCTCGTCGATCGGCCCTACCGAGCTCGCGATCGCGGCTATCGATCCCGCGCGTTTCCTGGGGATGCATTTTTTTTACCCGGCAAGAATCAAGGGCGTGGTGGAGCTCGTGCGTTCGGCACGAACGTCGGAAGAGACCATGTGTTTCGCGCGCGGTTTCTGCGACTCATTCGGCCTGAGGGCGCTCGCGATGCCCGAGGACCACGGCTTCGTGCTGAACAGGATATTCCTGGACGTGCAGGCGTGCGCCTGGGACCTGCACCGCCGCTGGAATGTGGCGCTCGAAGCCCTGGACGCCGCGGCCGCGCGCATCATACCCGCGGGAATATTCGCGTTCATGGACGCGGTTGGCCTGGACACGGTGCTCGTCGCGGCGAGGAACTACGCGGCCATGGGACACCAGGCCGCGCCGTGCGGCCCGCTCGCGGACGAGCTCGACCGGCTGGTACGCTCGGGCCGGGTCGGGACAGGGAAGGGAAGGGGCTTCCTCGAGTACGCCGACGGGAACGGGCCCGGCGGCAGGGCGGGTCATATCCCCCCCGAACCGGAGAAATCGATCGGGGACGCGCTTGACGCGGCGTATGTCAACGCCTTCTGCGCCGCGGTGGACACGGGACATTTCGACGCGGAAGAGCTTGACGGCGCGCTCCGGGACTACGCATCATGCGAGCGGGGGCCGCTGGCCGTTCTGCGGGAAACGGGTCACGCGACGGTTGTCGAAAGCCTGGAGCGCCTCAGCGGGAGCGGCGCCGGCGGGTATCGGATTGCAGAATATCTCCGGGCCCGTGTGCGGTCGTCGGCCGGCGCGTGAAAAAAATAATATAGTTGGATATGCCATACCACAGTGAAACGGCTTCTGCTCATTAACGCGAACACCGAGACGAACCCTTACCCTGTGCCGCCTCTCGGGCTCTGCCTGTCCGCCGGCGCCGCCGGGGGCGCGTGCGAGGTGCGCGTGTACGACGGCGCGTTCGACCGGGGGGAGGGACTCGCGCGAGCGGTGGACGAGTTCCGGCCGGACTACGCCGGCATCGGTATCCGCAACATCGACAGCATGGAATACTTCGGCGGCAGGGCGTACATGGAGGGGGTGCGCGACGGGTTCGTGCGTCCGCTGCGCGAACTCACCGGCGCGCCCCTCATACTCGGGGGGAGCGGCTTCAGCATCCTGCCCGGGCCGATCATGCGTTACCTGGACGCCGATTACGGCATCGCGGGGGAGAGCGAAGCCGCGCTCCCGCTCCTGCTCGGGGCGCTCGGGCGCGGTAACGATCCGTCCGGCATACCCGGGGTGATCGCGCGCGGAGAGCGCGAGCCCGCGCGCGGCAGGATCGAATACGATTTTTCCACGGCGGCGCCTTCCGGCATCGACCGGCTCATCGATCTCGCGCCCTATCGCGCGCGCGGGGCGTACCCGGTACAGACCAAGCGCGGCTGCGCGCACCGCTGCGTGTACTGCACCTACACCACGGTCGAGGGAACCAGGTTCAGGCCCCGCGACCCGTCGGCCGTGGCGCGTGAGGTCGCGGACGCGTGCGGGCGCGCGGGCGACATGACCTTCGAGTTCGTTGACTCCACCTTCAACGACCCGCCGGGACACGCGGAAGCGGTCTGCCGCGAGCTCATCGCGGCGGGGGCCGGCGCGCGCCTGCGCACCATGGGCGTCAATCCCGCGGGAGCGGGACCGGCGCTCATGGACCTCATGCGCGGGGCGGGTTTCGCCCAGGTCGACTGCACCCCGGACAGCGCCTCGCCCGCGATGCTCCGTTCGCTCGGCAAGAACTTCACTCGCGAAGACCTCGACCGGGCCGCCCGCGCGATACGGGAGAGCGGCATGCCGGTCATGTGGTTCTTCCTCTTCGGCGGTCCCGGTGAGAACGAGCGCACCTTCGGCGAGTCGATGGAATTCGTCGATGCGATGATATCGCCGCTCGACATGGTGCACATCACCATGGGGTTGCGCGTGTACCCGGGCACGGCCCTGCACGGCATCGCGGTCAGGGAGGGGACGGTGACGCCGGACGACGATCTCCTCGACCCGAGGTTCTACGTGTCGCCCGCGCTCGGCGAGGAGCGGCTCCGCGCCCTCATCGACGACGCGTGCCGGGCGCGGGACAACTGCGTGCCCGCGTGGGAATCGACCCCGCCCCCGGACATGCTGCGCGAGGCGGCCGGGCTCCGCGCCCGGGAAAAACTGGACGAGCCGATGTTCCGCACGCTCCTGCGCGTGCGGGCCTCCCGCCGCGCGGCCGAGCGGGGTGAAAAAAAATGAAGCTTACCGCCGCGCGGATCGCGGCGCTCGCTGCCCTCGCGACGGCGTTTTCGATCGCCGCGGCGGGCAACGCAGGCGAGCCGTTCTCACCGGGCAGGGACCCGGGACCCGCGGAGTATATCCCCATCGCCGCTGAAAACGAAAGCGACCCACTCGACGACGATCTCGACGGCATATTGATCATTGAGGAAAGCGGGAATGCGCCCGATCGCCCGCACGGCGGCTGGTTTCCCGGGTCGCGCCTCTACGCGACCATGCTCGCCGATCCCCGGAAGATCGGGTTTTCCGGCGTCATACGCTACCATGACGACGCGTTCAACCGCTACCGGAAGCGCTATAACGGGCTCCGGAGCGACGTCCTGGGAAGCGACGGTCTCTTCGGCGCGGTGTCCCTCGGGTCGCCGCTCCCCCTGTACCGCTGGGTAACGGCCGGGGCCGGGAGCTGGCAGGTCGGCATCGAGGGCTCGGTCTGGGCGCTCTTCGCGCTCAAGGACCGGAAGAAGAGCTATTTCTCGGACGGTTCCACCATGCTGAACGCCGATTACGAGATAGGGGTGCCGCTGGAGTTTTCATTCCGCGATTTTTCCATGCGTTACCGTTTTTATCACATATCCACGCACATCGGCGACGAGCTCATGGTGCTCTACCCCGAGATCGTGCGAAAAAACGTGAGCTTCGAGGCGCTCGACCTCTATGCGTCGTACGAGTTCGTGCGGCGCATCCGTCTGTTCGCGGGCGGCGGCTACATCGTGCATTCCTTCCAGAGCGCGCGCATGCGCCCCGGGTACGTCGAGTACGGCCTCGAGATCGCGCCGTTCGGGTCGCTCGCCGCCGGGAAAAACCTCGCGCTAAGGCCGTACCTGGCCGCGCACGGGAAGAACTGGGACAACAACCACTGGGCCTATGCCGGCACCTACGCGCTCGGCCTCCAGATACTGCCCGCCTCGCCGAGGCCCGGGAGAATATCGATATACGCCGAGTTCCATCACGGGAGCTCGCCCGACGGGCAGTTCTTCCACGAGAGGACGAGCTACTGGGGGCTCGGCCTTCTCTGGGAGCTCATATGAACGGGAGGAGGTGGGGGATATGACCTCGTCGGGCCGCGCGCGTTTCAGCATGGTGCTGGTCAACCCGAAGATACGCTACGTGCACTTCGCGGTGCGCCAGTACATGGCGCGGGTCCTCGGCAAGGATCACTTCACGCTCCCCCTGGCGCTGCCGCTCATCGCGGCCATGACCCCGGACCGCTACGACGTGCGCATCGTGGACGACGCCACCGGGGGAATCCCCGACGGAGCGCCCGACATCGTGGGGATAACCGCGCATGTCTCGACCATAGACAGGGCCTACGAGATCGCTGATGAGTACCGGGCGCGGGGCTCAACCGTGGTCATGGGAGGGAGCTACGTGACCTTCATGACCGACGAGGCGCTCGAACATGCGGACGCGGTGGTCACGGGAGAGGCGGAGGGGGTGTGGGATTCGCTCCTCGCCGATTTCGAGGCCGGGAGGCTGAAAAAGACTTACCGCGCGTCGCCTCCCGCGTACCGCGCCTCGCCGGCGCCCCGCTGGGACCTGGTGAAACACGGCAGGCTCATGGTGCTCGGGGTGCAGGCCTCGCGCGGCTGCCCCTATCAGTGCGAGTTCTGCCTGGTCACGCGCATGTTCGGAAGGAAGATGCGCTACCGCGACGTTGACGACGTGGTGCGGGAGGTGGCCGCGCTCCCCTCGAAGCGCTTCTTCTTCGTGGACGACAACCTCACCTTCAACAAGCCGTGGTCGCGGGAGCTCATGAAGAAGCTCGCGCCGCTCGGCGTGTCGTGGTCGTGCCAGTCGAGCATCGAGCTCGGGCGCGACCGGGCGCTCCTCCGCGATATGGCCGCGGCCGGGTGCGTGGAGGTGCTTATCGGGTTCGAGACCATCGACCCGGCGAACCTGAAGGAGACCGGCAAGAACCAGAACCGTCTGGAGGAATACCGGGAGGTCATCGAGAACATCCACGCCGCGGGCATCGACGTGCTCGGCTCCTTCATCGTGGGGTTCGACGGCGACACTCCCGCGAGCTTCGAACGCCTCTGCGGATTCACCGAGGAGCACGGCCTGTCGTACATCAACCTGAGCATGCTCACCGCGGCGCCCGGCACGGACCTCTACGACCGCATGAAGCGCGACGGACGCCTGCTGGACGTGCCGCGGTACATGGTGAACGGCTTCATGCCGGTCATGCGTTACCGGGGCGCGACCGCGGCCGAGATGATGGAGGGATACCGCCGCGCACTCCTGCGCCTCTCCGATTTCGGTCGTCTCAGGCGGAAGGCGCAGCTCGTCTATGGTACGGGACATTTCTCGGTGGAAAGGGAGAGCGGAGCGGGCTTTTTCGAAAAGCTCAAGGTCACGATCGAGATCGTGCGGCGTTATCTCATGACCGGCGACCCGGAACGGCGCGCGTTTTTCCGGGACATCTGGCGCCTCTTCAGGCAGGGCAGGATGGCGGTCGACAAGGCGGTCATCTATCTGCTCACGATGGCCGGAAACGCGGAGTATATCCCCTACCTTGACCGCGCATATCGGGATGTGCGGAATATGCTCGCGAAGGCCGACATCCCTCCGCGGGGGAAGTCACGGTGAGGGGAAGCCGTTTGTCGCGGTGCGCCGCAACGGCTTTCTGCGTTTTCGCGCTCTTTCGCGCGGGAGCGGCACCGGCGAGTGAGAAGCCCGTCAACACCGCGAACGACGACTTCCGGAAGGGGCTCCTTGGCGTGACGATGAACGGCGCGGCCATGGGCCTGCACGGCGAATGGCGGTTCATGCGCGAGGCGGGGTTTCGCCTCACCGGCATCTATTTCATCGGGACCGAAATGATTGAGGGCAGGCCCCCTTTCAGTCCAGGCGAATGGACCTTCATCGGCGTGGCCGGGCCCGTGTTCTATGTGCCCACGCGATTTCGTTTCATCGAGCCGCTTGTCATGGCCGGGCTGTCGTACTCGTATTTTCACTGGGAACGGCGCTGGGCCGGAACAATCAAGCACGGCATCATAGAAGATCTTACCTGCGGATGGGGCGCGGGCGTCGCGCTGCGGCCGGCCGACCGCGTTCGCATCGACGCGACCTTCTGGCTCAACTACGACTACACCGTGCGCTATCGGCTCAACCGCAAGAAAAAGGGCGACCGGATGCCCCTGGTCATGCCCTTCGTATCGATAAATATTCTTATATAATACGACGTATGAACCCTGTTCGCATCATGTAACTTCCGACAGCAAGACGGGAAATCCCGTGTTCCTGACGATTAACATTGACTTTTACCTGCAGGTGATTTATACTGTTAAAAGAGCAGGGGGGGGATTAGTTCACGTTAAAGAAATCATTCTGAGAATCGACGAGGTAGCCATGTGGAAAATATTCATCAACGTAATCATATTTACAATAGGTTTAGCCATCGGGGCATATTCCCAGGACGACGGTTCAGGCAGGTGCATTTCCGGTAACTGCGAGAACGGGCAGGGCACTTATGTCTGGCCCAGCGGCAACAAGTACACCGGGGCCTGGAAAAACGGGAAGAGGAACGGACGGGGAACGCTCACGTATGACAATGGTGAAAACTACGTGGGTGAATTTCGCGACGACCTGTTTCACGGCCAGGGCACCTACACCTTCGATAACGGCGATAAGTATACCGGTGGCTGGAAAGACGACCAGAAGGACGGCCAGGGGACCTTTACTTTCGAGAACGGCGAGAATTACACGGGAGGCTGGAAGGAAGGCCTCAAGCACGGCCAGGGCATCTACACGTATGCCAGCGGCGACAAATATTCGGGAGAGTGGCGTGACGGGGAGAAAAACGGCCAGGGCACCTATACCTACCAGTGCGGTGAGAGGTACACCGGCGGCTGGAAGGGCGGGCAGATGCACGGACAGGGCACCTACCACTTCGAGAATGGCGACCGGTATGCCGGGGGCTGGCAGGACGGCCAGAAGCACGGGCAGGCCACCTATACCATGAAGAACGGATCAAAGTTCGTGGGCGAATACAGGGACGGTAAAAAGAACGGACCGGGAACGCTGTACAATCCGGACGGGTCGGTGGCCCAGAAAGGAAGATGGGTGGACGACGAATTTGCCGGGAATTGAACACTGATGGGTTCAATTCCCGGATGATACTCGGCGCATACCTTCTTTTAATCGTATCGCCACAAGTCGAGAGGGCTCATGTCCCTCATAACCCTGTCACATGCAACATCGTCTACTTCAGCGGCAGTCTCATCTCGCCTCGCACCTGTGCCGTGAAAAACACGATCTTCAACGAAGATTTCAATATGAGGAGCGTGAAAAACCGGGGCGGGGAGCCCCGGTTCGGTGAATCATCATTTCTGTCGTATCGGCGGTTTGTTGTTGGGTCACATTCTCGTGGCAAGTACCGCGGCGCCGATCGCGCCGTTCACCTGCGCGGAAGGATGTACGATGATCGGGAGTTTCAGCCGTTCCTCGAGGGCCTTCACGATGCCTGCGTTCTTCGCCACGCCGCCGGTCATCATGACGGGCTCGCGCACGCCCACCTTGCGGGCGAGCGATGCGACGCGCGCGGCGACCGACTCGTGGATGCCGGCCACTATGTTCTCGCGCGGTTCCCCGCGGGAGATGAGGGATATGACCTCGGACTCGGCGAAGACCGTGCAGAGGCTTGAAATAGGCGCAGCCGCGCTCGCGCGCGCCGATATCCCGCCGAACTCGTCGAGATCGCTTTCGAGCACGCGCGCCATCACCTCGAGGAAGCGCCCGGTCCCGGCCGCGCACTTGTCGTTCATTGCGAAGTCCTTCACTCGCCCGTCGTCGTCCAGCAGGATCGCCTTGCTGTCCTGCCCGCCGATGTCGATGATGGACCGCACCCCGGAGTTGGTGAAGAAGGCGCCCGCGCCGTGGCAGGTGATCTCGGAGACGGCGCGGTGGGCGAATGCCACCGCGTTCCGCCCGTACCCGGTCGAAACCACGCGGGCGACCGATCCCTCGTCCATGCCGAGCTCGTCGAGCAGGTCGGTGAAAATTTTCCTCCCGGCCTCGGCGGCGTTGTAGCCGGTGAAGCCGGTGCGCGTGCCGAGCACCGTGCCTCCGCGCAGCATGGCCGCCTTCACGGAAATGGATCCTATGTCGATTCCCGCGGTTATCATCCCTTTTACCTCTTATGCGCGAGGGTTTCCATGAACGCGTCGATGCGCGTCTCGATCTGGCTCTCGCTGAAATTGCGCTCGTCCACCATATCGGCCTCGATGATGAGCGAGGGAACGCCGAACTCCTTCATGACCATCTTCTGGAGGTCGTACTGGCCGAGGGAGTAGGGCTTGCAGCTCCTGTTCGAGTGGATCACGAGGCCGTCGGCCCTGTACTTGGTGATCATCCTCCTGAGGGTGTCGAGCATCATGTCGATGGACACGTTGATGTAGACGCTCGAATACGCGATGGCCGCCGAGTCGAGAAAATCGTTTTCGTCGATGAGATGGAGCACGCCGCTCCACGCCGAGGTGTAGGTGTCGGCCACCAGGCACGCTCCGCGTTCGGCGAACTTGTCCGAGAGCCACTTGGTACGGTACCAGACGGGGAGGTTGTCCCACAGCAGCCGGTATTTTTCCTCCGGCACCATGCCGATCCCGTCGGCGATGCGCTGGCGCATCTCGTCGCGCAGCTCCGTGTAGTAATCGATCGCGGTCTGCGTGCCGCGGAGCGTGACGATGAGCGCCAGGTGGAAGAACGCGTCGAACGCGGTCATGGGCGCGGGGCTGTGGGTGGTGGTATCCAGCACCTCCTGCCAGAGCTTCTGGCCCTGTACCGAGAGGTGGCCCACCTGGTTCATGCGGTCAATATCCATCTTCCTGCCGCACTGTTCCTCGAGGAAGGTGATGTACTCGCGCATCTGGCGCTTCACGTAATTTTTCGCCTCCTCGGAGAATTCCGTGTGGATGAAGGGCGTGTCGAGGATGAAGAGCGGCACCTTGTAATAGCGCGCCTGGACCTCGTACCACTTGAGCACCGTGCCGCAGATGTTGTTGCAGCACACCAGGAAATCCGGCGCCGGGAGCCCGCCGATGGGGCCGCCGTTCAGCGGCGCGCACGCGATGTCCGAGCGCGCGTACGAGCAGAGGTCGCGCGCGTAGCCCATCTCCTCGGCCTTCTCGCACAGGTCCACGCCCATCTTGGAGGCCCCGATCATCGCGCCGTGGTTCTCCGGGTAGATGGGAATCACGTCCATGGCGATGAGCGGCTCGACGGGCCCGCCGCTGGTGATCCAGGCGACCTTTTTGCCGTTCTGGCGGGCCGTCTTCGCGTCGATGTAGTATTCCGTCATGATCTGCTTCATGCGCTTGACGGACTTGATCTTGCGTTTTTCTTTCATGATGTCGTCGTTCTGGCTCATGGTTTACCCCCTACAGCATGTCTATGAACGTCTCGAATCGGGTGCGAATCTGGCCCTCCGCCTGCGGCTGTTCCTCGACCTCATACAGCATGGAGGGGATACCCGCGGCGTCCAGGGCTTCCTTCATGTAGGGGTAGTCGAAACACTGGGGATCGCAAAACTTCAGGAATATGAAGATGACCCCCTGCGCGTTTTTCTCCTTCACGAGGCGAAGCAGGTTCTCGGCGCGCGCGGTATTTCCGTTGTGCTTGGCCGGGCACACCACCCGTTCCAGGTAGCGCTCGGCGATGGCGTCGACCGGGGCCGGGGATTCGGGGATCATGCCCTCGAAGGAGCGCGTCCCGGTGCAGAGCTCGTCCCATACCACCGCGGCCCCGTACTCTTCGATGATCCCATAAAAATTCGGGTGGTTGCAGATGCCGCCCGCGAGCATCACGCGCCGCGGGGGCTTCTGTGCGGCGGCAGATGCCGCCTTTTCCTTCAGCTCGCCGGAAAGCTTCCCGATCGCCGCGAGGAAATCCGCGCGGTCCATCATCATGCCCGCCTTTATCACGGTGTACATGTCGGAACCGGAAATGACGCCGGGCGTCGCGCTCCGGAGCTCGTATATCTCCTTCAGCTTTCCGCGGATCGCATTGTAGAGCTTCACGCTCGCGGCGAGCTTCTCGTCGGTGATGGACACGCCCAGCGCCTTTTCGATATCGCGCCTGAACTTGCGCATCACGTCCTTCATGTAGTCCCTGGCGCTTTCCGTGTTGAGCTTCACCGGCAGAACCACGTCGAGGTGAATCTTCATGCCCGCGTTGAGCCTCCAGATGTCCGAGAGCCTCTGTATGGAATCGCAGGTGTGCGGGAACACGGCGCCCTCGATGAACGAGAGGCTCCCGTCCAGGGCCTCCTCGAGGCCGCCCCGCACCAGCGAGCAGCTGTACGATTGCAGGTGCGCGTCGGCGAGCGTTATGTGCTTGCCGGTCCCGAACAGGCGCATGGGAAGCGCGCCTGAGGCGTGAATGATCTCCTCGGGCGCGTAGCTGCAGAAATATCCCATGACCTTGTTGCCGGTGCGTGACTTCCAGTCCTTCGCGTAGGAGTAGGGATCGCGTACGACGTCTTCGAATATCCTGTCCATGATTGTCCCCCGTTATTTGTTTCCCGTGTACTTGCCTTCGCTTCGGAGCCTTTCGATCTCCTGCTCCTCGAGCTTCTTGAAGGCGACCTTGCCGACCAGCGTAAGCGGCAGGCTGTCGCGGAACTCGATCTCGCGCGGGCAGCTCCACTTGATGAGCGTTTTCTGGCAGTGGGTGATGAGTTCTTTTTCCAGGTCCTTTCCCGCCTTCGACTTGTCCTTGAGCACGACGAAGGCCTTCACCCGCTCGACCTGGTCCTGGTCCGGAATGCCGATGACGCACGCCATGTCGACATCCGGGTGCTTGTAGAGCTCGGCCTCGACCTGCACGGGATAGACGTTCATCCCGGAGGATTTGATCATGCGCTTCTGCCGGAGCTTGAAGTAGAAGAACCCGTCGGCGTCCATGGTGCAGACGTCGCCGGTGTGGAGCCACGTCAGGCCGTCCGCGTGCTTCTTTAATACGGCCGCGGTTTCCTCGGGCTGATCGAGATAGCCGAGCATGACCGCGGGCCCGTGCACGCAGAGTTCCCCCTCTTCGCCGATGGGGGCTTCCTCGATGGTGTCCAGCTTCACGACCTTCGCCAGCATGTCCGGGAAGGGAACGCCGATGCTGTTCTCGCGGTACTCGTTGATCGGCGTGGCCATGATCGCGGTCACGGCCTCGGTGAGCCCGTATCCCTCGAGGAGCTTGACGGATCCGTTTTGCCGCGTGACGATCTCCTCGAACTTGTCCTTCACGACCCTCGGGAGCGAGTCCGCGCCGCTGAACGCCGCGCGCAGGCAGGAAAGGTCGCTCTTGTTGAAGAGCGGGCTCTTGTTCAAAGCCTCGTAGATCGTCGGGACGCCTATGATGAACGACGGGCGGTTCGTCTTGATGAGCTTTGCCACGTCGTCCGGCGTGAACGTCGGCACCAGTATGGACTTGCCGCCGCCCATCAGCGTCCCGTTCACGCACACGCCCAGGCCGAAGCCGTGGAATATGGGGAGTATCGCCAGGACCGAGGCGGTGTGGTCGAGACCGCCCCAGTGCGCAACCATGAGACCGTGGGATATGAAATTGTAGTTCGAGAGCATTATTCCCTTGGGTTTGCCCGTGGTCCCGCCGCTGTAGAGGATGACCGCCATCTCGTCCGGATCCATTTTCGCCGGTTCGGCCTGGGGGTGATTGGCCTTCATGAGGTCTTTCCACCAGTGGACGCGTTCGTCCTTCGGCACTTTGGGGATTTTACGGCCGGTGGTCAGGTTGAACCCGATTCCCTTGAGCGCGGGAAGGTAATCGGGGATTTTGGTAAGGATAAGCGTCTTGAGGCCGGTGGCTTTCATCGCCTCTGCGAACTTGCCGTAAAACGGATCGATGGTGATCGCGAACGTGCTCTTGCTGATATCGACGTAGAATTCGATTTCGGATACGGTGGAGAGGGGATGGATCATGCTCGCCACGCCGCCCAGCTTGTTGACCGCGTAGAAACAGATGATCCCCTGGGGTGACGTCGGCATGGATATTGTCATGCTGTCTCCCTTCTTGAAACCGAGCGCCGACAGGGCGTTCGCGAAACGGTTTATTTCTTCAGCGAACTGCCGGTAGTTGGAGCGGTATCCGAGGAAATCGTAGGCGATGCTTGTCGGGTGTTTCTTTACGCTGTTCATGAGCCCTTCATACATAGTGATCCGCGGATAGTCGATCGAGTGGGGGACCTTGTCGTAGAATTTCAACCATGGTTTTTTCTCGTACATGCTGGTTCTCCTGGTGAAAAAAGTGTTTGACAATATCGAATGATGTTTGATAATGTAAAACATGGATATTTCCTGTCAATAAAAAAAACGGGATTAGCATTGATAAATTTATCATACATTAAATTTCCTGCAATCGTTCGATAGGGGCCATGATGAAAGCCGACACCGGGAAAAAAAACGCACCAGCAGTCAAGACAACAGAATCCTTGAAATTGAAAAAAGGGGGGAGCGAGAAAAAGCTGATCCAGTCCATAGAGAGGGCGGCCGATATCCTCTACCTTTTTCTCGATGAGAAAGACTATCTGGGCATCGCCGAAATCGCGAAAGCGGTATCCCTTCCGAAGCCGACGGTCCAGGGCATAGTCAATACCCTCGTCGCCCGCGAGTACCTGGAACGGGACCCCTTCGCGGGGCGATACCGCCTCGGGCGGATGCTGTTCCAGCTCGGCATGACGTACGCGGCCAAGCTCGATATCGTTTCGATCACGCGCGGATGGACGGAGCGCCTCTGCTTTCAATTCAACCAGCCCGTGAACTGCGGCATGCTCGTGGGCAAGAAGGTGGTCGTCGTGCTCAGGGTCGAGCCCGCCAACCAGTTCATGGTCTTCCCCCAGCTGGGCAACACGATAAACGCGCATTCCACCTGTATCGGCAAGATGATCCTGGCATTCATGCCTGAGCAAAACAGAAACGAATTCCTTGAAGCATACTCATTCGTCGCGATGACCGCCAATACCATCACCGACAGAAAGCGGTTCGACGAGGAGCTCTTGGCGGTGCAGCAGACCGGGATCAGCTTCGACAACGAGGAAAACGTCAGGGGGCTCGCGGGAATCGGCGGCCCAATCCGCAATTACACGGGCCAGGTCGTGGCCGCGTTCGCGATTACCGGAGACGCCAGGCAAATATTCGAAAAGAGGGATGAGATCATCAACGCGATCCGGTACACCTCCGCGAATATATCCTCCCAGCTCGGGTACAAGCCGAAGTCGTGACGCCATTATCGCGCCCTTCTGGAATTTTTTATTCATTTTGTGCTTTACAAAAATGAATACTATTCATTAACATAGTGCCGAACTCGACAGTGCCAGATATCAAAGATATATGGATTTCAATAAAGGGGCTCATGTTTCTTCTATAAAGAAGAAATAATCCCGCGGCCCGGGTTGTCGAAGCGCTTTTCGGGCGAAAAACGGAACCGCCCGGATCAGTTATATAAACGATCACAAGAGACTAGTGTCACAGATATGCGGCAGAGGAAGGGAAGTTGCCCTATCATGACGCGTGTCCGCGGCGCAAGTGATAGAATCAGAATCGGGTAACTTGAGAATAAATCATTACAGGAGAGCTTATGAAAAGGATCACAAAGGTTTTCATGATCGCAATCTGTCTGTTAATGTTCGCTGGTACGACATGGGCGGCAGACGAGAACAATGACGGTACGCCCCAGACCCCGCCGACGAACCGCGTCTACTTTAGTTCGCTGACCGCGGCCCGGTACAACCCGCTCGGATTGCTCGAAAGGGCGAGGCTCATGTACAGCCGAAGGCTGGTCGACAGCGACAATATCATTTTGCGCGACACGTTTTTCGCGATCGGCGCGGGAGTGCGGCTCAGCCCCTCCTTCGTGAACGTCGGTCCCGTCATCGAGCTGCAGCCGCTCGCGATACTCCATATCCGGGTGTCGTACGAGTATCTCAGGTATCTCAAGACCTTCAACAACTTCCAGTCATATCCTGTTGCGGAAGGCAAATACGCGGACAATGACCGGCATCTAAGCTCCGCCTACTTTACGTACGGTCACCATTATCTTGCCGAACCGACGTTCCAGTTCAAGGTGAAATTCATCGCGATACAGTCGACGTTCGCGCTCGAGTACTGGGACGTGCATCTTCGCAAGAAATTCAATTACCATTACTGGAACATCGACAACCACAAGGACAAGTACTTCTACGACCCGACCCTCGACTGCCTCATAGAAAACAAGAAATTCATGTGGGGCAACGACACGAACCTTGTGTACACCAATGGCACGCTGACCCTGGGAGCGCGTTATTCGACCACGCTGCCGGGACATCACAATCAGCAGCACAGGCTCGGACCCGTCTTCGGGTGGACCTTCTCGCAGAAAGACTATGGAACGTTCAACAAGCCGTCGATCCTGGCCATCGTGCAGTGGTATCTCGTACACCCGAGCAAAGTGGGGGCCATGCCCTATGTCATGCTGGGATTCTCTTTTTCGTGCGATTTCCTGAAGTCATAAAAGTAGACGCATAGGTAAAAAACGGACCGCCTTTCAGGCGGTCCGTTTTTTTGTGCCCACATGGCAAAACTCACGGAACGGGGCGATCCTCTCTCTCGATCATACTTGATGTCCGCCGGAGCCGCTATGCCACGACGGTGTATTGGCGACGGAGCGGGCGGGGGCGTGGTCCGCTTAATGCGGCTGAAGACTACGATTCGTCTTCTTCTTCCGTATCCTTCCCGAAATTGAAAGAATATACCACGGACATGTTCACGCCGAAGAAGTGGTCGGAATGCGATTCCGGAGTTTCTATCATGTTACTGGCGGGTATGCGTGCACCAATGAAATACATATACTGATACCGGAACCCAAGCGAAAGGGTCAGATTCGCTTTTGGTATATAGTATGCAAAGGTAAGGGTTGAATTCGGCCCAAACGCTGTCGATATCTGTTCTTTAGGATTGTTCAGAGGCTGATTGTATGTCGGAAACATGATCATGCCGGTCTGACGTGATTTGATGAAGGGACAATAGCCGGTAATCGAGAGATTCCAGATGAGAAAGAGGTTTTCCACCAGATGAAATGTAAATCCCGTACCAAAACCGAGCCCAAAACCATGATAGGTATCGGAAATCTTGTTCAGGATTGCCGCCGGTCCGAAATTTATATACTGGGTGCCTTTGTAGTTGTAGTGCTGGTATTTGAATCCTATAAAAATTTTGATATTTTTGTTTACGCTATAATTGATAGTGGAGTCCAGATCAAATTTCCATGTTTTATTGCTCCCCCTTGTCGGCATTAATGGAGGAGGTGTAATTGATATTGAATTGAATTTCGACTTTGAACTGTACTGTCCAAGAACCAGCACATTAGACCAGCTCCAATTTCCCCAGTTAAATGACAGCATGGGCCCGTAGAGAAACGCAGGATTCATGGTAAAGCTTGGATTGGTAACGCCGAAAGGAAGGTTCTTCCCCTCGGAATATTCCTTGAAGCTCGGGATCCACCACGCGTACCACACGTACGGGCCGATGCTCATGCCTGCGGCATGTGAGCGGGTCGGTAGTGAGAATGAAGCCGTGAGAATTACAAAGAACGCGATTGCGGCGGTCAGTCTGTGTTTTTTACCCATTACTCTGTCCTCCTGATATTTGTATATATTGCACACCCAGGCGGAACATGCCCTCGACCGCAGGCGGAAAAGATGTCCGCCGGAGCCGCTATGCCACGACGGCGTATGTGAGGCTGATCGGGCGGGGGCATGGTCCGCGTAGCGCAGTAAAATACTACGATTCGTCGTCCTCTTCCTCCTGATAGTTCCAAATGGTTTAGGAGTATATCGCATATACATCATTTAACGATTTTTCACTTGAAAATAACGGACATTCGTGTTACTATAGTCATGACCATGGTCATCATGGAGGTCGAATATGATATCGGTCTCGAAATCGAAGCTCAAGGCAAGGATGCTCGAATACTTCAGGATTATTGAAAAATCGGGCGAAGAAATAATCGTCACCGACCGGAACAACCCGGTCCTCAGGATCACTCCGATTAAAAAAAAGCTCTCGCTACTGGATGTTTTCGGAGACCATCGGGGAAAGGTCGTGTACCATGAAGACGTGTTGAGTGATACGTCCGACGAGTGGGACGACCTGAAATGATCCTTCTCGACACGCATGCGCTCCTGTGGTGGACGCTCGACCCGGAGAGACTTTCAGCCAGGGCCGTGAAGGAGTGCGCCCGCTTGCAAGAAGAGGGCGGATGCATAAGTTCCATATCCATCTGGGAAATAGGCATAAAGCTGAAAAACAAAAAGCTCGATATCGGCATGGACATCGGGGAATATGCGAGCCGTGTGAAAATGCTTCCCATGCTCGAGATCGTCCCCGTGGACGAATCGATCTGGGTCGAGAGCCTGATGCTGGAATGGGAAAACCGGGACCCCGCTGACCGCGTCATCGTAGCCACCGCCATAAAAAGGCGCTGTTCACTTGTCAGCCGCGATGAAAAAATCGCCCGCTTCTACAAAAAAACGATCTGGTAAATCGGGATGGACCGGCACGACCGTGATCTGTCCCCGGGCCCGATGTGAGTACCACCCGCGCCGGGCCCGGAATATCCCCAATTTCGCCTTGACATAATGCTCATCCCCCGGCAAAGTATTTCCGGGTGACATAATGGAATACGCGGTGATCATCTTCCCCTCGGCGAATTACTCCCTCTGGGCCGCGCGGCTGCTCGGCACTGCGGGTATCGAGCGGCGCATGGTGCCCGTGCCGCGCGACCTCGGCACTGACTGCGGCTACTGCGTCCGCATCAGAAATGACGATATCCCCCTTGCCCTGGACATACTCTCACGCAACGACGTTCGGGTGGAACGCATCGAGAAAATCGCACCGGCGTTCGAATGAACTACGGGCTAACCCGTGGGCGTTCATATAAAAATAATCGCAAGGAAGGCATGATGGCAGATTCGTGCTCACCGCCGCCGGAACGGCGGAGGCTCACCGAGTCCGTTACGGGCGCCGGTTGAGCGGCAAAACTGGGTCCGGCGGACCTGGAGAAGGTCATGCGCGGGATCGCGGTCCCGCCTGACGGACGCACGCTGGTCGGCCTCGAGTCCAGCGACGACGCGGGGATATTCCTCGCCGGGGAGGGTTTTGCCCTGGTGCAGACACTCGACTTCATCACGCCCATCGTGGACGACCCGTTCACCTTCGGGCGCGTGGCCGCGTGCAACAGTCTCTCGGACGTATATGCCATGGGCGGGACGCCCCTTACTGCCATGAACATCGTGTGTTTCCCGGTGAAGAAGTTCGCGCTGGAGGTTCTCGGTGAGATTCTTCGCGGCGGGCTTTCGGTATTGACCGAGGCCGGGGTCGCGCTCGTAGGCGGGCACACCGTTGACGATCCCGAGCTGAAATACGGCCTCTCGGTCACGGGAAGGGTCGATCCGAAAAAAATCTGGCGCAACAACACCCTTCGCGCAGGGGATTCGCTCGTGCTCACCAAGGCACTCGGTACGGGGATTCTCGGCACCGCGGTGAAAGCGGGCCTTGCCACGGAGAAGCAGGCCGGCGCCTTCGCCGAATCCATGACGACGCTCAACAGGGCCGCGGCGAACCTGATCGCCCCGTTCGACGTGCACGCCTGCACCGACGTCACGGGCTTCGGCCTCGCGGGACACCTGAAGGAGATGCTCGGGGACGCGCGCCTTGAGATACGCGTGGAAGCGGCCTCGCTCCCGGCGCTTCCCGGCGCGCGAGAGCTCGCCTCGCAGGGCATCATCCCCGCGGGCGCCTACCGCAACAGGGACTTCGCGGGCGCGGCCTGCACGGTCGGTGCGGACGTCGCCCTGCCGGTCGCGGACATCGCCTTCGACCCCCAGACCTCGGGCGGCTTGCTCGCCGCGCTGTCGCCGCTCGATGCGGAACGAGCGGTCGAACGCCTCCATGCGGCGGGCATTTCGGCCGCGCGCATCATAGGAAGCGTCTCCGACGGGGAGGGGCGAATCCTCATCGCCTGAACGAATTGCCCGGCAGTCGCGAATCGCGGCCGGCAGGGAGCGGTAATTATTTCAGGATCGAATTGTCCCTGATGATGATAGGCCCTTCCACCGCGGTCTGCGTGAACTCCGACACGGTCAGATTTCTTCCCAGGCGGTTCCCTTCGATCGTGAGATCGGAACCGAACGCGAAGGTAATGTCGGTCTTGTTCTTCAACGTGCACTTCGTGACGCGGATGCGGCTGCAATAGCAGAGGTTGATCGCTTCATTAAACCCCGCGATGTCGCAACGGTTCACGGTGAAGCCCGTCACCGAACGGGCGTAAAAGAGCGTGTTACCCCCCGTCTTCGAGGACCCGGGGATTTGTATATACCTGAACACGACGTTGTCGATCACGATGTTGCTGCACTGGACGTTCTCTCCGATCCAGATGGCGGGACTCACTTCGTTCTCGAACGCGCGGACCTCGATTTCGGCCCTGCCGTCTCCGGTCAGCCTGATGTTGTTTTTCGCGATCCGAAGTTCCCTGTTCAGGACATGCGTGCCCGGCATGAGCCGGATCACGGTCCCGTCCTTAGCCCGCGCGACTGCGGTGTGGAGGTCGGCGCAGCTGCCGCCCCTGCCGACGGTCAGCACCCGCGCTTTTGCCCAGGGATCCGGCGCTTTGCCTGAGTTCCATGCCGCGCTGACGGACGCGGCGAGGAGCATGGATACGATCGCGATGGTTCGTGCATGTCTTTTCATATGGGGATATGGCCCTCTGTGCAACCTCCGGTCGCGTTATTCTGCATGACGCGACCGGAGCCACTGTGAGTATATTCCCCTCATCGTCGTGTCAAGCACGATATACCTGCTGGCGGAATACCGCGTCACCCTGGGGTTGAAGCTTCAGGATGGCCACGGGGGCCATGATCCGGGAAGAAAAGTCCTTGTCGAACCGGCAGGCCGGGTGCAGGGTGGCGCATGCATCTTTCGAGCGTCACCATACGGCACGAGCGATACCCCGGGGACGACGTATATCCCTTCAACCTCGACATACTGAAGCGATCGGACCGCCTCGAGTTTCCCGGGCCCGTGGTATTCTTCATCGGCGAAAACGGCAGCGGCAAGTCGACACTGCTCGAGGGCATCGCGCGCTCTGGCGGCATCCACATCTGGCAGGAGCCGGACCGTTCGCGCACGGGGAACAACCCGCTGGAGCAGGACCTGTACCGCTGCCTCGACGTAGAGTGGACCGCGGGGCCGGTGCCCGGCGCGTTTTTCGCGGCCGACACCTTCAAGCACTTCGCCCTGCTTCTCGACGAGTGGGCAAGCCTTGACCCGGGCCTGATGCGCTATTTCGGCGGGCATTCCCTGGTGGACATGTCCCACGGCGAGTGCAACATGGCCTTCTTCCGCTCGCGCTTCAGCCGGACGGGGATCTACCTGCTGGACGAGCCCGAGACCGCGCTCTCGCCGTCGCGGCAGATCGAGCTCCTGCGCCTGCTCATGGCGCTCGCGCCCGGGGGTACCTCGCAGTTCATTATAGCCACCCATTCGCCCATTCTCCTGGCATACCCGGGCGCACGTATCTACGATTTCAACCGCGCGCCGATCGGGCCGATCGCGTACCGCGACACTGATTACTTCCGGGTGTACAGGGAGTTCCTGGAAGATCCGGAGCGTTTTTTAAGGTAGGGGGCCCGCGTGTCGGGTCGACGACTCAGCCCAGGCGCCGCCTTCGTTCGTCCGTGAGGTCGCGAAGCGTTCTTGCCGCGACACCCCGAAGCGAGGCAAGCGCCTCGGCGGAGAGCCCCAGCGCGTCGAGATCTCCGCGGATGTCGGCAAGCGAGCCCATGCCCACCGGGTGGTCGCTGCCGTACATGACCCGGCCGTGATGTCTTTCCACGCCATCGACGAATTCGTCCACAAGTGAAGCGGGGAGTTCCATCCCGTGCTTCCGCGCGTACACGAAAGCGCCGGGCACGTTCGTCGCGTCCAGGATAACGTTCCCGTAATTGTCGAGGAGCCCGAACGCGGCAGCCAGGTCGGGGAATATCATGTGGACCAGCACCACGGGCATACCGGGATTGCCGCGCACGATTCGTTCGATGTCGCTGGCGGGAAAGGAGCTGCCGTACCAGGCGTCGAAGCCGGTGTGGAGAAAGAGAGGCATCCCGGTTTCGTCCATGGCGCGGTAGAGATCGTCGAACACGGCATCTGACGGGTTGAAACCCTGGATAAAAGGATGGAACTTGATGCCGTAGCTGCCGCGCCTGAACAGGTCTTCGGCGACGGCGGGCTTGTTCGCGGTCTCGACGTGCATCGAGCATACCGGCCTGGCGGCCGGCACCCTTTTGGCGAACGAGAGGCACCACTCGTTCAGGGGCGCGGTTTCGCCGTCGCCGAGGGGATATACCAGGTTGAAGAATTCAGCGACTCCGGAGCCTTCGAGGTCCTGGAGCACCCCCGCTTCGGTGATCCCTTCCCCGACCGGGTGGCCCGGCATTATCCTGTGAATCCACCGCATGAGCCCCCTGTGCCTGCCGGCCGGGAACACGTGCACGTGGCTGTCGAACGAGGGAGTATGCAGGTTCACCGGTCAGTCGGACCCCTTTCCGCCTTTCAGCAACTCCATGGCCTTTTTCTCGCCGTTGTCGCGGGCCCATTCGTACGCGCCCATGTCGTACTGGTCTTTGTAGTTGATGTCCGCCTTTGCCGCGATAAGGAGCTTCATGATCTTCAGGTGCCCGTTGGCCGCGGCCCACATAAGGGCCGTCTGGCCGTCATCGTTCTTCATGTTGGGATCGGCGCCCTTGCTCAGGAGAAATTCGACTATTTCGGGGTGTCCCTTCATGCTCGCCAGAATGAGGGCGGTGAATCCCTTGTATCCTTTAGAATTGACCTCCGCGCCGTCCCGGACGTGTTTTTCAACCGTCTCGGTCTTTCCGTCCCTGGCCGCATCGCGCAGCATCTTGTCGAGCTCGTCGTTCGCCATGGCGGACACAAGGAGTGCCGCAAGCGTAATCAGGATCGTCGCGAGGAGGGGGGATATGACATGCGGCGATCCCGAGCGCGATAAGGCATGAACGCCGCCGGGATCATGTGTGCTGGTTCGCATGAATATATCCTCCTTTGATGATGATGTGGCATCGATGCCAATCCCGAAAAGACAGTATGTCAACGATAAATTATTGATAAAGATGCGCCAGAAACGGTATGGGGGTTTCCCCCATGTGGAATATAGCCGATTCTCTCTTGCGGCTTGATGATTTAATGGATAATATCTGAGTAGAGGAATTGTAAAGTAACAGGAAAACACTACTATAGAACCTATTATGGATAACACCTACGCTGAATCGCAGACCCTGGATCCAAAAGCGCTCCTTGCTCCCATCAGCGACAAGGTCGGCGCAAATCAGAAGGTGTCTCGCCTGATAGAGGAACTGGAACATCCCAATACCGACTGGAACTACGTCATCGGCGGCGTCCGCAATTATCTTTTCGATTATCTCTACGAGCTCGCACCATCGGCATCTTCGGTCATGCCCGTCATCTTCCATTACCTGATGAAGGGAACGGAGCGCGGCAAGTTGTCCGCGATCCGCGCGAGCGAGACCTTTTTCGACAGGTACCTGTTCGTGCTCAGAAAAATCGTGGGCGGGGACACCTCCCTCGGCCCGGTGAAGGACGAGTTCGACAGGGCGGCTCCCTCGTATCTCGATCTCATGGGCGAAATGGGGCGGGAAGGATACTTTTTTTCATCGGTCATATCCCGCATGACCGCGCTGGCCGATTTCTTCGTCCAGTGGGAGCTCAACGGGCACGGCGTGGCCGAACGGCTTGTCGAGGTCCTGTCGGCCCAGTACGGGCTTTACGTCGAGCGCTCCATCAAGTCGAACGGCGAAGAGATCGCGTCGATCGATTCGCTGCTGAAGGACCTCGCGGTCAGGGAGGAGCTCGTTCTGCTGCTGGAGCAGGTCTCGCGCGATTCGTACGCCGCCCGCCTGGAAAGCGTCGCCGTCGCGAGGCTGAGCGGCGTCGACGAGGCGCTCCGGTCCATCGTTAGGCTCGTCGAGATTTCGCACAATTCGCACATCTGGGAGCAGATTTGCATCATTGTTCGCAGGAGCATCGACGAGGGCGCCATCCCCGATGAAAATTCACTGATATCGCTCCTGGGTTACCTCATACAGAAATCGAACGAGGGTTCCGACAGGGACCTCCAGCTTTTCATCTCGAGGACCATCGCGTCGAGCTGCGCGGTCTTCGCGAGATCGGCGAACTGGCCCGTGCTGAAGCGGATCCTCGAGCTCGTGATGCCGGTCCTGCTCGCGGAGATAGAGAGGGAGGGCAATTACTACTCTGCGTTCTCGACGATCTACAATATCGGCCGGACCGTCATCGAGTCAGGCGCACGCGCCATGAGCGACTATTTCACCGACATGCTGGTGCGCGCGCCGTTCCGGTTCCCGCGCATCACCGGTGTCGCGGCGGACTGGTCGGTCATCGTGAACTCCAGCCACCTGGAGAACATCCGGACATGGATGAGGCTCATCGAGCTCGATCCGCCGCGGATGAAGAAGCTCGCGGCGAGCCTCATCGTGAACCTGAAGCTCGGCGGCGTCTTCCTGAAGGATACCGACGTGTTCCAGCGCGACATATCGCAGCTCCTGAACAGCAACTACCGGGACGTGTTCTATCTCGTGACCTCCCTCGCGGCGGTGTTCCCCGCCTTCTACCACGACATCGGGGCGACCGGCGACATACGCGCCTTCACCGAGCGCATCGACACGAACCACAGGATGGACGACCTGATTCACTTCGTCAGAAAGCAGGTGCACGTGGAGTCGAGCAGCCAGACCGTGGCGCTCCTGCAGCGGGTCATGGAATTCTGGATGACCGGCGACCGGTCTTTGCTCGCGGGCATGGTCCCGCCGGAGGTTTACGACCGGCTTGACCGCTTCTACCGGCTCGTGAACCTTGCGGGGGACGAGTACGCGAGGCGCATGGTCGAGGAAGCGAAGAAGGTCCAGGGCGTCCCGGCCGACACGCGGTTCTGGGACTTCCTGAACGATGCCGACGCGAACGCCTTCATGGAATACTTTTCCTCCAGGGACGTGCGCGGTGTCCGCGAGCGGGACCGCCTGGAAATGCTAGAGTTTTTCCGGGAATGGTTCGATTCGCGCGTTCCCACGGAAATGACGCGCATGCTGCAGTTCATTCGAAAGCGGGCGAACCTCGACAGGTCAGGAATGTCCATCTGGAGGTTCGTATACGAGCTCTCCGACGACGAGTTCAGGAAGATGTTCGAGGACGCGGAGCGGAGCGAGATATCGCGCGTGAACATCGAAAAATTCATCACGTTCCTCCACGTGTACCGTATGCTCTTCGACAAGTATAATTTCTCCGAGGTGCGGGCCCTCGACAAGCTGGCCGCGTACGCGGCCGAGGACCTGTTCGTTCCCACGGGGGGGCTGTTCGACCTGCTCAACGGCGCCGATCCCCTGGAGGCGCTCGATGCGCTCCTCGTGCTCCAGCAGGCTCTCAAGGACGACGTGCTTCTTTCGGTAAAGACCTACGAGCCCCTCGACACCATCGAGTTCAAGCGCCATATAGCCTTCGGCATTCCTTCCATGTACGGGTCGTACAAGGAAAAGAAGTTCGACACGCTGAAGGTTTTCTTCATACTGAACCTCATCAGGGTGCGCCTCTTCGAGAGGCTCCTCGACAGGACGGACTTCTCGGGCAGGGAAGATCTCGACTACCCGAAGGTGAAGAGAATCCTGCAGCTTTTTTACAGGACCTTCGTCATCGACGGTCTCGCGAACCACGAGATGACGACCGTGATCGATCTCCTGAATACGCCGTCCCTCACGCTGGCGCAATTCCGGGACATCGTGACGCACCTGCTGTCGATTCACGGCGAGATATCCGACCGGTTCAACGAGACCTTCAAGTACGTGTGCAGGGAATCCATCAGGAACATCGGACTGGAGCGGATATCCGAAAAATACCGCATGCCGGGAAGGTCTCCCTCGATCGAGGTGGCGGTGGACCGCTTCATGCGTGACCAGATCATGCAGTCGCCGCTCCTGCAGGTGTTCGACGAGCTCCTGATCAAGCTTAGGGACGTCATAAGCGCGCGGATCGCGGCGAAGGGCGACGCGATATGCATCGCGGGCGTGCGCGCGAGGCTGCACAACGGCTCGATATCGTTCGAAATAAAAAAGAACCCCTCCCCGCGGCCCGGAAGCGCGCCGTTCTCCCCGGTATGGCTGACCGGCAACAAGGCGCAGGGACTCCTGTTCGCGGCGGACCTCGGCGGCGTGAACGTGCCGCCCGGCTTCATACTCTCCACGGAGGTGTACAAGCGCATCGGCGAGGAAAACATCCTGAATCCCCGGTTCAAGCGCAAGCTTCTGTTCTGGATCAAGAGGGGGATAGACACCTTCACCGGCGGGCGTTTCGCGAACCCGTCCAACCCGCTCCTGCTCTCGGTGAGGAGCGGCGCCGTGTTTTCGCTTCCCGGCGTGATGGACACCCTCACCAACGTGGGGATCACGCAGGAGATCATCGACCGCCAGGCGACCATCGACCCGTGGTTCGCGTACGACAACTACCGCAGGCTCATCCAGGATTTCGGGATATCCGCCTACGGCATGGACAGGAGCGTGTTCGAGAAGCTCATGGCGGACGCCAAGGAGGAAGCCGGCGTCGACCTCAAGGAAAAGCTTACCGGAAGGCAGATGGAGAACCTGACGCGGAAATACCGGTACGCCATCAACAGCAAGGGACATTCCATCCCCAAGGACCCGTACGAGCAGCTGCTGGAGGCCATCATCGCGGTGTACCGGTCGTGGAACTCGAACGTCGCGAAGAACTACAGGGATTTCATCAACGTCTCCAACGAATGGGGGACCGCGGTCATCGTTCAGCACATGGTCTACGGGAACATATCCCCCAACAACATAACCGGCGTCGTGTACAGCCTGAACCTGGACAACGAAGAACTGGGGCTGTTCGGCGAATACAAGACGCGCGCCCAGGGCCACGATATCGTGAGCGGCGTCGCGAAGGTGTTCCCCATTAGCGAACACCACAAGAAGGCCTATGCGAAGTCGAGGATATATCCCTCGCTCGAAGTGAGCTACCCCGGGGTGTACCGGATGGTGTATGACACCGTCAGGCGCATCCGGGACTCGTGGAGAAACGACGTCGAGATCGAGTTCACGGTGGAGAACAACGTTCTCTACATCCTCCAGATTCGCGGGATGGCGAA
The DNA here is from genome assembly GCA_964423905.1 of uncultured Leptospirales bacterium. Lineage (GTDB taxonomy): Bacteria > Spirochaetota > UBA4802 > UBA4802 > UBA5550 > CAYRGX01. The sequence goes on along the minus strand of CAYRGX010000001.1, from coordinate 102,756 downwards.
GCATATTTTCGCGGTGGAGGAAATCGCGGAAAAGCCGGAGGCGCTGGTGAAGGACCTGCTGGGACAGGGGCTCGCCGCCTCCGGGGGGGCGGTCTCGGGCAGGGCCGTGTTCAATATCGCGCGCATAGAGCAGGTCAAGAAAAAATACAAGGGCGACAGGATTCTGCTTGTGCGACCGGAGACCAACCCGGAGGATGTCGTCGGGCTGAAAAACTCGGACGGGATTCTCACCTGCGTCGGCGGAATGACCTCCCATGCGGTGCTGCAGATGAGAAGGCTCGAGAAATCCGGCGTAAGCGATTTTTCCGGCATGAAGGTCGACGAGGTCAACAATCGCGGCATCGTCGAGGCCCCGGTCTCGGGGAACGGTCCGGTGATCGTCAAAGAGGGTGATTTCCTGACGATCGACGGAACGACGGGGAATGTGTATATCGGATACCATAAGACGCGCAAGCGTGACTGACAATAGAAAATGAAACATCTGCAGGAGGCACACATATGAGCGTAATTTCGTCGAATGCCCCGATCGGCATCAACGGAATCGGGAGAATCGGGAAGCTCCTCGCATGGGTGATATCGTCGATGAAGGAGCAGGAACAGATCGTCATATCGACGGGAAGGGGCACCGGCAAGACCGTCGAGGACCTCGCGGTCTACCTTTCCTATGATTCCACCTACGGTCCCTATGACCGCTTCGTGTACGGGTTCGGCAAGTCCGGCGGGGTCCAGGTGAAAAACGGCGAGATATACCTGAACGGGATGAAGGTCGTCTGGCTCAGGGACGAAAAGTACCGCGTCCCGGGGAGCATCCCCTGGTCCGAGTACGGGGCCGAGCTGGTATTCGACACGACAGGTAAAATGACCGATCCCACCGGGAACGACGAGAAGTCGCTTCGGGGCCACCTGAACCACAGCAAGAAGGTCGTCCTGACCGCGCCCTTCAAGATCAAGAACAAGGGCGCGGCGATGCCGGAAGACGCGGTTACGCTCGTCGGCGGCGTCAATTTCGACCAGTTCGACGACATGAAGCACAAGGTGATATCCAACGCCTCGTGCACCACGAACTGCGCCGCGCCGCCCATCAAGGCCCTGGTGGACCATTTCGGGGACAGGATGCTCTCGTACGCGCTCACCACCGTGCACGCGGTCACGAACTCGCAGAGCACGCTCGACGTGCTTCCCAAAGACGGCGATTCGGACACACGCAAGCGCAGGAGCATTATAAACAATATGATCCCCACCACCACGGGTGCGGCAAACGCGCTTCTGGAGGTCATCCCGGAAATCAGGACGCTGGGCATCGGCTCGCAGGCTTCGTCCATCCGCGTGCCAACGAACACCGGATCGATCGTCATCCTCGACATATCGGTCATCGGCGAGTTCGACAACACGTTCATCCATGATATATTCAGAAAGTATTCCGAAAAGAACCCGGAGATCATGAAATTCTCCACAGAGCAGCTCGTGAGCTCGGACATCATCGGGAGCACGTATTCCACGGTGTACGATTCGCCCTTCACCCACAGGAGGACATCAAAGAGGGGCGAGGAATTCTACACGATGGTGGATCTCAACTTCTGGTACGACAACGAGTTCGGATACGTCAACGCCCTGATGAGGCTCTACAGGCACATAACCGGTAAACACGTATAGCGGCTTCTCGCGGATGAAGAACGCCCCGAATCGGGGCGTTCTTCATCCATGGAACCTGGGGTCTCCCGTATCATCAAAGGCGAAACCCTTTTCCCTGAAAAGCGACACGCACACATCGACTATTTCCGCTTCATATTCGATGCCTCTCCCGGATAGAAGCTCGTCCAG
>CAYRGX010000001.1:0-100925 GCA_964423905.1 uncultured Leptospirales bacterium | reverse complement strand
AATCGATGCCGATCTTCGCCCTGTAAGGGCGATGCGACCCGATGGCCTCTATGACGTCGGCCGCGCCGATGATCCGGGCCTCGAGGAGTATGTCATCCCCCTTCAGGCCCTTGGGGTAACCCGATCCGTCGATGCGCTCGTGATGCTGCTGGGCGATCCTCGCGACCGGCCATGGGAACTCGATTTTCTTGAGGATCTCGTACGACATGTCGGGGTGAGACCGTATCAGGAGCTTTTCGATTTCACTGATATCGCCGGGCTTGCTCAGTATTTCGCTGGGGATGGATATCTTTCCGATGTCGTGAAGCATCCCTGCCACGTAGATTCCCTGAACCTGGTCGGCGTCAAGGTCCATCTCGGATGCTATTGCCCTGCCGAGTATCGCCACCCGTTGCTGGTGCGTCCCGGTGTAGGGATCTCGAATGGCTCCGATGAACGAAAGGGTGCGGATCATTTCATCGATTATCCTCCGCTGGTTGTCGAGGCTCTGCTTGAGCAACTCCTGGGCGAGCTCCCGCGCCGCGAGTTCCTCGTTCAGCTCGGTGTTCCGTTTCTGAAGCTCCCGCTGGGATTTCTCAAGCCAGACGCTGTTTTTGACAAGGCCCTCGATGTAATCCTCCATTTGTATGCTGAGCTTGTCGATCTCGGAGAGGTCCTTGCAGTGGATGGTGATCATCGTGTCGTTCGCGTCGTAGTAGAAAAGGAGACGGTAATGGAGTGTGTCGTTACGTATTTCGGCGCTCGCGGTGGCCGCACCCGAGATGAGCCTGCTGATCTGGGTTTCGATGAGTTCCCGGTTCTCGGCATTCGATGTCAGCAGCGGCATGAGCTCGGCGAGCGAATTGAGGTTTTCCGTTATGTGGAAGAACATCATGAAGGCGATGTTCATGTGCACGCGCTTCGTTTCCGGATCGAGCCACATGACGGCTTCATGTGGATCCCGCTCATTGATCTGTAGCTCGACGGGCTTGTTCATGGAGCCGCCTCGATCACAATGGATTGGTTCGGTCTTCGACCGTCATTACCGGGACGAAGCTGATGATCTCCGAGAACAGCTTCGTCAGGACCCTGATACTGCTCTCCTGCCAGGTGATCCTCGGATTGTACTGCATCGTCATTGCATACCGGTTGCCCGGGCCCAGGTCGTTGACCTTCATTATCCAGGAAATGAGGCACCGGATGCCGCTTGAATTCATGAAGGTAAGCCTTGTGAAATCGGCAATGATCTGGGAGATCCCCGCCACGCGTACCTGGTCGTGTATGCGGCTCAGGAAGGGGAGTATTTCCTGGGCCGGGTCCCGCATGTCGATACTGCCGGCGAAGGATATCATCACGCCATCATCGATGTCTGTAATGGAAATGGTAACCTTGTCAAGGACGAGGTGCGGTATGCCGAGCCTGTTCATCGCGGGCCCCCTTCTACCGGCACTGTGAATTCTGCGTGCATGACCACGAAATTGTGTTCATCGGATTCCATTCGAATCATGGCGTTCGATTCATAGCGTATCCGCGCGAGGCCGATCATGCTCTTCTCGTCGGGTTTCTTCGAGCTCTCCTGCATCCGGGTGATGTATGCCTCGAGGGGGGGCAGGGTGTTGATTTCGTTGATGATGTTTTCCAGGTATCGAACGCACTTCTCCGTGGTATGGTTTCGAACTATGACGTGTATGTCGTTGCTCGCGTTCAGTACCTGGAGCTTGATCTCTATGCCGTCGATATCGGAGTATTTCGTCGCGTTTTCTACGAGCTCGTTGACGGCCATGGCTATCCTGTCGGCGCGCTTTTTGTCCGAAAGGGTTATGGCAAGGAAGTTAATGATAAAATTTCTTACGGTGGAGATATAGTCCCAGTTCGGACCGAATTTCAGTTCCATGAAAGCTTTCCGGTGATCGAGAATTCTGTCTTTTCCCGTTTGCATCATGTGTGCCTTCCTGTACTGGGTTGATTCTGTTACCTCCGTTGAGTATGGCTCCACATATCTCCATATTCAATATAATCCGATATTCATATTTTCACAAAAACAAATCGGATTTTGCGTAAAAAAGATGAGCATCTGACGGCCGCAAACGAGCGATTGTTTTAACAGGGGATATACGGGAATAGTATTTGTTTCGCGTAGCCGGAGCGAACTTTTGTTTCCCGTTGGACATGTCAAAAAATGGTGGATAATTACGTGGCTCGTGAATAGGTGGATATATTACTGAGAGGTCACGATGAACTCTGCGATTAATACAACAACCCTGCAAAAGCTGCCGAACAGGGAAGATCACATGTGTTTCGGATGCGGTCCCCGCAATCAATCCGGCCTCAAAATGGAATTCTTTACCGATGGAATGCGGGTCGTATCCACCCTGGTTGTGCCGGGGCATCTCTGTGGCTGGGATACGATGGTGCACGGCGGCGTTATATCGACAGTGCTTGATGAAATTATGAGCTGGGCGGCCATTCATCTTCTAAAGAGGATAATCCTGACAAAGAGCATGAATGTGGATTTTTTCCGGCCGGTACAAATACTCTCCGAGATTACGGCTGAAGGAAGGGTTCTGGAAAGTGTCAGTGAAAGGGAAGCTATTCTCGAAGGACTCCTGTACAATTCGAAAGGGGAATTATGCGCGCGTTCCCGGGGATGTTTTGCCCTGTTTACCGTTGAAAGCGCAAAGAGGCTGGGGGTGCTCAATCAGGAAACGATCGATTCGTTCGCGTGCCTGCTGGACGCGTAAGGATAACGGTGTTACGTCCGTGATGCATCCGAATCATCCGGCAGATATTTTTTTGGTATGACGGCCAGGATTGCGAGCATTGTCAGGCTGAGAATAACGAACATTATCGTAACAATGAGAATGACCATCTGGTTTTTAATGGCTTCGACCCTGGACAGGGAAACCCCGACAAGAAAAACCCCCCAATGGTTCCCCTTGTATCGTACCGGGGCACCGATGTTCCAGATTGTTTCACCTGTGTCGCGGTAATAGAGCATTTTAATGGTGCCCTGTCCTCTAAAATTGAGAGCGTTCCTTATCGATTCATTGGTGGCAAAGTTTCGTTTCGTTCTGCTGTACATCAGATCGTACTTTCTATTACCCGTTTCGGGTTTCGAAAAGCGAGTATTGTGGGTTGGGACATACCCGTTTTTATCGATTAGTATAGCGTAGATAACATCATTATCCTCAAGAAATTCATCTTCGATTTTCTGAATATTCCCGTCGAACACGTCATCGTATTCGGTGCTGAATTTTGCCAGGTTCGTTCCTGTAATCCTTTTATAATTGGTGTCAAAGAGTTGTTTTTCGGTCAATAAATTGGATCTGACCATGAAATCCATCATATCGGTCATGATCCGGGAACCAATAAGCGCCGCGATAGAGCATTTCTTTTCGAGTTGCTCCTCGATTTTATCGAACATTGAGTTGATAATAATGAAGGAGCCCGCACTCAGGATGATGCAGAAACTGATTATGACGATGATTTTTTTCTTTAAATCCATAACAATACTGTTGTCACTTCAAAGAGTGAATATTATCGATCTAATGTCAATTATTTTACACATTTATGCAATATAACTTGTAATTACTATTGATAAGGTTTACAGGAATTGAGGGATGTGGCTTTTTTCTTACGATGGATAATATTATTTTAATAAATCGATATAGATTAATATGCATTTATTGTGATCTCATAATATGAAAAGACAAATGTATATCGTGTGTTTTATGAGATATAAATTATACTGAATTAATATTCCATTACTATACTCAATGTCGTACAAGACAGTGGATCCATTTTTTTATAAATATATATCGATACGATAGCTCAATAAAAAAAAGATCAATAAAAACCGTCCGGACGTTTTTTATTGATCTTCCCGAGAGAATGCATTAATATTTCATTGGGTACTTTTATATATATGAAATTGAATCATTATCGGGTCGTTGCGAGTAACTTATCAGCATGGGGGGCGAAAATGACTGGAAAAATTGGCAGAAGATTAATACTTCTTCTGGTTTCAGGCATAATCCTTTCATTGGCCGGTTGTGGGGGGAAGAACGACCTCGCTTCTGCCAGCGAAACCATCATACCTAAGAGTGAAGTCGAGTTATTCAATCTCCTCGATCCATATCCCTCACTGGCAGACGGGTTCAACCCGGTTGACGCCTGGGCTTTCAATTCCCTCCTCAAGGATATGGTCCAGAGCTATCCCAGCGAAACGACGAAGCTGTTCAAGACATTTTACCACCTCGTGATAACCGACGACGGTCAACATGGGCCGCTCCTTACCGCGATGGATAAAATAACATCACTCCTTTACGTTATAATCCATCAAAACGACTACGATCTTGATTCCTTTGATTATCAGGACAATTTTTACCGTTTTTTTGACGGATACTCGGCATCGAACGCGAAGATTTCCGGTCACCTTTTTCCGGTTATTAGAAAAGCTATATCGTATATAAAAGCCACCTACAGTCCGGCTACCATAGATTCGGTCATGGATGATCTCGTGGCGTTTCTCAGGGAAGACGTTGCCGGCAAACAGACCATGAGAAGTGTCACGCAGGACCTTTTTGCGGGTCTGGGTAAGGTTCTGGTCCGCTCCAATACCTATGACGGGTCAAGCAACAGGGTGGGTAATTCGGTCAATGGCGTCGACCAGATGATATCCTCCCTTAACCTCTTCTCGGCGAATTTTGAAGGAAGAAACAAGTTTTACAATCTCATCCGCGAGGTTGGCAATTTTACCGCCATCACAATCGATACGAGTGATTCCGGATATCCCGACGGGAAAAAACGCCTTAAGGACATTATCAAGGAATTCGTCCTCGCGTACAATGTTCTCTTTATCGGGGGGAGCACGTACAATCCCGGCGCGGATTACAAGAACACGGACCCCTATGTGAACGCTCAGCTTCATAACGGCTTGAAAGAGGCTTTCCCCGCGCTTTCGCTGCTCTTCCTGAGAAGCGATCACCCGGATGCTATCATCAAGAACAACGGCCAGGGAGATTATTTTCTCGACAGCCTTTCACGGGCCCTGTACAGGTTCAATCTCAACATACCCGCCATGGCCATGGATTCCTCGCTCTACGACATGGTCCGTTATGACGGTTACGGTAGGGATCGCATAAGCAATGGTTCGGCGAACGGTCTTACCTTCCTCGAGGGAATGATATACAACGTGCTCGCCGCCAACTACTTCGGCTTCCTGACCCGCAAGTCAACCTCGGGCGAGCCGAGCGACAACCACGATCGCGGTCACGGAGCGGCCACCAACGGGATCATAACGCTCAACGACTGCATGTACAGCATGGGGAACGGGACCCATTCCAAACTGGGCAACGATTACGATGCCTATGGGCTGTGTCTCAATTCCAGGGTCTCCCAGGCAGACAGGATTTACAGGAGCAGCGCTTCGTTTTACTATACCGAACGCAACAGTCATAAGTTTTATATGGGATATGATTTCCCGGCGATCGGGCTGCTCAGCGGCAATTGCGCGGGAGATGCCGGTATTCCAAACGGCGGTGAAAGCGCAATCGCCCCGGGCAGCAATGATACGACCGTTGGCGGATCGAACGATTACCGGACCTATTTCGCCAAAGTGCAAAACGGCATAGGCGAGCTCAACACCGCGCGCTGGGTCATGGGCTGGATCGCGCGCGCGTGCTGGGAAGGAGAGGGCCCCTATTACGCGAGCGAAGGCGGGGTCGATAACGGTGACGGCACCTTTACTTACTATTCACCGAACGGCCAGGTATACGCCACGGTCAACAAGACCAACCCGTCGAACTGGACGTTTTCATATTCGGCCGGCAAGGAGCACTACAAGGAGACCTGGCAGACCGATTATTACCTTATGTATGCAAAGACTCACGAAGGATCGAGCCTGTCGTCCGACAAGCAGTACTATGCGCCCGGTATCGTATACGGGAGCAGCGGCGCAGACCGGTTCAGGCTCGGGAAAACCGGCAGTTCGGGAAATATCGCTCCGTCGACATATGCGAAAGCCATCACATACGAGGAACGGATACCCGACAAGGATCATAGCAGGGAATGCCTGACACATGAAGAGGCCATGTTTAAAAACTATCAGTGGCTTATGGGCGAAAAGAAGTTCGTTTTCGTCATTCCCATGGACATCTACGTCGAGTTGTGCGGCGTCGAAATTTCAGCTCCGGTATACACTATTATTGAAGCCAATGGCGTCCAGGGGATCGCGAACGCGAGAAAGGTGACGTCGGGCGGGTCCTTCATGAATAACTACTGGGTGCTCAAGGGCGACGAGGGCCTCGAGTATCCACGCTCGCACGGCGCCCTGGGCAGGGACAGCTCGACCCCGAACTATGGCGACTCGATGCTGTACGGCGACTCGAGGATCTGCCTGCTCGTCAAGGAAGACCACGACGACCTTATCGGGATAGGCGATACGGTAGATATTGGCGTTATCGGCAACCAGATACTGAGCACCGGCAGGGTGCTTCCCAACGTTATCGGGATCAACCTCGCGCCTATCCTCAGGATGGCGTTCATCAAGAGCGAAAGCTTCATCCTTTCCGCGGATGCCGGAACGGCCGGGGCCGCGTGGGGCGATCGGAACAGGCTCATGCCGGTTATTGTGGGCGCCATCGGGGCCCTTCATGAAAAGACCTATTACCAGGCGTCCGCAAGCGGCTACAACTACAATTATTCCGGCAGCCACAGGTATCCACTCAAGGTCGTAACCGATGGCCTGCTTCCGCCGCTGGGAAAACCGCTCTACCGACGCTATACCGACAGCGACGGCAGGTGGGTGCCAAGGATCATGGCAGGCGGCGAGGCCGAATCGAGCACGAAGTTCCTTGAAAGGGGACGTGACGATGATTTCTACAGGGCCCGCGGCAATCTCTTCACCACGGTGGGCATGCTCTCGGAAAGCGGAAAGAAGAAATGCGACGGATTCGTTGTGGCGATATCGAAAACACAGCTGGTATCGAAACTCCTCGAACTCCTGCAAGTATACGGGAGCGAGGTCTACAGCGACCCGGGCGCCTACGATCCGGATGATTACGAATCGTGGGGAGGAAGGCGCAAGTTCAATTACGCGCTCGAGCAGATCGTCACGTCGATCCGTACGACGAAGGGCGAGGCCATACAGTACGGCTACTACAACGTGAGCTATCCCAACTGGATATTCACGCAGACCGATGCGCACCTCAACCTTGACAGCATACTGGGCGAATATCTCGGCACATATGAAACGAACGGTAAGGGATTGGCCGGCATGATCTTCCGGCACAATGCGGCGAACGACTGGACCAATTACACGCGGATAATGAACGCACTGCCCGAGCTCATGAGCAATAACGGCACGACCCTGGGACAGTACAATGTCATGGAAAACGTGATAGCCATGATGGAGGAGATGCTGTCCAAATTCAGGGCGACAGACGATGAGTTGAAGGGCATGCGGCATACGCTCGGCGTGATGCTCTACCGCAACAATGGCGGAAGCTGGGCGACCGGGACCGAGATCATAGATCTCCTCACGGTCGATTATCCGAAAATCCACGACGAGTACCGCGAGCATGGCGGCTCCGTGTATGACCTGCTCACTGCCGCGGAGCTGCTCGTCAAGGAAGGCGGAATCGCACAGTATCTCTTGAATACCATGCACACAAGCTACCCGAGCGAACAGGTATTCAACGAGCTCTACCAGTTCCTGGATTCACGCGTCATATCCGAGCCGCAGCCAATGTGGGTCGACCTCGCGCGCCTGCTCGAGTTTTCGACCAAATACATTGGTGGCGCGCCCACACTCAGCGAGCTGTACTTCAGCAATTACACGAGCTATGGCATGGCACCTGACAGCTATGACATAAGCGAAAAAGAAATAAATCCGTACCAGGGCATGAGCGGCTACAATGCCGAATCGAACGAGTTCGACCCCTACCTTGTCATGGGAGAGCTCCTCTCGAACAAATCGTACTCAATCGAAAAATAGGCGAATGCCATGACGGACGCCGGCAGAGAACCTGCCGGCGTTTTCATAAGCGCCCGCGCGGGAGTAAGGCTGAATTGTATCTCGTATCGAAGAGGAAAAGGGAATGAAAAGCATTGTTGTAAAAGTATTATTCACCTGTATCGTGACTGCAGTAATCGCCTTCATGTTCACCCCCGAGGCCGGGGCGAATTACGCCGACACCTGCGGGATGTCCGCGAGGGGCATCGCGAGAGGGAACGCGATGTCGGCCGTTGTATACGATTGGTCGTCCGTGTATTACAACGTAGCGGGTCTGGGGCGCACACGTCTGGCGGTCGACAAGGGTGAAAACAGCTCGGAGATGAACCTCAAGCTGAAGGACAAGAAAGACGAGAAAGAAAGCAATGAAAAGGATGGGGAGAAGCCCAAGGACTATTATCCCTCGCAGTTCGGTGTCAATTACCTGCTCACGTTCCCACAGCTTTCATTGCAGTTACCGAAGATCGTGTCCACCACAAAGAACCAGGAATTCGGGGTCATAGGCGTGGGACTCGCGCTCGACCTGAACTATATTTTCAAGATGCCCGACTTCGTCTCGTCCATTCGCGTGGGGGTTTCGCTCGGACTCATGCAGGACGGGTCGCTGGTGAAAATGAACGATCTCGACCCTGCGAACCACCAGTTCATGCAATACGGCAGGAACGCCCAGCGGACGGTGATACTCGGCGGCCTTGGCATCGGTTTTCTAAAGGACGCATTCGGCATTGGTGGCGGCGCGAATATCCTGCTGGGCGGCAAGGGCAAGATCAGCCTTCTTGAAGTTATGGCACTATCGGATCGTTTACAGATGCCCATACAGAACGTCCAGCTGGACGTTACCACTAAAGTCGCTCCCACTGCCGGAATTTACATTAGCCCCGGACGTCTATGGTCGCCCCTCGAGGGACTTACTATCGCAGGATCATATCGGGGCAGGGTAATGGTTGTTATTCCAATGTACACCTTCGCGAAGGTAGATACCCTGGGACTCGAGCTGAACATGCTCCTCAAGGTGAACGCTTTTTTTACCCCTCATGTCTTCACGGGAGGGATCGCATGGACACTTCCATGGGCGCCGATCACGCTTTCAGTGGATGTCGATTACCAGATGTGGTCCCAGTACTGGTTTAAAAACAACACTCTGGGCGTTTATATGGAAAGACCGAAGTTCGTCGACATCATCGTGCCGAGGGCGGGTATCAACTACATGTTTATCAAGTACATGGGTATCTCTGTCGGCTATTACTACCAGCCCACATATATTCCGAAAAGCGCACTTATGGGGGACATCAACACCATGGACAATACCAAGCATGTGCTTTCCGGCGGGCTTGAGTTCGTGGTACCCCGCCTATGGCGCATGATGGGTGATGTGCACATCAACCTGGGATACCAGTACCAGATGCTCGTATCGAGGACCGTAATTAAGATGCCGAACCTGCTGAGATCCGGAACGCAGGCACTCAATCCTTCGTATAAGTACGGTGGTAAGGTTCACGCGGTCACCGCGGAAATAGCCTTCCGCTGGTAGGGAACCCGTATTGCGCATGCCGATCGTATTTGTGCTTGAACATTGAACATGCATACCGCATAATGGACTGCCTGCATCCGGGCTGACGGCACCATAAATGGGAAGGAAAATAAGCAGAAAAGAATTCGTCACGTTGAGCGCGGCATCTCTTGCCGCGTGCGCCTTCGGAGAAATCCCGCTATGGGCCGCAGACAAGAAAAAAGCGTTCCCCGTGTTCCCCTCGGGCGAGAGGATCGGTCTTGTCAATTGTTCCCTCCTGGACGTGACTTCCGGCAAGACTGAGCGGAACGTGCGCATCGTCATCCGTAACGGCCTGATCGAATCCGTCGACAGAGCACCTGAAAAGGGGGCGCCTGTTCGCGTCACTCTCGACCTTGGCGGGAGGACCGTCTCGCCGGGTTTCATCGACGCGCACTGTCATAGCACCATCCAGTCCTGCGCGAAGCTGTCGGCGTTCGATCTTTCGAAATACCTGGCGCAGCTTCGGCGGAACTACACCATGCAGGCGGACGCGGGAGTCACCACGATCAGGGACATGGGCTGTTTGCCACTTCTCATCAAGAAGTATTCCGCGGAAATATCGAAAGGTAAGCTTCCCGGCCCGCGGATCCTTTTCGCGAACGCGATCGCGAACCTGATGGGGGGGCATCCCGAGATCCTTCCCTCCGATTTTTCCGTGTTCGGAAACCTCACCGCCGCGGTGACCGGGAACATGGCCATGAATTACGTTTCGACCGATGACTTGAAGAAAAAACTCAGGTGGAACCTGGACCACGGGGCGTCCCTCATCAAGCTCACGATGGACAACCGCTCGCTCCTCTGCGGCCGAGGGGCGATTCCCTCCTATCCCGACGGCGATCTCGCATACCTATTCGACACAGCCGCGGCCACGGACAGGCCGGTTTCCGCGCATATTCTGATGAAAAACGGCTTTCTCCGTGCAATCGACTATCCCATGCACTCGATGGAACACGTAGTCAGCGACATCCGCCTCACCGATGCCGAAATATCGGCCATGGCGAAAAAGAAGATCGCCATCGTCCCCACCGCAATCATCGGGCAGATGTCCGCGTTCCCGGAGGCCTTCGACGTGCTTCCCGCAGAATACAGGACCGATTTCATAGAAAACGAGATTAAAATAAAGAACGAATACCTCTCATCGGACCTGGTCAAGCCCTACGATCCGCACCTGCACCGCCTCAACATTGAATCAATCCAGTGGCTGAAGAAGCCCGGCTGTCACTGCATGAGCTATGAGAAAAAATTCATGACCAAACCCTCCCTCGGATACGACTGCATGCTGTACGGGTACGACAACCTGCGCCGTATGAAAGATGCCGGCATCCTCATCGGCACGGGCACCGATGCCGGCGTAACCTTTCTTTACCACGGTACCATATGGAGGGAGATCGAGATCCTGACGCGTATCGGGTTTACCAATGCCGAAGCGCTTCGCGCCGCGACCGTCAACGGCGCGAAGATACTGCGGCTGGCCGACAGGATCGGGACCGTCGAGGCCGGGAAAAGCGCGGACCTCGCCGTGCTCGGGGGCGATCCCCTCGTTAAAATCGAGCACTGTCGCAGGCCGGCGCTGGTCCTGCGAGAGGGAAAAATCATCTCGCTCTCGGGCAGGCTTGCGCCGGACGGTCCTGGTGAACGCGCATCGTCGTATCGACTCGAATCATAGGGGGGATATACATTGCAACGGATCGAATCACGTTGAAGATGAAAATGCTCATGATCGGAGCGGGCGCGGTCGTCGCCCTGCTGTTGTTGTCCGCATTCATAGCCGTCCTTGTCATGTATTCAAGACCGGGGGTGAGATACCTGGCCTACATGTCCGGAATTGTCAGGCCGGGCGGATTTATTCGTGAAGAAACCACGATCCGCGTAGGGAAGGAAGACGTTCCGCTCATGGTGTACCGCCGCCCGGGAAGGGCTTCGACGCGTAATTTTTTCCTGGTCCACGGTCTCACCCATGAGGCCCACAAACACCCCCAGATAGACAGGATGGCCTCCTCCATAAGCGGCGCGACCGGCATGAGTGTGTATATCCCCCGAATTTCGGGTTTCCTGGTAAAGGGTCTCACGAGCGACGAAATCACCACCGAGATCGCCGATGCATATACCGCGGTCGCGAAAAAGTACCCCGGAACATACAGGGCATTCGGCGCGTGTTTCGGCGCGACGGCACTGATCGCGGCAATGAAGAAGGTGGACCCGGAACTCTATCCGAAAAAAATACTCCTCTACGGCCCGTTCATGGACGGCAAAAAGCTCATCCACTTCTATAACAGCATCAACGCCGATATCGACTTCATCGTCAAGCTGGGAGTATCCGCAGAAATGGACATCTATACCGACGAGGAGAAGAAACTGCTTCGCAAAGCGATCGCTCTTTCCGGTCCCGGTAAAACCGACGAGACCATGATGCGGCAAATAATCGGCGAAAAGCTGTTTCGGGATATTTCGGTGGTGAAACTCAGGCAGGAGAGGCTCGAGGCGGTGGGAGCGGGTACGCTTTTCGGGAACCGGAAGCTGCCGGATTGCGCCTATTACATACTTCATTCCGAGCACGATACCATCATTCCCGTATCAGAGGGTAAGAGCCTGTTCCAGTATCTCAGGTCAAGGGGGGCCAGCGCCCGTTTTTACGGGACCGAACTTTTCTCGCACACCGAGAACAGGGTCACGGTCACGGGATTCGTAAAGGAGATCGCGTATATGGGCTCATTTTTCGACGATTTTTTCAGGGACTGAGCGGGAGGTCATTCATGGCACGCACCATCATCGTTGGAGCCGGAATCAACGGACTGCTGCTTGGCGCCCTCCTGGCACATGACGGCGACGAGGTCGTTGTTTTCGAGAAGAGGAGCTTCACCGGGGGGCGGGCTTTCCTCCTGGAGAAAGAAGGATTTATTCTCGATAACGGAATACACCTCACCCGATTCGGTCCCCACAGCGCGCTCGCGAGAATAATGAACGCCATCGAGAGGCCCGTAGCATTTACCGGGATGGGCCCATCCCATGTGCTGGATGAACGTGGAAAGCTGAGTGTCTTTCCAACAGGGCTCGGGAGCATTCTCTCCACTGATCTGTTCACGTTTACGGAAAAGCTGCGGATCATTCCGCTTATTTTAAAGATCAGGAAGGGCGGCTTCCATGAGGGACTCATGAACACGTCGCTCCGCGAATGGATGAACGGAATGCGCATCACAGGGGGAATTCGCAGGTACTTCGAGCTTGTCAGCGCCTCGCTCATGGTATGTCCTTTCATCGAACACACGTCGGTCGGCGAGATGCTCGCCGCCATGTCGCTCGTTCTGAAACGGGGTCATTCCGTCGAATATCTCACAGGTGGGTGGAAGCCGGTATTCGCTTCCCTTGAGGAAGAGATCGAGAGGCGAGGGACCATTCATCGTTCGACCACCGTGACCGGGATCTTGATGAAAGGAAACTCGGTGACGGGCGTGAATGCCGCGGGGAAAAAATATACCGCGGACCGCGTGGTGCTCAATCTTCCGGTGCAGGAGATATTCTCCCTCATGCCCGCATCCCGTTTCGATCCGGAATACGTAAAACGCTGCAAAACCATGCTCCCTACCTCGGGCATTTTTTTCGATATCGCCCTGCGACGCAGGATAGCCGATTATTCCGGCCTTCTGTATACCAGTGACCCGTTGACATACGGCCTGATCACGTCGAACCTGGAGGAAAAGGTCGCTCCGCCAGGGCGCCAGCTCATGACGTTCCTGTACCCGGTGTCCATGAAAGACGCGAAAGATCGTCAAATGGTGAAAAAAAGAAAGGAGGAATTATGGGTGGCCATAAAAAAATACTTTCCCCGTATCGAGGATGATGTATTGTGGAAACGGGAATCGGTGCTGTCCATGGTTGACGGCGTCCAGGTAAACACCGCCCAGTACGAAAAACTTCGCCCCGGGCATGCCGTGCCGGGCGTGAAAAACTTATTCCTGGTCGGGGATTCCCTTTCGGCGCCCGGCGCGGGGGGTGACGTGGGAAACGAATCGGTCATCGGGGCGTTCGCCCTCATGACCGGAAAACTTATCAAATAACGAGGCGAAAACCCGGATGGAGTCCATCATCTCAAAAATAAACACCAATTTCAAGCTCTACAACTTCAGGAAAATTTTTCTGCTCACCTGGCTGTTTATCGGCGTCGGCATAGTGCTTTTAATCCTGTTCAGCGCGGTTTCGATTACCATGCCGCGCAGGAGCTTCTTCAGTTACTTCTTCCAGATATTCGGCGCCTTCGTGATGGCGACGTTCATTCTCATGGCGTACGGCGGCGTCTATTACATCGTCACCGCACCCGAAATAACAAAGGGGCTGACCCGCAGGGCGATCAGGGCGTCGTTTGGCAAGGCTCACTACTTTTTCACCGTGTCGTTAGTGACGCTCCTTTTCATGAACATCGTCGTAATGCTCGAAACAGGACTCTCGACAATGGCGCTCGTCCCCGGTATCGGAGCGCTGGTCATGGCCCTGTTGACCATCCCACTTTTCATCGTCAACGCCCTCATTGTTCTCGCGGCGATCACGGTCTTCGCGGTCTCGCCGCCTCTTATCATCGAATCGAATTCGATCAGGGGGGTATTCAACGAATACCGCATATCGCTGAAGACGCGATGGGTGAGCGTGGTGCTGTATCTAATAATATCCCTTTCGATTTTTGCGCTGTCCCTGATGGTCATCTATTTCCTGCTCAGCTATATCAACGGAATCACCAAGGCTGTCCAGTGGAGCATCAGCGGGGCGTACCACAGGAGCCTCGACTTGTTCACGTATAAATCCTATTTCAGCCAGCTCGTCTACAGCATCATCCCAAGATCGGGCATGGTGTCTGCGCTGGACAAGTTCGGGTACAAGGAATTCATATATCCGGACCTGATCAAGTTCATTATATTATTTTCGTATACCGCCATTGGGTCATTTGCCGTTTCGTTCCCGCTGGCGGTGTATTTCAACGTGTCGTCGTTCTTTTTCGGTGACGTTAAGATGAAATAACGCCATGCGCTCGCTACTTGAAAAAGGACTCATTCGCGGAACGGTTTTCCTGGCGTCTGCCTGGGCCTTCATCTTCGCTGTACTGGTCTGCACCTCCTGCGGCGAGAAAAGCCCGGCGTTTATCGACCTGAGCGGCGAATGGGATATATCCGTCGAAGACCCGGGGTCTCCCCGTGTGCCGAACTTCGATAGTGCCCGCACGGCCACCATCAGACTGCCGGGTGAATGGTCGTACGTGCTCGACAAGAACACGAACGCGGCCGCCACCGTGTGGCTCAGGAAGAAGGTGTACATCCCCCGCGGCTGGGTGCGCGGCGTACCGGTCCTCTACCTGGGACGCATCGCCGTGGCCGATGAGACCAGCATCAACGGAGTGGAAATCGGAAAAGAGGGTTACTGGCCGCGTGTCCCCGGGGAACTGGACTACGGGTTCGCGTGGCAGAGAATGCGACGGTACTATGTGCCTTCGGGGCTCTTGAAGGAAGGCGAAGAAAACCAGATTACCGTAAGGGTCTTCTCGCACGTACTCTGCGGAATGTCCGGCAAAATAAGGATCGAGGACGGCAGTACCTGGAGCTTTTCCGATACGGCCTCCGGGCTTATCCCGGACATTATCAACGCCGCCGGTTTTGTCATCAATATCGTACTGGTTATCTTTTTCACGATCGCCATGGACTGGAAGACCAGAAAATGGGAAGTCATTTTCGCGTGCCTGCTACTCCTGTTGGTCTCGCTGGCCCACCTGATAATACTCGGGCTGCATATAGGCGACGGATTGTGGCGTTACAAGATAATGTTATTGATCGTGCTGGGCGGCCATTTCGTGTTTCTGTTGACTGTGGAAAAGTTCCTCAACATCAGGTATCGTTTCGTGAATGTCGCCTGCGGTATCGTTCTCGCCCTCGGCAGCGCGCTCATTGTTGGCGCCCAGAACGGCCACTCGCTCGTGAGAATTTCCGGGTTCTTCACTATTGTGTCCGTGCTGGCGTTCATCCTTTATTATACCTCCATATATTTCATCGTGCTCTATCGCGACCCCATGCGATACTGGCCTTTCCTTCTCGCGGCGGTGCCGCTCGTCATCTCGAGCGGGGTCCTTTCGTATTACGTTTTCAGCGGAAGAGTCTACGCGATGCCATCGTCAATATCGCTCCATCTCCCGATGGCGCTCATGGCCGTCATGATCGTTTTCATCCTCGATTTCAGGAGCACGAAAAACGAGAACAACTCTCTCGCCCGCACGCTCCTTAAAACCAACTGGAAATTCAACGAACTGCGGAGCCTTATCACCAGAGAGAGAGTGCGCGAGGAGCCTCGTGAAAAGATATATACCGTGATACAGCACCTCGATTCGAATTACATGGAGGCTTACGAGCGGAAGACCCTCGCGGCGCGGTTCGGTCTGAACGAAGATTACATGGTGCAGATATTCAAAAAAACGACCGGGACCACCATATCAAAGTATATCAACGCGAAGAGGATCGACGCGGCAAAACAGCTGCTCCAGGACACCGACACGAAAATTATCGATATAGCGTATCATGTGGGCTTTGACAATTTGACGCATTTCCACCGGCAGTTCAAGGAACAGACAGGCATGACGCCGAAAGAATTCCGAATCACGCACGGGCCGCCCCCTCAGTCGGGCACTGTGGAAGGGGATGTCACGGATGAATTAGGGACCTGAGCGAATCCGGGTCGTACTGTAGCAGGAGCCTCTCTCCCATCGATTCTATCAGATTGACGAAGGGATCGACCGACGTCCGGGGTTGGTTCATCACTGACGAAATGAACTGGGCCACCCTCTCTGCCACCATGCCGATACCGGGATTCAGGCAGGTGATGGTGAGATAGGCTTCTTTCTTCTCACAGTGATAGTTGATCCTCAGGATATCGTCGTACATGGCGCCTTCGTAGCCGTAGTGCGCCTCAATCGAGGCGAATATCATGACCGGATTATCAGTATTGCGATGGACCGTCTTGAGCTTGAGTTCCATGCGCTTTCCTCCAACGCGATTACATAGACGATACTTCGTGCACGAGAGCCGAAAAGAGCGTTATCACGTCCTCGTTTGCTTTCCTCAGGTTAGCTGAGAGGAGACTCGCAATCGCGCGCGTAATCATGAGTCCCGCGCGGGGATTCTTGTCGCCGAAATTGATGAAGTCGTCCCGGTCGATAACGAGGCATTCGCAATCGGTCACCGCCAGCACCGAGGCGGAGCGCCGGTCGTTGTCGATGAGCGCGAGTTCGCCGACACTTATGCCCTCGGTGGATGCGTCGAGTGTCGCCACCGTGTATTCCTCGTCCTGCATCGTCTTTTTGATTATTTCGATCTCGCCGTTGATAATGATGAACAGATCGTCTCCGTAATCGCCTTCCTTTATAATATAGGTCCTTTTCTTGTATGTCTTCCTCTTGCAAATGGCCGCGATCCTTTTCAGGCTGTCGATGTCATTGTTGAGCATGGAAAAGAACGATACGTTGCATAATGTCTCGATAATCTGGTTGCCGTTGGGCTGCGATTTTACGCTCATGACTGTCCGCCTGGTATATTAATTCGATTTACCCTCGATAACGATGGCCTTGGTGTATTTTTTAATGATATAATCCGTTGCCGGGTTCAAGACGGGTTCATTCGCTGAGAGGGTCTTCACCGTCCGCAGGTTATCGACCAGTGTCGATATATCCGGCGTCTTCTGGGCTTCCCGGATTGCCTCAGTCTTACGCGAGAAGAAATTGCCCGTGTTTTCAAGGATGCCGATAAGGATGGTGCGGTTGCGTTTGAGATAATGATCGAACAGTGAACCATAGGTCTTCCCGATAAAGTTGTCGGGAATATCTGGCGTAAAAATACTCACCCCAGACCTGACATCGAGTAGTGCCTTGACCACGTGGGAGATGCCGCTCCCGGTCGATGCGTTGGCGAGGAGGGATCTGTTATACTCCGTCGAGAGGATCAACTCGTCGCAATCGGCGAGCCTCAGGTATCGCTCGAATTTCGAATCGAGCAGTTCGGCGCACACGTACACGGATTTTGACAACGCCTTTATCGTAATCACCGACATGACGGTGCGCGAGTCGATCTCCTGGACCGAACCGGTGACAAGGCGGTCGGCAAGGATCAATACCTTGCTTGCCTTTTTCAGGTTTGCCCTGTTGAGTACCCGCTCGTCTATATAATCGCCATGGATGTAATTTATAGTGGTAAATCTGGAATCGGAACGAAGATTGTCGATCTCATTGCTTTGCGCCTGGTTGACCAGGACGATTTCGGATGCGAGGTACGATTTGTTTTTTTCAAGTATATTGCTGAGTACTTCGGCCATATCCCGCTTCCAGCCGCATATGATAAAATGACCACTCAAATTCAAATCTTTCAACCCCTTTCCCTCCTTGATCTGCCTTTCGACCAGTTTCGAGGCGATATGACCGGTGATGACACCGATGAGCGATATTCCCAGAAACATGAGTATGATACCGAACATCCTGCCGGCGCTGCTTTTCGGATAGTAGTCCCCGTACCCGACCGAGGTGGATGTGACGAACGCCCACCAGATAGCATCCTCGATGTTCGTAATGTTCGCCGCGGCCTGAACGTCGTGCCCGGCGACTGCGGCTGAGTGACTCGTTTCAAAATAAAGCACCAGGACCGATAGCACAAGGATCAGGGATAATGTAACGACAACGAGCTTGATTATGAAGCTGGAGGACAGGCGCCGGAGTATGTCCTTGATCCTTTTTTTGAATATCCCGTCTGTTCCATTCCCGTTCGAAGCATCTCGGAGAAGCATCTGTCATTACCTCAATATATTTTCGATTGGGCGTCTTCAATAGTTTATTACTATTATGATTTATTCTTGACATTTTTTGTAACGGGCCTGTATTCAAAATACTTAATTCGAGTTTCGGCATCAGCAAGCGGTTGCGAACAACCGGAACGCGGATGCCGCCTGGAGGAATGTGATGAAAAGATTGTTCGTGCTCGCAGTGTTCCTGGGCGCGACCATGACAGGGTGCGTTTCTCTTCCCGCGCCCGTTGATGATGCGCTGCTTGCCGAGAAAACGGCAGAAGAATCATCCAGGCTCGCGGCAGTCGAAAAGTCCATCATAGAAAAGCACAAGTCGAAAAACGATGCAAGGATGGCAATGGAAGAGAGCGTGCGTCTGCATTCGGTGGATGCGGGTAGACTGGGGATCCTTAAAAATGAACTGGATCTGTTGAAGAAAAAAGAGAAGCAATACACACTTGAGAAGGACGACGCGAAAAAGTCGGAAACGGCAAAGTCGATTGGTGAAAAATCGGCAGAAATCACCAGGCAGAACGCTCGCGTCGCCTACCAGAAGGCATTCATGGATGAGCAGACCGCCCGCTACGAGGTTGCCGAGGCGGAGCTCTCGGCACTCGTCGCGGAAAGGGGCTACGAGCGGTCCCGCATCGCGAGGGCATACCAGGATAGAAAGGTCGAAAAAGAAGGAATCCCGAAAAAAAAGGTATTTTTCGGGCTCATATCGAAGGACGGGCGCGTGGACGTGGACCGTTATAAGAAGTATGTGGAATCACAAAAGTCGCAGCTGAATAAAAAAACTCAGAAGCAAAAAATCGCAACCGAAAGGCTCGAAGAAGCGAAGAAAAATTTGCGCTAAAAGGAATGGAAGCAATGAAAAAATGCATCGTTCTGTTAACGATCATGATTGCGAACGTCGCGTCGGCTGACATCCTGTACACCGCGTCGAAGTACAAGAAGCTTTATAACGAGAAGGTCGCACTGGAGCTGGAGCTCAAGAACCTCAGGCAGCAATATGCGAATGACAGGTCGAACCTGGAATCGCGCATCAAGAAGCTCGATGGAGAGATCGAAAGGCTTGCCCGCGAGCTTGAGCTCTGCAGAAAGAAAAACGTCGAGGACCGGTCCCTTTGCGACAAGCGTATCGCGGAACTCGAGTCTCTGACCGACACCCTTAAAAAGGAGGGCGGCAGGCGGGAGAAGGCCCTCGTGGAGGAAAACAGGAAACAGGCACAGCGATACGAGGGCGAGCTGAAAAAGATACGCGACCAGTGCGAACTGGACCGGGCCGATTGCATAAAGGAGATCGCGTCGCTGAAGGATGATTATGAGAAAAAAATCGCGTCCCTGAAAAGCGAGATCTCGTCGCTCAACTTATCGATCGCCGAGCTCGACCAGGCTAACAAGCGGCTCAAGGAAGAGCTCGACAGGATGGAATCGCAGGCGAACGATCTCGAAACGAAGCTGAAAGAGGAGATCAAGAAGGGGGATATACGCCTCAGAAAGCTCCATGACAGGCTGATTATCAATATCGACGACAAGATCTGTTTCGACCCGGGATCGGCCGAGTTGAAGAGAGGCATCCGGGACGCTCTCGATAAGATAATGTTGATTCTCGCCGATTACCCGGAGAACAACATCGTCGTTGAGGGGCACACCGACAACAGGCCGGTGCGTACGCGGCTCTTTCGCGACAACTGGCAGCTCTCGACCGAACGGGCCCTGTCCGTGCTTCGGTATATCCTGAAAAACAAAAACCTGGATCCCCGGAGGTTCTCCGCCGCAGGTTTCGCCGAATTCAATCCCGTGGTGCCCAACGATTCCCCCGAGAAAATGGCACTCAATCGCAGGGTCGATATCGTCATCGTACCGAGGATGAAAGCCGGCAGGCCCTGACAATGGCGGTATCACCGGAATCGAAAAAAATTGAGCGCCGCGCGAAAGCGATGCTTATGGACAAGGATATTCCATCAGCGAAGATGGAGCTGGTCCGGTCGCTCATGACCAACGTCGGTCTCTCGCAGACCGAGAAGTATACCGCGATCATTGATGTCATCGCGTCCTGTCCTGACAGGAAATTCGATTCGGGTCTTGTAAAGAAAAAAAACCCGGTCGAAGTGCGCGAAATCAGAAAGGAACCTCCGCGAAAAATCAGGATCGCCCACGAGCTGGTACCCGAGTTGTTCGCTCCCACGGAAACGTCCTATTATGTGGATGATCTTTACAAAAAAAACCGCCGCCACAGGCTCTTCAGAAAAAGATGGCTCGTCCACCGCCAGAACAGGATCGGCCTCGGATTGCGGAAGCGCCTGGTGCCCGCATCACGGTTCCTGGAGATAATGGAGGGCCTTCACTCCCTTCAGGACAGGTTCGCGCACCATCTTCCGGAAATTGTCATGGCGATCCTGAAGGACCAGTCCGAGAACGATCCGCGGATTTTCAACCATATCAGGATTATGCAAAAGTGGCTGAACGTCAAGCCGTTTGAGTCCGTCGCCGGGGAATCGCTGAAATGGATGGAACGGGTCGATTTCGAAAACGAACTCAAGGCATACGCGAAAAATTTTTATTCCTTCAAGCTCGTCAAGCGCGAGTTGAGGGAAAGAATCATCATGGAAATAGAGAAAAGGCTCCGGCTGCTCCCGTCGATCAGCGGCGAGAAGGACGTTCATGACCTCATCCTGATAAGCAGGCTTCTCCTTCCCGCCGGCCTCGAGGAGGAAGCCGGCATACCCGCGAGGCTCGGTCTCTCTATCGGATTCGCCAACCTGTCCGAGTTCATATTCGCCGTGATGGAATCGATCGTGTTCCAGAAACCGATCAAGGAAGAGGATATAATCCTGTACTACCAGATCAAGGAACCAACGGTGAGCCTCACGTCGTGGGACTTCAGCGAGGACTTCCTGAAACAGGTCGGCAAGGACGATGGAACACGGTTGAAAAAGTCCATGGACGTCCTGAGGGCTGAACTGGCACCCCTCGAGACGCTCTACTTTCTCCTGAAATACGATTTCGGGGGCGTGAACGTGCTATTGTCCGCCGCCGAAACGCAGTGGCGCGTCATGGACAGGAAACACCGTGACGCGAAAGCGGTATACAACGAGAATTTTATTGCCTTCCTGGATTCGTTGTTCCAGTATTTTAAAAACGTAATACAGCCCTTCCTGAACGGCACGACTATCGTATTACGCGACAGCGGACGTGTGGAGATGGAGGGCCGGTTCTTCAACTTCGGCTTTTTCAACGCGGAGTTGATCGAATTCGAGCGCCACCTGTCCGGCATGCACGACCTCCTGTCGGGCGATGGACCTTCCTCCATGTCGAGAGCGGAGTTGAAGAAGCTGGCGGAGCAGGGCGGCGACCAGGCGAAGCCGATGATCGGGTTCGTGAAGTCAACGGGCGATCTCTTCTACCGGATCGCGCGCGGTCTTCACCGTGTGCTCGACCTCCACCGCAGATGGGTGCTGTCGGGAAAGCTCATGAAGGATTCGGTCAACCCGATGATCCCGATCCGCGAGCGGGATTTCGACGGAGGCGAGGCCTCGGCCCTGGGAAGGCCGTTCCCTTTTTTCGATTGCATCGTGAGGAGCGTCGATGTCGATAACGCGCTTGCCAACGAGTTCAACGGCAGGCCTGTGATCGAAGAGGGATTGAACGACGGGGTACTCGTCTATATGGCCGCGTTCTGTTACCAGACGGCCTATGAATGCTTCAGTGACGGCATACAATCTGATCTTCAGAAACGCAGGGAAATCATTAGTCTTATCGATGGCCGGGGGCGGTAGTATCACTCCTCGACAGGTTTGTCGGTATCGATCCGGTCAACCTTCGCGACGCCGTTTTCTTCCCTGGCGATTCTCTTCTTTTCCTCTTTTTCGACTCTCCAGAGATACATGCGTTCGGCCGTGCTGCCGGTCATGCGCTGGGCAAGCTCTTCAACGATCTCGTTTACCTGGAGGAGCTTGAGGCGGGTATCGTCGTCAAGCAGATGAATGTAATCGGTTTTAAGCTCGAATACGAGCTGGCCCACCTGCATGATTTTAAAAGAAAGCTCCGCGGATAGCTTCTGCTCCATTTTCGGTTTCTGAGATTGAAAAAGGCTCATTACTGTCTCCTGCAAAGTTTAGTATAGTACAAAACCGAATGGCGAAGTCGTCAACCAATATTTGTGCTTGCGTATAAATATGGATGGGGATATACTATCTCATGCTGGGTTTTTCCACGGGCGGACTTCATGACAATCCGGGAGGGGACGGTGAACAAGGTATGCATACTTTTTGTTTGTGCAATTTTAACCGTGTGCTGTCAGGCGATGGATTCTCACCCGGTCGTGAAAAAGTCTGCCCTGGCGGGAAAGTGGTACCCGACCTCCGCCGCAAGGCTGTCGGAGATGATCGACGAAATGCTTGCGGGGGCGGACAATGTTACGTCGGCACACGGGCTTGTTTTCATCCTTCCCCATGCCGGGTACCAGTATTCCGGGAGGGTGGCCGCGTCGGGATATGCCGCGATGCAAAAATCCACTCCCGATATCATCATCGTGATGGGTCCTTCCCATTACAGGGATCTCTCCGGTTGTGCGCTTCCCGCGGCCAGGCAATTCGAAACGCCGCTCGGCAAGCTGAAAGTGAAGCAGGAGGTCGTGGAGCGCCTGCATAAAACCGGTCTTTTCACGGTCGACAAGGAGTCCTTCGGTCCCGAACACTCGATAGAAATACAGCTTCCATTCATCCAGCGAGTCCTGGACGGGAAGCTCCCGCCGATAGTACCGATCCTGGTCGGGGAGTGCACGCCCGAGAAAGCGCGCAGGATCGCCGCCGCCATCGCGTCCTCCGTTTCCGGTTTCAAGCGGCCGGTATTTATCGTGAGCTCCGACTTCACCCATTACGGTCCGCGCTTCGGCTATGTCCCGTTCCGGCATAAATCCGACGCGGATACGTCGAAAAACCTTTCGAAGCTGGATGGCGGTGCAATAGACGCCATACTGAGAAAAGACGCCGCGGGATTCGATGCGTACGTGAAGAAAACCGGCGCTACCATCTGCGGCAAAAATCCGATTCTCGTCGCGCTCTCGCTGCCCGTTCAACATTTCGTCGCGAAAAAGCTCGCCTACAACACATCGGGGGCGATAACCGGTGATTACGTCAACTCCGTCAGTTACGCCGCGTTGATGGCGTCGGGAACGCTCGACAGGGGGGACGGCGGCCCTTCTATCGATGAACGCTCAAGGAAAGCCCTGCTCGGGCTCGCACGGAGAAATATCGAGTCATGGTTGAAAAACGGAAAGGCGGCCGCCGTTTCGCCAGCCGACCTGCCGGCGTATTGCCGCAACAGAAGGGGCGCGTTCGTGACGCTGACGATTAGGGGGAGGCTCAGGGGTTGCATTGGATATATCGAACCAGTAAAACCGCTCTGGGAGGCGGTGAGGGATATGTCCTATAATGCCGCATTTCGCGACCCGAGGTTTTCGCCTCTCACCCCCGCGGAACTTGCAAAAATTCGTATCGAGATATCGGTGCTGACCGTCCCGATCCGGGTGAAGAACGTGCGCGATGTCGTCGTCGGCAGGCACGGGTTGATCATGTCCCGCGGTGGAATGAGGGGGCTGCTCCTTCCTCAGGTGCCGACGGAGCAGAGATGGAACCTGAATACCTTTCTCGATGAAACGTGTCTCAAGGCCGGGCTCGAGGCCGGTTGCTGGAAGTCTCCTTCGGTCAGGATAGAGTCGTTCGAGGCAATCGTGTTCGGAGAGGAACGCTGAGCATGAAAAAATTTACCAGGAGGAGCGCCCTCCGGGGCTGCGGCCGCGTGTTCTGCGCGTCGGTTGCGGGCGGAATGCTGGCCCCGTTTCTGGATCACGGAGAACTGTTCGCCGCCTATCCCGACAGGCCCTATCTTAAAGAAGCCCTATATTGGGAGAAGGCCCCTGGTGGGACGGTCCGGTGTCGCCTCTGTCCGAACGCCTGCAGGCTCAGCCCCGGAGAGAGGGGAATCTGCCGGGCCAGGAAAAACATCGGGGGCTCGCTGGTATCGCTCGTGTACGGGCGCGTTTCGGCGGTCCACGTGGATCCGATCGAGAAGAAACCCTTTTTCCATTTCCTTCCCGGGGCGAGGGCGTTATCCATCGCCACCGCGGGCTGTAACATGTCGTGCCGCTTCTGCCAGAACTGGGAACTCTCCCAGTCGAACCCGGAGGACCTCGAGGCGCTTCGCATGACGCCGGATTCCCTGGTGCGGCAGGCGCAACAGGCCGGCGCGAAAGTGGTCGCTTACACCTATAACGAACCGACCGTGCAGTACGAATTCGTTATCGATTCCGCGAAGAAGGCCCGGGCCGCGGGACTGAGGCCGGTCATCGTCTCCAACGGATATATCATGCCCGATGCGGGCAGGGCGCTCGCGAAGACGCTCGGCGCGGTCAAGATCGACCTGAAGGCCTTCACGGAGAAGTTTTACAGGGACGTGTGCGGAGGCGGTCTCGCCGAGGTGAAACAAAACCTGCAGGCGGTCCATTCGACCGGTGTCTGGATGGAAATAGTCGTGCTGGTCATTCCCACGATGAACGATTCTCCGGAAGAGATACGTCGCATGTGCGCCTGGATCGCGAAAAATCTGTCGCCGGACGTGCCGGTGCATTTCACGAGGTTCAGGGCAATGTACCGGATACAGAACCTTCCCCCGACGCCGCTGTCCACGCTCGAGCGTTGCAGGGAAATCGCGCGGGCGCAGGGGGTGCGATATCCCTATATCGGGAACGCGCCCGGCCACCGATTCGAAAACACTTACTGCCACAAATGCGGGAAGATGATCGTGAAAAGGAGCGGCGTGTTCCATGCCGAATCCAGGATCGTCGGCGGACGCTGTCCCCATTGTTCCACCAGAATCCCCGGGGTATGGGCATGACGATCGGAAACGGGCGCCGGACGCTTGTCGTTGCATTTCTCATGGGATTCCAGGCCGCGATCGTCCAGGTCACGCTCATCCGGGAGCTCCTCTCGCAGCTCCGCGGCAACGAGCTTGTCATAGGCGTCGTTTTCGGCGCATGGTTTTTGGGGATATACATCGGAGCGGCCGTCTCCTCTCGCGCGGGAAAAACGTACTGGATGCGCGTGGTCGCGGCATCATGCATCGCGCTCCCGCTTGCGGCCGCTTTGTCGCTCTACGGCTCCCACCTGGCGGCAACGGCGTTCCGTGGGGCGCCAGGTGCGTTCATCGCCCATTCGACGGAGATGCTGGTCGCCTTCCTGGTGACTTTCCCGGTGAGTCTGCCCGTGGGCCTCTTCTTCCCGCCGCTGGTTTCGATTTTCTCCCTGACGGGAGGCCGCGACGCGGGAGGGACCGTGTTTTGCGTTGAGTCCCTGGGATCCTTCGCCGGGGGGATCGTTTTTTCATTCCTCATAATTGATCATTTCAACCCGCTGACGGTGCTTCTCGCGCTTTGCGGCATCTCGATCGCGGCGGTCTCCAACCGCGGGCCCGCCATGGCCGTGGCACTCGTTTTTGTTTGCGCTTCGCCCTTCGGTGAGGGCGCTGAGCAATGGTTCATGCAAAAGACATGGCCGCTCTCCCACACGGGACGGCTGGTTCATTACGAAAGGAGCCGTTTTCAGCATATCGCAGTCGAGCGAATGGACGGGCAGGTCAGCATTTACTGCAACGGGATTGTGCTGTATTCGCTACCCGACCAGTACGAAACGAGGTCTTTTTTCCATCTGGTGGAAGCCCTGAGGGGGGACCGCAGGCGTATCCTGCTTTTTGGGTCACCGCCGGCCGGGGCGCTGGCGAAAAATTTCCGCGCCTCTGGAGCGAAGGTCGACATCGTCGAGCCGGACATCGCCCTCTGGAAAGTAGCGATGTCTTTATCCCCAACGCAGCAAGCCGGCCAATCGCCGGGTGACGCACGAATCGGGCATATCGCGCGTGATATGGTTTATTACATCAGTCATACAGGCCGGAGATATGACATGATCATATCGCTGGCACATCCCCCCGAAAACCTGCAGATGAACCGTTTCTTCACGGCCGAATATTTCCGGCGGTGCAGGGATAGACTCGCGCCCGGCGGGATCATGATCGTCGCGGTGCAGGGTTTCAGCAATTTCATGGGGGATCGGCGTCGCGACTATATCATATCCATATATAAATCGTTCATGTCCGTGTTCCCTGATTGCGTGCCAACCTCGGGCGAGGCGATGTACCTGCTCGCCGGAAGGGACGGACCTCCTTTCGCGGGAGGACCCGACTCGTTCATCAAGGCCTACTCAGGCGCATGGAGCCCGGGCATCGACCCGGAATACAGGGAAAACTTTTCTCCGGATGAGCTGCGCGCGTTTTTCGAGAAAAGCCAGATGAAATATTTCTCGTCGACGATCGCCCCGGTCATGGACAGGATCGATGCCAACAGCGACGTCCGGCCGCGAGGGTTCTGGAAATACCTGGCTTACTCCCTGTTCCGGGAGGATTCGGCGCTCGTGAGGACGCCTGTTCCGGGAATCCTGCTCATCGCGGCGGCCGCAGCCGCGTGCGGTGCTCTCTTCGCACGTCTCGGCAGTCGATACGGACGTTTCCAATTCCATAACGGGATCATCATGGCGTGCACGGGTTATACGGGGATTTCGTGCATGATTGCGCTGATTGTCCTTTATCAGCAATACCAGGGCGTGGTGTATTACCGGATAGCCCTGGTAAACGCGGTTTTCATGCTCGGCCTAGCCGCGGGGAGCCTGGCGTTCCGGCGTCCCTCGAAAAAGACCCTGATCGCGGTCATCGGCCTCATTCTGCTTTGCCAGCCCCTGATTGCGGCATACGCGGCAACAGGCGCGGAACCGGTGTTCTGGGCCGGGCTCGCGCTCGTGTCGTTCGTCAACGGCGGCGTGTTCCCGCTCCTGTTCGCCACGTCCCCCTCTTCCGAAACGACCGCCACCGCCGGCGTCCTCGACGCGTCGGACCATTTCGGGGCGCTCGCGGGCTCCCTCGCTGCGTCCCTTGCCGTAATCCCGTTCGCCGGGATATACGGCATAATCGCGATGAACTTCCTGTGCGCAGTTATTATGGTCCTCTCTTCGATTAAGCGCTCCACGTTGCCTGGCGCGTTTGAAGGCGGACGGCCATGACCCGGGTTCGCGCGGCTCGTTCAGCGATAATCGCTTTGTGCGCGGCGGGAATGCTTGTGTTACCCGCCGATGCCGCGCGCAGGAGGAACGTGTACAAGCGTCCGGTGAAGAAAGTCGTGCAGGAGGAAAAACCCACGCCCAGGATCGAATGGAACGAATGTGCGGAACCTTGCCTCTACCGCATATTCAAGCAGAATATCGCCCCCACCACGATTCCCGACTGCAGGGGGAGGGTGATGGGATTCGCGGCAACGGCGCAGAAATATTACGTTCTTATCAGAAACTTCAACAGGATCAGCGACGCGATTTTCACGATTGACAGGCACAAGGTTGCCGTTCGTTCGATATGGGGGATTGGCACTCACAGGGCGGCCGCGATGACGAGGGAAGGCGACTCCTTCTGGATCGTAAGCTATTCCGAGAAATATTTCATCCGAAAGTTGAATACCGCGGGTATGGCCCAGGAATACCACTCGGTAAAGGCCCTGCCCGCCGGAACGATCACGGGAATCGGCGTCAACGGCGGCCGCGTGTTTTTTTCCGTTATAGAGAAAGACGTCTCGAAGATATACCTTTACAATACCGCGACCAGGTCTCCTGTTGAATTCATTTCGATGCCTGGCAGGGTAAAAGCGCTCATCTCGGAGGGGGGAAAGCTCTACGCCTTCCAGAAGTGCGACGACAGGTTTGCCAAGTACTGGATCGTGGAAATCAACGCCGAAAAGAAGACGCAGACGAGGTACCGGTATATCAACGCCAGGATTGACGCGATGGCCTGGGACGGGGAGATGTTCCTTTTTATGCAGAGGAAAAAGAAGGTCGAGAGCGTTTTTCCCGCGGTCATTATCCCCGAAACTCGCACGGTGCTCGTGCGTCCAAGGGCCCGGAGAATCACCCTGACGTACAACCTCAACGTTCGGTCCATGTCGCCGGTCGACGCCGGTGTCTGGCTCGCGCTCCCGGCAGAAACGACTTATCAGCACATACGCAACCTCGAAATAAAGCCGGAACCGAGGGAAATCGTTAACGATAAGTGGGGCAACCGCTGGGCGCGCGTTGAGTGGAGCAAGGCTTCAGGCAGGGTAACGGTCAGCGTGGAGTTCGACATGCTCAATTGCTCGGTCGCGCAGACGCTGGCGAACGACGTTTCACAGGTTGACAAAGGGGGCCCGGGTGCGCTTTCTGCGACCCATGCCTACGATCACGGAACGTTCATCGTCAAATCGCACATGTCGAGAATAACCGCCACCGGATCGTACTATAACAAGGTGATGGCCGTGAGGGATTATGTGCTCGATTCCATCGCCTTTTCGCAATACAGTAAAAAATGGGGGAAGGCGAGCACCTATCTTTACAAGGGGCGTGGGGGAGTGTATGGCTATTGCCTTAGCTTTATCGCCATGGCCCGGGGCTTTTCCATCCCTGCACGATCCGTTGGGGCCCTTACCATCGATTCGCCCAGGCGCAGGGGGGAGCAAATGACTGCACATACGTGGGTGCAGGTCCAGATGCCGGGCAATGGCTGGGTCGACATGGACCTGCCTGCCGACATGGGTCCGCAAAAAGAAAGAAGATTACGGCATTTCGGATTTAGATCCTCCCGCTTTATCATCACCTTTATCGGCGACTTCGACAGAAGGGATTGTCGCGACCGTTTTGCCCAGAAAAGCTGGTTCCTGTCGAAATTCCCTCGAGCCAGGGGTTCCTCCGTTCCCTGGATTTCAATCGACAGGATCACCGTGAACGCGAAGGATTTGACCCCGCGTTGACGTCATGAAAGAAAACGGCTTGACTGTCGATCCTTGTCCGTGATGATTGCCGGGCGCGACGTACCTGTAATACATCCCCGGGCGTGGCGCAATAACATTTATCTACCAGAGGATTGTAATGGCCAGATCACATACGGCGCTGAAAACCGTCATATTCGGACTATTTCTGATAATTGGCGTCACCAACTGCAGGGACGCAGCGATGTCCGAGAGCGATCTTAAGAAGAAATATCCAAATTCGACCGGCTACAACGAGGTAGCCCGTTTCATCGCAGGACTGGATCTTGCAAAAGATTCCAAGCTACAGGCGCTGACGACCGACAAAGAGTATGTCTCATACAAGAATGAAATAAACAGGTCCTGGACCAGTTACAACAATACGCAGCTTAAAAGGATAACCGAGTGGAGAAAGACCCGACTGTCGGACGCTGGTAAAAACGGGGTATTCTACCCCCTGAGCGGACCAGATATCGTGAATGCGCTGGTTTTCTTTCCCGAGGCGACCGAATTCGTGATGATAGGCCTTGAGAAGCCGGGCCAGGCCCCGCAGGTCAATCCTGAGCAGAAGGCAAGGGTCATGGACGGCCTGAAAAAGCTCCGCCATGCCATGCGAACGCTTCTTTCGGTCAACCTGTTCAGAACCCTCGAAATGCAGGTTGATTTCAGGAGCGACTCGTACCACAGCATTACCGGGATAATGCTTTTTTTTATTACGCGTCTCGGCTACGAGATCCTCGACGTGCAGAGCATTTACATCAAGGATGCCGACGGCAAGATCGAGCGTGGCGCGCCGCCGCAGGGCTCGGCAGCCGGCATCGAGATCGTGTTCTGGGAGGGGCCCGGCAATAAGGTCAAGACCGCGCGTTACTTTGGCGTGAATGTGGCGAACCTGATCCTGTCCCAGCAGAAAGGATTCCACGAATATCTCCGAAAGTATCGCGCCGATACGACCTTTTTGAAGTCGGCGTCGTACCAGTTGAGCCTGTCCGCGCTCTCGACCGCGAGAGACATCATACTTCAGAAAAGCGATTATAT
Source organism: uncultured Leptospirales bacterium (assembly GCA_964423905.1). GTDB lineage: Bacteria > Spirochaetota > UBA4802 > UBA4802 > UBA5550 > CAYRGX01. The sequence continues at coordinate 70,670 of CAYRGX010000001.1, read as the reverse complement.
AGTGCAGGGCGACAGCGGCATCCCCCTGAGGTTTTTCCCGGAGAGCGAATGGAAGCTCACGTTTTACGGGAAATATCGCCTCCTGAAGATGTTCTCGGATTGTTTCCAGAAGGACCTGGATGCGAAATACCGGTCAGGTAACTTTGAAATGCTGCCCTTCAGCTTCGATTACGGGTTCGTGCCCGCACAGTCGAACCTCATGGTCGGGCGAAAAATCAAGAAGGGTAAATAACCTTTCGCGTATCAACGGTATGCCGATGAGACATGCCCTGTCCGAATGCCCGTCGCTGGTGCCGGGAATCTCGACGCTAGAGGATTCGCATTCCCCGCGGCATAACGTTTCCGTGATATTATCCTTCCGGGGGCCTTTCATGAAAGAAAAGGATGCCATCGTGAACTGCAAGGAGCACCAGCTGGTACTCTACGTTGAAAAGAAAGACGGCAGCTATGGGACCGTTCGCACGGGATCGTATCTCACGAAGCATTACGTCGACGATTTCTGGGAAAAACGCGAGAAGCTCGAACGTGAATACCTTGAAAAAATAAAGAACGGTGCGGCCACGCCCATCGAAATGCACATGGTCATGGAGGAGCTTACTCCCGCTGAACTCGCCGCGCGCGCCAAAATCCCGCAGCGGAGGGTGAAACGGCACCTGGACCCGGCGACGTTCGCTACCGTGTCCGTGGAGGAGCTCAGGCGCTACAGCGTCGTGTTTGATGTACCCTTCCAGTCGCTGCTACAGGCGTATGTGGTCGCCGGAGCCGGTGTCTCGTTGACTGTCCTTGCCACTGAAAATCCCAATTTCGGCATGATTAAAATAGCCAGGACAGGTAAATGAGTCCACTGGATTTTACGCACAGGATGGCCGCCCATTGCGAATCGGGGACGGTGGCCGCGTTGCTCAACCATGCGGGCATGGATATATCGGAGCCTCTCGTTTTCGGCATTGCAGGAGGGATATTTTTCGGATATTTCGAATCGAAAAAATTTCCATTCCCGACGTTCGTCGTGCGGAACAGGCCCGGAATGATGCGTACGAACGTCAGAAAGCGCCTCGGGGTCCGTTTCACGGAGAAACAGTTCAGGAATGAAAAACAGGGACAAATCGAGTTCGATCGGATTCTTGACGCCTCGATTCCAGTCGCATGCCAGACCGACTTTTTTTACATGACATACCTGCCGTCACATGTCCGGGTGCATATAAACGTGCATTTCATTATCGTGGTTGGCAGGGATGGCGGCGAATACATTGTAAGCGATTGTTACGCCCCGGAACTGGCCCGGATCGACGGGGATTCGCTGCACAGGGGGAGGTTCGCGGGAGGCAGCTTTTCGCCACGGGGATTTCTCTTTTACCCGGTAAGCGTACCCGCGAACCCGGATATGGCCGGGGCCATTTGGAAAGGCATCCGGCAGGCCGCGTTCTACATGGTCAGGCTGCCAGTGCCGTTTCTCGGCGTCAAAGGGATACGGCTTTTCGCAAAAAAGCTGCACAACTGGCCCTCCCTGGCGCGCGACATTGACCACCTGTCCCATGAAATAATGAAAATTAATATTTTTCTCGAGGACCAGGGCACGGGCGGTGCCGGCTTCAGGTTCATGTATGCGACATTCCTGCGTGAGGCGGCCGCCATAACGGGATGTGGCGACCTCGCCGACATGTCCGCGAGGATGATGGCGATAGGGGACCGGTGGAGGGAACTGTCGCTCTTCGCCGCAAGGATCGGAAAGCGCAGGGACCTTAGTGCCGACCGCCTCTCGGAAATGAGCGGGATGCTCAACGAGCGTGCTGATCTCGAGGAGGCATTCTTCAGGGACCTTCTGGCCATCAGCAAAAGGAGATAACGGGACATATTCGGGGGAGGAGACGGTCATGTCGAACGACACATTAAAACAGGAAATCAAGAAACTCATCATCACGACACTGAGCATCGACGAAGTGGAACCCTCTTCTATCGAGGACGACAATCCTCTCTTCGAGCAGGGAAACCCGCTCGGACTCGACTCCATCGATGCGCTCGAGCTGGTCATGGCGCTTCAGGAAAAATATGGCGTGAGGCTGGACAACAAGAACCAGTCCAGGTTCATACTGAGAACGGTATCGAGTATCGCGGAATTTATCGAAAAGCAGAGGGTAAAGTGATGCTATGCATCAGACCCCGGGTAGAACTCGTCGCTGGAAACATCAATTCCGCCCTTCAGCTTTTTTTGCAACACCAGTGAGAAGATCGTGCGGTGTATTTTCTCATTCTTGAATTTTCTCAGGTAAAACAGCGTCCTTTTCAATATCTCGCGGTTTGAAAAGGCCTCGCCGTAAATCGTCTTCAATTCGGGGAAAACCTTCCTGTCGTCAATGCGATCGTGCACCACGTTGATACTCTTCGAATCGTCAATCCTTCCAGTGCGGGATAGCCTGTTGTAGAGCACGGTTCCTGGCAGGGCCTTCACGGGGAATATTACCGGAATAACATTCGTCGCCTTGCAGAATTCCCACGTGCGCCGGTAATCGGCTATGGTATCACTATCGTAGCCAATCACGAACCAGCCCGAGAGCAGAATGCCCGAGTCCTGGAGGAACGCGATCGATTGTTTCATCGAACCGAGAACGTCATGGTCCTGATTTTCCCCCGTCTTCCCGATGGCACCCGAGTCACGCAGGGTCGACTCGTTGATCGATTCCATTCCGACCGCGGCATACATCAACCCAGCCCGCGCGGCGGCCGTGATGACCTGCCTGCCCCTGGCGTCGGTCGCCGCGTCGAGGTTCGCCTGTCCTGTCCAGAAACGCCTTTTCTTCAATCGGGAGATACGTTCATACAGCTCAAGGTAATAATCGTACGTGTCTTTTCTTCCAAAGACCGTGTCGTCAAGAAGGTAGAAATAATTCCTGAAGGAATCGATTTCGCGTACAACTTCTTCTACGGGCCTGAAACGGTATCCGGCGCCGAATATCTCGGTTACCGAGCAGAAATCGCAGTTGATGGGGCATCCGCGAACCGCGTAGACCGTATCGAACACATATTTCTTTTTATAGTATTCCCTGCGGGGGAGGGGAATTCGTGAGAGATCGGGTCTCCGGCTGACATGCCGGATGCGCGATGGATCAGTATCGAAGCGAAGTGGGCCGGAGACGTAGTAATCCATGAGCTCCCCGCGGCGGAAGTCATCCAGGAGAAGGGGCCATGTCTCCTCGGCCTCGCCGACGACTACCGAATCTGCATGCGTTTTCGCGCGGCGCGGGACCATCGAGGGCTGCGGCCCGCCGAGAACGACGGTTATACCACGCCTTCTGAACTCGTCGGCTATTTCGTAGGTCATGTTCTCCGCGGTATAACGAAAGCTGATTCCCACAAGGTCGGCGGGCGAATCGTAGTCGATATGATCTTCCCAGAGGAGGTCGACGAAGGTATAATTGTGCTCCGGTGCCGCTCCGGCCAGGATCGCGAGCGAAAGGGGCATGAACGGATCATTTTTTCTCAGGGGATCGCTTCCGGACGCGGCAAGGATCAGCGTGATATCCAATCGCTCTTTCATGAATCGTGGCGCTGTGATGCGAGGGTCAGTCGAACAGGTAGTACATATGCTGCTCGGCCCTGCCTGCAAAGCCGTATTCCTTGATTTTTGGGTCGAATTCCTCCCAATTGTCGCCGTAATGGCAGAGATACATTTTCTTTTTTATGTCGGGTTCGAACGTATTAAGCTCGTCGATCCCCGCATGCACCCCGCCGGTGAAGAACTGGCAGTCATGGAAAATATACTCGAAGTTGAATTTCTTCTCGTAGAGGTCTATCAGATCGCGGTCGAATCGTGTGTCGCTTGAGAACATGATCCTGTCGTCGATGATAATGCCGCAGCTCCAGAACGAGCTCTGCCAGTCGGAGGAGGAGTCCGGTATGTGTTTTGTCCGCATCATCTTGATGTTTATGGATCCTACGTCCACGCTGAAAGTTTCGCGCGGATAATCCGCGAGCCACTGCGGGCGTATGACGTCGAAGAAATCGACGAAGGCCAGCATGTCGAGGGCCTCCTCCTCGTTATAACCGCACCCCCCCCTGAGGGACATGTCCCACAGTATATACTGGTAGGTCTCGTTGATAATCATTATCGGTTTTTTTTTCGTAACGTAGCGCCCCATGAGCGCGACTTCCTCGAGGCCGCCAATGTGGTCCGCATGCGAGTGCGTTATGAGAAAGTGCTTGATCATCGTGACCGATACGCCGAGTTCGGCAAGAGCCTGTGGGCATTTCGAGCCGCAATCGATCAGGACATGGTCGTCGCCCTTGATTATCAGCAGGTTTGTCTGGTACTGGCGCTTTGTAAAGGCGCTTCCGGCTCCCACGAAAAACAATGACAGCGTGCCGTCATTCGTGAGTATCAGTTTATTGTCGACTGGTTTTTCTGTACGCATTTTCATGCACCCCCGAATGTTCGGCGCTTTAATACCATGATCACGCTGAGAAGGAAAACGGTAGTTACCTTGCACCATCCGTTTGATAAAGTCAAGACAAATAGGAATAATTTCACCGTCGATTGTTACAATAAATTTTCATTCGAAAATGACATTTATTATATGTAAAGTATTGACTATGAAACGCTTTTTGATTACATATACTATTGAAATTCGCAAGGCAATGTGCCTGCCGCAACCGATATGGAGGAACACGATGAACGAGAAAGTGGAACCCATCATACATTCCCATATGATATACAGCATGACGGCGGGGGCCATACCTATTCCGCTGGCGGATATCGCTGCGGTGACCGCGATCCAGATGGATATGCTGAGGCAGATAGCCGGTGTTTACTCGGTTAGCTGGGATGAAAACAAGGGGAAAAACCTGGCGTCGGCGATCATGGGTGCCGCCGCTGCAAGGCTTGGCGCAAGCCTCATCAAGTCCCTGCCGGGCGTCGGGACGCTCATAGGGCTCGGATCGCAGATAATCCTGTCAGGCGCATCGACGTACGCGCTGGGATATATCTTCGACAGGCATTACTCTGAAGGTGGGACTCTGTCGGATGTGAACATCGACAGTATGAAGAAACTTTATGCAAGCATGCTCGAAAAGGGCAAGGACGTGGCCGCACAGATAAAAGGCAGTCTGAAAAAGGAAGATGCGGCCGCTTCCCTGGAAAAGCTGAAAAAGATGAAAGAGGGCGGCACAATCACTGAAAAGGATTACGAGGAAACGAAAAAACGTATTCTCGACAGGATGGTGTCGTAGTGCTACGATAACAGCGCGCCCTCGGCCATGCCCTCGACCAGGGCCGCGCTGTTCAGGCCGAGATCCGGCAGGTAATAACCTCCCTCCAGGATGGCGAATATCCTGCCCCCGCAATTTTCACGGGCCCATTGACCGGCCAGCGAACCGATTGCGCGGTAATCTTCGGTAGAGAGATTGGCCCCCCAGTCCCTTTCGTATTGATCGAATCCCGCGGAGATCCCGATGATGTCGGCGGGAAAGGCGGCTTTGAGCGCGCTCATGGTCTCGGAGATGAAATTATCCGGGGTCGATGATTGGATGTTCCTCACTTCGACGGTGTTGTCATATTTGAAAACGTTGTCGGTGCCGTCGCCGAAATGCAGGTCTATATCGAGGACAAACGCCCTCCTGATCATGGAATCCTTGATCAGCCTTCTCAGCGCGATGGCCATGTTGTTGAAGAAGCAGAACCCCCAGTTCTGGTCGGGGCTGGCATGATGGCCCGGCGGGCGGATGGCGCCGAATGTGATGAAGCCTTCCATCGCGAGCCTCGCGCAACGAATGGCGCCGCCCGCGGCCAGGCACGCCACTTCGAAACGCTGCGGGTCCCGCCGTTCGGACAGGATGAGCCCTTCCGAATGGCAGAGAAGTATATCATCCTCCGTGCATGGCGCGGGTGTGATCCTCTCGTAGCCGTCAAGCCCCTCCATGACCGCACGCACGCGTCCAGGCACTTCGCAGGACGCTGTCGTATAATCGGTAAGGTACGCGGGATGATATATGACTCGCACCCTATCGGCGATTTCCTTTCGAGATTTCATAGTGTTTCCCATTAGTGATACACCTAATATACTTACGGATTGGCGCAGGTGTCAATAAATGATCGTCCTAGATGCGTCGAATGACTTGACAGAGTGGCGTTAATGGAAAATTATTGAATATCTTTCAGTCACCAGGAGAAAACCATGCCTTCAGTCCGAGTAAAAAATATCCTCGATTCCTTCAAGGTGGTCTTGTTCGTAATAGCGATACTGTGGATCATTCTTGTAATAAGCTTTTTCTTCCCCTGGATAAAAAACCTGGGCATACGGCCCAGGACCCTCACGGGACTGATCGGAATATTCTGCGCCCCCTTTCTTCATGAAAACATGGGCCATCTCATAGCGAATTCCACCAGCCTTTTCGTGCTCGGTTCTATATTCATCAATGTCCAGAAGAAGCTGTCGTTTATCGTCCTTATGCACTTTTTCATCATCGGCGGCCTTGGCACCTAGCTCATTGGGCGTTCCGAGTTTGTTCACATAGGCGCAAGCGGAATCGTGTACGCCATCATGGGATATCTCATATTCAGCGGTTTTTTCAACAGGACGTGGTCCACGCTGATCGTGTCGGCCATTGTATTGTTTTTTTACAGTACTGCGATATGGGGCGTCCTGCCAGGGCAGCGCTACATTTCATGGGAAAGCCATCTCTGCGGTTTTATTGCGGGGATAATTACCGCGAAGGCCTACGCCAGGAAATAACAGTCAGAAAACATGCCATTTATTAAAATTCCCGGCATAGAGGGCATGGTATACGTTCCAGAGGCCACGGGCGAAAAGAAAAAGCACGATTGCAGGGACTGCTTTTCATGCCAGATGTGCAGCGATGATCGTTGCGCCCGATGCCTTAAACGGAATCGCCGCGACTGTCCCCGGGAAGAAGCGCCCGATTAATTCAACACATACCATTGCTTCTGGGATCGGATGAGCACCAGCGGTTTATCGTAAGGATTTTCCCTGTATGTGACGGTGCCCTGTTTCACATCGATCTCGGGCTGCAGGGTCATGGCCTTTTCCAGCATGACCAGGAGCTTCGCCGCCTTTTTTTCGGTAAAATCCTTCACCGCATTGTCGTATTGCTTTTTTCTTTTCAGGTAGAGCCTGGTTCCCTGCGAGAGGTGGCGGTTCATGAACGAACGATGCTGGCCCGTCTTGAGTTGAATGATCATTTCGGTCAGCCCGTTTTTCACATCCTGCTCCAGAAATGCCTTCTGTTTCTCATCCTTCACCTTGCCGAGAAAGAGCATTGCCGCACACAATCCAATAGCCATCGCTTTCATGCTTTATGAATAACGTGCGGGCTAATGTTTGTCAATCACTATATTGAAATCCCAGTCTGGTGCGAGAATCCAAAAATGGATAAATGCTGTTCCGCGGTGTCCCACATTTTCGAATCCCATCGTGTTTGACGAAATTTCGTGCGCGGGATATCTGCCCATAACGGGTGCGCAGGAAAGGAAAAAAATGATAAAATGTTGTAACATAATCTTTCATGCGACTACTTATCATGCATAACGATCGTTATTCTGACATTTGGCAGGAAAGCGAGAAGCACGTTTTCATAAAATCCTCCACCCACATTCCGCCCTACCCAGGGCTTTTTTTTTGCGATTAGATTGCGTGTTCAAACCCGGGAGGCAACAAATGAGGAGATTCGATGAAAAATGATTTGCAATATCCGGCTCCGGTGGCATAATCATCGGGCCGTTACATTGCCAGCTTATCTGGTCGTGATAACACCGGAAGGGGACCCATGAAAAAAATCACAATTTTTGGTTTGATCACCGTCATGTTTTTCGGCCTGGCTTGCGGCGGGAAAAAATTCCCAGGCATTGAATATTCCGAAATCGGATGTTATGACTGGCTTCAGGTTAATGTAGTCAGGAGGGGAGGAGACAAGGTTCTCTGGTTGCAGATATATGACCAGAAGGATGAAAAGGATGTAATCGCGAGTTTCCTTGAATCGGGTGAAAAAGTGGGAAAATTTCCGGCGAAGATTTACGAGAACCAGTGGGTTTTCGTGCTGGTGAATAAAAGGTTCGAGATACGGCTCGTAGCCGATGAGAAGGCGAAGGATTTCAGGAACACCGCGAGGTTGAAGGAGTTTTTTTACGCTTTTGACCTTGACGGACTTCAGAAAATCCGCGGTGGCAGGATCACCTGTCGCGAATTGAAAAAGTATTTGCCTCCGCTTCCGGGCAGATAAACATGATTTCGACGCGGATCAGTGGTTTTCCACGAGTGCCGCGGATTCGGCGTACATGACGATGTTTCGCAGATGGACGAAGCAATCGAGTTCCATCTCGGTAAATTTCAGCGCCATGCCTCTGGGGTCATTTCGAAGGACGGTTCCCTTGAGCGTTATGGACAATTCGGTCGTTGTCCCGCTCAGGTGTATGGTCACTTCCACGGACTGATTTTCCTTGAGTCTTTCGGTCGTCGTCAGAAACATTCCCTTTGTGTTCAGGTTTTCGACAATCCCGTTTATGATGGCATCTCCAGAAGTGACCTCTGCGGTGGTTTTAAATAACACCCTGGGACTTTCGCGTTTTTCCATTTTTATCCTCATCTACAATTTGCAGGGGCCGCACAGAATTGCAAGCACATTTAAGGGATCTCAATTCGTCAGTTTGTCCGCGAGCTTTGAGAGCGATTCCTTCATTATTGTTCTGATCACCGTAAAATCCCCGGGCAGATAATCCATCCACCGGTAGGTTTTGGTCTTTTCCGGGCGATACCCCGCCGAAACCGGAAGAACTGCAATGCCGCATTTCTTGAATTCATTCTCGGCCCGCTTGAGATGGTAGGCTGACGTCACCAGGACGGGCTTTTTGTAACCGCGGTTCATGCAGATTTTCGTCGAATACCGCGCATTTTCCTCGGTGTCCTTGCTCCTGTCCTCGATGATGATATGTTCCTGCCTGACTCCCAGGTCGCGCAGGTACACCGCCATGATGGCGGATTCGGCAGGAAGATGATACAGGACCTTGCCCCCCGAAACGATGATCGGTACCTGGTTCCGGCCGTGTATCCGGGCCGCGGTTAGGAGACGGATCGCTGAATCGCCGGAGAGGATGGAGCTCCCGTTAATGTCGCACCCGGGATAATGCACGCCGCCGCCAAGAACGATGATCACATCTCCCTTTTCCCAACCTGAAGGTATGCAGTCCTCGGCGCCGGTCGAGCCGGTGAGCCTGAGGATCATCCAGTCGGTGACGGGTGGTATGGTGGACGCCCACATCAGGAGGAGCAGGGCGACGAGTAAGGCCGCCGTTTTCAGTTTGAACCTGACGGCCATTCTTATGGCAATCACGAGAAGGGCACAGAAGAATATGCCGGGGGGCAGGACAATGGAGGTTATTACTTTCTGGAGATAAATCAGCATATTCCCACACATGCGTACTTTCGTCAGGATGAATCATGGCCGATAGATAGTACAGGGACATTAATGGATATTTGCGATTAAAAATCAAAACAAATATTACAAGGTAAAACATGATATCGTTGAATATATTTTTTTGTATCACGCTCACCCTCCCGGTGGCGAATATCGTACATCGAGAAGATGCTTCGGACGGAAAAGTGACTGTTGTGTACCAGGACGGGGCAGTATACCGGGGCAGAATGATGAACGGTGTCAAGGAGGGAGACGGTGTTTTAACCCGCCCCGATGGAGCCGAATTTCGCGGTTCTTTCAGAAACGACAGGCCGAATGGCAGAGGTATCTACGTCGCACCTGACGGGAAAATGAGGGATGTGACCTTCGCCAATGGAAAAATCATCGATTCCAGGTGGATACATCCAACCGAGGTGGCTCGGGAATGCGAATACGGGTCGTACGAATTGAACGGGAAATACCTCGGCTGGTACAAGAAAAGGAACAGTCGCGCCTATGTCCCGCACGGCTGGGGAGTAATGCATTACATCAACGGAGCCTGCTATTCGGGGCAGTGGAGCGATGGCAGGATGCATGGTAACGGGAAAATCGAATGGAGCGACGGCGCATACTACATCGGGCAGTGGCGCAACGGAAAGCGCTGCGGATACGGCACCTACCGATGGGCCGGTGGCGAAATGTATATCGGGGAGTGGGACGATAACAGGATGTGCGGCAGGGGGATTTTCTTCCGGCGGGACGGGAGCGTCATCGGTTCGATGCATGCAACCGAACCCACGGTCCAGGACACTCCCTGAGTATTTTCAGTCAACTCGCCTTCAGCATGAGCGCGTCAAGGACTCGGTCCGCGAACTCGTTCCCATGGTACCTGCAGGTTTCGCCCATGATATCCGCGAGTGGAACCCCCAGCGCTATCGCTTCTTCAACAAGTATGCAATATTTTGTTATGGTTTTATTACTGACCCTTCGCCGCGATTTCATTGCATGATCTCCTTTTTGTATAAGTATCGGCACAACTGATTATGTCTTTTAGCATGGAAGAAAAAAATATCAAGTGCGACATGATGCTCCAATAGAATGCGGGGCCAAATAAAACAAAAGACATAAAAATGTCCTTTTTTTATTGCATTATTAATGATTACTCACTTTCTTTGGTAAAAAACGGGAAAATCACATGGAAAAATTCTTCAAACCAGGGTCAGTGGTCGTTATCGGCGCGTCGAATTCCCCATTCAATCTGGGGGCCACCATATGCCAGTCTCTCAAAGACATATTCTTGTTCAGGGGACCGGTGTATGCAGTGAACAGGAAGGCTGAAGAGGTCAACAGGTGCCCGGGCTACGCATCGGTGCTCGATCTCCCCGAAGTGGTGGATCTTGCCGTGATTATAACGCCGGCAAAAGTCGTACCCCAGTTCGTCAGGGAATGCGGCCAGAAAGGGATACGGTGCATCATTATCGAAAGCGCTGGATTCTCGGAGGGGGGACCCGAGGGACAAGCCATGCAGAGTGAGATCGACGGGTACGTCAAGGAATACGGTCTTCGCGTCATGGGGCCAAACTGCCTCGGGACGCTCGAAACCTACAGCCGTTTCTGCTGTTTTTATGGTGTCGATATCAAGATCAGCTCGATGCTGCAGGGACTTTTCGAGGAACCCGGCACCATCTCGTATATCATACAATCCGGCGGGGTGGGAGTGCTCCTGCTTGAGTCCCTCGTGTACGACTGCGTTTCCGTGAACAGGATGGTGAGCATAGGCAATAAGTCCGATATCGACGAGGGAGACCTGCTGGATTTCCTCAACAACGACCCGCACACCGAAGTGATCGGCATGTACCTCGAGAACGTGAGCAGGGGAGCGAAGTTCCTGGAAACCGCGAAAAAGGTTACCAAGCCCATTCTCGTATATAAGACCGGCAGGACTGCGGCGGGCGCAAAGGCCGCCATGTCCCATACCGCTGGCATGGCGAACAACGACGTGATTTTCAACAGTGCCTGCGCGCAGGGCGGCATCATCCGGCTTGATTCGATCGACGAGCTCCATGTCCTTCCCAAGATATTCACCGCGATGCCGCCTCTGAAGGGGAAAAACATCGCGCTGTTCACGAACTCGGGCGCTTTTGGAGGAATCGCCGGTGACCTCGTCAGCGAGGCCGGGCTCACGATGCCGCTCCTGGCCTCGTCGACACGGGAACGACTTTCCAAAACCGGGCAGGTATTTAACGTGAACAACCCGGTCGACATCGGGCCGGCGCCTCCCCAGACCTATCTCGATATTTTCGAAATACTGCTCTCCGCGGAAGAGGTCGATGGCCTGCTGCCCCTGTCCAGCTTTTGGAGGGATTTTGTCATTGACGTGACCATAGAGCTGGTCAATATGTGCAAGCATTACAATAAACCGGCAGCCATCTATGCGCCTAACTCAATCGAACGGATAATCGAGGTCAAGAGAAAGCACAAGATTCCACTGTTCGAAACGCCCGAACTGGCGGTCAGGGCCCTCTCCGTATCGTATCGCCAGCACTGTTACAAGACCAAGAAGGAGTCAGCCAGATGAAAGAGATCATCGCCGCCGCCCTCAAGAATGGACAATCGGCACTGTCCGAATACGATTCGAAACGCGTGATCGCCTCAGCCGGCGTGCCCGTCACCAGGGAAGAACTGGCCACGAGCCGCGAAGGGGCGATCAAGGCCGCAGCTACCATCGGCTACCCGGTGGTCTGCAAGGGCTGTTCGCACAGGGCGGCGCACAAGACCGAGCTCGGAATCGTCAGGCTGAGCCTCAAGAACGAAGCCGAGGTCGCGGAGGCATATGACTCGATCATGAAGACCGTGCCCGATCTCGATGGCGTGCTGGTACAGGAAATGATCGGAGGCGACCGGCAGTTCGTCATCGGCATGAACAGGGACCCGCAATTCGGACCGGCGGTCATGTTCGGCATCGGGGGGATATTCACCGAGGCCATCAACGACGTGAGTTTCAGGATAGCGCCCCTCACCGAGATCGACGCGGACGAGATGCTTGACGAGATACGCATGAAGAAGCTCCTCGGGGAGTTCAGGGGATCTCCCGCGGTCAACCGTGAGGTGCTCATCAGGTCGCTCGTCGGTATCGGCGAGCTCGCATTACAGAACGAGGAAATCGCCGAAATCGACATCAATCCCCTCATCGTGATGAACGACAGGCCGGTCGTCGTCGACGCCCTGGTCGTGCTGAAGGGACAATAGGGGAGATCGGCACTGCACGATGCTGGCGGCGAATGGAGCCCGGGTAGTACGCGCGACCATCTTCATCCCGCTCGCGCTGATATTCGCAACGCTCGTGACCTCATGCGATCCCGCCGGCCAATCCGGCAGGGACGGCAAGTCGATCTATATCCATATAAACTCCGAGCCGAGCAATCTCAACCCGATTGTGTCGAACGAGGGCGTGGTATCCACCATCAACAACTATATTTACGAATCCCTCGTCGACCGGGACTATGACACGCTCGAGCTCGTTCCGCAGCTCGCCGAACGGTGGGAAATATCCCCTGACAGGATGCGCTTCAGGTTCTACCTTAAAAAGGGAGTACGGTGGCACGACGGGGTGGAATTCACCGCGGACGATATCGTGTATTCGTTCAAGACGCTGAAAGACCCGAAGGTCGCGTGCGCGCATCTCAAGGTGTATTACATCGACGTTCGCTCGGTGGTGAAGCTCGACCGCTATACTGTCGAATTCACCTATTCGAGGCCCTATTTTCTGGGACTGGAGATGTGCGGTGAAATCCCCATCGTGCCGGAGCACATTTTCGGCAGGGGCGGCGACTTCAATACGCACAGGAACAACAGGCATCCCGTGGGAACGGGCCCGTACCGTTTCGACCGATGGGAAACCGGCAAGCGGATCATCCTGGTGCGCAACGAATCCTACAGGGCCCGCAAACCTGAGATCCGCCGCATGGTTTTCAGGATCGTTACAGAGGACAACGTGGCCCTCCAGATGCTCAAGAAGGGCGATCTCGACGTGATGGGCCTGCGTCCCATCCAGTGGAAAAAGCAGACCGCTTCGGCAAGGTTCAACCGCAACTTCTACAAATTCATGTATTTCCTTCCCAACTACAGCTTCATAGGATGGAACCAGGAGCGCGCCTTTTTCAGGGATAAAAGGGTTCGCAGGGCCATGACCCATTTCATCAACCGGAAGGATATCCTGCGTAAAATGCAGTTCGGGCTCGGCAAGGTCGTATCCGGTACTTTTTACGTCAATAGCAAGGCTTACAGCCCCGAGATAGAACCCTGGCCATTTGACCCGGCGGAGGGGAAGCGCCTCCTCGCCGAGGCGGGATGGAAGGACACTGACGGGGACGGAATACTCGACAAAGACGGCCAGAAATTCAAATTCACGTTCACCATCGCATCGGGAAGCAAAACCGCGGAGCGCCTCACAAGCATCCTCAAGGAAGACCTTTCAAAAGTCGGGATAGATATGAACATCGAGCGCTACGAGTGGGCCGTGTTCGTGGACAGGCTGAACAAGCACAATTTCGACGCGGTCACGCTTTCATGGAGCCTGGGATACAGCGGCGACCCCTATCAGCTGTGGCATTCGTCCCAGGTCGCGGCCGGCTCGAATTTCTGTTCCTTTAAAAATGCAAGGGCCGACGCCATCATCGAATCCGCAAGGGTCAATTTCGACGAGGGGTCCCGAAACGTCCTCTATCATGAATTCAACCGGATACTGCACGACGAACAGCCGTATACCTTTCTGTTCTGCAACCCCTCGCTCGTGGCGGTCAGCAGGCGGTTCTCCAACGTGAAGGTTCACACGCGCGGGATGAACTATCTCGAGTGGAAGTTTTCGCAAAAATGAAAAAGTACACCGTTAAGCGGCTTCTCCTGGCTATCCCCACGTTCATCGGGATTACGCTCATCACCTATCTCATGGTACGCGCTGCCCCGGGGGACTATACCAGCCTCAGGGCGGGTCCGGACCAACAGCTGAAAGCGGGCGCCATCGGCAAGGAGATTCTCGAACAGGAGCGAAAACTCTTCGGTCTCGACAAACCGGTCATCGTCGGATACGGCGAATGGCTGTGGCGCTTTGTCAGACTCGACATGGGTACCTCCAGGAAGGACGGCAGGCCGGTCGCGGCACGCATCGGCGATGCGCTCCCCGTGACACTGACACTCAACCTGATATCCATATTCTTTATTTACCTGCTCTCGGTTCCGCTCGGGATTGCAGCCGCAGTCAGAAAGGACTCGCTCTTCGACAGGCTTTCGAGCCTCCTGCTTTTCGTGCTGTATTCGCTGCCCACGTTCTGGATAGGCCTCCTGCTGCTCACGTACTTCAGCGGCGGAGAATATCTCAACATATTCCCGCTCGGGGGACTCTACTCGGACGGCGCCGATTCCGCCGGTTTTTTCCGCTGGCTTGGTGACGTGGCGTGGCACCTCGTGCTGCCGGTGCTGGCTCTCACCTACGGCGGGATTGCCTTCCTGTCGCGTTACACGCGCGCGAACCTCCTCGAGGTGATCAACCAGCAGTATATCATGACTGCCAGGGCCAAGGGACTGCCCGAATGGAAGGTCATTTACGTGCACGCGTTCCGCAATTCGATCATTCCGCTCATAACGCTCATGGCGAATCTGCTGCCCGGCCTGCTGGGCGGGAGCGTCATCGTCGAATCGATTTTCTCGGTTCCCGGCATGGGCATGCTCGCGTTCGAGGCCATCCTCTCGCGCGATATCCCCGTCATCATGGCCATCGAGGCCATTTCTGCGCTCCTCACGCTCGCGGGCATTCTTGTTTCCGATATGGCATACGGGCTCGCGGATCCGCGAATACGGCTGGAGGGAAGAATATGAGCGTCGGATACTGGGGCGGAGTCTGGCGGGAATTCAGGAAGAACAGGCTGGCGGTAGCGGCCCTGGTGTTCGTGTGCGCGCTTTTCGTGATCGCCATCTTCGCGCCGCTCATCTCCAACAGCAAACCATACCTCTACATTGACCGGGGCAAGGTGTATTTCCCACTCTTTTACAACCATGCTGACATCAAGGACTATGACCTCAGAAAGGACAGGTTCAAAGGTTTCAGGATAATGCCGCCCGTGGCCTATTCGTATTCCGAGTACGATCTCGATTCGATCGTAAGCCCGCCGGACGGCAAACACTGGCTTGGTACCGACGAGCAGGGCCGGGATCTCCTGGCGCGGATGATCCACGGGACGAGGGTCTCGATATTCATCGGTTTCATCGCCGTGTCCATCTACGTAACCATCGGCATCGTCATCGGGGCCATTGCCGGATACTACGGCGGGGTCATCGACATGCTCATCTCCAGGTTCATGGAGATCATCATGTGCTTCCCGACCTTTTTCCTCATACTGACGATCCTCGCGCTCATCGGCCCGAGCCTGGTGAGCGTCATGGTCGTCATCGGGGTCACCAGCTGGCCCGGCGTGGCGCGTATCGTCCGCGGCGAGTTCCTGCGGATACGCGAAATGGACTTCGTCGCCGCTTCCCGTTCGATCGGCGCCGGCGACTCGAGGATCATTTCACGCCATATCCTTCCGAACGCCCTCGCGCCGGTGCTTGTCACCGCGACCTTCGGGATCGCCTCCACGATACTCGTGGAATCGTCCCTCAGCTTTCTCGGTTTCGGCGTCCAGCCCCCGACCCCGAGCTGGGGCGATATCCTGTCACAGTCCAGGGATTTTATCGATTTCGCGTGGTGGTTGAGCCTCGTCCCCGGGTTCGCCATATTCCTCACTATTACCGCCTACAACCTCGTCGGCGAGGGCCTTCAGTCCGCGATTGACCCCAGAGCTAAGAAATCCTCGAGTGAATAATCTGCCGCAATCTGCCGAATAGTAAAACAGGCGGATATACACCGTAGGGCGGGAGCGTGCCGCTTACCGGAGCGTTACATGCATTATTTCATCGGCGACATACACGGGTATCTTGACAGGCTCAAGGCCGTGTTCCTGGAGCTCGATCCGAGGCTACGCGAGGGGGATACGCTGGTGTTCCTGGGCGATTACATAGACCGGGGACCGCGCTCGTACGAGGTGATCGATTTTTTGGTCCACCTCTCGAAGCGTGAGGACATATCGTGCGTGTTTTTGAAGGGTAACCACGAGGTTATGATGTTCGACTACCTGAGAGGAAATGATCGGAGGAGAATTTACAAGCTTAACGGCGGAGAGGCCACTGAATTGAGCTATGTGAAAAACGCAGGATCGTTCACCCTCGAGTCCATACCCGCCCATCACAGGCGGTTCTACGATTCGCTCGTGTTATACCACGAGGGTGAGGACTTCATTGCCGTGCATGCCGGGTTCAACCCCGCCGTGTCCGACCTCGATTCACAGCGGGAAGAGGACATGCTCTGGATACGCGAGCAGTTCTTCAGGCACCCGAAGAAATGGAAGAGGACGGTCATCTTCGGACATACGCCCGTGAACGTCATCCAGAAAGGGGGATCGGCATACATGGATGATGAAAGAAACATCATCGGTATAGACGGAGGCGTAATTTACGGCAGGAAACTCGTATGCATGAGCTGGCCTGACAGGGAAATTATCAAGGGATAGGAATCATGGTCATAATGAAACGTTTTCGCATTTTCATGGTTTTGCATGGATTATTGGCGGCGATCGTGTTATTCAACGGTTCATGCGCTTTGCATGCCGCAGCCTTGACCGAGAAGGGGATAATCGAGTCCGTGGGTAAAGACTCGACCGTTACCATACTCTTCACTTCTGAACCGGCCGAGGAGAAATACTTCATTACCGACAACGGCACCGTGTACGGAGAGGCGGCCATACTCTCGTCATGGAAATACCGCAGGGGCGGGTACGTGTTCAAGGCAATCGCCCGATTATCGATGTACCGGAAGGAGTCGCTGAGATATCTGCGCCCGGGGATGAAGGTATCCATTCATGATGAGCGCCAGAAGTTCGAGAGGCGTTATTCCGATATCGAAATCGGCAAGGAGCGTCCGTTCCGGCCGGGGTTGAAGCAAAAAACGGACGGTCGCGAGATGATACTCATACCCGAGGGGAAGTTCATACTTGGAAGCAACCATGGCGACAGGGACGAATACCCGGAACAGGTGATGTACGTCAAGGGATTCTATATGGACAAGTATGAGGTATCGAACCGGGACTACTTGAAATACGTCAAAAGCGCACTGGCGGCCGCTCCCGCCTCCTGGAAGGGCAGGGGATATGACGACAAAACGGCTGACCTTCCCGTGATGGTAACCTATTACGAGGCCGTCCGTTATGCGAAGTGGGCCGGAAAAAGGCTTCCGACTGAATTCGAATGGGAAAAAGCCGCGAGGGGCGTCGGACGAACCGTCGGGGAAGCCGAAAACTTCCCCTGGGGGTCTGACTTCGACCCGTCGAGATCAAACAGTGCTGAATACTGGCTGAAGGAAAAAGAATCCGAAAAACCGGAAGGCGCTGTCTCGCGAATCAGGGGGCTACTCCCGGTAACGGCCTTTGAGAAGAAAGGCGATTCACCCTATGGGATCGTGAACATGTCCGGGAATGCACCCGAGTGGACATCGAGCTGGTATTCGGCCTATAAAGGGAACAAAAAACCGAACCGCAGGTATGGAATGCAATACAGGGTGATACGGGGCGGCGCATGGTTCAATAGCGAAAGGGAGCTCAGGGTGACAAAAAGACAGCCCGGAGGGCTGCCGAGTCTTGAAACCGACAACCGTGCGGGTTTCAGGTGCGTCAAGGATGTATCAATTACAGATCAGGAAAATTAAAATGCCAAAAAAATTATCAATGTAGACTTATTTTTCACATATCGATACAGGTAAATATTGAGAATTAGTTTTGATTGCATATTTATTCCTTGACGAAAAGTATTTCGAATACATGGAATAAAATCGTAAAAGAAATTCGGTTATAATATTCTTTGAGAACATAGAAATGAAGCTTTTTGAAATAATCGCGAGGAAAATATCGTACACGTTTGCGGTAGCTTTCTATACCGTTTTCGCCGGGTGGATACTCGGCATGTTCAGTTTTTTCCTCGGCACCTCGTTCATCATCATGTCGTACGACAAGTTGACTGCGCAGTTGACCACGTTCCTTCCGATCGCCATCATGACGGCCTCCTCGCTGCACTATATTCATTATGGACTGCTCACCCCGCTGAAAATACCGGCCCTGTTTAAATCGCTGAGAACGATCAACGCGAGCTACAGGAACAGGGACGAGGAAGATCCTGAGAACCTCGAATACGCGTACCATCTGTATTCTGATATGCCGATGTACAACATGCTCGCCGCCGCCCTGTACACCGCGCTTTCGGGCATCTTTATTCTGATATATGCGTTTTACGAGTTCATCTTTAAAAACTCGTATTCGACGCAGGAGATGTTCGCTATTATCAAGATCGTGAGCCTGTGCGTCATTATCATCACTGTTCTATACGGCATGTCGAGCTACCTTCTGACCGAGGTCATCACCAATAATGAAAGGGCCCGCATGTACAACGAGCTACTCCGCAGGGGGGTCCGCATACGGCCTCGCGCCCTTATCGGGATCAGGATCAAGTTCCTTTTCTTTGTATGGCTTATGGTCATCACCCTGCTTACCTTTACCGCGCTCATGGAAAAATCCCGTTATTACAACGAATACAACGTGGGAATCATCTTTTCATACCTGGCCGCATCGATCGTTGCCGCCTTTGTACTCATGCAGATTACGACCCAATCCATCGTCAATATCCTCAACGATCTCCGGCGCGTTACTCGCGTTATCGCGTCAGGAGGCCGGACCGCGTTCGAGGTCATGTCGCTCGAGAGGGAATTCGCGGCAATCGAGTACGCGCTCATGGAGATGGCATGGGAAATCGACGAGTACCGGCATGAGCTTGAAACCAAGGTTGACAAAAGGACGTCCGAGCTCCAGGACGCACTCGAAAACCTCAAGGGACGCGACGACCAGATTCAGAAACAGCTCGACATGGCCAGTGTCATCCAGCGGAGCATCCTTCCGGGACAGATTGAGGATTGGAACGAACTGAAGTTTGCGGTCCGTTACCTCGCAATGGAGAAAATCGGCGGGGACTTTTACGACGTCTACCAGCTGAAAAACGACAAGCTTGGCATAATCATGGCTGACGTATCCGGTCACGGTATTCCCGCCGCGCTCGTGACCACGATGGCCAAGATGTCGTTCGGAAACGCGGGGGGCAAGTACGATTCGCCCAGGAAAATATTCCAGGAAGTGAACCAGAGCATACTTGATCACGTTAAGACGCAGGATTACATGACGTGCTTCATGCTGTCAATAGATGATGAATACAATATCACTTACGCGAACGCGAGCCATCAGAAAGCTATCCTCATACGGAGTGACAGGGGCGAACTGGAGCTCCTTGACACGAACGGACTTTTCATAGGCGCGCTGGAGGACGCCAGGGATTCCTACGACGAGAAGCAGAGTACGCTCCAGTACGGCGACAGGATAGTTCTCTATACCGACGGCATCCCCGAGGCGCTGAACGAAAACCGGGAAGAATACTCCAACAGGCGCCTCGAACAGGCGGTGCTCGCGAACAGGCACCTCCCGATAGAGACATTCGCCGATGCGGTCCTGAACGACGTCAGAACCTTCATAGGTTCGGCGCCTACGGTGGATGATATCACCATTCTCGTGATCGAGCTGGCAAGGGACGAGGCGGTCGATATTATCAAGAGCGCGAAAAAGCACGTGAATGTGCATAAATACGCCGAGGCAATTGGCATGCTCGAAGAAGGGCTCCTCAGCTTTCCGCAGAATCAGAAAATCATGTACAACCTTGCAAAAAACTATTTCAGGATCAACAACTATCAGCGGGCCGCGGATTGCATCGAGGCGTACATCAACAACGACAGGCGGAACAAGAACGCCTTTTACATTGGCGGTTCGGTTTACTTCCAGATGGGTGCCTATCAGAAGGCGATCGAATATTATGAAACTGCGCTCGAACTCGATTCGAATTTCGTGAACGCCCTGTTCGCCCTTGGCGTCGCCTACAAGAAAAAAGGAGATTTCGCCGACGCGGTAAAAACCTTTGAAAAGGTGGTCAGCGTCGATCCAGACAATAAAATGGCCCTCTTCGAGCTGAAGGATCTCAGGGAGAAAGCCTCCTGAAAAATGTCTTGAAATCCGGTCGCGGTTTTCAGTGTATTCCATACATCCGTGTTTAACCCTATGGACAACGACTTTATAAAAAATTACACGCTCCAGGGCGTGATGGATATATTCTCGCGGCTCGGAGAGAAGCCATATCGAGCCAGGCAGCTGTTCGTATGGCTCTACGAGAAGAACGTCGATAGTTATGACGTAATGACGAATTTTTCCAAGGAACTACGGTCGCTTCTCGCGTCGCAGCATGCCATCAACGCGCTTTCGCTCGAGGAAAGGCTGGTATCAACCCTGGACGGCACGGAAAAGTATCTTTTCAAAACGCATGATGGTCATTACGTGGAATCCGTGCTCATAAAGAATGAGAGAAACGACGATGGGCGCATCACCGTGTGCCTATCCTCCGAGATAGGATGCCCGATGGGGTGTGCATTCTGCCAGACCGCAAAGATCGGGTTCGTGAGGAACCTCTCTCCGGCCGAGATCCTCGACCAGCTGTGTCATGTGCGGCGCGTATCCGGCATCAAGAACAACAACATAGTATTTATGGGAATGGGGGAACCCTTTCTCAATTATGACAGCGTCATGACCGCCGCTGATATTATGAATTATTCCTACGGGTTCCACATATCCGTCAGGAAGATAACCATATCTACGTCGGGGCTTACGGATGCCATCGAGAGGTTCATCGATGAAAAGCGGCCCTATAACCTGGCAATTTCATTGAATGACACGCTTCCCGAGAGGAGAAGAAGCGTGATGCCGGTCGAGAAAAATCACCCGTTCATGAAAATTGTCGATCTCCTTGACAGAAAATTCCCCGCATCGCGCAACAGGCTTACGATTGAATATGTCATGCGCGCCGACAATATTGCTGACGAAGATGCCGCGAGGCTTAAAAAGATGTTCAGGTACAATCGGATAAAGCTGAACCTCATCGTGCTGAACCCGGGTTCGCATGGATTGAAAACCCCGGCGCCGGAGGATGTCGATCGTTTTGTCAAGGCGCTTGAGATAATGAATGTGCCTGTGACCATCAGGAAAAGCCTCGGCAGCGACATCATGGGAGCCTGCGGGCAGCTGTCCGGCATGAAATACCCGGAAGCCACGCGACGGGATACCGCATGAGCGAAATATGGAACGGCATCCCGGGATGCCGGAGGTTATATGCATAGAGTGAAGGAAATCTTTATCAGCGCCATGTCCGGTATATGGCGGCACAAGTTCGCGGTGTTCGTGGGAGCGCCGCTTCTGGTCATACTCGTGATTTCGGCATACATCACCGTCATTTATTTCAGCTGGCAGAAGGACCGTGGGAACGCGCTGAGGAAGCTCGCGAAATACAAGGAGCTGATCGACCGCACCGAGGAGATCCGCAAGGGTTATGTCTATAATTACAGCGACGTTGACCTGACCGCGAAAGTCGTCGATATCCCGACGAGAATCTACGACCGTAACAACGAGATCATCGGCGAGTTCTTCGAACAGAAAAGGGAAATCGTTCCCTACGCATATATCCCCAAGTGGCTCGTGAAGGCGGTCATCGCCAGCGAGGACCGCGAATTCGAGAAGCACAACGGCATCAGCTTCCGCGGCATAATCCGCGCCATGATCATGAATATCATGCATTTCAGGGTCGTCCAGGGCGGGAGCACCATAACCCAGCAGCTCGCGAAGGTCCTTTTCACTGACATGGACCGGAGCGTGAAGCGCAAGGTGTACGAGTTCTTCTGCGCGCGCGAGATCGAGCGCAAATACGACAAGAACGACATCATGTCAATGTACCTGAACCTCATCTATTTCGGGAACGGCGCCTATGGGATCGAGTCGGCGTCGAAAATGTTTTTCGGGAAATCCGTAAAACAGATCGGCAACGTCGAGAGCGCGATGATCGTCGCGACAATCTCGAATCCGAAGGTGTACTCGCCGATCCATAATCTCGACAACTCCATCAAGAAGACCAACAGGATAATGCAGTCGGTCGTCGACGCGGG
This sequence comes from uncultured Leptospirales bacterium, assembly GCA_964423905.1. Classification (GTDB taxonomy): domain Bacteria; phylum Spirochaetota; class UBA4802; order UBA4802; family UBA5550; genus CAYRGX01. Next base: position 48,112 of record CAYRGX010000001.1, on the reverse strand, counting down.
ATATCTCTCGAAGGCCGAGGCCGACGCCCAGTACAGGCAGTTCCTGAAACGCTGGGAGGTGAAGTACGACAGGGAACACAGGGCCGTCGCGTCGCTCATTGGCGGGTTCCTGTACAGCACATACCGGGTGAACAGGGCTCCCTTTTTCAACGAACAGATTCGCCGGGTGCTCACCGCCCAGTTTGGCGACGATGTCGTGAAGCGGGGGGGGCTGAGTATCTACACGACCATCGACGGCGCATACCAGGATGTCGCTGAGAAAGCGCTCAGGGACGGCGTGCTGAGGCAAAGGAGCTATCATCTCAAGAGGGCTGGCAGGATCAAGGACAAGCAGAAGATCACCGACGAAATGGAAAATGCCGACAACATCGAGGGCGCGCTCGTTTCGATCAACCCGAATACGGGCGAAATCATCGCCTACGTGGGGGGGGCGGAGTTCACCACGCGCAACCAGTTCGACAATGTATCGCAGATGGTGCGGCAACCCGGATCCTCGTTCAAGCCTCTGATATACGCGGCGGGCATCGAAGGGAAAGACATCACTCCATCGACTATGATGCTGGACAAACGGACAAAGTTCGAAGGGGGATATTCGCCGCAGAATTACGATGGTGCGTATCTTGGCGAGGTCATCGTGCGGGAGGCGTTGAAGAAATCCATCAACGTCGTGGCGGTGCGGGTGCTCGACAAGATAGGATATTCGAGGGTAATGGACATCATCCAGAAGAGCCTGTCTATCTCGGATTCGGAGCTCACCAAGAGATTCGGCAGGACCCTCTCCCTCGCTCTGGGGACCTACGAAATATCACCACTCGAAAGCAGCGTGCTCCATTCTGTGATCGTAAACGGCGGCGACTACATCGAGCCGTATGGCATACGGGCGGTAAAGGACTACAACGATAATATGGTATGGAACTACGAGGAAGAAGTGCGAAACCGCATCTCCGAGAAACGTCGGAGCCTCGGGAAGATCATCGATCCCGCCGCCTGTGCGGTGACAGTATCCATGCTGAGGGCCGTTTTCGAAAAGGACGGCACCGCGTTTTATGCAGCCAGGAACAGCGGTATCCGCTACCAGATTGCGGGCAAAACGGGCACGAGTTCCAAGTTCAACGACGCCTGGTTCATCGGATACACATCGAACCTGGTCACCTCCATATGGATAGGAAACAAATCCGGGGCCATTTCCCTTGGGAGCGGCAGGGCCGGCGGCGCCCTGGCGGCGCCGATCTGGGTCGCCTATACCGCCGCTGTTTTCAGAGGCAATCCACCCCCCGATTTTTTGATACCAGATTACGGTGTCACGCGGGAAACGATTTGCCTGGAATCGGGCAAGGTGGCGGGGAAAAACGGTGAATGCCCCGCGGTCGCGAAGGACGTGCTGTTCATGGCCGGAACAGAGCCCGGCGAATACTGCCCCATCCATACCGGCGCAGATCGAGACGCGGGAAAAGAGAAGTCCGGCAGGGACAAGACTGATGATGGGAGTAACTGAAATGAAAAAGCATGCAATTATCGCACGTGCCGGATGCATTATACCGGCGTTGATCGCGGTGCTGTCGATCGCGGCGGCCGCGTTCCAGTGGCCTCTGAAAGATCACCGAGTCACCGCGACCTTCGCGGAATCACGATGGGATCACTTTCATTCCGGTATAGACCTCGTGAACGTCGATGGAAGCGTGCGGCCGGTTGACAACGGCACGCTGGAGTACTTCTGGGAAAAGTCGATCTTTCCGCTGGAAAATTATCCGGGCGGCGGAAACTACAAGATCATCGCGCACAAGAATTCCCTTCGTTCAATATACATGCACCTGGAAGATTCCCCGGGATCGACCCCCGCGGTCACGACAGACTCCCGTATCGCGGTAATGGGGAACACCGGCCACTCCCTCTCAAAGCACCTTCATGTTTCACTGTACGATTCCAGAAAAGGCATGTCCATCAACCCGCTGAACGCGCTTCCGAAATCGGACGATGCCAGCAAACCCGAGATCGGCGAGATGGCGATACGCATCGGCGAGAAGGTTGTGATCGTAAAAAACAACGCGGACATCCGTCTTACCAGGCACTATCCCCTCATGGTCGCCATCAACGACACGATATCCGGAAGGGAAAGGCTCGGGGTATACCGCTTCCAGGCCACCTTCAACGACAAGAAGGTGATGGACATGAAGTTCAACGATATCAGGTTCGACGGGAAGTTGGCAAAGGTATCGGGAAGGACCTTCGTATCCATCTTCGACGAAAAGGGATATTACAAGATCGAGGGGATCGAGTACAGGGCCGGCGAGAACACCCTTCGCGTGACCGCGACCGATTTCGCGGGCAACAGCGTGGAAAAGGACTTTACCTTCAACGTGAAGCTGGATATGCCAGATAAAAAGTAGCGACCGGATTCCTGCATGTATATATTCGAAATGTCCGTTCTCGCCCTCTGCGCGGTGCTGTCCATGTTTTTTTCAGGGGTGGAATTCGCGCTCTTCTCCCTTTCCAAGGCGGACATGTACCGGTATGCCGGCTCAGGGGACAGGATTGAGAAGGCTCTGTACAGGCTGATGACCCAGCCGCACCGCATCCTGGTGACCATCCTCATCGGTAATCTCCTCGTGAACCTCATCATGTCGATGCTTTCGACACGATTGCTCCTCTATCGCTGGGGCAACTGGGGACACTTTATCGCGATGGCGGTGCTTACCCCGTTGATCATCATTTTTTGCGAGATAACCCCCAAGGCGATAGCCATCAATACCTATGAAGCCTTTTCAAAAAAGGCGTATCCTTTGCTGATGTTCTTCCATTCCATTCTCCTGCCGCTGCGTTTTGCCATCGACCTGATCACGGGGACCATCATTCGACTGTTCGGTTTGACGATGAGCCATAAAACGATCACCGAGGACGAGCTCGGGATGGCCGTACGTATCGGCGTGGAAGAGGGGATGATCGACAAGCGGGAAGGGGATTTCATTTCGAATGTGATGCGATTTTCAAAGCATGACGCTTCCCGCGTGATGTTCCCGCGAAACGGGGCCGTTTTCATTCCCGAAACCGCGACCGTCCAGGAGGCGATGGAGATATTCAAGGAGCGCGAGGTCATACGAGCCCCGGTATACCGGGGGAATCTGGACACGATTGTCGGGATGGTCGATTCCAGGGAGATTCTCCCCGCATACATGGGATACAAGAGTGCCCGGTCGATAAAGAAATTCATACATGAAATCAATTTTTTCCCGGCGACAAGGGAGCTCAACGACCTGCTGAATGATTTCATCGCCGGGGGCATACAGATTGCCGTCATGCTCGACGAGTACGGCGGCACGGCCGGCATCCTTACCCTGAACAAGATCCTTTCAGAACTCATGGGAAAGGAGTTCATCAACTGGGAGAAGGACCCCAGGAGAAGCGTGAGAAAGGCGGGGGCCAGAATAACAATCATCCATGGAGAAATGCTCATCGAGGACTTTAATGCGATGTTCGACGAACGCATCTCGAGCGAGAATGCCTATACGGTAGGCGGGTATATCCTCGAAAAAAAGGCCGATTTCCCGAGGAGGGGGGAGATTGTGCCGCTTTTAAAACACGATCTGCGGGTCCGCTACATCAAGCGTAAAAAAATCGAATCCATCGAAGTGATCGAGAAACCGGAAGTGACGGGGCGATGATACATTCATACATGCTTGCCAATTATGGGGGCTACATCGTCGCCGTTTTCGTCATGATGCTGCTTTCGGCTTTCTTTTCCGGCACCGAAACTTCACTCGTGACGTCGAGCAGGGTATATTTGGAGGATCTTTCTTCAAAAGACAGCACGAGGGCACGCCGCGCCCTCTATCTTCTCGACAACATCGAGAATTCACTCAGCCTTATACTGATAGGCAATAATATCGTCAACATCGCCACCGGCTCGATTATCACATTCATAGCGACGAGGGCGTACCAGCTGAACGAGCCCGAGTTGCTCGGCGTCACCGTGGTGCAGGCGATCGTGTTCCTGCTCTTCTGCGAGCTGATCCCCAAGTTAGTCGCCCGGGCGCGTTCGGAGTCGGTCCTCCTTTTTTTCTCGCTTCCGCTCGTGTTCCTCATCACGGCGCTCAGGCCCGTACTTAAGGTCACGCTCGTGGTTTCCGAAATGCTGAAGAACCTCATGAAACTGAAGGAGCACACCAGATCTCCGGTGAAGTCACGCGAAGAAATCGCGGCCCTGTTCGAGATCGGCAAAAAGGAGGGAGTGATCACCAAGGACGACCAGTCGTTCGTGAAGGAGATACTTTCGTTCAAGAACCTCACCGCGCGGGAGGTCATGACCCCGACCATCGACCTTGAATCCGTCGAAATCGGCGACAGCGTCAAGAATCTCGTGAACGTCATCGTCAGGTCAAAATTTTCGAGGATACCGGTTTTCCAGGATCGGGTCGACAACATCATCGGCTACGTATTCTACCGGGACGTCATCATGAATCCCGAAATGAAGCACATATCGGAGATACTGCACAGGGTCAGTTATATCCCCCTCACGAAAAAAGTGTACGAGATTTACTCGGAGATGCGGATTAACATGGTCCCCCTCTACATCGTCGTTGACGAATACGGGGCGGCCACGGGGATGGTCACTCATGAGGACGTTGCCGAGGAGGTGGTCGGGGAAATCCAGACCTCGGACCAGTCCGACGGCAACCTGGTGCAGGAGGCGGGAAAGAACAGATTCCTGGTCACGGGCAGTCTGGATATCGAGTATTTCATGAAAAAATTCAACGTTCAGATAGAGAAAGCGGGTTTCGAGACGCTGGCGGGATATGTCTGTTACAAGCTGGGCAGGATACCGCGGCGCGGGGAGCGGTTCCAGTACGACCGGTTCACATTCATCGTTGACCAGGCGACGGAGCGTTCCGTGGACAGGGTCTTGATCGTTCTCACGAAGAAACAGAAGAAGGCGAAATGAACGGGCTTTCAGACGAGCATCGGGCCCATGTCGTCTTTGCCGCCGAGCACGTGAACATGGAGGTGCCAGATGACCTGGCCGCCGGCGGGGCCGTTGTTAATGATCACCCGATAACCGGCGGAGAGGCCCTTGATGCGGGCGATTTCCCTGACGGCGAGGAACACGTCCGACATGTACCTGGCTGAGTTCTCATCCATGGTGTCTATCTTCTCGAAGTGTAACTTCGGCACCACCAGGACATGCACCGGGCTCTGAGGGTTGATATCGTCGAACGCGAAAACGGATTCGTCTTCGTACACTTTCGAAGAAGGTATTTTGCCATTTATGATATCGCAGAACAGGCATCCCATGCACGCCACCCCCGTACAGGCAGTATCTTTCGTCGTGATCAGTTGAAGGTTTCCGGTGGAGGACGTCAAGAACAATATGCGGACGGTGCCCGGCGATGAAAACCGCGGCTGATGTGAAAATCATCGTATACCCGCGCGATCGAGCGGACGACCCCATGGTCCGGCGTTTCCTCGCGCTCGGAGGAGTCCAGCACATCCCCTATGAAACCCAGGAAGACTGCACCGCCGTCATGAATGAATGCGAGCAGAGCGGTATCGCCTCACGGGAGGTGGTCGCGCTCAGATCCTTCATGGGCAGACACGTGCAGAAATGCCCGGGATCGCCTTCGATGATCTGCTGCAACTATCGGGTATTCAACATGTGCTTCAATTGCCTGTACAACTGCACGTATTGCTATCTCCACGATTACATCAACGCGTACGGGATTCACCAGTTCCTGGACCTGGAACCGCTCTACGGCGGCATCGCGCGCATGATCGCGGAAACCGATATGCCCGTGGTGAGGGCCGGTCCCGGCGAATACACGGATTCGCTCATGATGGACGACCTGACCGGGACCGCGGCCCGGCTCATCGGGATCGCCGCCGACAACCCGAGGCTTTTCCTTGAACTCAAGACCAAATCAGACAGGATTGACCATCTCCTCGGTATTGAACGAAAGGGCAATACCGTGATGGCGTGGAGCATGAACACTCCCAGCGTCGTGGACCGCCATGAAGAGGGAACGGCAAACCTCGAACGGCGCATAGCCGCAGCCGGGCAGGCCGCCGAATCCGGCTACTATACCGCGTTCCACTTCGATCCGATCGTGATCTACCCCGGCTGCGAACGTGAATATCGCGACGTGGTCGCAAGGCTTCGCGGGGCGGTCAATCCCGAAAGCGTCCTGTGGGTTTCCATGGGCGGGTTTCGTTGCACCCCCGGTTTTTATCACAGCCTGCTATCCTCGGGCGGCAAACACAGGGAGCTTGTAAGCGGGGAGATGTTCCCGGGGCCGGACGGGAAGATGCGATATCTCAAGTCAATGAGGGTGGATATGTACCGCATGATGAAGCGCGAGCTCGAGGCGGTGTTCCCCGGGGCATTCATCTACATGTGCATGGAAACGGCAGACGTGTGGGCGGGCGTGTTTGAACGAAAGTACGCCTCGTCAGACGAGCTCGAGCGGGAAATGGTGGATATGCTGGCGGCAAGGGTGAAGACCCGGTGAACGAGTGCACTATTGGTATCCCCTAATGGCAGATGAAATAAAAAACGGCGGGCTTTTCGGCCCGCCGTTCCGTTGCTCGTACTAATAAAAATCTCAGTATTCCCTGATAACGTTACTCGCGATGACCAGGCGCTGGATCTCGGAGGTGCCCTCGTAGATCTCGGTGATGCGGGAATCGCGGTAGAAGCGCTCCACCGGGTAATCCTTTACATAGCCGTACCCGCCGTGGATCTGGATGGCCTTGTGGGTGACCCGGTGCGAGGTCTCGGAGGCGAAGAGCTTGGCCATGGCCGCGTACTTGGAATAGCGCTGGCGGTCGCCGGTGTTCATGTAGTTCGCGGCCTGGTACACCAGGAGACGCGCCGCTTCGATCTCGGTCGCCATATCCGCGATCATCCACTGGATGGCCTGGAAGTCGGCGATGGACTTGCCGAACTGCTTGCGGTCCTTGGCATAGACCACCGCAGCGTCAAGCGCGGCCTGCGCGATGCCCAGGGCCTGCGCGGCGATGCCCACGCGGCCGCCGTCGAGGGTGTGCATGGCGATCTTGAATCCGTCTCCCTTCTTACCGAGGATGTTGCTTTCGGGTATCTCGCAGTTGTCGAACACGAGTTCAGTGGTAGACGAGGCGCAGATGCCGAGCTTGTCCTCGGTCTTGCCCACGCTGAAGCCCTTGGTGCCCTTCTCGACGATGAAGAAGCTCAGCCCCTTGTGGCCTATCCCCTTCTCGGTGACGGCCGTCACGACCGCGACGTTGGCCACGCCGCCGTTCGTGATGAAGTTCTTGGTGCCGTTCAGCACCCACTTGCCGTTCTTGAGCTCGGCGGTGGTTTTGGTGCCCGCTGCGTCGGAGCCCGCTTCCGGCTCGGTGATGCCGAAGCAACCGATCCATTCACCCGTGGTGAGCTTCGACAGTATGTTCGTCTTGTGCTCCTCGGTGCCGAAGTAGTAGATCGGCGAGAGGCAGAGCGAGTTGTGCGCGGAAACGATGACGCCGGTTGATGCGCAACCGCGCGAGAGTTCCTCGACCGCGATGGCATAGCAGACGTAATCCATGCCCGCGCCGTTGTACTTGTCGGGATAGACGACGCCCATCATACCCATATCGGAGAGCTTTTTCACGTGCTCCCAGGGGAACTCATGCGTGCGGTCGTAGTGTTCCGCCTTGGGCTTGAGCTCGTTCTCGGCGAACTGCCTGCAGGTTTCGCGTACCATCTGTTGTTCTTCTGAAAGTTTAAAGTCCATATATACCCTCGTAATAATAGTATTGAATGCGGTGAGACCGTGGCGTCCCGGGATCCATGCGGAATCTATATACCCGCGAGGGGAATATGATCATGGCGGGAGCGTGCTTTTTACTTTAAAAACGGACACTGTGCTTTTTGTCAAGGTTTAATCGCCAAGAGTGCTCCCATACCGTGATATTTATGGGGATATATCTCAGGTACATGGAAGCCCGGTTAATAAAATTCTTGCAATTTATGGGCTCCATGCATACATCGATTCAGGTTCAGTTCCGGGGAGCGCACTCGCGAGCCGGACGGACCGCGCGCCGGGGAGCTTATCCCCCTGCATCCGCGCCACATGCTTGGAGATTTCAATGAAAAAAACACCGGCCCTGATACTCTGCCTGGTCATGCTGCAGCTTTTCTGCGGCCAGTGGCGCAGCACCACGTTGAATCCACGTAAAATCGCCTTTATCAAAAACGGACCGGGTCCCGGCCAGATACTGATCAAATCCGACGAAGAGTCCGGTTACGATGAATCGACCGTATCCGTGGGCGTATTCAACAACCGTGTCGTTACGGCGGATAATGTGATGAGGCGGATACAGGTGATGGAGCCGGTGTCCGACGGCGCGGTGAGGAACAGGAACATCGACCTGGTGCTTGGCGATGTAAAGGACATCGCCAAGAAGAGCGATTACAGGACCGCGTCGTTCAACTTCGGCACCATCGGCACGTTCACAATGGACAACGACAGGAACCTCTACATCCAGAACAGGATCACAGGCAAGGCGTCACCGAAAAAGCAGGAAGAGGAAACCATGGATTTCACCCCTTCCTTCATACTGGTGTTCAACGACAGGGGCGAGCTTCAGTACACCCTGGGGCAGAAGGGAGCGCCGGACGTGCCTTTTTTCCAGATTGAATCGATGTTCATCGACTCGAAGGGCAGGCTTTTCGTCATATCCAGGACCATCGAGTCGTGGAGCGTAAGCCGTTTCTCCGGGAAAACGCGCGATTTTCACGTAAATCTGGGCAAGATCGATTTCTCCGAAAAGGAGGACGGCGTAACCTACCGCGGCCGAATCGACAACGTGCGAGCCCTGCACGGCGGCGAGCGGCTGTTCATATCAATATCGTTTTACCACGATACAAGGCTCAAGTACATAAAGGTATTCGATTACTCGATGGAAAAACAAAAGATCGAGAAAACCGTAATGACCATTCCAGATCCCAAAAATGTCCTTTTCGATGTAACCGAGGACCGCTACCTTTACTTCTGGAACGTGACGAGCGACCAGGTGAAGTTCATCGTTGCCACGCTCGACGGCTCCATCGTCAACAACCTGGCGCTCACCCTCAAGTACCGGCGCAACCAGTACGCGAAGATATTCCTGGACAATGGTGGTCGCATCCACAGCTTCCATGTGAATTCACGCGGAATCGAGATCAACAAGTGGGAGTGACACGATGAAGGTCGCCACCGCGAAAGAGATGCGCGAAATCGACCGCGTAACCATCGAGGAGCGCGGCATACCCGGCGAGGTCCTCATGGCCCTGGCGGGCAGGGCGGTTGCCGATTTCGCCGCGGATCTCTTTCCCGCGAAGGACGCACCGTTCGTCGTATTCTGCGGCGCCGGGAACAACGGCGGCGACGGGTTCGTCGCGGCCTACCAGCTGTCCCAGTGGGGACACGCGGTGCGCATCATATGCGCGGGTGATCCCTCCCGCTTCACGCCCCCGACAAGAATGTATTACGATCTCTGCGTGAAATCGGGAGTGCCCATATTAAAGAGCGGGACAGATGCGCCGGACCTGTCCGGCACGGCATGCGTCATCGACTCCCTGACCGGCACCGGCTTCTCCGGAACGCCCGCCGGCCCCCTCGAGACGATGATTCGCTGCATCAACGACGCGGACGTAACGGTCATTTCGGTGGACATGCCGAGCGGCCTGCCCAGTGACGGGGAGGCCCCCGCGGGCGAGGCCATACTCGCGGATTACACGGTGACCGTTGGGCTCACGAAACCCTCGCTGGTCACGTATCCCGGGAAGCACTACTCGGGCGTTGTGCGCGTGGCGGATATCGGTTTTCCATCGGACCTCACCTGTTCCGATTCCATACCTGTGGACCTGCTCGATGAAGAGCTGGCCACGTCGATCGCCTCCCTCGCACACAATCCCGCGTTTCTGGGACATGCCGATTCGGACAAGTTCGCGCGTGGGCATCTGCTCCTCGCGGGTGGGTTCGACGGGATGGAAGGGGCCATTATCATGTCAGCGGCGGCCGCGCTCGAAACCGGGGCGGGGCTGGTCACGGTGCTCACGACGCCTTCAGCGAGGAAGATCATATCCGGCCGCCTTCCGGAGATCATAACCGCCTCGATCCCCGACGGGAAGGGGCCGGACATGGAACAGTTCATGAATTCTTTCTTCGCAGCGCGACAATACGACGCCATTGTCACAGGGCCCGGCCTGGGAAGGGACGGCCTCGCGCGCATATTTTACAGGTCGCTCGTTGGGGCTGCGGAGGCGCTTCCCCTGAGGGGAATCGTCATCGATGGCGACGGGCTGTATCACCTCGCTGCCGAAAGCTGCCGCGTCCCGGAAGCGCTTTCGAAAAGGTGCCTTATCACCCCTCATTTCGGCGAGGCGTCCCGGTTGACGCGGAAGCCGGCCGAAGAGCTCAAGGCCGCGCGTCTTAGGTCGGCCACGGAATTGGCCGCGGAGGCAGGATGCGCGGTGCTCCTCAAGGGGCCGGCTTCCATCGTGAGCGACGCGAAAGGACGCACGCGAATCAATACATCGGGATGCCCGGCACTTTCCGCGGCCGGCTCCGGGGACGTGCTATCAGGCATTGCCGGAGCGCTCATGCTGCGCGGTCTGGACGCGGGGGACGCGGGGGCGCTCGCCGCGTTTATTCACGGCAGGGCAGGCGAGCGCGCCTCGGAGGGCGGCGTACTCAAGGCGACCGATATCATAGGACGCATCCGCGAGGTTATGTCACCGCTTTTCGATCCCCGCCGGCGTTAAAGATATTCATCGTATATTCCGATCATAATACCATGAAGAAGCATGCCATCATACTCGCCGTTCTGGCGTCAGTGTCGGCGGTATCCATAACCGGTGCGTGGAAGAGATGGGTCTCGGTAAATGACGTACCGGATAAAACACGAATCGAGGATGCCATCATCATCCGCGATATCGAAATGGAATCGGATATACCCCCCGCCGAATCGGAGGAAATGGCCGATGGGAGCATTATTCACGACGATTCGTTCTTCGAGGGGGAAGACCTGGGAAAGGAAGAAAAGAAAAAGGAACCAACCGGAAGGGAAATCCTCGCGAAAATGCAGAAGAAGGATCCCCGGTGGCACGTGGTTCCCTATAAAATAAAAAAGAACGACAACCTGTGGAAACTGTCGAAGCGATATGGCGTGGGACACAGGATAATTATCGGGCTGAATGAGATAAACGATCCCGACATGCTCTCTCCAGGCAAGAGCATCAAGGTGCCCTCTCGGAAGGGGGTGTACCATGTTGTCAAAAAGGGGGATTCGATCTCGATGATGGCCAAGCGCTACAAGGTAAACGCGAAAACAATAATGGCGCACAACCATATCAGGGGCGGCGCCATCAAGATGAACAGGAAGATATTCATCCCGGAGGCCGAAGAACGCAGGGAGTTAAAGCGCCCGGATGATGATTCCCCTGCCGAAAAAAAGGAAAGCATCGCCTCTCTGAAAACGAGATTTGTCTGGCCCGTTGTCGGCAAAATCACTTCCGGCTTTGGCAACAGGCGCGACCCGTTTTCCGGGAGGCCTAGTTTCCATTGCGGAATCGACATCGGCGCTGAAAACGGTTCGAAAATCAGATCGGCCGCCGCAGGCAGGGTCATATTCAGCGGATGGAAGGACAGGTACGGCAATCTGATCGTCATACGGCACGATGGCGGCTACATCACGGTATACGCCCACAATTCGAATAACATTGTCAAGGAGGGCGATGTCGTACCCAGGGGAGCGATCATCGGCTATTCCGGTAACACGGGCGCGGTAACCGGACCGCACCTGCATTTTGAAATAAGAAAAGGAGTGGGATATCCCCTCAATCCTCTCAGGATGATACGATAACAATTGATGAGGACCTTCGTTTCATTGCTGTTAACTGCGTCCATGTGCCTGGTCTCGGCCGAATCCGCACTGGCAAACATGGTGCTCGAGAAAGGGCGGACGCGGATCAGGGCGCTCGTTTCACCCGGCGACCCGACCGGCACTCCCGCACGGGTGGTCGGGAAAATAATGTCTTTTTCCACGAGGACTTCACCGGACGAGAAAGGCATGTCCGATGCGGCTTCGTCGAAAACCAGGGCCACGGTGAGGTTAAACGATCCGGAGGGTTTGATGGAGGGTGACACTCTCTACGTGGTGGACGACAGGAACCTTATCGTCGGAAGCTTGGTCGTAAAGCTTATTTTTGCAAGCAAGTCCTTCGGGCCCATGCTGGTGGGCGGGGGTAATTTCAAAAATGCCGGCAACGAGTACAGGGTCGTTGCCAAAATAACAGACCCCGATGCCGCGAACTCGTACATCTACAAGGCCAGGGGTGATTACTACGCTGCGAACGACGAGGAGGGAGATGCCATTGGTGAATACAAGAAGGCCCTCACCGCGGACAGGAGGAATCCCGAAGCGCATCTGGCGCTCGGCGTCATATATTACAAGCAGGGATTGGATGAATTCGCACTCAGGGAATTCCAGGAGGCATATAAACGAAGGAACTGCATATATGACCGGGAGGATCGTTTCGTGCTTTTAAAGACGCTGGCCGAGGTTTGCTACCGCCAGGCCTACGAGTCGTCGTTGCCGCAGAAAAAGCGCCTGGAATATATTGTGGAGGGGACAAGGTACTGCCGCGAATCGATAAAAGTATATCCAGAATCGGTCAAAATGAACTATTATCTCGGAATATTCCTTTCCCAGAACCCCTCGCCTTCCGATGAAGAGGCGCGCGACGCGTTCCTAGCGGTCGTGAAACTTGATCCCGACCATTCCGGCGCGAATATAGCGCTTTCCAATCTCTACCGAAAGCACGGCAACCTGAAAAAGGCGAAAATGTATGCACAGGCCGCAGTCAAATCCAGACCCGGCAGCGAACGGGCCCGCTTGATAGAAAAGAGCCTGGAACCCGAGGACGAGGATTCCAAATAACCGGCTGATTCCGTGCAGGCCATTTTTTTTATTCTTGACATTCCCTTTTCCGACATAATATTTTAATGGTCACTTGACAGTATCCGATAAAATGCGGTAATGTGTTGCCGGTAACGGCTTTTAAACATACTAATATGCTGTTATACGTCCTTTTATTCCTTCTCATAACATCCTTCGTCATCCATATCGTAATTATTGTTTTTTACGTGCAGACCAGGTCTTCCGGCTACTTCAACTGGTTTATCATAACAGTCATCACAAACATGGCGATCGCCATCGCCCTGAGCATAGTGGCGCTCACGCGTCCTGAGGAAATACGGAAAATCAACATCAGGTTTTTTTTCTGGCTCCTTTCAGGCTTCATCATGATCCTTCTCGTTTTCATCAAGTTCATCATTTTCAGAAGAATCTATCGCAGGACAAAGGATCCCAATTGGTATCATTTCAATTATTTCGGCAAAAAAGTGTACAATAATAAAATTGTGCAGCCGGCGGAATTCATGGGATTCATCGTCACGTTTCCATTTTTTCTTTTTATCGGAGCATATTTCGTTGCGCGACTCATCAACCTGTTCCTCTATGGTCATATATAATCAGGAGGCATTTTGAAGCTCAGGATCGATGAAATCAAGATACGAAAGCGTATCCGACAGGACGATGGGGATCTCAACGGCCTGATGGATTCGATAAAGGCGCACGGTCTGATCAACCCGGTCACGGTTACGGACAAGAAAGTGCTGATTGCGGGTTTCAGAAGGATCATGGCGTGCAAGGCGCTCGGGATCGAGGATATCGAATGCCGGGTCATACCCTCGGGGTCGAAGCTTGACAGGCTCAGGATGGAAGCCGATGAGAACATACTCAGGAAAGACTTCACCGCGGGCGAGGAGCTGCGCCTGCAGGAGGAGATGGATTATCTTTCCGCGCGCGGCTGGCGCAAGTTCCTGCTCTGGTTAAAACGCATCATTGCCGCACTGAAGGCGTTCCTTTCGCGCATGCTTTCCCGGAGCCGCTGACCCATCGCCCCTCGCCAGCCGTGCGAGGATTTCCATGTGCGCGGTGCACGGGAACATGTCGAAAAGGACAATGCTTTCGATCGAGTATCCCGATCCGCAGAAGCGCCGCAGGTCCCTGCTGAACGTGGCGGGATTGCACGAAACATATGCGATCACGGGAGGGGCTATCGCCAGGATCGTGTTTCTCGCATGAATGGACAGCCCCGCTCGTGGCGGGTCGACCACGATGGTCGATCCGCTTATCCTCCCTGGGTGTATGCGCGATGCGGGGAGCGCGGTAAAATCCGTGTTTTCCGCGTTGTTGGCACGCGCATTACGGCGGGCCATCGCTATCACGTCCTTGACTAAATCGTAACCCCTGGCAAATCTGAACATTCCCGCGAGAGGCATCGTAAAGAAGCCTACGCCGCAGCCTATATCGGCAACAGAGTCCATGTCCCCGGACCGCGCTGCCATGCAGACTCGTTCCTGCATGAGGGGGCGGAGATGGCGGTTCGCCTGGAAAAAGTGTTCAACGTTCCTGTCGAATATCCAACCATTGACCTCTTCCCTGACAAGGCGGTCTGCATGGCCGGATTGCACGATCCTTCCATCGAGGTTCTCTGCGATTTTCATGTCCGTGGAAGATCCGGCCGCGAACCGCTTGCCGCGTATTGCGTCATTGATCGCCGGCGAAAGAAGGAGGCAGCCCTGTTCCGGGATCTGAATGATGTCGCGGGACTCCTTGCCGTAAAAACCGATAGTGCCGCCGGAAGCGTGCAGGAGCGCGTGGCTGCGGTAGCCATGGCGCTCGCCCAGGACGGTTTCAACTTGCGGATATGAACCGGACGGGAATCCGCCGATCCTTGCCATGCAGTCGTCAAGGATGTCCTTTTTCAGGGCGATTTCCGCTTCGTAAGTGGCATGGAGTATGTCGCATCCGCCGCACTTTTCGTAGATGGGGCATGGGGGATCGATCCTGGCGGGGGAAGGCTCCATGACCTCTACCGCGTCGGCCATGCAGTAATCACGGCGCACACCGGTTATGACAGCCTTCACTCGTTCGCCCGGAAGAACGCGTGGGATGAATATGGCAGTGCCGTCATGGAATGCGAGGCCCATCCCGCCCGTTACGGGCCTGGATATGTTCACGATTATGTTCGAACCTGTTTCCATCTGCCTCGCCAAGTCCTCTGCAGCACCGGATTGAGCAGTTTTTTAAAAAACTTCTTGCCTAAATGCCGCTTGCATTGAGAAAGTGCAATATAATTGTTATGCTGTTTTTTAAAAGAAAAAAATATCCCATAACCCTTACCAAAGGAAACCATCCTCTATCCCTCAGCCAGGTCGACCGCGGCATCAGGGACATCATGAGCAGGCTCCGCAACAACGGGTACCAGGCCTGTCTCGTAGGCGGGGGCGTCAGGGATCTGCTCCTCGGCAAAAAGCCGAAAGACCTCGATATCGCGACCGACGCGCGGCCAAGGCAGGTGAAGAGGCTCTTCAAACAGTGTTTCCTCATCGGAAGAAGGTTCCGGCTGGCTCACGTGTATATCGCCAAAAACAAATTTGTCGAAGTAGCCACCTTCCGCGCGGTCGCCGACCCCGAAAAATTCGGCGGCGACCAGTATGCCATGAACAATATTTTCGGCACCATCGAGCAGGATGCGCTCCGGCGCGATTTCACCGTGAACGCGCTGTATTTCGATTCGGCGACATCGTCGATAATCGATTACACGGGCGGCCTGAGAGATATCAAGAAAAAAATTCTCCGATCTATCGGTGATCCCGTCACGAGGCTCAAGGAAGATCCGGTCCGGATGATCAGGGCCGCGAGATTCTGCGCGCAGCTCGGGCTCACACCGTCGCGGAAGGACTTCAAGGCGATAAAACTGTGCGCCGAAAAGATCGCTGAAACCAACGCGCGCCGCCTGCTGGACGAGCTCCTGAAGATTTTAAAATGCGCGTCCTGTGGAAAAACCTTTGAGAATCTGATACACTATGGCCTCCTCATGCACTGGATACCTGAAATAGCCGTGAAAGAAATCCAGACGACCATGGTCAGGCGCCTGAAATGCCTTGATGCACACATAGCGGCCGAGGAAGAAATTCCCGAATGCGTGATGATCGCCGTGCTGTTCTACGACATTTTCCTGAAATCCATCAAGACCGCGGCCGCGACCCGTTTTCAGGAGGCATACCACGCCATCAACAAGGATTTCCACGTGATGGCCGTACGACTCTGCCTGTCACGTGCGGAATGGGAACGCGTCTGCAATATCGTCGCGCGCCAGGTGATCGTCAACGATATAGGGAGCGGTCCCAGGTGGAAAAACTTCGAACGCAAGTTTGTCGATAACGAGTACTACCAAACCACGATACAATTCCTCGAAATACTCGTTGAAGCGGGTGAATCTGATACCGCGATACTCAAGTACTGGAAATCCCGTTCCTCAACAGCACCCCGCGAAGGCGATAATGGGGAGAGGTCCGAGCGGAGCAGGGGACGGCGCAGGCGTCGTCGACCGAAAGACGCGAAAAAGGCCGAACAGACGACCGAACAAACCTCCTGAATGGCCCGCGGGCATATCTGCATGAGTGCGAAATCGTATATTGACTATAAATTCTGTGGCATCCGTTCCTTCATCGCCAGCCTGGACGAAACCCGCACGGAATACCGGTTGTTCGATGACGATCTTTCTTCGCTTTACGAAAAGCATTCAGAATTGATTCACCTCGGTGAGGATACAGTCGTCCCCGGTATTATAACACGGGAAGACCAGGCGGCGTATTTCACCGAGTTCGGTGTCAAAATCACGAAGAGCTACAGCGCGTATATCGTCTTTATCTTCGACCATCATCCCCGCATCCAGGAACTCGAAGAAATCATTGTCGACCTCGAAAGCATCATCCAGAGCAATATCGACAAGGTCGATCTCGCAGAGATAGCCGATTCCCTGTCATCCAGGGGCAAGACCACGATGTAGTTGTTCGCCCCGAAAGCGCATGTCGTTTCAATAAATGTATTGACGTAATCCCCTCGAGAAAAAATACTATTCACAGTGATTAAACACGGGGACAAAAAAACAAAGCCCCGGGCGTTTTTATGGGCGTCATTTCGGAGGATTCGCGCGAGCGATTCAATGCCTTTTTTTCTGACAGCATCGGCTGGTAGTGGACCCCGATGGCCCCGTTTCATGGCTTCAGGTATGATAGATAAAAACGACCAGATACAAACGGGACAGCGCTGTTATGAATTCGAAAAGCACGACCTCGGACAACGCGATCGCGGCATATAGCGTCAAGGCGGCGATGCCGCTGCCGGTAAGGGCGTTCAACGCGATCGGAAAAGGCTTGGGAACACTGGGAATCGGATCGGCACCCATGAACATGGATGATCTCATGGAATCCGCGTCCCGTGCGGTGAAGCTTCACGATTTCGGTGACGGTCGCTTCAAAGAGGGGCTCCGGTTATATCTCGAATCACTTGACGGGGAGGCCTCGTTAACGGCCCTCGGGCGACTGACGGCACGGATGGAAGTGGTCCAGAAGCTTAAAAGCCGCCTTCAGATGACAGACCACATAAAAAAGAATCCCGAAATAAGAAAATCTCGCGTCGATCGCCCTTTGTTCATAGTGGGCCTTGCGAGGACTGGCACCACCATACTTCACTATCTTTTGGACTGCGATCCCGCGTTTCGATCTCCTCTTTCATGGGAATGCCTTTCTCCATATCCCCCTCCCGAACCATCGACGTATCAGGATGATCCCAGGATTGCCCGTGTACAGAAGCAGTTCGACCGGCTGTACCAGTTGATCCCCGGTTTCGAAGCCGTGCATCCGATGTCGGCCATGCTTCCTCAGGAGTGTGTCAACATATGGACCTACGAATTCAAGAGCCAGCAGTTCTTTGTGCAGTACAATGTGCCGTCGTACCAGAAATGGGTGGACGGTCAGTCCATGACCGATGTGTACGCGGCAGAACGCCTCTTTCTCCAGTTCCTCCAGTCGGGCGGCGTCAAGTACGATCGCTGGCTCCTGAAATCACCGGGCCATCTCAACTACCTGGAGGACCTGCTTGATGAATTCCCGGACGCGGCAATCATCCATACCCACCGCGACCCGGTTACCGTGGTCGCGTCGGTAACGAGCCTCATGTCGATGCTGCGGAGCATCTCGAGCGACGCGGTGGACCCGCATCTCATCGGCCGGCAGATGATCGACTGGCTGGCTTTCGTGCTCGAAGAATCGGTGGCCCAGCGGAAGAGACTGAAAGCGAGGGAGAATCAGTTCTACGACATACACCTCTCCGACATAGTGGCGGATCCCCTGAAGTGCGTGAAGGGCGCCTACGATCATTTCGGGTTCACGCTCACGCCTGAAGTCCGTTCGTCGATGGAACGCTTCATGCGGAACAACGCGCGCGACAAACATGGAATCCACCGGTACGCGCCGGAAGATTTCGGCATCGACATCGCAAGGGACCGCGCGCGTTTCGAACCGTACCTCGATTATTACAACGATATTTTCAGAGGAGCCAGAATATGACAGCGAAAGAGCTTCACACGACGACGGCATTCAGGGAACTGCTCGATTTCATGGGGAAGGCCGACTCCTCGTTCCTTGATCCGGGGAAACAGCTCGGCGAGCACACCCACGTGATGGGATACCGGCACATGCTTCACCTGCTCAGTTACGGTATCGACTGTTACGTGGAGAGCGACCCCTTTCGCCCCCAGTTCGTACCGCTTGCGTCGAACACGAAAAAGATACTCGGCGATAACACGGACTCGGTATATCATTTCAGCCAGGTCCGGGGCGACAGGAATTACCGGATCAGCGGAGTGCGGGGCAACGACTGCTATTTCTCGTTCTGCTTTTACGGAGGACCAGCGGACGGTCGCACCTCAGACCATGTCACCCTGAACCTCAACCACCGGGATATCGAATTCGCGTCCGACGGATCGTTTTCATTTACGGTCGGACCAGGCGTGGCCGGCGCAAACGCCCACGCCCTGGCACCGGACACGGTGTGCGTCATCGTGCGCCAGTATTTTTTCGAGCACGAGGGGATAAGCCCCGCAAGGATGAGAATCGAGTGTCTCGACAGGATCGCCGCGCCGGGGCCCATCGACGACGGGGACATGGCGCGACGCCTGCGGGCGATCATGGCATTCATCGATGAAACCATAAAGATCGTGCCGTTTCCCTCTTTTTTCAGCAGGAACGCCATCAACCCGCCGTTCACGTTCACAATGGACAGCAAAAACTGGGGGACCCCCGACAATATCTACGCGATCGG
Organism: uncultured Leptospirales bacterium; assembly: GCA_964423905.1. Taxonomy (GTDB): domain Bacteria; phylum Spirochaetota; class UBA4802; order UBA4802; family UBA5550; genus CAYRGX01. The sequence continues at coordinate 28,882 of CAYRGX010000001.1, read as the reverse complement.
GAGCTTCGACCTGGACGACGACCAGGCGCTCGTGCTCAGGGGCCGGTCGCCCGGGTCGGCCTACTGGGGCGTCCAGACCTGGAACCACTACATGCAATCATACGATTACCGGAACCATCGCGTTTCACTCAACTCGCGTCAGATAGAACTCGAACCGGACGGAAGCTACGTGGTGCATATCTCTCCACGGGACCACGGCCTGAAGAACTGGGTGGGCACGGGCGCTCACCGCGACGGCATTATGTTCTGCCGCTGGCTGCTAGCGGAATCAATGCCCGAGTCCCCGACGTGTGAATTGATCAAGGTGTGAGGTGGCCGCGACCATGTCTGGAACGAGTGTGCAACGTTTAATGGATCGTTTTTATTTATCGGGCGGACGCAGCATTGCGGCCGTGCTGGCAACCGCGCTTTTGCTGTCCGTGACGTCATGCGCCAGCAAGCATGAAGGGCGGGAAATCGTTCTCTCAGGAGCCTGGGCCGTCTATCCCACCGCGGTGGCATGGGCCGAGGCGTATCGCAAGGCGCACCCGGGGGTCAGGATCGAGGTAACCGCCGGCGGCGCGGGCAAGGGAGCTGCCGATGTCATCGCGGGGCTCGTGGATATCGGCATGGTGTCCCGTGAGCCGGATGAATCTGAAATCTCACGGGGGATCATACCCGTGTATGTTCTTCACGACGCTGTATTTCCGGTCGTGAGCCAGAAAAACCCCTCGCTGAAGGCGATCATCCGGAAGGGCATATCCCGAAAATCGTTCGGAGAAATCTATCTCGCGGAGTCATCGAAAAAGTGGGGGGATATAGTCCCCGGCGCCGCAACGGACCCGGTGCACGTGTACACGCGTTCCGATTCATGCGGCGCGGCTGCGAGCTTCGCGAAATTTCTCGGCAACCGGAAGCAGGAAAATCTCAAGGGAATAGGAATATACGGCGATCCGGGCATACTCGAGGCCGTGTTGAAAGATCCGCTCGGGATCGGATATTCAAATTTCAGCTACGTGTTCGGGCGCGATGGGAAACATATGCCTGGCATCGTGCCGGTGCCCATCGACGCGGACGGTAACGGTCTGGCAGAAGGAATTGAAGTCATCACGACGCGGGAGGATGCGATCAGGGCCATCGATTCGAAGAAGTATCCCGCATCCAGAAAAAATTATTTCTACGTGAAGGGAGAAATCGGCGGCCTGAAAAAGGACTTTCTCCGGTTCGTGCTGAGCGATGAGGGGGAGAGGATCGTCCGCGCGGTGGGCACGAGCCTGCCCGTTCCCAGGAAGGAACGCGAAGAAATCGTCAGGAAACTGAAACTCGATTAAGCGGTCAGCCGGATCGATATGAACGCCAGGGTATTGAAAGACGGGATCGCGCGGAGGACGATGGCGCTTTTCTGCGCCGGAGTAGTCGTCATCTTCGCCGCACTCATTGCAGTCCTTTTCCTCAAATCCGGGCCGGCGTGGTCCATCGACTCTCTGGCGAAAGTCATCGCCTCCACGCGCTGGCATCCCACAGAGGGAGCGTTCGGGCTGGGCTCGTTCATTACCGGCACCGCCTGGGTGTCGTTAATCTGCATGATCATCGCCGTTCCTCTCAGCGTATGCGCGGCCATCTTCCTGTCCGAATACGCCCATGACCGGGCGAAGAGGCTGATCAAGCCGGTAATCGACGTGTGTGCCGGCATATCCCCGGTAGTGTACGGCGTTTGGGGCGTGCTGGTGATCGTTCCCGCGGTCAGGAGTGCCATGCCATACGTGTGCGAGATCCTCCCTTTTTTTCCGTTCGAATCGTCGAACCATACGGGATACAGCGCGCTCGCGGGAGGGATCGTGCTCGCGGTCATGGTATCGCCCCTCATCATATTCATCACCGAAGGTGTTCTCTCGGCCGTTCCGCGGGGCATGCGGGACGCCTCGATCGCGCTCGGCGCGACGAAGTGGCAGACCATCCGGAACGTGGTGCTCGTCAGGGCGTGGCCGGGGATCATCGCGGCGATAATGCTCGGGATGTCGCGAGCGGTTGGCGAGACGATGGCGGTCCTCATGGTATCGGGATGCAGCATCTCGGGAAAACCGGCCTCGATTTTCGACCCTGCGTATCCCCTTCCCGCGATGATAGCCAATACCTACGGGGAGATGATGTCCATTCCCCTCTACGACGCCGCGGTCATGTTCGCCGCGTTCATTCTCCTTGTCATAACAATGCTCTTCAATCTCATGGGGTGGGGGATACTTCTCTACGTGGAGCGTAAGACCGCATGAGGCCCTCGGCGAGAAAAATGCAGGATGTCTTTTTCAGGGTGATAATGACCTCTGCCATGGCGTGCGTCGTCGCCGTGTTTTTTCTCCTCGTGGCGATCGTGTTCGTGAAGGGTATGTCGTCGCTCCACCCGGACATGCTCCTGAAGACGACCGAGGGCGGATACTATATAGGCAAATCGGGGGGTATATTGAACGCGATCGCTGGATCGCTCCTGCTCGCGTCCGGCGCGACCCTTATCGCCGCGCTGATAGGCATACCCGTGGTATTCTATCTTAACATCTATCTCAAGCGCACTTCGTCCGTGGCGCTTGCGCTCCGTATCGTCATGGATGTGCTCTGGGGCGTGCCGTCGATCGTGTACGGCGCGTTCGGATTCACCATCATGGTGGCGCTCGGGATGAAAACGTCGCTCCTGGCCGGGATGATCACCGTCTCGGCGGTAATTCTTCCCATCGTTACCCGAGGACTCGACGAATCCCTCCGCATGATGCCACGGGACCTGGTGGACGCCTCGAGCGCGCTCGGCGCCACCACATGGGAGACCGCGACACGGGTCGTATTCAGGCAGGCGATCCCCGCGATCGTTTCCGCGCTTCTTGTCGCGTTCGGGAGGGCCATGGGCGACGCGGCCTCGGTGCTCTTTACCGCGGGATTCTCCGATTCGATGCCCTATTCACCCTTCAAGCCGGTGGCGACACTGCCGCTGGCGATATTCTTCCAGATTGGAACGCCTTTCCCGGAGGTACAGGAAAGAGGATACGCCTCCGCGTTCATCCTTACCGTCATCCTGCTCGCGGTCAGCATCGCGGCGCGGCTCGTGTCGCAACGCTTCCACAGGAATATCGTCGATTGAAAGGGGGCCATGGGATGAGCGGATATATCTCAATACGGGACATGAATATTTCGCACGGTGAGCACCGCATCTTGCACGATGTGAACATCGAAATCCCCGAGAGAAAAATCACGGTTATCATCGGTCCGTCCGGGTGCGGGAAGACGACCCTGCTCAAGTCGATCAACAGGATGCTCGAGGACGGAGATGGATTCCGCGTCAGCGGCTCCGTGCTGGTCCGCGGCGCGGACATTTACTCGCAGGGCACGGACGTGATCGGGACCAGAAAACGCATGGGCCTGCTCTTTCAGCGGCCGCAGGTCCTTCCCATGTCGATATTCGACAACGTGGCTTATGGCCTGAGGATCCACGGGATGAAGGATAAAAAGCGGCTCAACGAGGAGGTGCGTAAGTACCTCGAGATGGCCCAGATCTGGCCCGAAGTGAAGGATCGCCTTCACGGCCCGGCTTCGAGGCTTTCCATAGGCCAGCAGCAGAGGCTCTGTCTCGCGCGGGGACTCGCGGTCGAACCCGAAATCATTCTCGGGGACGAACCGACCTCGTCGCTTGACCCGTTGTCCGCGGAGGGAATCGAGCAGCTGTTTATCAAGCTCAAGGACCGGTACACCGTGGTGCTCGTGACGCACATTCTCCGGCAGGCGAAGCGGTTGGCGGACCACGTGATATTCCTGTACATGGGCAGGGCGGTGGAACAGGGGCCCGCACAGGATTTTTTCAGTTCCCCGCGCAATCCCAAGACGAGGGCTTACATTGAGGGGCGCTTTATCGAGGACTGCGAGAAATGAGGAGGATCGGCGTATATGAATAAACTGGTTTATGTCTGGAGCGCGCCGCTTGCGGCGCTCGCCGGTGGCTGGTTGATTGCCTTTCGAGGCGATTTCGTCGCGGGGATCGTCGCAGCGGTCATCGTGCTCGTCTACGGGGTGCTGTCGGCCGCGTTCGTATCGAACCAAGATACGCGGACCGGTCCCTTTGTTCTGTGGTTCACCGGCCTCTCGGGTTCGGGCAAGAGCACGATCGCCGACAGGGTTTATGAATCTCTCGCCGGTAAGGGTATGCGCGTTGAAAAGGTCGACGGCGATTCCGTGCGCGATGTTTTTCCCCAGACGGGATTCACACGCGACGAGAGAAACAGCCATATACGGCGGATGGGATACCTCGTATCGATGCTCGAGAAGAACGGGGTCTCCGTCGTCGCTTCTTTCATATCGCCCTATATCGAATCGAGGGATTTCGTCCGTTCCCGCTGCTCCCGCTTCGTGGAGATATTCGTCGATGCGTCGCTCGAGGAATGCGAGAGGCGCGACGTGAAGGGATTGTACGGGCGCGCACGGGCCGGCCAGATACCCAATTTCACGGGGATCGACGATCCGTACGAAGCGCCGCAGAGGCCGGAACTCGTGCTTCATACCGCGACAGAATCGGTGGAAGAATCGTGCAAAAGGGTGCTCGATTACATTAACAAGAACCTCGCGGGATAGTACCAAACCGGCGTAACGAGAAAATTTTAAAGGAAGATATATTATGAACCTTGAGCATCTCGACAGACTCGAATACCTCAGCATACACATTCTCCGCGAGGCATACGCGAACTTCAAGAACCTCTGCATGCTGTGGTCGATAGGCAAAGACAGCACAGTCCTGCTCTGGCTGACCAGAAAGGCGTTTTTCGACCACGTTCCGTTCCCGCTGGTCCACATAGACACGGCGTATAAAATCCCCGAGATGATAGAGTACCGGGACGCCCTCACGCGAGAATGGAACCTCACCATGGTATACGGCATGAACGACGACGCTCTCAACGAAAAACGGACATTCCCTGACGGGGCGGTCGACAGGATAAACTGCTGCAGGCTGTTGAAGACCGAGGCGCTGAGGGCCACCCTCAGCGGGACCGGTCCCAGGTACAGATTCAACCACAATAAAAACGTCTATGAACTCGACACCATGGCCGAGGCCTTTACCGGCGTCATCGTTGGCGTCCGTTCCGACGAGGAGGGGTCGCGGTCGAAGGAGAGATATTTTTCTCCCCGCGACAAGGAAAACGTCTGGGATATAGGGGACCAGCCGCCGGAATTCTGGAACTACTACAAGACCGATTTCGCGCCGGGAACGCATGTACGGGTGCATCCCCTTCTCGACTGGACCGAGCTGAACATCTGGGAATACATCAGGAGGGAGAATATCCCGACCGTGTCGCTCTATTACAACAAGGGCGACAACAAGCGGTACCGCTCCCTGGGATGCTGGCCCTGCACCTATCCCATCGATTCCAAGGCGCGTAATGTCGACGAGATCATCGACGAATTGAAGAGCGGCAGCCTGAGAAACGTCGCCGAGCGGTCGGGAAGGGCGCAGGACAAGGATGACGGAGGAGGACTTGAAACCCTCAGGCGGGACGGTTACATGTAGCCGCACAGGACACACCGCGGCACAGGTTATATCAAACAAAAGAGAACGAAGGTAATATGAACATAGTCATTGTCGGACACGTGGACCACGGAAAGAGCACTATCATAGGCAGACTCCTCGCAGACACGAACTCGCTGCCCGAGGGGAAGCTGCAGCAGATAAAAGACTACTGCGCCCGAAATTCGAAGCCATTTGAATACGCGTTCCTGATCGATGCGCTCAAGGACGAACAGTCGCAGGGTATAACCATCGACAGCGCCAGGGTGTTTTTCAAGACTGCAAAAAGGCCGTACATTATAATCGACGCTCCCGGGCACATTGAATTCCTGAAGAATATGGTCACGGGCGCGAGCAGGGCGGAAGCGGCCCTGCTCGTCATCGACGCGGAGGAAGGGATACGGGAGAACACGCGGAGACACAGCTACATGCTCGCCATGCTGGGGATCACCCAGGTCGCCGTGCTGATCAACAAGATGGACCTCGTCGGCTATAGTAAATCGGTGTTCGATTCGATCGTCGCAGAATACCGCGTTTTTCTCAACGATATCGGCATACGACCCGATCATTTCATTCCCGTCAGCGGCATGTATGGGGACGGCATCGCGGGGGCGGGCGAGAACATGCCCTGGTACAGGGACCACACCGTGCTCGAGGTCCTCGACATGTTCATCAAGGAACAGGCGCCCTTAGACCAGTCCCTGAGGATGCCGGTACAGGACGTGTACAAGTTTACGAGTTCCAAGGACACGAGGCGAATCGTCGCCGGGACCATCGAGACCGGAAGGATCAAGCCGGGCGATGACATCGTGTTCTACCCGTCGGGCAAGCGCAGCCGCGTATCGTCCATCGAGTATTTCAACGGACAGATGCTCGACGGCGCGGTCGCGGGACAGCCCGTGGGTTTCACCCTGGCCGAACAGATTTACGTGACGCGGGGGGAGGTCGCCGCCAGGGCGACCGAGCCCCACCCGATGGTCACGACGAGGCTTCGGGCGAACATTTTCTGGCTTGGAAAGTCACCCTTCGAGAAGGGAAAGGAATACCTCCTGAAGCTCGGGACCGCGAAAGTACCGATGAAACTCGAGGAAGTGCGCCGGGTCATCAATGCCTCCGATCTGAACGTGACGGAGGACAAGGAGATGGTGGAACGGAACGAGGTCGCGGAGTGCCTGCTCAAGTGCTCCAGGGCTATCGCCTTCGATCTCGCGGGCGAGTGCGCCTCGACCAGCCGTTTCGTCATCGTGGACAACTACGAAATCACGGGCGGCGGCATCGTGACCGAGTCGATGCAAGACCGGCAGACGAAGGTCAGGGATAAGGTCCTGACAAAGAACTACCGCTGGGAGAAAAGCATCATCTCGTACGAGCAGAGGGCCGAAAAATACAGCCAGCGCGCTTCGCTGGTCCTCGTCACCGGCCAGAAGGACAGCGGTAAGAAGCCGATCGCTAAGGGGCTCGAGGCGAAGCTCTTTAACGATGGCAAAATCGTATATTTCCTCGGGATCGGCAACCTCAGGTACGGAATCGCCGCGGACCTTCTGGAAAGCGGAAATTCACACGAGGAGCAGATCAGGAGGATGTCCGAGGTCGCTTCAATGTTCCTTGAGGCGGGTTTCATTCTGATCGTCACCGCGGTCGAAATCAACAACGACGACCTGGATATCCTGAAAACGGTGCTTCCCCCCGAGCGTTTGCTCGCGGTATGGGTGGGCGATTCATCCCATGCTGACATTTCCTACGATCTCCATCTTCCCGGTCACCATGACCTCGAGGAGTCCGTCGAGCGCATCAAGAGCTCCCTCCAGGAGCGGGGGATCATCTTCAAACCATAGGCCGGCCAGGGATATTTCAGGATATATCCACCCCGGTGATGGCCGCGCTCAGCTCCCACACGCGACGGCCGAACCCGGGATCCGGGGAGACCTTCGGTTCATTTATTTTCATGAACCGGAGGTATTTCCCGGTCATGCCTTCCAGTTCCTTCGACGTTGCCGCGTAAACCGCGGTGCGCGCGGCCTTTTCCGGATTCGGGAAGGTGAGGGATATGATCGCGTGTGCCAATTTCGCCAGGAGCCCGCTCTGGTTGGCGATATTTGACGCGACCGGGCCGGGATCGACCGCGTTGACGGTGATTCCCTGTCCCTCGAGCCGTTTCGCGAGCTCCCTCGTGAAATAGAGGATACCCAGCTTGGACCGGCCATAGGAGTTCATCAGCGAGTACTTCCTTTTGCTTCCGTCGAAGTCGTCGAGATCGATGCTGGCGATGCGGTGACTGTCGGACGAAATGTTCACGATCCTGGCGCTCCCCGATCCGCGGATCGCCGGGAGAAGCAGCAGGGTGAGCTGGAACAGCGCCAGGTAATTCACCGCGAACGTCGCCTCAATGCCGTCCCGTGTTTGCGTCCTCTTCTGGTTGACCTGCCCCGCATTGTTGACGAGGATGTCGATGGGGATATTCAGCGAGATGATTTCCGCGGCCGCCCTGGAGATGTCGTCACGCGACGAGAGATCGCACAACACGGCGCGCGGCCTTTTCCCGCACGCAATCTCGATCTCGTCCTGCACCGCGGCGCATTTCAACCCGTTCCTGCACAGGAGAATCATATCGGCTCCCATGCGCGCAATGGCCACGGCGACCGCTTTTCCGTGGCCGCTGGATGCGCCCGTTACCAGGCATGTTTTTCCCGCAAGGGTGTTGTTATTTTCCATGCTATTCCTCCGGTATACCGAACCGGTCAATGTACGGTCTGAATTTTTCGCGGATCGTCTCCCGGTCAAGGCCGTAGTCCTCGAGGCGATAAGAATGCGTGCCGTGCTTATGCTGGGGATTCTGCGATACCCATCGCAGGACGAGGTCCCGGTTCTTTTCCGTGAAAGACATTTTCAGCGCATCGTATATCCTCCCAATCTCGCCGACAGGATCTTTCATCAGGTTGTGGTAATACACGTCGATAAAGTGCTCGGGGCCCACTTTGTCGCGGATTTCCATCGACCCGCGCACCATCAACTCGGCCTTGGCGAGCCAGTGACCGGCGATTTCTCGCGGGTCAAGGATGTCGCTGAAGATGCCGTATCCGTGATAGATCATGCTCGAGAAGGAGGCGATGACCCTGGCCGGATCGCGGTGGGTCTGGATGAGTCTCGCGTCCGGGAACGCGCGAAAGAGCTCCGGCAGGTGCTCGAGGTGTTGCGGCGTTTTGAGCAGCCATCTGCCGCCGGTCTGCTGCCAGTAGAGGTAGCGCAGTATGCGTGCGAAGCGCGCATAGGCCCACTCATGGTCGAACGACTCGAGCCACCTTGAAAACGACGGGACCCGCTGTGTCGCCTCGGGAACGGTGCTCGTGAAATCGAGGTCGAAAAGAAGGCAATCCTCCTCGGGATCGAGCGCCTCGACCGGGTGGATCGCGAAGAACGCGGGGGACAGGTACCTGAGCGCTCGCTGCGCCATGCGGGCCTGGCCGATCCGCTTGTCGGGGAAGTGTACCGCACCGCGAAATGGCGCCGGGTTGATCGCTTCCCACGATCGGACGAAACGGAACCGTTCGTCGGCGGAAAGCAATCTCTGGAGCATGGTCGTCCCCGTCCTCTGGAGGCCGGCTATGAAGACCGGATCCTCCATGCGGATCGTTTCGATCTCAGGGTGTTTCTTTATATCGTTTTCCATGCGGAGACGGTTGCGAAGAATGCGCGTCAGGTTCTGCTTCTCCATGAACCTTCCGAAGGAATTCAGGCGAGCCTCGGTGACAACGGAATCCGCGAGGCGTTCAAGACACTGCCTGAACCCGGGATCGCCGAAGTCGGAGAGTCCCTCCTTGCGCATCGCCGATTTCATGAGTTTGTCCGCGTTCAGCCATTTCCCGGATCCCGGATTCCTGCCAAGCGTCCTTCCGATCGCGTTGATGCACGCGATCAACGCCGGCCTGTAGGGGGCTTTCTTGTTCGTGATCATAGCGCTGTCCGTTAATTTTTATATGTTTTTGTTTAATCGAGCGTTCGCACCGCTTCGATCTTAACCACCCGCGTTTGCGGCTGCGGGTGGGAATCCGCCTTTACCCATCTGAAAAGCATGGTCCCGTGCATGTGGCCTACTGTGTCAATCCAGTTGTCCACCCCGGGGTCTTTGTGGGCGACGACTATTCTCACGGAACCGTCCGGGCGGGCCTTCGCGAGGAATTGATTGGTCCAGACCGGATAGTACCGGTAATCCAGGGATTCCATCCAGTGATTGTTGAGCTGAAAATTCCAGAATTCGCACCTGGGAGGGTTGATATCGATAACCAGCGCCTCGTCCTGGGCCAGGCGCCAGTAGCTGTGGTAATAGCAGATATTCGGATCGCCGAACGCCGCCATGGAGACGCTCTGGTTGAATTCCGGGAGCTGGTTGGTATGTTCCATGAACCCTTCCGCCCAGTTGGTAAAAATGGTGGCCGCACCGAACACGATCTTGCTCGCCGTGGTGAGACCGGCGTCGATTTTTTCCGCCGTGTCAGGACTCGGTCTGCCATCACCCCCGATGCGTTCGATCTTCATGTCTGCGATCGTCTCTGTCTTCCTGTCGGCGAAGGTCTGACGGACTATCAGGGAAGATGTCTCCTGTTGTATCGGGAGCCAGTTGCCCGCATGCTTCTCGCGGGTGAGGAAAATTTCGAACGTACCGTCTGGATTTATCTCGAGCTCGGTTCCCTCGAGAAAACCCGTCTCACCGGAGGGGCCAGCGGTCCCGTAACTCCCCTTGTAGGTTCCGAACGAGAGGTAACGGATCGTCCCGCGCGTTCCGTGTATGCGGTATTCATTGTCGCCGCTGATCGTGGCGTACTGGTAATAGTTATCTGGGCTGTCGGCGCCCATTTTTGCCGTCTCGTGAATCGGGCGAAAGAGCACCGGGGCCAGCGGATCGCTGCATTCTACAAACGACTCCACCGTCGCGCGCAGGATCCGGCTGAGATAGCGGAAACCCTCCGCGCGGGTATAGGGATCCGATGGGGATTTTTCCCTCATGATTATGCCGCCCGCCTGCTTGAGCGTGTCGCAAAATTCGTTCCATGTGGCACCGCTGATGATTCTCTCCATTGAGGGATTGTGAGATGCGCTATCGGTCATATCCTGCTCCTTTTTTTTTAACATTTTCTCTTCCGGTTCACTGGAAATCAAGGAATATTCGAGCACGGGATATGTTCATTCACAGGGATTCAAAAGCTCGGCACGTTTTTTCAGGCTTACACAGAACGCGTCGAATGCGGTCTTGAGCTTTTTCGCGTAAAGCAGATAGACGATCGGGGCCAGGATGCCTTCGAATTGCTCGTAATTCATGAATTGCGTAACGCCTCCTTCTCCGGGTGAGCATATCTGCCATCGGTAACTTCGAATGCCGGGCCTCCCGCGGGTCCGGGAAGTGCCCATACAGAATGAATGCTCGTGCGGCCTTATCTCGAGAATGGCCTCGTGCTCGTTATGCAACAGCGTCGATGGATCCATGCGGCAATCGAGATCGAACTCGGTTCCGACACGGAACTCCGTGCTGGTGCATGTAATCCGCGGCGTGAATTCATTCCACTCCGGGTATGAATCGAAATCGGTTATTATGGAATACACCGATTCGGGGGATGCATCTATTGTTATCTCTGACTGTATGCGCTTCACTCATCGCCTCCTTGAAGTCAATCCCTGCCATTATATGGCCAACCGTGCAGCAGATCAATTGTAATATTTGCAGGATCTGTTTACCGGAAACTGGATGCTGGATGTTGCCGACGCAATTGTTACGTCCATGTTAAATTTTTGCGAAAAAACTTTTGTCTTGCTATGATTGAATTAATTTGATATTGACATATTACCATAGCGAAAATTTCTAGAGAAAAGGTTATTATGAATAAAATCGGCGCATCGCTCAAGAAGATCAGAACTGAAAAGCGACTCACATTGAAGCAGGTGGCTGAAAACGTCAAGCTAAGCGAAAGCCTTCTCTCGCAGATTGAAAACAACAAGCTCTCTCCGTCCCTGCAATCGCTCCAGGACATCCTTGCGTTCTATGCGGTGAACCTTTCGGATTTCTTCAAGCAGGTCGAGCAGAAACTGTTTATAATCCAGAAAAACAAGGATCGTCAGTCGATCGTCAACAAGGATACATGCTGGAAACTGACGCTCCTCGCATCGAAGCTGGAACACAATACCCTCGAAGCATACGAAGCCGAAATGAATCCGGGATGCAGCTTGACCCTGGCCATTCTCAAAGAGCAGCAAAACGGCGAAAGGTTCGCGCTGGTGCTCGAAGGCAGTGTCAAGGTTGTAATCAATGACTCTGAATACAATCTGGAAGCCGGTGAATCGTTCAATGCCAAAGCACATGTGCCGTTAGTCCTCTACAACACCTGCGATGAATCCGCCAGACTGCTGATTACGGGCCACCCGCCGTTAATCATGTAAACATCGAGATACACCGGTCTCGGTTGACTCCTCAAAATATTCTTGACATTCCCTGTCACATTTTTCTGATTCAGGTTACCATATTCTTGTACCACTATACAGGAAGGATACAGTATGAGCGTACTTATGGTTAACGCGTCCGAGGCCGGAAGCGGGTTCGATAAATACTGCGTTTCGGTTTACAATACACTCGTCGCGAAGGGACGCAGCGTCAGGATGCTTTTCCTGCGGGACATGAAGATCGCCCCGTGCAGGGGGTGCTTCACGTGCTGGGTCAAGACGCCGGGGCTGTGCGTGTATCGCGATGACGGTGACATCCTGTGCCGGGAATTCGTGAATTCCTCGCTTGTGGTTCTCGCGGCGCCCCTCGTGATGGGATATCCCGCGGCGCAGGGAAAAGTCGCATTCGACAGGATCATACCGGTCGTACATCCGTACCTGGAAGATGTCGACGGCGAAGCGCACCACATGAAGCGGTACGAGAGCTACCCACGGCTTGCACTCCTGCTTCAGAAGGAAAGCGATACCGATGAAGAGGACATGGAAATCATCGAAACCATCTTTACCCGCGCATCGATAAACATGAGGAGCTCGCTCGCGTTCATTGCCTGCACCGATCGTGACGCCCAGGAGGTCGCCGATGAAATTAACCGTTATTAATGGGTCGCCCAGGGCAAAATCGAGCAATACCGGAATCCTCGTCGGGCACTTCGCGAAAGGATTTCTCGAGGCGGGCGGCAATACGATGGAGACACTGTTCGTCCAGAATGAAAGGCCGGGTTTCGGGAGGATCATCGATGCGTTTAATAGTACCGAATACTTACTCCTGGCGTTCCCGCTCTACATCGACGCCATGCCCGGGACCGTGAAAGAGCTCATCGAAGCGCTCGCGCCGTACCGGGGGAAACGGCCGGATCTCACCGTGCTGTTTGTGGTCCAGAACGGTTTTCCCGAAACCTGCCATAACAGGCCCATCGAGAGGTATCTCGAAAAACTCACGAAACGTCTTGGCTGCCGGTATGGGGGCGCCATACTCAAGGGCGGCTGCGAAGGACTCGACATCCAGCCGCCGGCCCTCGTCGATAAAATATTTTCACGGTTTTACCAGATCGGCAGGGCTTTCGGGGAAACCGGCATGCTCGATCCCGAGCTGCTCAAAAAGCTCGCATACCCCGAGCACCTCAACGCGGAAAACATGAAACAGGTTATCCCCATCGTGAACGCCTTCCTGTGGGACGGCTTGCTGAAGAAAAACGGGGCCATGGAGAAATCGTTCGACCGGCCGTACCGCAAAGACGATTGAAGATGTCTTGAGGAACAACAGGATCGGGGCCTTAAAAAGTGCACCGAGCTTCTCCCCGGCTCAGCAGATCAAACCGGTTATACGAAGAACGTGAAATATACGAGCACCGCGATCCCAAGGGCGATGCGGTAGTATCCGAATGGCTTGAAGTCCCTCCTCGATATGAACCTCATGAATCCTGCGATAACCAGGAGCGCCACGATGAATGAGACCGTAAACCCGACGGCGAGGACAAGGATCTGTTCCGTGGTGAGGGCCCGGTCCGTTTTGAGGAGGGAATACGCAGAGGCGGCGCACATGGTCGGGATCGCGAGAAAAAACGAAAATTCCGCGGCGACAACCCTCGATGCGCCGAGCGACATGGCCCCGATGATGGTCGCGGCGGATCTGGATGTTCCGGGGATCATGGCGAGGCACTGGATCAATCCCACGAAAAATGCCTTCAGGTAGCTCATCTCGCGGATGGTGCCGATAGATGTCTTCGCGGGACGGCTTTCAAGATAGATCAGCACGATTCCCCCCACGATGAGGGCGATGGCCACGGTCCTCGGGTTGAAAAGATACTCCTTGATATACTTGCCGAAAATGGCTCCCAGCACCAGGGCGGGGATGACCCCGATAAGGGCCTTGAGCCAGAGGTCGAATATTTCGCGTTTCTGCTCCCCGCTTTTTCCCGGTCCGAAAGGGAATATCCTCGAGCGGAAATAAACGACCACCGAGAGGATCGCGCCGAGCTGGATCACGATATCGAACAGGTAGGCGAAGTTCCCGGTGAAATCCACGAAGCGGTTCACGATGATAAGGTGGCCGGTGGAGGATATCGGGAGGAATTCCGTTATTCCTTCAACGATCCCCAGGATTATTGATTTTATAAATTCGTTCATGGCGTTTCCATCGTTTTTTCGGACAATGTTACGGCCGCATGTCATTATTCAAGAAAAATACTGACCGGGTGAAAATAATATTGTCGAATCGGGCGGGATATGCTCTTTCAATGGCATGAACCTTATGTCGGGTATAAGTCTTCGTTATAGCTGCAAAAGATATGAATATGCTGGCCGCTGACCTGATCGCGTCATTGAGGGCGGAAATCGAAACGGTTTTCCGCGAGATGGATTCACGCTTCGATGCGGAGGGTCCTGGCCGCAGGGCCTGTCCGGACGGGGAGCCCTGGTGCGCGGACGAGATTCTCGAACACGTGATGCTCGCGAACAGGTATCTGCTGATCCTCATTGAAAAAGGCGCCGGACGCGCCGAGAGAAAGTATCGCCGCCAGCCGCACGATCTACCCGCGCTGCTTTCATCATACGAGCTCACGAATGATCGATTTGAAACAATCGGGATTAACGACTCGTTTGAATGGGCGGTCCCCGCACACATGGTCCCCTCGGGAAATGTTGAGATGGATGTTGTGCGCGACCTTCTGCGGGGCCAGCACAGGGCGCTTCTCGCGGTTCTCGACCGCATTCCGAACGGCGAAGGAGTTCTTGCCCTGACGCACATGTCGGTCCTGAAACTGGGGAGGATCGACGTGTACCAGTATATCCATTTCATGGTGTTGCACATGCGCCGGCATCTTCAACAGATTGAATCGTTAAAGGAATAAATAGCACTTGCATCCTGGCGTGGTACGGTGTTGGATTCGATGTGTGAGGTGAGATATTGAAACACAACTTTATTCGGCCGATATGTCTTTTTGCCGCGATTATTCTGCTATCCGCGTGCGCGAAACAATTCCCGGTGAATCCCGCCGGGTCGAAATTGCAGAAATACAACCTTGAAGAAATCCGCATGCTGAGGGATGATCTTCATAATACCCGGATGACCCCGGAGAGAACCGCAGTACTCAAGGGATTACTCTGGCTTTTCGATTTCGTTCAGGATGATAATAACTTCGTATTCATTTTTCACAATTATATCACGATGCTCTACGAGGTCTCGGTCATCAACGACGATCCGGTCGTTCGAAAAGCGACGAGGCGGATCATCAATAACGAGGCGAGGCGCGCCCTCCCGTACCTCGATGAAATATTTACAGATAGCTACAAACAGAAACTGATACTCATCGTGGGGATTCTCCAGAACACGGGTGGCCCCGCGGACGAATACCTGAAATTTTACCGCAATGCTTTCAGCGGGGCAGACGTAGGGAAAAACAGGGTTGAATTCTACCAGGCCGCGAAAAAACTGGATTACGACGCGCTCACCGATGCACTGCTGGTGTATTCCCATCTGCGCTTTGCCTACGATCGGAACATGGAGCCCGTATTCGGTTTGCCGTCGGATCAGCGCGATGAAATCATCAGGGCATGTTCATCGTTGCCATACGTCCATACCATTGACAATACCGACGGATATCACGACCAGGGATATTTTGTGACGCATGCGGTTTTCGTGCTGAACGGGTACGGTGAGTACGCGCTGCCGGACAATGCATTTGCGCGGTCCCTTAAAAAATACATCCAGTCGTCGTTCAACGACGTACGCACGCGGTTCGGCAACTATGACCTGGTCGGGGAGTATGTGGAATGCATGAAAATGTTCGGCCTTGGACGGCGTCCGGAAGTGAAAGAAGCGGAACAATATATCCTTTTACGCCAGTGTGAAGACGGATCGTGGTTGAAACAACGCTCGAAGGACGATGATCCATACGACATTTTCCATCCAAGCTGGACATCGATAACGGCGCTCCATTATAAATTCTTA
Source organism: uncultured Leptospirales bacterium (assembly GCA_964423905.1). Classification (GTDB taxonomy): domain Bacteria; phylum Spirochaetota; class UBA4802; order UBA4802; family UBA5550; genus CAYRGX01. The sequence goes on along the minus strand of CAYRGX010000001.1, from coordinate 12,935 downwards.
CCGGGTCGCAAAACGATGAATCTGAAGGCAGGGGCGCATTGATATGCCGGCTATTCATCGGTCCGCTCACGCTGAAGTACACCAGCACCCCGCAGTATGCCTGCATCATCCAGGATTTGACGGGTTGATCCCGCTGAATACGGAAGGGTGGTGCCGTATTTTCCTTGATAAATATGTTGACCGCTCCGACAACCGGTTGTATTTTATCAGCATTGTAAAATGAATTCCCGCATGATGCGTTGAGGCGAATCTGGCGCTCGTGTACGGGGACAGCGAGGTGATATGAAAAAAAGGATATTGTGTTCAATGATGACCGTGCTTTTCGCGGGTTTTTTCCTGATATCGAGGGATGCCGCCGGAGAAGAAAAAACGTATAAAATCGGCGACAAGGGCCCTGGCGGAGGCATCGTCTTTTACGATAAAGGAAGCGCATCCGACGGATGGAGATATCTGGAAGCCGCGCCCTCGGACCAGAGCTCGGGCGTTCGCTGGAGCAACGGTAAGGTCGCTGAAACCGGCGCGACCGATACCGCGGTGGGAAGGGGAGTGGTCAATACACGAAAAATCCTGGAAGTCCAGAAATCGGGAAAATATGCGGCCAAACTGTGCGCAGACCTCAAGTTGAAAGGCTTCAAGGACTGGTTCCTTCCTTCAAAAGACGAGCTTGATCTGATGTACAAGAATCTCCGCAACAACGGTTTCGGAAACATGGCAAACAAAATATACTGGAGTTCAACGGAATCATCCGGTCCCCATGCCTGGAAGCAGGATTTCGGTAAGGGTGGGAAGGCGTTGCATAAAAAACACGAAAAACTGACGGTCAGGGCCATCCGCGCCTTCTGAAGATCCATATTTTACCGCGTGTCCGGCCCTGCATTTATGGGCTGAATGCCAGATCGGGCACGCTGGATGCAATGGCAGTAGCGGGTTCATCCCGCGCATGATGAAGCGGGCGGGTATCCCAACCGCCCGCTTGATTTTATCGCTCCGTCTTTTCCCTTTTGTTCTTTTTATGGAGATTGATATTCATCATCACCGAGATGATCGCGGCCGCGAGGATCGGGAGAAATATCCTGAGAAAATATATCCCCGCGCCCCGCATTCGCTCGTCCCCCGTGAACGAGGTCAACAGGTGGAATGCCAGCATCAACAGGCTGCCGGCTGATACTGTCACGAGGAAGAACAGGTTGATCCACCTCACGGATTTCGATACGGCAGACCTTCTGCCGGCCACAGCGCTGAAGACGATCGATGCCACGGTCAGCAGCAGCAAAGGGGCATCACCCAGGGCCGCGGCAAGAATATAGACGATTCCCGACATGTCGTTCGCGAAGAGCGCCGTTGGGAATGCGCATGCCACGAGCACGATGATGAAGATCCTGCTACGCATATCCACCTCTTATATTGGCATGTATGTGATTGGCATTCTGTCAGGCTCCGGCTGAATTATCCGTTCGCAGATGGCGGCGCGAAGGCGCTTCCATGCGCAACAGCAATGACAGCAGTCCGCCTGCCAGGGAAGCCGCAGAAGCGATGATGAAGGCCGATGAATACGATCCTTGGAAGTCGGCAATCCGGCCCGCTATGAACGGTCCAAGCACCTGGCCAATGCCAAAAAATAGCGTCAGAAAGCCGAGCGCCGCGGGTGCGAGCTTCGTACCGAGTATGTCACCGGAAGCGGCGGCCATGATTGCCGGAATACTCCAGGCGGTGAATGAAAAAATCAGTGCGGAAAGGTAGTAGCCGGGGAAGTCCCTCCACAAACCGAAAAGTGCATAGCACAGGCACTGCAGCATGAATACCAGCGCGAGGGCGTATTTCCTTCCCATCTTGTCCGAGAGAGAGCCCCAGATAAACCCGCTGACGATGCTTACGGCGCCGACAGCCGACCATAGATGCCCTGCTTTCTGGATCGAGAAACCGGCTTCCCAATTCAGGTATCGTACGAAAAACGTGGTATAAATGATGTATGAAAACCCGAAAAGCACGTATATCAGCGACAGGTGCCATACCTCGAATGTTTTGTACACGAGACGTATTGAATGCATCAGGGACGGAGATGATACATACACGGACGGTTCGCTCACGCCGGTGGTTCCAAGCGGCAGCAGGTCTTTATCCGTGGGCTTGCTGCGGAGGAAGGCCGCTATCAGTAGCATGAACACGAAAGTGAGACCTGAAAGAAAAAACCACGAATAACACCACCCCTCTGGACCGGTTGATCGCATGATGAATGGGATAGTCAGTCCGGTGATGAGAAGACCGAAACTGGAGCCGCTGACGGTCACCCCCGTGGCCAGCCCGCGCCGGGAAACCGAGAACCATGAAACCACCACTCCCATGACCGGGATATTCGCACCTCCACTTCCCATGCCCGAAAGGATTCTTCCCACCAGGGCAGTTCCGAAATCTGGCGCCAGACCGGTCACGAGCATCGATAAAGAGACTAAGCCCAGGAAGATCGAGATGATGATCCTCGGGCTGAAGTGCGCAGAGAGAAAACCGCAGGTTAGCGCGAGGAAGAGATATCCCGCCATGTTGCCCATCGCCAGGTCCCCGGCCTGGGTGTCGGTCAGCCCGAGGCCGACCTTCATCCCGGGCAGGATCATCGTATATCCGAATCGGGCGAAACCCAGTGCTCCGGTGACGGTCATGACGCCAAGGGCAAGTATTATCCAGCCGTAATGCAGGGAACGGTCCTGTTTCATGATGTCTTGTACCTGCCGTGAATTGGATTTATCACATTTTCTCGATCATTATGATCGATTTTGGATGTGACCAGTCGGATCGTTTCATTCTGATAGGAACTATCGCAGAAGCGTATTCCCGATTGGAGGATGCGCGTAACAGGTCCTTCGATCTCTTTGCTGCCCGGTATGGATTTCATGACGGATTGCCTGGACAGTTCGGCATCCATCGCATGCGCGGAAAATATCCTTCATGGAGGGGAGCCAGGTGAAGCAGGACTGTCACAAGGAAGAACTTGGACAATAACTGCACGTGGGACAGTGTTCCTCGAATCAAGAAGTCACTCCTCAGCACTGGTTTACATGTCTGTCACGATGTCGCAGGATCGATCCTGATCCGTTGCCTGAAATGTAGAATATAATACCACGCATCATTTTTCAAGAACAATACTGCAAGTATTGTGACCCAATATTACTAAATTCGTAATGCCGATACGTGAAGAAAGATAATTGAAAATGAAATGACAAAAAATCCCGGCAACAGGAAGCCGTTACGCGCTTAATCTATAACGAGGCTTCCTTACGAGGCTATCAGCTTTTCGTCCAGGGACCGGGCAAGATGCATGACCTGCAGCGATTGCTCGTTCAGTCGGGCCGCCATCTGCGAATTGGCCTGCGTCAATTCGTTCGATTCGCTGACGGTTTGTGCGATGTCGTCGACCACCATTTTCTGTTCGGTTGTCGAGGTCCGCATTTCTTCGGCGAACCGCATTGAGCTGTCCGCTTCTTCACGAACATTGTCCACGCTCGCAAGCTGATCCGTGGTCATATCCGAAACGGTTTTGATCGTCTTGTTCACAAGGTCAATCCCCTCGAGTATTTTCGATATGATATCCTCGGTTTCGCGGATGGAGACTTCGCCCTTGGCGATCTTATCGCTGTTCGATTTGATATGAACATCGATCTCCTTGATGCTTTGCGCGGTCTGTTCGGCCAGCTGCGAAACCTGGTCGGCGACAACGGCGAAACCTCGGCCGGCCTGGCCGGCGCGGGCGGCCTCGATGGAGGCGTTCAGTGACAGGAGATTTATCCTGTCGGATATGTCATTTATAATGAGGATAATATCTTTCATCTTTTCGGAGCTCATGACAATATAGCGCATGATCTCCATCATCGATCGCATGGATATGTCTCCCAGTTTTGCAAAATCGGCTATGTCTGTCATCGACGCCGATGCCTTTACGACGGCATCGCCCATCGAAATACTCGCCTTGTTTATGTTCACAATGCCGTCGCGGAGCCTGTTCATTCGCCCGAATTGTTCGTTGGCGCTTGCCGCAACAGCTTCGACACCCGAGGCCACCTCCTCGATAGACGCCATGATCTCTTCGGCGCCCGTGGCCTGCTGGGCAGTGTTTTCGGAAAGTGAATCTGCAGCCTCTGCCATTAGGCGGGATGATTCGTTCAACTCGCGGGTAACCATGGCGATGGACGCCATCAATTCCTGTATCTTCTCGAAATGCTTTTTGTTCTCGTCCGCCTGCGCGCTGATATGTTCCATCGAGTGCTTGTTGATGGTCATGATGAGCATGCCAACGATCAATGTCGCGATGATCGCCACGTTGGAATTGATCAGGGCGGTGGTCGCGGGCTTGGCGTACTGGCCGTTAAAGAGATTTTGCAGCATCAGAAAATAAACGATATCGCTCGCCATGAACACCATGGAGAGACCGATGACAAAGGCCCGTTTGCAGAAGAGAACCGCCATGACGATGTTGAAAATGATCAGAAAAAAGTCATCGTTGTATCCGCCCATGGGATTGTACGTGAGCATAAAAAATACATCGACGATAAGGGTGACCGCCATTGTTCCGCAGAAAAGATTGGCTGCGGTGTTGTAACGGCCTGACTTAAGAACGATAAGCGTCACTATCATCATCAGAAGCATGAAAACGTATTGAAGAATGCTGTTGACTCCCGCTTCGGGGGCAAACACGAGCATCGATATCGATGCCGGGACCACCAGAACCACTCCGATCGCGCCGATTATCATAAGGGCCATGGCTTTTTTTTGGATATTGAAATCGGAGTATTCATATCGGTGAAGAAAAAATCTTTTGATTGCATTCATCGCTGGAGAGGCTCCTTTACGCATGAAGTATTGTAGCGTATAATCATATACTGACCAATCGGTAACTAGTGCAGCGCGATATATATCAAAATCGGCGGTATGCCGTTATCTATTGTACGATCGCCGGTTTTTATCATTTTTTGAACTCAGGATGGATGACATAAAAGAAAATGCAATCGTCAATTCATATTTTTATAGGGAAATAAATATTTACTTTATCGCCATCTATGCGAAAGCTCTAAAACATGCACGCTTATATCATTGGTGAGTCTGAAGTGAAGTATTTAACTATTATGGCACACCTGGTGTAATATGGATGTCGCAGTAGAATTCATCTGGATAATGAATGAAGCATCAGAACGCTCTGTGGTATTGTCATCAGTCGCACATAGAACCCTTGAAGATCATATCGATATTTAATGATAAATGAAGTGCTTTTTGATATGCTTAATTGTAGTAATGATCTTGACATAACGATTCTGATTGATCAATAATGAATCAGATCACACACAACGGACATACTGGTCATGTGACCTGATCAGCGCATATGTGAACAAATACATCGCAACAAGAGGGTGCCGTGAAGATTTATGCCGACAGGAAGATTAATGAAGTTCTTACGGCACTGGGAATTCAACTATCCCCCATATATCTTTTTCTCGGGAGAAGGCACACAGTCCTGTTCGATGCCGGGGTTACCGCACTGGGGCCGGCATATAAGGAATCCATGATGAAAATAACCGGCGAGGAGAGATTGCCCGGATATCTCTTCATCACCCATTCCCACTGGGACCATTGCGGATCAATGCCATATTTAAAACGCTCCATCCCCGGATTGCAGGTATGTGGACACCACTCAATCCCGGCCCTCCTGAAAAAAGAAAGCGTCATCAAGCATATCCGTCTGTTCAATGAAATGATTATTGACGATAGTAAGACCGGCAACCCTGAAGGTATGAAGTTTGATTTCACGGAATTCGACATGACATTGAGGGAGGGTGATACCATTGACCTGGGCGATGCCCGCTGTATCGCGTATGAAACCCCGGGACATACGAAGGATTCCATGTCCTACTACATACCGGAATATGGGATTCTGTTTCCCGGAGAGGCAATAGGCGTTCCTGAAGGCAAAGATGGAGAAGGCGTACAGGTTGAATTTCTTAACTCATACAGCGACTACCTTAACTCGATACGGAGGCTCGCGGATCTGAAACCTGAAATAATATGCATGGCGCACGAATGGGTATTCACCGGCAGTGACGCAGCAAGATACCTTGAAAGGAGTTACAAAGAAACAATCTCGTACCGCGACAGGATATTACAGTACCTGAATGGTGCTGACGGCGAGATAGACGCCGCAGTGGAGATGATGGCACGTAAGGAGTACGACGAGAAAGGGACTTATTACCAGCCCAGGTTTGCATACGTGGCCAACCTGCAAGTACAGGTAAAGCATATTGCCGGTGATTGCAAGCAAGGCCTGGCTGGCTGAGGGTACTACGGAGATGCAGGAAACAAATCATGAGTGACGGAAATATCACGCGTCGGAATTTCCTCAGAATGAGCGCGGCAACCGCGGCGTCGATTGCCGGTGCCGGCATGCTGGGATGCGTAAAATCCGTTGGAGACGCGACCCATGGCGTTACATTTGGTGTGGGACTTTATACCGGCGGCATGCATGTCGAACCTAAAAAGGTTATCGGCAGAGTGCCCGGTTTCGCGGGGAATCGTCCCAACATTATCACCATACTCTGCGACGACCTGGGGTGGGGCGACCTTGGATGCTATGGCAGCCACACTATAAGGACACCGAATGTGGACGCCATGGCGACACAGGGTGTCCGTTTCACCGATTTCTACTCGTCCTGCTCGGTATGTACTCCATCGAGGTATGGGCTCCTCACCGGTCGGTATCCGGTCCGCTCGGGCCTCATTTTCGTGCTCCCGGCGTCGAAAGAATCAACAATGCGCTTTCTTATCCGCCGGCTCGGACGATGGTTCGGGAGCCTGGGCGCGGTTGATGTCCAGGACGACTGCTGGTCCGACGGGCTTCCGTGCGACGAGATCACAATGGCGGGTGCATTGAAAGTGGCCGGTTATCGCACCGGGATGGTGGGTAAATGGCATCTGGGCGATTTCAGCACGAATCCCGCGTTCAATCCCAGGAGGCACGGCTTTGACAGCTTCTTTGGAGTGCCGCACAGCAACGACATGTGGCCCTGCGCCCTGTACCGCGACGAGTCAATGCTCGAGCCGGACATCAAGCTCAATCAGGCACGGCTCACGGGCATGTATACGAAGGAAGCAATCAATTTTATCGAACAATCGAAAGACGGGCCATTTTTCCTGTACCTGGCTCATACCTTCCCACATCAACCTCTGTTCGCATCGGAACGTTTTAAAGATAAGTCCAAGGTCGGCATTTTCGGCGACGCAGTCGAGGAGATCGATTGGAGCGTGGGGGAAATCATGGCCTGCCTGCGGCGGAATGGGCTCGAGGAAAACACGATTGTCATGTTTACCAGTGACAACGGCCCCTGGTACAACGGGAGTCCGGGCGGATTCCGGGGCAGAAAGGGGCAGAGCTATGAAGGCGGCTACCGGGTGCCATTCATAGTGAAGTGGCCCAAACGCATGCGTCCCGGCATGGTATGCAACGCGCCCGTCATGAACATCGACGTATTTCCCACGCTCTTGGCCGCTGCCGGTTTAACCCTTCCATCGGACCGAATCATTGACGGGAAGAACCTGGAGGGATTGATTTGCGGCAGGGAGAAGACGTCGCCTCACGAAACCCTCTACTTCTATCATTACGAGGAGCTGGAAGGGATAAGGCAGGGCGAGTGGAAGTATTTCCGAAGCATCAATCACTATATTTGGCCCCAACCCGTGGACAAGAAATCCACGTTCATGGGAAGGATCGCGAAAGGCAACTTCGCCGATTGGCCGAACCTTTACCGCCTGGATATGGATGCCTCTGAATGCTACAACCAGGCGGCGAAGTATCCCGACGTGTGCAGGCGTATGGAATCGGCGATGGAGAAGTGGGAACGGGGAGTTGCATCCAACCCTCGCGGGTGGGTGAAGAAGTAACTATGCCCGGGGCCCTTGTATCGCTGCTGGTAAAACCGGCAGGTCCGGATTGTAATATGGACTGCGGTTACTGCTTTTATTCATGTAAATCGGCTCTTTACCCCGGAACCGGAGCTCACCGCATGAACGATGATGTGCTGGAACATATGTTACGAGAGTACCTCACGCAATCGGCCGTCGAATACTCGATCAGCTGGCAGGGAGGCGAACCGACCCTCATGGGGCTTCAATTCTTCGAGAAGGCAGTGGACCTGGAAATGAAATACGGTTCAGGGAAGACCATCGGTAACGGCCTCCAGACGAATGGCCTCAATATTGACAGTGCATGGGCGAAATTCCTCAGGGAATACCGTTTTCTGGTAGGACTCTCCATTGACGGACCGATGCATGTGCATAACCATTACCGCCGAACGCATGTCGGTGGCGGTACCTATTCGCGGGTATCTGCCGCGGCGAGGTCGCTCCTTGACGAAGGGGTTGCGGTAAACGCGCTCACCGTGGTAAACGACTATTCCGCGGGATTCACGGACGAGATTTACGAACACCACCGGGACATGGGCCTGAATTACATGCAGTTCATTCCCTGCGTGGAAACGGACCCAATGCATTCGGAGCGAGCCGCTCCATTCTCTGTAACCGCAGAGGCATATGGCGCATTTCTCTGTCGGCTCTATGACAGGTGGCGTGCCGATTTCAGAGACGGAATGCCATCGACATCGGTGCGTATCTTCGAATCGCTCCTCTTCGGCTATGCCGGCTTTCCGCCGCCGGAATGCACGCTTCTTGACACGTGCGGAAATTATCTTGTCGTCGAGCATAACGGCGATATCTATACGTGCGATTTTTTCGTCGAGGAGGCATGGAAGCTCGGCAACGTTATGGGCAACGGCCTCATATCCAATTTTATTTCTGACAGGCAGAGATCATTTGGTGAACTGAAGGCGATGCTTCCCCGGAAGTGCATCGCCTGTCAATGGGTCGAACGATGCCGCGGTGGCTGTCCCAAAGACCGCGTACGAGATCCAATGGACCGTGGTGTGAGCCATTTCTGCGACGCGTATAAAATGCTATTCGAGCATGCCGACGCGGATTTGAAGTTCCTCGCGGACAACTGGAAGAAAAAGGACGAAGAAGGTCGCGAACGAAGGGCGAAGGTGTCTCTCGCAGGCAATGCGGGCAGGAACGATCCCTGTCCATGCGGGAGCGGTCAAAAATACAAAAAATGTTGCGGCCGGTAAACCGATGAATAAATCCATAAGGAAATTATAGAGCTGTTTCCCATTTTACAAGTAAGGCCTGTCATACCTTTTTCCAAACGCATTGTTGGCCTTGAGCTGCCTGTTCCATCCCATGTCAACGAGCCCGATTTTCATCATCAGAAGGAAGAGGGGATACATCGCCCGGGGGAATCGTTCCGGTTTTTTCAGTCTCTCAGTGATCAAGGGATCGATCGCCCCGGTTTTCCCGAATTTTTCTCCAAGGGATTCGAAGTCAAGGTAAAGCGTGCGGTTGCTTCTCTCTGATTTATGCTGGATTCCTTCAACGCCACCCTTGCGGATCGTGCCTATATAGGGACAACCGAGGCGTCGTGCAAGCTTTTCGAGATACTGTTCAACGCATGCGGTATGGATACCTTCGGGAAAGCCCGATTGCACGAAAAAACCAAGCTTTGTTTTATGTGCCTTATTTTTAAGCGGGGCAAGTGATTCTATGAATTCCTTCACTATCCCGGGAGTGCAGTCACTGTACAGTGGGAAGGCAAGGATGACAACTTCCGACCGCTTGAAAAGATCCGGCACCTTTTTTCTGGTATCTTTGTTGCTGAGGTAGTATATCTCGGCGGTATTCCCGGCATTTCTGGTAAATCCTGCGAGAAATTTATCCATGAGAATCCTGGTGTTTCCTTTCGTGCCGCGAGGTGATCCGTTAAATAGTGTCAATCGCATCGAGTATCTCCTTTACCGTTCCGGTCGTCAACGCCGTGAACATCAGTTCTGACTTGAAATTGAGCGCAGTGCGGTGATACGCCTGGCTGACGATGGCGATATCCTCATCGTCGGTGTCGGACTCCGGCTCCAGAATGAGTCCCAACCTGGGTGAACTATCATATCTTAAAAAATGATGCATTTCGCCTTTGTACCAATCGACGTTGGGCAGGAGAAGGGGTATCAGCCTCTCATTTATCTTTCTGATTTCGGCGTTCACAAAACCCATGACGAGAGGCGACGCGAAAATCAGTAGGTCCGTTCGGTTGATAACAGGGTATATCTTTTCGGCATCGTCCCTGTGCATGCAAAATCCTGGTGTCTTAAGCCAGCAGTTCCAGCATCCGGTGCAGTAGTTTATTTTCATTTCAGGTATGGTAAATACGGTTACCCGGTGTTTTGCCTGGACGAGGGATTTTTCGAGTTTGTTCAGGTAACCCGTAAATGACTTTTTCTTTGTTTCTCCATTGAGGATGGTTATGTTCATGCGGGTATGTTCTCCTTTCATACGGTCATTTTTGAACCGGGAGATTCTTTATTACTGTGTGATAGAACTAAATATTATATCAAGCCATTTTTTTGTTTTCATCACTTTCGATGAACGGTTGTGTGGTAAATGACAGGTTGGTAACTGGATTCGCGAATACTCTTCCAGAAATTACCGAAGTGTTAATATTTCATTGGATTTATATGAAGGGATGCGATTATCCAGGTTTGCAGTCGACTCCACATTGTACTTTCCGGAAGTGGCAGATTGAATGATGTACATGTAAAACATTGCATAATAGAGAAAGGCGGTCGAAGTACCGCCTTTTGGACTTTTAACTCAACTACCTTTTTATTAATCAGGTATTTTAGGAAATCGATATATTTCGTTCCGCTTTTAATGCGATAATTGATTTCATTCAAGATTTTTCGCATCTCGGATTTTTGTTCTTCTGTAATAGACTTCTTTAAGACATACTTTTTTCCAGTTTTATCAAGATAGTAGGCATTCATGAACGTATTAACAGGCTTTCTTGCTGGGACATCACCAGATACCCAGCGACCTAAGAGAGATGAGGGCAGGGGTGTGAGTCCATCAAAGGCATGCACAGAGACATCCCAATATATTCCCGCCATGGCCCTAAGTTGTTCGTAGGTAAGATCCTCGAAATATTTTCGCCAGCGAATAAGTTTTAATATAAATATTTGAGTTTTTCTTTCCTGTTCTTTGAAAACGATGACTCTCGTACTAGCAGGTCAACTTGGTTTTGGGATTTTTGGCTTCCTTTAATGGTACTTTTACTTTTGCTAAATTCCCTATTTACTCGTTTAATCTGGTTTAAAATACACTGCTTACGTTCCTCTTTTTCCTGATCGGTAAGCTTTTTTCTTTTTGGTAAAAAATACATATTTATGGCTTAATCAATTTATTCAGGTTTCATTTTACCCTGCATCTCGGCCATAAAGCTTTTCTTTGATTTAAAAAGAATCGAATTAAGGTTTTATCATCAATACTCATCCCCTTCATAGTGCTATCCTCCCCAATAGTTTTTATTATTAGTAATATTTAAAAAATGATAAATAAAAAAGCTATTAGTCAATGTTCCAGACTTATACTCACAATGAGAAATTAAAAGGGCTAAGATTTCAGTCATATTGGAATTGACTGAAATCTTAGTTCATGTTTTTGTTAAAGAGTTCCTAGTTTGATACACCTCAGAATGCCGGGAAGGACTTCCTCAATGTTTTCAACGTTAATGTTGAACACGAAAATATTTTGAACAATAGGAGTAGCAGGCTTATCTTCTATATGTTCGTTGAGACGTTCCCTGAGTGGAACATATCTCGGTGGCATGATTGGTTTTCTATTCATACTTTCACGTTGTTTGTGATACATCGGTACTCTATTCTTGCGAATGCTAGGATTCTCTCTTTTGAAAATTGAAATATACGGGCGCATATTGCCTATCCTTAATATTAAAATTGGAAGATGAATTTTAAATCATCTTCTTTGTTTGCCGTCTATTCGAAGAAATTCCAGGAACCGATCGCTGTAATATGAGTAATTTTGGGTTTTTGGGAATCACGTTATCTTTACACTTTTTTATTGCAGTTCTATTGACTTTTAAAAATCTCTCCGACACCAACAAGCTGACATACTCATTGACCAGTTCGTGGAAGAAAGAGGATTATTCCAGCCTCTCATATCACAAGACCTGAAAACATTAAAGGAATGACAGAAGAGGGGGATCACTGAAAATCTAAGATATATTTGACATCTCTATAATATGATAGAATTATTTGATGCGGTTTACATCCACGGATACAATTGAAATGGGGTAAGGAAGAAAACTCTTTGGTAAGCGGTGATATTCTTTTCACGGATGCAAGCGTTAATACGCAGCTTAAGCGCGGCGTCGGGGGTTATCTTTTTTTACCTGCCGCGCTCCTGGAAGCCGGTCCAAGCAGTATTAATAAGGCAGATTTAATCGGACGCCTGAAGTTGCGCAGATGTACAGGCGCCGGTTCAACTCAAATGGAAATTCGGACGATTCTTTGGGCGCTCGAGGATTATCGAAACGCCTTAACCGATTCCCGCCATGGGGAATTGTTGGTGTACACGGATTCCCAATGCGTCGCGGATTTATCGCGAAGAAGGTCCGGACTGGAGAATAAGGATTTTATTAGCAAGACAACAAAAAATGAGATACAGAACGCATCATTATATCGGGAATTATTTTCATTATATGATGAGTTGAACATGAACGTTATCAAGGTCGCGGGGCATTCCCCTGCCGCTTCACATGACACTGTTCATCGTATATTTTCCATCATCGACCGGGAAGTCAGGAAAGCCCTACGATCATGGATAGAAGAGCTTAAGGGAGGCGTTTGATGCGTATCCTTGTGGATGCGGATTCATGTCCGGTCGTTGTGAAAGAGATACTGTATCATGCGGCTGAACGCGTTCATGTTCCCCTCGTGCTTGTGGCAAATCACGGAATATGTCAACATAGATGTCGCTTGAATTGAATTTTATGCTGCATTACT